>NZ_JAVLSX010000003.1:0-577443 GCF_031583795.1 Paenibacillus sp. VCA1 | reverse complement strand
CCAGTGTGGCCGTTCACCCTCTCAGGTCGGCTACGCATCGTCGCCTTGGTGAGCCGTTACCTCACCAACTAGCTAATGCGCCGCAGGCCCATCTGCAAGTGACAGATTGCTCCGTCTTTCATTACCGCTCCATGCGAAGCGATAAATTATCCGGTATTAGCTACCGTTTCCGGTAGTTATCCCAGTCTTGCAGGCAGGTTGCCTACGTGTTACTCACCCGTCCGCCGCTAACCATCAGAGGAGCAAGCTCCTCATCAAGTCCGCTCGACTTGCATGTATTAGGCACGCCGCCAGCGTTCGTCCTGAGCCAGGATCAAACTCTCCAAGAAAGTTTGTGACTCATTTTGAATCTGACGAGAAATAATGAATTTTTCGATTACAATGCCAAATCGGAAATTTCATTAATATAATTCTCATTTATGCTCCACAAATCATTCAGTCAAAAGACTCGAACCGATTTGCTTCGCTGTCGACCTTGCAAGCAAGGTCTAATCTCACTCGTTGTTCAGTTTTCAAAGATCAAACACTTCGTTTTCGCCGCCGCCGTTATGTTCAGCAGCAACTTTTATAATATATCATGTTTTCTTTATTAATGCAAGCTTTTTTTAAAAGAAAAATTTTAAAAGCTGCATTCTATTAAACCATGTCTTCGTGAAGACAAGTATTAATATAACACAGCTTTGTTAAGTATGTCAACTATTTAATTTGAAGATAAAACCTCTTCAATGTAGAGCTGCCGTTTCTGCACCAGATTGATGATCTCCCCGCCGACCGAAACCATCGGGCGCGTCGGATGATTCTGATCCGTAAACACGATTTCGCCGACCTGACCATTGCTGAGGCGAACGATGGTCCCATTATGGAACTCCGTCGCCTTTTGGATGAAGATCCGTACCAGTGTAGGATCCAGCTTGCCGAAAGCTTCAGAGTGAATCTGCTCAAGCACCAAATATGGAGACTGCGCCTTGCGATAAATCCGGTTAAGCGTCATTGCATGAAAAATGTCCGTAATGGCGACCATTTTGGCATAGATATGGATCTTGCCGCCATCCAAGCGCAGCGGATACCCGGACCCGTCGATTTTTTCGTGATGTTGAAGAGCCGCAAGTCTGACGCCTTCATTGACCGCTCTGACGTTTTTGAGAATTTGATACCCGTATGCCGTATGCCTACGCATTTCTTCCGCCTCGGCGGCGGTCAGAGCGTTAGGTTTATATAATATCGCCGGATCGACCTTGGCATTCCCAATGTCGTGAAATAACCCGGCGAACGCCGCCTGCATCCAATCTTTCTGCTGCATCCCGCTCCATTTGGCAAGCAAATACGAAGAAAACGCACACAGCACACCGTTATGGAAAATATAATCATACTCATTCATTGATCTTGGCACGAATGTTAACGGGTTGTAGTCTTTGATATGTAAGATAGCCGCTTCCAGTTGATTCCGCAGCTCGTAGATCGGCAATTCTGAGGCGATGACGGACTGATGCGCGCTTTTCATCAGCGAGATCAGTTTTTCATACTCTTCATGAAATGGAGCCGTTTTCGTTAACACCGCCGTATCGGCCGGTTTCTCATCGCTTGCATTTGCCGGGTTTGCGCTCGAGATGGCCTTGGTGACATTCTTGAGCTCCGCTTCGCCTATATCTACCTCGACATGCTGGATCATAAAAGCACGCAAAATATCCAAGTCACGCGGAAGCAAGACCGTGCCTTTGCGCATCAGCAATCCGCCAAGCGGAGTATGTACATCTTTTACTAGCTTGATACCAGGTTTCAATTCCGAAATAGATATGCTGGCCATAACGATGATTCCCTCGCTAACTTCCATCTAAAAAACATGGTAATTTACTCCATTATATTACGTACCGTAGTGCTGCACAATCTAAATTAGCATTTCGCAAAACTCCAACACGCCTATTCCGGTGCAAATAGTAGGGAAATTGCTTGATCTCGAAGCCGGACGCTTGTTATCCCCTAACATATGGGTGTGTGTCACCTTTAAAAATGAAAAAAAGAGCACCGCTTTCGATCTCTCAAAAGCATGCTCTTTCGTTTTATCCGTTACGCTTCATCGGAGGAATCATCCATATCCGATTCCGTCACTTGATCTGCTGCAGTTGCCGACGAATCCGGTTCAGATGGAGGGGTCAGGCCTTCTATATTCGTCTCTTCCCCTTCTTCTCCTTCTTCCGGCTCCTCGCTTTTATCAACCCGGCATACCGTGGCCACGGTATCTTCGTCGCGAATGTTGATCAGCTTAACGCCTTGCGTGTAGCGGCCCATGATGGAAATTCCCTCAATGCTTGTACGGATCAGCGTACCGCTCGAAGTAATGATCATCAGGTCCTCATCCGGTCTGACGACCTTAAGCCCTACGACCGGGCCATTTTTTTCGGTAACGTTCAGCGTCTTGATCCCTTTGCCGCCCCGGGTCTGCGAACGGTAATCGCTCAGAGGCGTCCGTTTGCCGTAACCTTTCGCGGTGACGATCAACGTATCCAAGTCTTTGTCAACGACGTCCATGCCGATGACCTGGTCGTCTTCGTCAAGCGTAATCCCTTTGACGCCGGTCGCGCTGCGGCCCATGGAGCGAACGTCGTTTTCCGAGAACCGGATCGACATGCCCTGAGCCGTAGCCATAATAACTTCCTGCTGGCCGTCGGTTAATTTGACTTCGATCAGGGAATCATCTTCACGTAGGTTGATTGCGATTAGACCGCCTTTGCGGATGTTCACGTAATCTTCCAGCGGCGTCTTTTTCACAATCCCGCTTCGGGTGACGAAGAACAGGTATTTGTCGTTTTCGAATTCTTCTACCGGAATGACGGCGTTGATCGTCTCGCCCTGCTCGATTTGGATCAGGTTGATGATCGCCGTGCCCCGAGCCGTGCGGCTGAGCTCCGGAATCTCGTATGCTTTAAGCCGGTAAACCTTGCCCCGGTCGGTAAAGAACATCAGGTAATTGTGGGAGTTGGTCACAAACAGATGCTCGACGAAGTCTTCGTCCTTCGTATCCATCCCCACAACCCCGCGTCCGCCGCGTTTTTGGCTGCGGTACGTGTTGGCCGGCAGGCGTTTGACGTAGCCTGTATGCGTAATGGTGATGACCACTTCCTCGCGAGGAATCAGGTCTTCGTCCAAAATGCTTTCTTCGCCGATGGTAATTTCAGTGCGGCGCTCATCCGCATAATTTTCCTTGATTTCGAGCAGCTCGTTGCTGATGATTTCCAGTACCAGATGCTCATTGGCCAAAATTTCCTTGTATTCAGCGATTTTGACCATCAGTTCCCGGTATTCGTTTTCGATTTTCTCGCGTTCCAGTCCGGTCAGGCGCTGCAAGCGCATTTCCAGAATCGCTTGCGTCTGCTCGTTGCTGAGCCCGAAGCGCTCGATCAAACGTTCGCGAGCGATGTCGGTCGTTTGCGAGGAACGGATAATCGAAATGACTTCGTCCAAATGGTCCAAAGCGATACGCAAACCTTCGAGAATATGGGCGCGGGCTTCGGCTTTTTTCAAATCGTATTCCGTCCGCCGGCGAATGACCTCGATCTGGTGCTCCAGGTAGTAGCTCAGCACATCTCTGAGACTCAAAACCTTCGGTTCGTTTTTCACGATCGCCAGCATGTTGATGCCGAACGTAGACTGCATCGCCGTGTGTTTGTACAAATTGTTCAGCATCACGCTCGGGTTCACGTCACGGCGCAGCTCGACAACGATCCGCATACCGTTACGGTCCGATTCGTCCCGCAGGTCGGTAATGCCGTCCAGTCTTTTTTCGCGCACCAGCTCGGCGATTTTTTCAACCAAACGCGCCTTATTGACCTGGTATGGAAGCTCGGTCACGATAATCCGCGCCTTGCCGTTATTTTCTTCGATCTCGGCTTTGGCGCGCATCGTCACGGAGCCGCGTCCGGTTTCGTAGGCCTGGCGAATGCCGTGGCGTCCCAACACATAACCGGCGGTCGGGAAATCCGGCCCTTTAATATATTCCATCAATTCCAGCGAAGAAATGTCAGGATTTTGGATCAGGGCCAATACCCCGTCAATAACCTCTCCGAGATTATGCGGCGGGATATTCGTCGCCATCCCGACGGCAATACCCGAAACGCCGTTAACCAGAAGGTTCGGATACCGCGCAGGAAGCACGACCGGCTCCAGCTCTTCGCCGTCATAGTTTTCCGTAAAATCGATGGTCTCCTTATTGATATCGCGCAGCATCTCTTGAGCAATCTTCGAAAGGCGCGCTTCGGTATAACGCATCGCGGCCGGAGCGTCACCATCGATGGAGCCAAAGTTGCCATGCCCTTCGACAAGCATATAACGCATCGAAAAATCCTGCGCCATACGGACCATCGTCTCGTAAGCGGGCGCGTCACCGTGCGGGTGATACTTACCGATGACCTCGCCGACGATTCTCGCCGATTTTTTAAACGGCTTATCCGGCGACAAACCAAGCTCCGACATCGCATAAAGCACGCGACGATGTACCGGCTTGAGTCCATCGCGCACATCCGGCAAAGCCCGGCTCACAATGATGCTCATCGCATAGTCCATAAAGGACTCGCGCATTTCGACACCAATGTCCCGCTCCTTAATCTGGGGATTTTTTTCTTCCGCCATGGTGGACCTCCTCCATTTCCCTCAACAAAACAAGCATGCGGACTATATAGAATCAACTATAGAATCAACGAATCTTAGTTCCATACGGGCATAAAACGGCTAGCCGCAATCCGCCGGCAACCGGGGAAAGCAGTACCGCTTCGTACCAAAATAGATAAAAACCACTAATCTTTATTATATTACTTTCACAAAAAGAGCACAATTAAACGTTTGGCCTTTTCTCCGCAGACCGCCGCCCATCTTGCTCCATTTTAGGGATTCGCCCTACCCTCTTCCTGCCCGTGACATATACTGATAGGCAAAAGGAGTTTCCTGGACTCAGAATTCAATTATCCATATCTTCATATTATACCATTCATTTGCTCCCTTGTCCTATGTTTTACGCATTCCATGAAGCATTTTACAATTCGCCTTACGTTGCGCTAACGGCTTCCGCCACATCTTCACGGAAAGGATGCGATGACTTGTCCATACAGCGTGTTTCAAGCAAATGGGCCAAAACATTGGTGCTTCTGCGCAATAAGCAGATCGCAGCCAATATCCCCCTCACCATGAAATACTCGCAGGACGCGCTTATCGAAATGCTGAAAGAGCACACGATGGTTTACATCAAACCTGATATCGGGACATTCGGTAACGGCGTTATGTGCGCAGAGCGAATAACCGCAACATTTGATTTTAACGAAAGCGACCAAGCCGTTCTCCAAGAACGATACGTTTTGAAATCGGGAACAACCATTGAAGAATTTACTTCAACAGCGGACCTTCACCGCGCCATTCGGAACCATATCGGAAAAAAGGTATATCTGATCCAAAGGGGCATCCACAAGCTAAAATACAATGACCGTTCCTTTGATCTTAGAGTTTTGACGCAGAAGACCCCCAAACGGAAATGGGAAACTACAGGAATTGTCGGCCGCGTCGCGGGAAAAAACAAAATCATCACAAATTACCACGGCGGCGGAACGGTGAAAATGTTGGATGAGCTGCTGGCTCCCCACGCATCGCAACGCGAAATCAACTTGCTTGAAAAGCAACTTAACGCCTTGGGGGAGGAAACGGCCAAACAGCTGCAAAAGGAATATCCAAAATTAAAAGAAATCGGTTTGGACGTGGCCATCGACACCAATCTGTATCCATGGATTTTGGAGGTCAACACCCTTCCCGCCATATTTCCCTTCAAAAAGTTTTTCAAGGATAAAAGCATTTATCAGCGGATCGAGCGGTATGCGATTGCCTACGGGCGGATTTCCGCTCCCCGAAAAGAAAGCAAAAGAAAAAAGAAAGCTTGATGATCGGTTAAAAAAAGAGAAGGAGCCGCGAAGACTCCTTCTTTGTCGTGCTTAAATATCCAAATTTTTAACATGCTTGGCATGCTCATGAATGAAGTCGCGGCGAGGTTCAACATTGTCCCCCATTAAGGTATCGAACAAAATATCCGCCTGCATCGCATCTTCAATCGTCACCTGAAGCATGGTCCGGCTGTCCGGATCCATCGTCGTTTCCCAAAGCTGCTCAGGGTTCATCTCGCCTAGACCTTTATAGCGCTGAATGTTGTATTTCGCGCCTTCCCCGAACGAAGCGATGATTTCGTCCCGTTCTTTCTCGGAATTGGCGTAACGAACCGTTTTGTTGCGTTCGATTTTGAAAAGCGGCGGCTGAGCGATATACACGTATCCCGCTTCCACCAGCTGCCGCATGTACCGGTAAAAGAACGTCAGCAGCAGCGTGCGGATATGCGCGCCGTCGACGTCGGCATCGGTCATGATAATGAGCTTGTGGTAACGCGCTTTGGAGATGTCAAAGTCCTCATCGCCGATCCCTGTGCCCATGGCGGTTACCATCGCGCGAATTTCCATGTTGGACAGGATGCGGTCGAGTCTGGCCTTTTCTACGTTCAAAATTTTACCGCGAATCGGCAAAATCGCCTGGAAGTGCCGGTCGCGGCCTTGCTTCGCCGATCCGCCCGCAGAGTCGCCTTCGACGATGTAAAGCTCGCAGATCGAGGCGTCCTTTGAAGAACAGTCGGCGAGTTTGCCCGGCAGCGCGCTGATCTCCAGAGCGCTCTTGCGGCGGGTCAGCTCGCGGGCTTTACGCGCGGCTTCGCGTGCGCGGGACGCTTGGAGCGCTTTTTCGAGAATCCGCTTGGATACGGCCGGATTTTCGCCTAAAAACTCCTGCAGCTTCTCGGAAAAGAGCGACTCCACGATGCCGCGCACTTCGCTGTTGCCCAGTTTCGTTTTCGTCTGGCCTTCAAACTGCGGCTCCGGAATTTTGACGGAAATGATGGCCGTCAGTCCCTCGCGGACGTCATCGCCGGTCAGGTTGCCGTTGCTGTCTTTGATCATGCCGTTCTTTTTGGCGTAGTCGTTAATAATCCGCGTCAGTGCGCTCTTAAAGCCGGATTCATGCGTTCCGCCTTCATGCGTGTTGATGTTATTGGCAAAAGAATAAATATTCTCCGTATAGCTGTCGTTGTACTGCAGCGCGATTTCGACCTGAATCATGTCGCGCGAGCCTTCGACGTAAATCGGCTGCTCATGCAGCGGTTCCTTTTTCTCGTTCAAATATTTGACGTATTCGATGATTCCGCCTTCGTATTTGAAGTAGTTGGAAGCCCCCGTACGTTCGTCCGTCAGCGTCAAGGCAATGCCTTTATTCAGGAAAGCCAGCTCTCTGATCCGGGTGAGCAGCGTATTGTAGTCGTATTCGGTCGTCTCGGTGAAAATTTCCGGATCCGGCAGGAACGTCACTGTCGTACCGTGCTCGTCGGTCTCGCCGACAATTTTAATGTCGTACTGCGGAACGCCGCGATGGTACTCCTGCTGGTAGATATGGCCGTCAAGTCTAACCTGCACGACCACCTTGGACGACAGCGCGTTAACGACGGACACACCCACGCCGTGCAGACCGCCCGACACCTTGTATCCGCCGCCGCCGAATTTACCGCCTGCGTGCAGAACGGTCATGACGACTTCAAGCGTGGATTTTTTCATCTTGGGATGTTCGCCAACCGGAATCCCCCGCCCGTTATCGACAACGGTAACACTGTTATCCTTGTGAACGACGACCTCGATATGATCGCATATGCCCGCCATGGCTTCGTCGATACTGTTGTCCACGACTTCCCATACCAAATGGTGAAGGCCTTTGGCGCTTGTGGATCCGATATACATACCAGGACGTTTGCGGACGGCTTCCAGACCCTCCAGAACCTGAATCGAATTCTCATCATATTGCGGTTGATTCATAGACATGCCTGTCACCTACTTCTATAAATTCTAAATCTGCTGCTTCGGGGTATAACTGCGTTTCAAGGGAATCTCCTATCAGGAATTCTGCATAAATCAAATATTAACGTTAAACTGCGTTCATCGCAGCAAAAACTCTCTTTACATTGGCCGGCTGCCGGCTTCAGAGAGTTCGATCGGGGTTATATATAATTAAGCGTTGGCCACGAAAACCTTCGCCCGTTTTTTGAGTGTCGACGACGAAATCGGGGAATAATAAACTGTGCTTTTCGTGATCACGATCGATTTCGGTTCCTCTTCTCCGATATATTCCACGTTTTTGTGCTGGCAGGCGTGGCTGACGAACTGCTTCGATATTTTTGAGGATTTCTCGATCGAAACGTCAAAAATGGCGACCAGTTCCGCGGAGCGGATAATTCTTTCGCCGCCCAGGTGAATATACATAATCCCAACTCCTTAAGAGCCAATCTGTCCGCTATGGACGTGAAAAACGCTGGCCTTTTTCAGTTTATCGGTATTCAGGCTCTCGATCCCCGTCGCCGTAATAAAGGTTTGCACTTTGGTCTGAAAGGTTTCAATGAGCTGCGTTTGGCGGTATGGATCCAGTTCGGACAGCACGTCATCCAAAAGCAGGACCGGGTACTCCCCGATCTCCTCATGGATCAGTTCAATTTCCGCCAATTTAAGCGACAATGCCGTAGTCCGCTGCTGCCCCTGGGATCCATAGGTTTGCACTTCCTTGCCGTTGATATAAAAGGCCACATCGTCCCGATGGGGTCCGGCAAGCGTCATCCCGCGCCGAAGCTCCTGATCCTTCAGTTGTGATAATTTTAACATAAATTGTTCGAAAAGATAAGCTTCATCTTCCTCCGCCTCGTCGCCGAACGACGGAAGATAAACGAGCTTCAGGTCTTCGCTGCCGTTCGTAATGCCGTGGTGAATGGACTCGGCCCATTTCTGCAGCTTTACGATAAATTGTTTCCTCTTTTTGATGATTTTAACACCATGATCGGCAAGCTGCTGATCCCAAACCTCCAACAGCCCCTGCTGCGGTTTGTCGTTGCCCCACATTTGCTTGAGCAAATTGTTGCGCTGGTTCAGCACCTTCTGGTATTGCTGCAAATGATACAAATATCCGGGCTGGACCTGCCCGATCTCCATGTCAAGAAAACGCCGGCGTACGCCAGGCGTTCCCTTTACGATTTCCAGATCCTCGGGCGCAAACATCACGACGTTCAGCGATCCGATGAAATCGCTAAGTTTGCGCTGCTCGAGGCCGTTGATTTTCGCTTTTTTCCCCTGCGGGGATAAATTGAGATCGAGCGTCAGCTGCCCGTATTTCTTTTCCACCACCGCGGAGACATGCGCGCTTTTTTCCTGGAAGGAGATCAGCTCGCGGTCTCTTGGGGTCCGGTGGCTTTTCGTTAAGGCCAAAACAAAAATCGCTTCAACCAAATTGGTTTTCCCTTGAGCGTTTTGTCCGATCAGCAGATTGACGTCGCTGAAGGAATCCAATTGTAGCTCTTCGTAATTGCGGTAATGCTGCAGGCTGATGCTTTTTACAAACACGTGCGCTTCCTCCTCATTTCCCGCCTGATCGACCCGCACCAAAAGCGCGGCTCCATGAGGAGTATATCAGGACTCCCTGGATACGGTAAACTCGCCGCAATCCACCACTTTCACCCGATCCCCGGGATACAGCTTGCGGCCCCGGCGTTCCTCAGGCTCTCCGTTCACCGACACTTGGCCTTCCGCAAGCAACGCCTTCGCCATTCCGCCTGTGGATATGCAGTCGGCCAGCTTTAAAAATTGATCGAGCTTGATATATTCACTGTGGATAAATATTTCCTTCATCGCAAACGCCCTTCCTGTTGATAACTTCGGCTGCCGGATTAGTTCGTCGTCCGGTAAGGCAAAATGACGTACGAGCTTTGGCTGTCATCCATCGGTTTCAGAATGATCGGGCTCATCATGCCGGTGAAGGCAATCATCAGCTGCTCGCTTTCCACGATCTTCAACACATCAAGCATATATTTGGAGTTAAAGGAAATGCGCAGCGGCTCTCCTTTGAAATCGATAACGTCCAGTTCCTCACGCACTTTACCGAGTTCAGAGGAGCTCGAGGAAATTTCAATGCCGCCGTTTTCCATCGTCTGCAGCCGGACGATATTCGTTTTTTCCTCACGGGACAACAAATAAGCGCGGTCGATCGATTCGCTCAATTTTTTTGTGTCCAAAATGAGTTCTGTTTTGTAGGTTGTCGGAATAATTCTAGTAGTATCCGGGTAAATGCCATCCAGAATACGGGAATAGAACAGGACGCGATCCAGCTTGAACAGCACCTGGTTGTCGGCCACGACGATGTCGATCAGTGTGTTTTGGTCGGGTATGATTTTGCTCAGTTCGTTCAGCGTTTTGCCGGCAATGACGACATTGCTGAACTTCACGTCATCCGCTCCGTCCAGATGGGCCGAACGCGTGGCAAGGCGGTGACGGTCCGTCGCCGTGAATTTCAAATCGTTTTGGTCCAGATTCCACAGGACACCGGTCAAAATCGGGGTGGTTTCCTGCGTAGAAATCGCAAATACCGTTTGGCGGATCATGTTTTTCAGCAGAGCTCCCGGAAGGGAAACCGTCTGGTTGCCTTCGATATCAGGCAACACGGGAAATTCCTCGGGATCCAGCCCGACCATTTGAATTTCCGTGGAACCGGAAGAAATGAAGGTTTGGAAATGCTCTTTGACCTCCATTTGAATTTCCTGGGAAGGCAGCTTTTTAATGATTTCTACGAAAAACTTGGCCGGCAAAACGACGCTGCCGGTTTTCTCCACCTGCACGATCGTCCGGTCGGCGTCTTCGGCGGGAATAAAGGATTGAATGGAAATGTCGGTATCGCTTGCCGTTAGCGTTACGCCTTGATGCGTTACGTCCAGCTTGATGCCTCCGAGGATCGGAATCGTCGTACGGCTCGAAATCGCCTTGGATACATGCTGAATGGATTCGTTAAGGACGTTTTTAAGGATGCTGATCTTCATCTTTTCACTCCTAGCAGGAATTTCGGCTGGCAGAGGATTCAATTGCTTCTTCCTCTTTTGCGCAGCTTTTATGGTTATATTTTTTATATTTAAAACATAGTAATAGCAGTAGGGACGCTGAATATGTGGATAAGCCCTCAAAACCTCAATAAATTAAGCCTATCCACATGTGTATAGATTGTGCATAGGCTTTGAACTTGTTCAGGTCGGGTTTTTGATTTTTTCTGTAATGTTGTTGATCACTTTATAGAGATCCTGGTCGGTTTTCAGCGACTGGGATATTTTTTCGTGCGCGTGGATCACCGTGGTGTGGTCCCGGCCTCCGAAAGCTTCCCCGATTTTGGGCAGGGAAAAATCCGTCAGCTCGCGCGAGAGATACATTGCAATTTGCCTCGGGAAGGCGACGGCTTTCGTCCGTTTGCGCGCCTTGAAGTCTTCGAGCTTCAAATTGTAGTATTCCCCGACTTTCTGCTGAATGTCCTGAATGGTGATCATTTTCGGACGGCTGGAAGGAATGATGTCCTTCAGCGCTTCGGCAGCAAGATGCGTGGTGACGTCCTGATTGGTCAGCGACGAATAGGCGACGACCCGAATGAGGGCGCCTTCGAGCTCCCGGATGTTCGTGTCGATCTGGTTGGCGATGTACATCATCGCTTCGTTCGGGATGTCGAGGTTTTCGGCCTTCGCTTTTTTGCGTAGAATGGCGATCCGCGTTTCCAAATCCGGCGGCTGAATATCGGTGATCAGTCCCCATTCGAAACGGGAACGGAGCCGGTCTTCCAGCGTCGGAATTTCTTTGGGCGGCCGGTCACTGGAAATGATGATTTGCTTCTGTTCCTCATGCAGCGCGTTGAATGTATGGAAAAATTCCTCCTGAGTCGATTCCTTCCCAGCCAGGAATTGAATGTCGTCAATCAGCAGAATGTCCACGTTGCGGTATTTGTTGCGAAAGCTTTCCGCCCGGTTGTCGCGGATGGAGTTGATGAATTCATTCGTAAATTTCTCGGAGGAAATATACACGACGCGGCTAGCAGGGTTATGTTCCAGAATGTAATGGCCTATCGCATGCATCAAGTGCGTTTTTCCCAGCCCGACCCCTCCATATAGAAACAAAGGGTTGTATGCTTTGGCCGGCGCCTCGGCGACGGCGAGCGATGCCGCATGGGCAAACCGGTTCCCGGATCCAATGACGAACGTATCAAAGGTGTATTTCGGATTCAGCATATGGGTGAATGCTTCTTCTTGGGCCACCTGAGGCATTGGAGCGGGTTGTTGGGGAACGACCTCCGCAGGCTTGTTTTCTTCAATGACGAATCTCACGTCAACTTGTTTGCCAAGCACTTCGTAGATCGTCGAGCTGACGAGCTTGGTATAGCGGCTTTCCAACCATTCAACAGCAAAAGTCGTAGGCGCGGAAATGACAATGGAGTGGTCATTCATTTGGATCGCTTTCGTTGCTTTAAACCAGGTGTCGAAGCTCGGCTTGCTGAGTTTGGTATGAATAATAGATAGGATTTGCTGCCATAATTCGGAAGTATGGCTGTCCACTAACTGTCACTCCTTTAAATCTTCCAAATGCGGCCTTGGCCTCCGCTACTTGAGTGGAATTGTCGAAAAAAAATGAAACGTGAAGTATTTTATCCCCATGTTTCACCTTTTGAAAAAAATAAAAAAAGTGGATAAATTAAAATTGTTCACAAGTTTATCCACAGCTTGTTGATAATATTATGGGTGGAAACAGATATTCACAACCAAAAGTAATATAATCATAGCAAAAGAATCCCTTTTTATCAATGTATGCGTCCATTTTATCCACAAATTCAATAAGTTGTGTATAAATCCTATTCACAACACTATATATTGTTTATAAATTGTTTAAGTTTCGACAGCATTCCTAAAAACGGAAAATCAGTTGTGCACAGGTTGTGCCGGAAAAGGGAAATCCGCGGCGGTTTTTGTGAACAAGTGGATAAATGGGGTCTGTGGATTTTTTCGAGCGATGGCGAATACCGTCTGTGGAAAACAAGGACTTCTACTCAAGACCTGTTTTTGCTGTAACGCGATTCCAAGGAAAAAAACAAATAAAAGAGGGAGGCCTGATCAATATGGAGAACGGGGCCGGGTTTACGGACGGAACTTCGATATAAATAGGAGAAGGGTTCAGGTTGACTTTTGGGCCTTGACATGGTTAAATGTATAAAGGCATTTTCTGTGTGAATGAAAATGAATTAACCATAAAGGTTATTTTAAATCCTGTAAGGGGGTGCGCAATACATGAGACCTACATTTAAACCAAATGTAAGCAAACGCAAAAAGGTACATGGCTTCCGGAAAAGAATGAGCACGAAAAACGGCCGTAAAGTGCTGGCAGCTCGTCGCCAGAAGGGCAGAAAAGTATTGAGTGCGTAAATTTCGTGCATAAAGACCACCGCGGTGGTCTTTTTTTCTTCAATCGGATGGACTTTCGAGGCTGAAACCGTCATTCGGCGCAGGAGGCCGACCGCGAAACGCCTCAAAAAGAGGGAGAAGAGATTTTCCCGCAGAACTGGTTTATCAGGATGACGGAATGCCAATAATGATAGATGCGTTTTCTTTATTGAAGGGCAAAGGGATCTTGTTAAGGCCGGCGAATCGTCACTAAAACTTTACTGAAAGCGTTTCGTCGGTGCCGGAGGTAGTGGTTGGTTTTTTTCTACTATTATATGAAGCAAAATTTTTTGAAAATATAAGAAAGTATAAATTTTCGAGCCTTCACTTGCCTTTATCGCAAGAAAAACTTCCGTTAATCGCTGTCCTACCTTATGTGAAAGTACGTCGGATAGACGCTTTTCTTATAGTTTCGGGGAGCGGAGCCGTATGCTGAGACAGGCTTCGTTTTTCCGCATAAAAGGATTGGATGAATCCTGGATCGAAAGAAATGATGATAAGAATCGAAAAGGATGCTTTAAGAGGATGGAATAGGTTTTCAGCGGAGCTAAGGGATCGGTTGATCGGGGGAATAGGCTTCCGCTGAACGCGGCCCTCGCTTTCTTAATTTTCTTCATGCTTATTATCAAGAAATGATCGCCTGAGCATACCGGGCGGCAGAAGCAGGCAGGGGATCGGGTTGCATAAAAGTTTACGTTTACGAAACCGCGCGGACTTTAGTCGCGTATATCGACATGGAAAGTCTTTTGCGAACCACCAGTTTGTCGTGTACTGGTTCCGCAAAAAAGAGGTAGAGAAATTTCGCGTAGGAATTTCCGTCAGCAAAAAGGTGGGCAATGCCGTTGTCCGCAACCGGATGCGCCGGCTCGTGAAAGAAATCGTTCGTCATCATGAGGACAAGCTGATCGAGCACGTGGATCTTGTGTTTATTGTGCGGAAGGGCGCCTTGGATATGTCGTACAAGGATTTGGAAAAAAGCGTGCTTCACGTGCTGAGAAAAGCGTCGCTGCTGCGGCCGCCGGCCCGGTGAAAGCTGGTTTCTTTGTCCAATTGTTTATGGTATGATTTACGTTGAACGGAAGTGTCCAGAGAGGGGTTATGAAGTGTCGCTATTCAAGACGAGACGAGGCAGGAAATGGATCCTCCTCACGGCAGTATTGCTGCTAGCAGTCATGGTGTTATCGGCGTGCAGTTCCAGTTCGGTACAGTATACGACCGAAGATATGAGAAACAGCGGCAGTTTCTGGCAGAGAAACGTCGTTTATTATTTCTCGTATGCGCTCGATACGTTTGCTCATTGGTTTAACGGCGAATATGGACTGGCCGTCCTTGTGATGGTGATCATCGTGCGGACGATCATTTTGCCGCTGTCGATCAAGCAGGTCCGAAGCTCGAAAGCGATGCAGGCGATTCAGCCTGAGCTTGCCAAAATCAAAGAGAAGTACAAAGATAATCCGGAAAAGCAGCAGCAGGAAACGATGCGCTTGTTCCAGGAAAATAAGGTTAATCCGATGGCGGGATGTTTGCCGCTGATCGTGCAAATGCCCGTATTTATCGCTCTCTATAACTCGATTATTCATAATAAGGATTTGTATGGACACTCATTCATGTGGCTTCAGCTCGGAAAGCCGGACCATACATTCATTTTGCCTATTCTGGCCGCGGCGACGACGTTCCTGCAAACGTGGATGATGATGCGGATGAACCCGACCCCGCAGCAAGGGGCTATGCAGTTCATGATGTTCGTGTATCCGGTGCTGATTTTCTTCATGTCCTATCAGTTCCCGTCCGCACTTCCTCTGTACTGGTTCTTCAGTAACCTGTATACGATCGTGCAGAACTACTTCCTGTACCGCAAAAGACCGGGTGCCACCGTGGCGGCCGTATCCTCTGCCGGCAGCGGCAACGCCAAAGGCGGAAACCCTGCCAAGGGCGGCAATAACAAAAGCCAAGGCAACAAAGGAAATGCGGGAAAAGGCAAAAAGGGGGCCAAAAAGTCTAAATGAGCAAAGTCGTCGTATCAGGAAAAACCGTTGAAGAAGCTGTAAGACAAGGGCTGGCCCAGCTCGGGGTAAGCCAGGACCGGGTATCGGTCAATATCGTAACGCAGCCGTCAAAAGGATTCCTGGGACTGATTGGTGTCAAGGAAGCGAAGGTGGAGCTGACGCTGCTGCCCGAGCCGGAACCCGAAACCATTCCAGTCGAGACGGCAACATCCTTGCCATTAGACCCGGCTGAGCCGGAGGCTGCAGAGCAAGTTGAAGAACATGATCCTTATGAAGAAGCCGTACGATTCATTAAAGATGTCGGCAAAAGCATGGGTCTGGACGTCACCGTCGACGTGCAGCATGCGAAAGATGTCACGACGCTTCATATTTTCGGTCCTGATTTGGGCCTTGTGATCGGCAGAAGGGGGCAAACCCTCGACGCCCTGCAATACCTGGCCAACATCGTGGCCAACCGCTATTCCGGAAGTTACATCCGCATCGTGCTGGATGCCGAGAATTTCCGCGAACGGCGCAAAAAAACGCTGGAGGAGCTGGCGGACCGGCTTGCGGGCCGCGTCATCCGCTCCGGCAAGGAAGTTGTCCTCGAACCGATGTCTCCGCAGGAGCGGAAGGTGATCCACTCCAAACTGCAGGATCATCCGCAGGTGAAGACATTCAGCAAAGGGGAAGAGCCGAATCGGCGTATCGTCATCACATTAAAGCAACGGGATTTTTGACGCCCGGGGACTTATAGATTGTCCTATGACGTAGATGATGTGCAATGACTTTATTCAGCTGTTGCAGCTGATGAAGTCATTGCTTTTTTCGTAGATGAGGATGTTGTAAAAATCCAAAGTTCCAATAGCAATGTATGGAGCGAAACGGTTTCGTTCATCTATATATTGGACCAGGGAGCGGCCGGAATCGAATTTTGCAAAATCCTGAGATAAGAGCCTATCCGCGAGTCTTTATTTTTCCTAATCCGGGTAGAGTAGAAGTAAAGAAAGCGACCAGAATGAGGAAGAGGAAGGAAGAGGTGAGTAACGTGTTAAGCGATACAATCGCGGCCATTTCGACGGCCGTAGGAGAAGCGGGCATCGCCGTGATCCGCGTGAGCGGCCCCGACTCCATTGCGGAAGTGGGGAACATTTTTCGCAGCAAAACGAAGTTGACGGAGGCGGAAAGCCATACCGTGCATTACGGACATATCGTGGATCCGGAACGGGACGAACGGATCGAAGAGGTGCTTGTGACGGTCATGCGGGCTCCGCGTTCTTTTACTACAGAGGATGTTGTGGAGATCAGCACGCACGGAGGCGTCATTTCCGTTAAAAGGGTCATGGATTTGCTGCTCCAGCAGGACATCCGTCTGGCCGAGCCGGGCGAGTTCACGAAACGCGCCTTCCTCAATGGCCGGATCGACCTGTCGCAGGCGGAGGCGGTTATCGACCTCATCCGTTCGAAATCGGACCGGGCATTCTCCGTCGCCTTGAAACAGGTGGAGGGACAGCTTTCGGATCAAATCAAGAAGCTGCGTCATACGCTGGTGGAAACGCTGGCCCATATCGAAGTGAACATCGATTATCCGGAACATGACGTGGAGTCTTTAACAGCCGAATTCATCAAAGAAAAAAGCACGGAAGTGATGCAGGGCATCACGAAGCTGCTGAAGACGGCCGAACAGGGCAAAATTTTGCGCGAAGGGATTACGACGGCCATCGTCGGACGCCCGAATGTGGGGAAATCCTCGCTCCTGAATACCTTGGCCCATACGAACCGCGCCATCGTGACGGATATACCGGGAACGACGCGGGACGTCATTGAGGAATTCGTTACGATCAACAACATTCCGCTCAAGCTGCTGGATACGGCCGGGATCCGCGAAACGATGGACGTCGTCGAACGGATCGGGGTGGAACGGTCCAAACATGCGGTAACCGAGGCCGACCTGATTTTGCTGGTTCTGAATGCAAGCGAGCCGCTGCATGAAGACGAACTGGAATTAATGGAACAAATCCGCGGTAGACAATCCATCGTCATTATGAATAAAATGGACTTACCTCAACAGCTCGATAAAGACATTCTTTTGCGTTATTATTCGGAGGATTTGATTGTGCCGATGTCCGTAAAAGCCCAAGAAGGCGTCGATGCGCTGGAAGCGGCGATTTCGCAGCTCTTTTTCAGCGGCAGCATCGAAACCGGGGATTTGACGTATGTCAGCAACGTGCGCCATATCGCTTTGTTGAAAAAAGCGCATAAATCGCTCCAGGATGCCTATGACGCAGCCGAACAGCTTATCCCGATCGACATGATCCAGATCGATGTCCGGCTCGCATGGGAGCAGCTGGGCGAAATAATCGGGGATACGGCGTCGGAATCGCTGTTGGATCAGATTTTTTCGCAATTCTGCTTAGGCAAATAAGGATGGATGGCATCCGTCCTGGAAATATATCAAATTTTAAAGTTCAAAAATAAAAGGAGGTTTTTAACATGAGTTTTGATGGCGGCAATTTTGATGTCATCGTCATCGGCGCCGGCCATGCCGGCTGCGAAGCGGCTCTTGCCGCGGCCCGCATGGGATCCAGCACGCTGATGATCACGATCAACCTGGACATGGTTGCTTTTATGCCGTGCAACCCGTCGATCGGCGGCCCGGCCAAAGGCCATGTCGTTCGTGAAATCGACGCGCTCGGCGGCGAAATGGGACGCAACATTGATAAAACTTATATTCAAATGCGCATGCTGAATACGGGGAAAGGACCGGCCGTTCACGCGCTGCGTGCTCAAGCGGACAAATTCCTGTATCAGCATACGATGAAAGAAACGATGGAGAAAGAGCCGAACTTGACGATGCGCCAGGGCATGGTCGAAGAGCTGATCGTTGAAGACGGCGTATGCGTTGGCGTCATTACAAAGACCGGTACCGCATACCGTGCCAAATCGGTGGTTTTGACGACTGGCACCTACCTGCGCGGTAAAGTCATCATGGGCGAAATGACGTACGAAAGCGGTCCAAACAACCAGCAGCCATCGATCAAATTGGCCGAAAATCTGCGCGAGTTGGGCTTTAAGCTCGTTCGCTTCAAGACGGGAACGCCTCCGCGCGTGCATAAATCGACGATCGATTTTTCCAAGACCGAAATTCAGCCCGGAGACGAAAAGCCGAAGTTTTTCTCTTATGAAACCGAAAGCTCCGACAATGAGCAGCTTCCTTGCTGGTTGACGTATACGTCGGCCCAAACGCATGAAATCATTAATGCCAACCTGCACCGGGCACCAATGTTCTCCGGCATTATCGAAGGAACGGGTCCGCGTTATTGCCCATCCATCGAAGACAAAATCGTTCGTTTCAGCGACAAACCGAAACATCAGATTTTCCTTGAACCGGAAGGCAAAAACACCTCCGAATATTATGTCCAAGGACTGTCCACCAGTATGCCGGAGGATGTTCAGCTCGCGATGCTGCGTTCGATCCCGGGATTGGAAAAAGTGGAAATGATGCGCAACGGTTATGCGATCGAATACGACGCGGTGGTTCCGACCCAACTATGGCCTTCCCTGGAAACCAAGCTGATTCCCGGACTGTTTACGGCCGGACAAATCAATGGTACTTCCGGTTACGAAGAAGCCGCGGGGCAAGGAATCATGGCGGGCATTAACGCGGCACGCCGCGTGCAAGGCAAGGAGCCTGTCATTTTGGACCGTTCGCAAGGATATATCGGCGTGCTGATTGACGATCTGGTTACGAAAGGCACGAATGAACCTTACCGTCTGCTGACGTCGCGTGCGGAATACCGCCTGCTGCTGCGTCATGACAACGCGGATCTCCGCTTGACGCCGCTTGGACATGAAATTGGCCTCATTTCCGATGAAAGATATGCCAAATTCCTGGACAAAAAGCAAAAGGTAGAACAAGAAATCGAACGTTTGAAATCGACCAAGGTCGGGCCTTCGCATGTAAATGCGATGCTCGAACGGGTAGGATCGGCGCCGATCCAGGATGGAAGCAATTTGCTGACGATTTTGCGCCGTCCGGAAGTCAGCCATGACGATATCGAAGAAATTTCGCCGTCTCCGTTTGAACTGACCGAAGAAATGAAAGAGCAAGTGGAGATTCAAATCAAATATGCCGGATATATCGAAAAGCAGCTGATTCATGTGGAACGTTTGAAAAAGATGGATAAGAAGAAGATTCCGGAGACGATCGATTACAACGAAATCGAAGGCATCGCCATCGAAGCGCGTCAAAAGCTGTCCAGCATCCGTCCGTTGTCCATCGGCCAGGCTTCCCGCATCTCCGGGGTTACGCCTGCGGACATTTCCATCCTGTTAGTTTATCTGGAGCACTACAACCGGGTAACGGCTGCAAGAGGTTAACTATGGATCAAATACAAGAAGCTTTTGCGTTACGTCTGCAAGAAAAGGGGATCAAGGTAACGCCGGCCCAATTGGATCAATTTGAAACCTACTATAAAGAGCTTGTTGAGTGGAATGAAAAAATGAACTTGACCGGCATAACGGAACGGGAACAGGTGTATACGAAGCATTTTTACGATTCGATTTCGCTTGCTTTTTATATCGATATGAACGAGATTCGAACGATGGCGGACATTGGCTCCGGAGCCGGCTTTCCGGGCATACCGCTGAAAATCTGTTTTCCGCATCTGCAGTTGACGATTATCGATTCGCTGAACAAACGGATTAATTTTTTGAAACATGTCGTGGAGCAAACGGGCCTGGAACAAGTTCTGCTTTTGCACGGAAGGGCGGAGGATTGGGCACGCAAGCCGGAACATCGGGATCATTACGATCTCGTGACAGCCAGAGCGGTCGCCAAACTTACCGTACTGAATGAATTCTGCCTGCCTTATGCCAAGGTTGGCGGCGTATTCGCAGCGATGAAGGGAAGCAGCCCGGATGAGGAGATTAAGGAAGCCTCCCGCAGCCTTAAGGAGTTAAAAGGCAAGCTGCGGCGCGTAGAGCGTTTTACGCTTCCGATTGAAGAGTCCGAGCGCCATATTGTCATCATCGACAAAACGGCAGGGACGCCGGGGAAGTATCCGCGCAAAGCGGGGACAGCTTTAAAGACCCCTTTATAAACGGAAATAACGCCGGTATAAAATATATGTTTTTTTTGAGGAGTGTTTCACGTGAAACATTCCTCTTTTTTATGTCTACGGAAGGTGGTTTTTCTGACCACTCATGTTCGGCCTATTGGGCGAGATTCAAGGCAAACGGATCCATTGTTAAGGAGTTCGGACAGAATGAGTTTTTTATACATAGCGTCCTTATTTCACGAAAACATTCATTTTCCTACATACTGAATGGTGTGTTGCCTGTCTGTTGTGAGAGATGTTGCTACAACTGTTTTCTTGGGTCTCCCTTTGTAGTCATTTAAGAATCATGATGGGAAATATACCGAGGAAGGGGGATTGGCATCCGTGGCTTTTTCATACTCAAGGCAAGATCTTTAAACCCTGCTTATATGGTAGTCGCATTCTTTTGTATCCTCCAACGGACGCGCTTTTTAACAAAGCCGCATTATCTGATTTTAGTTATGGAAAATAAGGAAGGCAGTTATCTTTTTCGGTCGATTGTTTTGTATTGGGCAGTGAGTAAAAAGGAATATCATGAAGCTGTTAGAATCAAAAGATGCTGAAGGTTACTGGAGTTGACCTCTGTATATGTTAGCGTTTTGGGTGAAGAGGGTTGAAGCGGGCGGTTTGGTGGGACTGGGTTTAGATAGAATGGGATGATAAACCTTCTTAAAAGGACATGATTGCGCTGGGATATGCCAAGTTAGGGCGTGTGGTGAACAATAGAAACGACCTTGTCAGGAAGATCAACATTTAGAGTCTGAATGATAACGTTGGATGGATGATCAAGGCATATCCAATTTACCATTCATCGAGTAATACCGTTCAATCGTGCTGAAAGAATGAAGGGGCTTGTCATGAATTGATCGGCTCTGATTACTGGTTGGATTTACAGACCCGAATGAGGTAGAAACACATTCCATAAACAACCATCAAAATGACGGCTAAACATATGTCATAAACGGACGAACGAATGAAAAATAATGGGTTGCTTTGGATGAAAACTCCTGGTTTTTATCCATTCATTGACAGCATTCTCCCTTAAAAAATAACTGTCCGGCAGGAAAAAAAGGGGACTTTGGAGAATAGGATTATATGAAAAAAAGTGGTAGAATAGAGAGAGTTATAGGCGTTCCAAGCGAATGGGGACAGGTTGCATGCATACACCCCGATAATTCGCTCGAGAATGCGCAAATTCTTAAGACGGTTTCGGTTCATGAGAGATTCGGGGCCTATATTTATTAAATTCTGCCCAAGACGTCAATTCGAATGCTGCGAATCGAGCGGAGGAGGACGGGTTGTACATAACGCATGCTCTTTTCCGTGCGCCCTCTCGATTTCGTATGAAGGATTATGCGGTAAACCGTCCCTTTGTCGGAAGGTAGGTCGACATGGACCGAATGGTTGGAAAATAAACCAGGTTCGTTTGTTGTAGTCATGTTGACGAAGCGCTTTGCCAAAGTGCTATTACGAAATTAGGTGGTAATCTACGGAATGAAAGAACAATTTTCTAAATTGTTTGGTTTGACGGAGCGAAACAACAGTGATGAAGTGAAACAAATTCCGGTCGGGGAGATTGTCAGCAGTCCATACCAGCCCCGGACGATTTTTGATGACGAGAAAATCGATGAGTTGTGCCAAACCATCAAAACGCATGGCGTCATTCAGCCGATTGTTGTTCGTATCCGTAATTCCAAATATGAGATCATAGCCGGTGAACGGCGTTGGCGTGCTGTAACGAAACTCGGGATGGAAACGATCCCTGCGATTATCCGCGAATTCAATGACTCTCAAGCCGCGTCGATTGCACTTATCGAGAACCTTCAGCGCGAAGGGCTGACCGCAATCGAAGAGGCGGTAGCGTACCAGAAGCTGATCGATATTCATCAATTGACGCAGGAAAGTTTGGCGCAGCGTTTAGGCAAAAGCCAGTCTACCATCGCCAACAAAATCCGGTTGCTTCATTTGCCGGAAGAAGTCAAGGTAGCGCTTATGGAGCGCAAAATTTCTGAACGGCATGCCCGTGCGCTGCTGTCCCTGGATACGGAGGAACTGCAGCTGAAGCTTCTGTCCGAGATCATTTCCAAGGAACTGAACGTAAAACAAACGGAAGCCCGGGTGGCTTTTTATAAAGAAGCTTCGAAAGTCAAAAAATCCAAACGCATCTCGTTTACGAAAGACGTACGGCTTGCGTTAAATACGATCCGCCAGTCGATCGATATGGTTACCGATTCCGGATTGGCGATCAAAACGACGGAAAACGACCACGAAGACCATTACGAAATCGTGATTCAGATTCCAAAACGCTAATAGGGCGGAAGTGGCATTAGGCGGCTTGTCAGGCCGCTTTTTTGGAGTAATGATCCAGCTTTTAGGCCGGGTGCAAGTACCGCGATGGTGTTCGTCCAAGCCCTTGTTTGGCTAACGTGGCAATAGGATTCGCATCTTTTTATGAGGAAACAATCCGTAAATGACGTTTTAATGGGGGATAACCACTCTTAGGCTTCATTTGGATTGAACGGTTTATAAGATGAATAGAAAATAGATTGATTTTGCTTTCCGGGGGTCGGTCCGGTGATGGAGCAAACGGCTTCTGTATAGAGGCGGTTTGCATTTTTGCTGTATGGCCAGTCCGATTGGGGAAGAACATCGCATGATCAGCTCAGGGCCTCCCGAAGGGATGTAACGGATACAGAATCATGGAACATGCTCATACAGCATCCATAAAGCACTTTTACATCCATACCCATTGAAGTGGAATAGATGAAAAATTTATGATTCAGGTTCAGGATTTCCATGTTGCAAGAAAGAAATGCACTCGTGCAGGGCGAAGCCGTTTCAGCTTGTACCTGAAGGAGAAGAGGTTCCGAATGCCGCGCTTTTTCAGGAAGTATGCAGCCGATTGTTTTGCTGTGTAACACAATCCCGTGACCTACAAGAAGAGTTTTCATACACAATGAGGTGAAATTGAGTGTCCAAAATCATTGCCATAGCAAATCAAAAGGGCGGGGTCGGAAAAACAACAACCTCCGTCAATCTCGGAGCAGGCTTGGCTTCGCTCGGTAAAAGAGTGCTGCTTGTAGACATTGATCCGCAAGGCAATACAACGAGTGGCGTTGGCGTGAACAAAGCCGATGTAGCCAACTGCATCTATGACGTCATCATTAATGAAGTTCATCCCAGGGAAGCCATTCTTGAGACACAGGTTGAAGGATTGCATATCATCCCGGCTACCATTCAACTGGCGGGCGCGGAGATTGAATTGGTTCCCACCATTTCGAGAGAACTTCGCCTAAAGAAATCACTGCATTTGGTCAAGGCTGATTATGATTATATTCTGATCGATTGCCCTCCTTCATTAGGCATTTTGACGATCAATTCACTAACGGCCGCTGATTCTGTTATCATTCCGATCCAATGTGAATATTACGCGCTCGAAGGATTAAGCCAGTTGTTAAACTCCGTTCGCTTGGTCCAAAAACATTTGAATACGTCGCTGCAGATCGAAGGTGTGCTGCTGACGATGCTGGACGCCCGGACCAATCTTGGCATTCAGGTCATCGAGGAAGTGAAAAAGTACTTTCAGGAGAAGGTATACCAAACGATCATTCCGCGGAATGTCCGGCTCAGCGAAGCTCCTTCCCATGGCCAATCCATTATGACGTATGATCCCCGTTCCAAAGGTGCTGAAGTATATTTAGAGTTGGCAAAGGAAGTGATTTCTTATGAGTAAACGATTGGGCAAAGGACTCGATGCCCTTATTCCTTCGCTTTCGATCAACGATGACGACAAAATTGTGGAGATACCGCTCAGCCAACTGCGTGCGAACCCGTATCAGCCTCGCAAAGACTTCAATGAAGAATCGATTCAGGAATTAGCGGAGTCCATTCGTCAGCATGGCGTCATTCAACCGATCATCGTTCGCAGCGTTTTGAAAGGGTATGAAATTATTGCCGGCGAACGGCGGTATCGTGCCTCGCAAATATGCGGAAAGGCAACGATCCCTGCGGTGGTGCGGACGTTCAGCGATCAACAGGTCATGGAGATTGCATTGATCGAGAATCTCCAACGTGAAAACTTGAATGCGATGGAGGTAGCGGTAGCCTATCAAGGGTTGATGGATCAATATTCCTTAACGCAAGAGGAGCTGTCTTTGAAGGTCGGTAAATCGAGATCCCATATTGCCAATTTCTTGCGTTTGCTTTCGCTTCCTGAGGAAGTCAAAGATTATGTTTCACGTGGAACATTATCGATGGGACATGCCCGTGCCATTGTCGGATTGAAAGATCCGGAGCTGATCAAACAGCTGGCGAAGCAATGCGTGGCCAATGAATGGAGCGTCCGCGATCTGGAAGAGGCCGTAAAAAATTTGGATCGCAAAGCGGCAGACAAAAATAAGGTGAAGGTAAAAAAACGCGACCCTTATATCGACAGCTTGGAGGAAACGCTGCGCGAAAGATTCCGGACGACGGTTAAAATTAAGCAAAATAAAGACAAAGGAAAAATCGAGTTGAATTATTACAGCAAGCAGGATTTGGAACGGCTGCTGGAGCTTTTGCAATAAAAGTGAACCTGTGAGTGCGCCAAAATGACATGTCCGGCTTTATTCCTGAATGGGGAAGGGGATGTGTCATTCTCTTTTTAGTTATCGAAAAGCGTTAACTGAAGCGTTACTTGAATAGGAATTCTTCTGTTGTTGGATTTGAAAGGATCGATTCATGTGGTAGGTCTCCATCATATAACGCCACATCGCGTTTTGGAGAAACACATGGTGAGGAAAAGTCGAGCAGATACCATTTTTCAAGAGTCCTGAACGCAGCGGATATATTTTCAATCAAGGCCCTCCCAATGGGTAAATTTGGATGCTTCCTCGGAGTAACGCTTGCGGGGCAAAGGGATAGGCGGTTGCTCATAGTGTCTTTGTTCTATGAATGATACGGGTAGGGATTTTTCTTGGGACGATAGAAACGTAGGGCAAGTTTTAAAGTTGCATACGGCTCTATGATCTCAAGAGCAATTTGCTCGATTTAATCGATCTGCAATACGTTAGGCGGGCAGCACTGTATGAAAAAGATAAGGGAGATGGATGCAATCATGAAACCGTTCATCTATTTGGACCATGCAGCCACTTCCTGGCCGAAACCTCCGGAAGTGCTGCAAGCGATGCAAAAGGCGATGGAGGAAGCGGCGGCCAATCCGGGGCGCGGAAGCCATCAAATGGCGGTAAAAGCGAGTAGGGTTTTGTTTGAAGGGAGAAAGGTATTATCCCAACTGTTTCAGGTTCGTAACCAAAATGACATCATATTTACGTATAATACAACCGAAGCGTTGAATTTGGCGATAAAAGGATTGCTGCAGCCCGGAGACCGGGTCGTGGCTACGATGGTCGAACATAATTCCGTAAGGCGGCCGCTGGAATACTTGAAACGGGTGGCGGGCGTGCAGGTGGACTATATTCCGGTTAACGGCCAAGGACAGCTGGATATGGCAAAGCTGAAAGCTGCATTGGAACAACGGCCCAAACTGGTCGTCAGCACGCACAGCTCCAATCTGCTTGGCAGCCTGTTGCCGATCGCCGAAATCGGGGAGCTTGCCCGCCGCTATGGGGCCGTATTTTTGGTTGATGCTGCGCAAAGCGCCGGTTGTTTGGAGATCGACGTCTCGGCAATGAACATCGATTTACTGGCATTTCCCGGGCATAAGGGGTTGCTTGGACCTCAGGGAACGGGAGGGTTGTACATATCCCCCACGGTTGAATTGGAGCCTCTTTTGCATGGAGGGACCGGAAGCCAATCGGAGGAGAAGGAGCAGCCGACGATTCGTCCGGATCGCTACGAAGCGGGTACGCCGAACACGCCTGGCATTGCCGGACTGAAGGCCGGCGTCGATCAGGTGCTGAAGCTCACCCCGCGGCGGATCTATGAGCATGAGTGGGAGTTGACCCAACGGATCATGGAAGGGCTTCAGAGCATTGCCGAAATTCGGATTTTGGGTCCGGAAGCGGGACAGCCGAGAACCGGAATTGTGTCGTTCGTTTCAACGGAAAGAGATTCCAGCGAAATCGCCTTTAAGCTGGACCGGGAATACGGGATCGCTGTGCGGGCCGGCATGCACTGCACGCCGTTGGCGCACGAGGCTGTTGACACACTGCAGACGGGTGCGGTTCGGATCAGCGTCGGGGCGAACAACACGCACGAGGAAGCGGACGCGGTAATTGATGCCGTGAGGGAAATTTGCAGCAAACTTTCGTAGAATTCACAAGAAGGATAGGTATAAGGACGGTTTGAAAAAAATAAGGGAAAAACGAAAGTGATCAAGAATGAGGAAAAGGAATGAAAACAGCAATGTCGGACTTGAATAGTTTAATCTTGGAGCAGCTGCAGTGGTTTATCGGCGGAGGCGCACTCCTCATTTTGATCCTGCTCGTAATGGTGTTGACACAAGGGGCGAAGCTCCGAAAAATGCGCCGGAAATACGATTTGATGATGGCGGGCAGCGGCGTGGACAATTTGGAAACGCTGCTCATCGACCTGAAAGTGCAGATGGATTCGATTGAGGATGAACAGGAGCAGCAGCGCAAGACGCTGGAAACCGTTCTAAACAAACTGCAGCAGACCAAAGGAAAGGTCGGTATTAAACGTTACAATGCGTTTAGCGGCCAAGGCAGCGACTTAAGCTTTTCGATTGCGATTGTGGATGAAAAGAAAAATGGAGTTGTCATTTCAGCCCTATACAGCCGTGACAGCTCCTATGTATATGCCAAACCGCTTGCGGCCGGCGAGTCATCGTATGCATTGTCCCCGGAAGAAGTGGAGGCAATCAATCTAGCTTCGCAATAAGGGCGGAGCGGGACTTCCATTCCTGGATCGCCGAATGTAGGCTGGACGCAATAATTTCCGATAAACGTACGACCAAACTTAAACGCGTGTTTTGCAGCACAAAATATTCCATGAAGCCGCCGACATTAACGATACCCGTCAAATGGATATCGCCAACCGGCGGTAATTCTTTATGTACGCCTGCGCCGGGTTTCAGAGGGCCGCTTGCGACCTGGATGCAGCCAACACTTGAGGATTGTCCGAGACAAGCATCGATGCCGATGATGAAAGGGCGGTCATACAAGCCATGGATGGTCGAAAGCGTTTCCTGCAAATTGACGGCGTGAACAGGCTCGTCCAACGTGCCGAACAGATGAAACCAGGGACTGTTGTAGCGAGCTAGTGCAGTCCCCACCAAAGGGCCAAGGCAGTCGCCGGTAGAACGGTCGGTGCCGATACATACGACGACGACAGGCTGCCGTTCTTCGGCTTGGGATAAATAAAACAAAAGGCGATGGATGATAGCGGAATGGATTTCAGGGTCGGTATGTGGTATTTTTAAGCTTGAAAGCTGCTGGTTTTGTGAAGGCTTGGACAGCTGTGTCATAGAATCTTCCTTTCACAATGCGATTGGTAGTATCTAGTATATGGATGGGGACGCATTTTTATACTTCCTAAGGACAAGCAATTTATTAGAACGAAAAGGCGGGCAATCTTGCAATGGAGTCATGGATGTTAATGGCTTTCGATTCGACGCAGCAGGCGCTGCGGGCGGAAATGCTGTTGGAGTATGCCGATATTGAAATCGATTTATGCCCTACGCCGAAGACGATTACGGCGGGATGCGCGTTATCGATCCAATTTCCGAAAGAGGAGCTGGCTTCCGTACAGCAAATCATTGTGCAGGAGCAGGTGGAGATCAGAGGAATCTACTACAAGGACAATCATGATAGATATATAAGCATCGAGAGATAGGGGGTAGACCGGATGATTCATCCACAATGGCTTGAAACCACCGAAGGCGAAGTGGAAGGGGCTGTGAATAAAGCTTTGAAGTTTAGCGACAAGTTTTTGGCGTGGATTACAAATGTGGATATGTGGACAAATGTTTTGTTTGCCGGCATCCGTATCATCGTCTTATTTATCGTGACCCGGATCGCCATCCGAGTCGTTTCCAAAATCATCGACCGGTCGCTGGAACGGCACCAGCAGAGCCGGATCAATGTCAATCCCCGCAGGTTTGCCACGGTTGGCGAGCTTTTGAAAAACATAACGGCTGTCACGTGTAATTTTGTCATGGTGCTGCTGATCCTGTCGGAATTCAATTTCAAGCTTGGTCCGCTGCTGGCAGGCGCGGGTGTGCTGGGTCTGGCCATCGGTTTTGGCGCCCAAAGCTTGGTGAAGGATGTCATTACGGGATTTTTTATCATATTGGAGGATCAGTTTGCCGTAGGGGACGTCATCCAGACGGGGACCTACAAAGGGACGGTTGAAGTGATCGGGCTGCGCTCCACGCGAATCGTAAGCATGAATGGAGAGACGCATATTTTACCTAACGGGATGATAACGAGCGTGACGAACTTTTCCTTGTCCAATGCGCTCGCAATGGTCGATTTGCCGGTGAAAAACGAACGGTCGTTGGAGGATACCGTCGGCTTGATTAAGCAATCGCTGACAGGCGTGCAGGAGGAAAACCCGAATCTCATTGCGGTGCCCGACGTTCTCGGCATTCAGTCGATGAACACCAGCGAGTACGTGATTCGCATTGTGGCGCGGTGCGAGCCGAATACGAGAGCGGAAGTGGAACGCGACATTTTGGAGCATATCAAACAGGCTTTGGAGGCTGAAGAACGACAGCAGCAAGCGCTAAACGAAATGGCGGCTTCGGAAGAATAAAGGGGAGGAATAAAGGATGGAACGGAAAGTATTTCAACTCGGCGATATTGTGCAAATGAAAAAAAACCACCCATGCGGCAGCAACGAAATGGAAATCATCCGTATGGGAATGGACATTCGAATCAAGTGCGTCGGATGTCAGCACAGCGTCTTGATTCCCCGTGCCAAGTTTGAGAAAAACATGAAAAAAGTGCTTCGATCCAAAGATGTAAGCGAGAAAAATGCGGAATCAAACGAAAAGTAACCATTTGTAAATCAGCTATTGCATATTTTGTTGTCTTGTGATAAAATAAGTCTTGCTGCGGAAAGGTACCCAAGAGGTCTAAGGGGGCTGACTCGAAATCAGTTAGGCGTCGCAAGGCGTGCGAGGGTTCGAATCCCTCTCTTTCCGCCATTCCCTTTTTCATCAAACATACTTCATAGATTAACGTAATTGGACAAAACCTTTGGCTCCGTCATCGCCGAAGGTTTTTTACGTTGTCGGGCAAATTTCTGAATAAAAACCAAAGGAGAACCCGAAGGTCCTCCTGTTTGGCAGACGGCTACTCAATGGATTTTGGAATTCGTTCTACAACAAAACGTCATTGAAACTTCGGATAAAGCCGCGGAGCAATTTCCATTGCTCCAGACAAAATGTCTTTGGCACGTCCCCTCGCTTCTTTTAGTTATGCTGTTTCAGACTTCCAGTGATTTGTTACGCAGCTCAGGCCCAACGGAACCACACCTCTCTCGTAACCGTCTAATTGTATCATCTGCATTTTAGCGTCAGGTTATGCATGATCTGCGAAAAAATTTAGTGGACCTTTGCTTTCGTTTTCTTTTTCCACTTCCGGTCCTTGTTTGTCGTTTCCGGGAACGTTTCGCCGCGCTCCATAGTGATCATTTTCGGGTTTTGGATTTCGGTATGGAAGCTGACTTCCCCGACCTCCATGTATACCCCGGGGTTCGGCGCCTTGTCGCCGGGTTCGAATTCGGTTTTTTCACCCATGGCATAACCCTCCTTATCGAAATGAAAATGGACTGCTTCTGTAGTGTTTGCACATCGGAAGGAATCATGTGCGCCGTTATTTTTGCCAATTCAAGCATGGCTTGCATTCGGGCGGGCGTTTTGATATATTAATATGGTGCGAGTTTAGACTCGTTCCTTGCTCCTGACGCGATCAGGGGCCGAAGTCCATAAGGAGGTGAAAAATATGCGCAAATATGAAGTGATGTACATTATTCGTCCGGACATTGAACAAGAAGCCGTTCAAGCTGCAGTCGAAAAATTCCAAGGCATCATCTCCAACGGTGGGGAAATCACGAAGCATGAAGTGATGGGCAAACGCCGTCTTGCGTATGAGATCAAGAAATTCCGTGATGGTACTTTCGTTCTGGTTAACTTTACTGCAACTCCAGATGTTGTAGCAGAACTTGAGCGTATCATGAAAATTTCTGACGAAGTTATTCGTTATCTCATCACTCTTGACGTTGCCTAAGTTCCGAGCTTCGGCTAAAGTGATCCATTCGTTCGAAGGAGGGGAATCGATTGTTGAACCGTGTAATTTTAATTGGCCGTTTGACCAAGGATCCTGAGCTTCGCTACACGCCTGCAGGGGTTGCTGTAACGCAGTTCACACTGGCTGTAGACAGACCGTTTACGTCGCAAGGCGGAGAACGGGAAGCGGATTTTATTCCAGTGGTGACTTGGAGACAGCTTGCTGAGACCTGTGCAAATTACTTGCGCAAAGGCCGTTTGACGGCCGTTGAAGGTCGCATCCAGGTGCGGAATTACGAGAATAACGAAGGTAGACGCGTATACGTCACTGAAGTCATTGCCGATAACGTACGTTTCCTGGAATCGAGCCGTGAAGGCGGCAGCGGCGGCGGTCAAGGACCGCGTGAGGATTCCTCTTCTGGAGGCGGAAACCGCGGGAATAACAATTACTCCCGGAACAATTCCAATCAAGATCCTTTTTTCGATGACGGAAAACCGATCGATATTTCGGATGATGATTTGCCATTTTAATTACGGAAAGGACTGAACAGCATGGCTTTTAAACAAAGAGAAGGCGGAGACAACGATAAAAGACCGGCTCGCCGCGGCGGCCGTAACAAACGTCGTAAAGTGTGCTACTTCACTGTGAACAAAATTACTCACATTGATTATAAAGACACCGATCTGCTTAAGAAATTTATTAGCGAACGCGGAAAAATTTTGCCTCGCCGTGTAACCGGCACGAGTGCAAAATACCAACGCATGCTGACGATTGCAATCAAACGCTCCCGTCAAATCGCTTTGCTGCCATACACAACGGAATAATTCCGTTAGGCATAGAAGACCAGTATTCTGGATTTACCAGGATACTGGTCTTTTGTTTTTTAACCGCCTTTCAAAGCCGCGTAACGATCTACGAAAGGGTTATTCTAAAGCTGCTGCCATTGGAAAATCGTGTAAATTTATAAATTTCCCGGGCAATGACCATTTTACATAAAGATTTCAAGATCGGGATCTGCAAACACGTACACACAAAGATCCATGATCCCCTAAAATGTACAGGCACCGGACCGTGGACGTAGAAGAAGGCGTTCGACCCTGCCTATGATATAATAGAAAATGATCAGCGTATGTTCTGATGGACTAGCGGCAGGAGGGAACCTTCATGGGAATCGGAAGAATATACAGAAATTATTTTAAAAACAATATGTTCATGAAGATTCTTTTGATCTTCACTTTCATCGCCATTATGACGATTGTTATATTGTCATACTTGATGATTTCCTCATTGTCGCAGTCGATCGTAAATAAAGAACTGGATAATCAAAAAGCGGCCATGGAAAGCGTGAGCAGGTACATCGACAATCGGCAAAATGCGGTAGAGAATATCGCAAGGGATATGTATCGGAATGAAACTTTGTTCTCCAACATCTCTTTTTTAATGGAAAATCCTTATGCTGAATACGTACAGCACCGCATGGACCAGTATAATGTTCAAACAAACGGTTATTCAACGGACGCGCTTCAATATTTTCAAAATATTATGGATGAAAACGGCGATATCCGGAACATTATGCTGTACGGGTCTGAACATCAATATCTGTCTATTTTTAAATCAAACAAGCAGTTTAAGCAGCTCTCCACCAATTACGCCAATTCCTATATTCCCGAGGTTATGGCCATGGATACGAAAGGCATTACGGCTCCGAATGTTTGGGTGCGTAAAGCGGCCGATCAATGGGATAAGGAGTTGTACGCGATCAGAGTGTCCATCAATAACAAGCAGTTGAAAAATGCCGGCCAGTTTTTGGTGTATCTCGACTCGAACGGCATTTTGAATGCGCTTGAAACCTATAAAAACAGCTACAAAGGAAGCATCGTCGTTCTTTCTTCATCGGGAAGCGTATTATTTGATTCGGAGGGAAAATACTACGGCAAGACCTATCCATACGTGGATATCACGGATTCGCTTTTTGATGATCCACACGCAGGGCAGACCAAAAGCGGGGAAAGCATGTATATAAACAAGCTGATATCCACCGAAGGAGGATATGTGGTCATCGGCGCCGTTCCGAAAAATGAAATCGAATCCAGCTATTCGGGCGTTCGGCAAACGATCATTACGATCAGCGCGATTTGTATTTTGTTTGCTGTTCTATTTCCGGCGTTGTTCATTATCAATTTTGCCAATCGGACCAACCGGATTATCAAATTTACGCGAAAAGTGAAAAACGGCGATTTCGCCGCCAGAATCGACGATCCGCGCGAGGACGAGCTGGGGCAAATCTCGCGAAGCTTCAACGATATGCTGGATGAGCTGAATGCGTACATCGAACGGGTGTATAAGGCGGAAATTAAACAGAAACAGACGGAGCTTGTCGCGCTTCAGGCGCGCATCAACCCCCATTTTCTGTACAACACGCTGGAGGTTATCCGGATGAGAGCGATTTCCCAGGGAGCGAAAGACGTTGGGGAGATGATCTACAGCTTGTCCGTTCTGTTCAAAAGCCTTGTGCAGCAAAAAAGAAATTACACGCTTAAAGACGAGCTGGAAACCTGCAGGCTGTATCTTGAGCTGTTTAGAATACGGTATAAGGACAAGTTTGATTATACGATTGCCTACGATGCGAAGCTCGCCGATAAATCGGTCATGAAGCTTTCGCTCCAACCCATCATAGAAAACTATATCATTCATGGCATACGAACGGAGAGGTACGATAACCGCTTGTCGATCGAGATCAGGGAAGAAGGCGATATGCTGATCGCCAAAGTAAGCGACAACGGAAAAGGAATCGAGCCGGCACGTTTGAATGAAATTCGGGAGGAGCTGGAGAATCCGGAGGAAAGCGGCAAAATGTTTGGACTCCGGAGCGTTCACAGCCGCCTGCGTTTTCTGTACGGACCTGACTACGGAATCGAGATTGAAAGTCGGCCGGGTGAAGGTACGGTCATTACCGTACGTTATCCGAGCCGGGAAGGAACGGATGCTGAACATGTATAAAGTATTTATTGTGGATGACGAACCGTTTATCATAGAAGGATTGTACGATATTTTGGACTGGGCGTCGTTTGGGCTGGAAATCGTCGGGCACGCGGAGAACGGGCGGCAGGCGCTCGAGGCGCTGGCATCGATCCCGGCAGACTTGCTGATTACCGATATTTCCATGCCGGTGATGGGTGGCCTCAGCCTGATCGCTGAAGCGAGAAAACTCCACCAAGAGCTCAAGGTCATCATACTCAGCGGCTTTAATGAATTCGACTATCTAAAAGAGGGTATGAAGCTGGGGATCGAAAATTACCTGCTGAAGCCGATCAACGTGGAGGAGCTGGAGTCCACGCTGCGCAATACGGTGGAAAAAATGAACAGCATGAAATCGAGTGAACTGTACGGCGCCTTTGATAAGCAGATTTTAAAGGACAATACGCTTTACCGGTGGCTGACGGGACAAATCGGCGAAGCCGAATTTCGGGAACGGGCCGATTTGCTGGGGCTTGATTTTGAACAACCGTATTTGATTGCCGCCGTCATTCGGGCCAAAGGGGAAACGACCGAGGATTTGAACCGAATCGACGAAGAGTTAAGCAAATCGGAAGGAATCACGTCTTTCCGCGATGTGGATGGCGACCTGGTTTGGATCGGCGGCATGCAGCATTGGACCGAAGGGAAAAAGAGCTTTACGAGATTGCTGGAACGTGTTTCGGAAGAACTTGCGCAATTGAACGTCCCTGTCCAAATCGGGATCGGCAGCGTGGTCCGGCTTCCGGAGGAAGCTTCGCTCAGCTATAAGCAGGCAAAAAAAACCTTGGAGTATTTTATGGTGTATCCTGACCGGATCATCTTGGATTACGGAAATCTTGAAGGAAGCAGCGAAGGCGGCGATCGCGGGTTATCGATCCATTGGGAGGATTACGGCAAGCTTATTTTGGCCAGAGATCTTGAAGGTTTGGAGCGGAAAATCAAAGAAGATTTTTTGAAAATGCAGGGGATGGAGGGCGTTCGGCCGGAAGACCTTCGCAACGCAGGTTTGGAGCTGGTCATCCGGTTCAAGATGGAACTGGAACAGATCAAACATACGGACGAGTCGGATATTTTCAAAATAGGGCTGACAAACGTCCGAAACAGCGGAACATTCGACGATCTGGTCGCTTCACTTCAATCGGTCGCCGAAGCGACGGTGTCGTCGCTGCTGCAGGATGTTAAAAATCCGGTGGTCAGCCAGGTGCTCAGCTATATTCACAATCATTATGCCGATGAACTTTCGCTGAAGACGCTTGGCGCGCAATACCATATCCATCCGGTCTATTTGGGGCAGCTTTTCCATAAGGAAACCGGGGAATCGTTTGCGGAATATATCAATAAATACCGGATCGAAAAAGCAAAGGAACAGCTGAAAAACACGAACTTGAAGGTGCACGAAATCGCTAGAAACGTAGGTTATTGGGAAACGGGGTACTTCTACAAACAATTCAGGAAATATGTCGGGATCTCCCCGACGGATTATAAAAGCTTGGGGTAACCAAGACTGCATACTCTGGATGAAAATGGACTTTGCATCAATATTCGGGTCCGCTTGCATTCAGAGTATTTTTGTTTGTTTTCAGGGAAATTAAGAGCGTTATCATCTGCGGCGAAGCGGGAATTAAAAGCGGTTTCAGATAATTTGACAAAATCATGCAAAAATCGAATCTTTTCTTTAATTTGTACCCTGATTTATTAAGTTTATCTTCTTTTTGAAACTGCTTTCATCCGGTAAGGTTAACTTAGTTAGTACAGACAAGCCAGAGCGCTTATAAAGAGAAAAGAATCTGGCGCCCGCCCGAGGTCGGGTCGGGAAGAGATGCGCGAAGCATTCAAAAGGGAGGATATATCATGAGCAAGGGTAAAAAAAGCTTCTCGTTCGCACTGGCCATGTTGACGGCCTTGACGCTTGTCCTCAGTGCCTGTGGGGGAGGAAGTAACAGCGCCGAAAGCGATTCCAGTTCCGGAGGAAAAGGTTCTGACAAACCGGTCAACCTGATCTGGTACACCATCGGAACACCGCAAAAAGACGTGGACAAGGTCATGGCGGAAGTCAGCAAATATACCAAAGAAAAAATCAACGCAACCGTTACGATGAAAATGGTCGATTGGGGCGATTACGCGCAAAAGATGCAGGTTAACGTAGCATCCGGCGAGCCAATGGACATCATGTTCACGTCGGCAGGCGGATTCGATTATGTTCAAAACGCAAGAAAAGGCGCGTTCATGGAACTTGACGACCTGCTTGAAAAATACGGAAAAGGCATCAAGGAAACGATCGACCCTGCTTTCCTGGAAGGCTCCAAGGTCGACGGCCACAACTACGGCATTCCTGCCAACAAAGAGCTTCCTCAACAAGAGGTATGGCGCTTTAACAAAAATCTGTTAGACAAATACAAGATCGACACGACGAACGTAAGATCGCTGGAAAGCATCGAGCCGCTTCTGAAAACGATCAAGGAAAAAGAGCCTGGCGTGACGCCATTCGCGATGGACAAACAGTTTGTGCCTTACGTTCCTTATGATTACGTTATTCAGAACCTGCCGATGGCGGTGAAGCTGGACACGACGGATTACAAAATCGTCGACATCCTTGAAACGCCTGAAATGAAGCAAGCGCTGACAACGATGCACAAATACTATCAAGCCGGTTATGTAGCGCCTGAAGCTGCAACGACGGGTTCCACGAACGATCTGATGACTTCCGGCAACTGGTTCATGGACCGCGCGCAAACTCAGCCGCTGGCCGACAATAGCTGGTCTGCAAGCTACGGATATCCTGTCGTTTCGACGCCGGCAAGCGATCCGATCATTACGAACACTTCCGTACAAGGTTCGATCATGGCGATTTCGGCCAACTCCGAACATCCTGAAAAAGCGATGGAATTCCTGAACCTGCTGAATACGGATCCTGTGCTTCGCAACATGGTCGACTCCGGTATCGAAGGCGTTCACTACAAGAAGGTTGACGACAAGCATATGGAAAACCTTCCGGAATCCAAAAACTACGACATGCCGTCTTACTCTTTGGGCAACAACATGCTGCTGTACCTGAATCCGAATGATCCGGACGACAAATGGGATCAATTCAAGAAGTTCAACGCATCGGGTAAAAATTCTCCAATCCTGAGCTTTAACTTCGACAGCACGAAAGTCGCAACCGAAATGGCTGCCGTTCAAAACGTGAAAGAACAATTCTGGGCATCCCTGATGACCGGTACCGTAGACCCTGAAACCTACCTGCCGAAAGCAATCGCTGCCTTCAAGCAAGCCGGTCTTGACAAAGTCATTGCCGAAGCCCAAAAACAGCTCGACGAGTGGAGAGCCGCAAATAACAAGTAACAATTGAACGACATTTTTGGGATCGGGCGGGTGATCATATCGCCCGATCCTTTTTCATTTTTCAACATTCAGGAGGGAACACGATGGCTGCATTTTTTAAAAACCTCTTAAAGAACAAAGTCATGCTGTTTATGGTGCTGCCCGGTGCGATATGGTTTTTCTTCTTTTCCTATCTGCCGCTTGTGGGTACGATCGTCGCTTTTAAGCAATACCGTTTTAGCCGCGACGGCTTTTGGGCCAGCATCTTCAACAGCAAATGGGTAGGCTGGGACAACTTCAAGTTCCTGTTCAGCACAAGCGATGCTTACACCATTACGCGCAATACGTTATTGTACAACATCGCATTTATTTTTATAGGACTCGTGCTTTCCGTTGCGATGGCCGTTTTGCTGTCCGAGCTCGTCGGCAAAACGATGGCCAAAATATATCAAACCGGCATGTTCCTCCCGTATTTTCTGTCCTGGGTCATCGTCGGCTATTTTGCGTTCAGCTTCCTGAGCATGGACCGCGGCATGCTGAACCAGATTCTAGGCTGGTTTGGCGCAGAGCCCGTTCAATGGTATTCGGATCCTAAATACTGGCCTATTATATTGATCTTCGTCAGTTTGTGGAAGTCGGTCGGTTACAACAGCGTCGTGTATCTGGCTTCGATTATGGGCATCGATAAATCCCTTTACGAAGCGGCCATGATCGACGGCGCCAGCAAATGGCAGCAAATCCGCAATATCACGATTCCGATGCTTTCGCCGATCATCATCATTATGACGCTGCTTGCGGTGGGCCGCATTTTCTATGCCGACTTCGGTCTGTTCTATCAAGTTCCGAGAGACTCCGGTACGCTTTACTCGGTGACGAACGTAATCGACACTTACGTATACCGCGGTCTGAAAACGACAGGGGAAATCGGCATGAGTACGGCTGCAGGGCTTTACCAATCGGTCGTCGGTTTTGTTCTTGTCATCGTATCCAACTTTGTCGTGCGTAAAATTGACAAAGACAGCGCCCTGTTCTAAAAGATTTGAAAGGAGTGTCAGATTATGGCGAAGGTCGTCAGAAAAAAACGGGATTTTCATCATGTGTCCCCTGGTTGGAACGTCGTTCTCAACATCATCGCGGGGTTGTTTGCCTTCATATGCGTCTTTCCATTTTTGTTCGTCGTCATCATCTCTTTAACGGATGAAAAAACGTTGGCGACGGACGGCTACCGACTGTTCCCGGCCAAATGGAGCTTGGAAGCCTACCGGTTCGTATTTCAAAGCGGGGATACGCTGCTCCGTTCCTACGGGGTAACGATCCTTGTGACCGTGGTAGGTACGATCGTCAGCTTGATCTTGATTTCGCTATACGCTTACGCGATTTCGCGGAAAAGCTTCCGCTATCGTAGATTTTTCTCCATATTTGCTATTTTGACCATGCTGTTCAACGGCGGTATGATTCCTACTTACATGGTCGTATCGCAGCTGCTTGGCCTGAAAGATAGTTTATGGGCACTTATTTTGCCGCTTGCTATGAATGCCTTTTATATCATGATTCTCCGGACGTTTTACAGCACCAGCGTTCCTGAGGCGATTATCGAGTCGGGACGGATCGACGGTGCGGGCGATTTCTACATCTTCTTGCGCATCGTGCTGCCTTTGTCCCTGCCTGGTTTGGCAACGATCGGTTTGTTCAGCACGCTCGGCTACTGGAACGACTGGTTTAATGCCCTGTTGTACATCGACAATCCGAATTTGGTGCCGCTGCAATCCATGCTCATGCGGATCGAATCCAGCATTCAGTTCATTCAGCAAAACTCGGCGAATACTTCGCTCAGCATGGCGGCGCTGCAGTCGATTCCGCAGGATACGTCCCGGATGGCGATGGTCGTTCTGGCCACATTGCCGATTATTTTTGCATACCCGTTCTTCCAGCGTTACTTTGTTCAAGGCTTGACCGTAGGTGCCGTAAAAGAATAACAACATCACTATAAGCGGATAGGGAGAGTGGAGATGTTGCTTTATAAGGACACGACGAAATCGGCTGAGAAAAGGGCCGAGCATTTACTAGGCCTGATGACTTTGGAAGAAAAGGTGGGCCAGCTGGTGCAACCGTTCGGCTGGCAAACCTATGAATATAAAGACGGCGCCGTGACATTGACGGAATCGTTCAAAGAGCAGGTGAAAAACGGCGGCGTAGGTTCCCTCTACGGGGTTTTGCGCGCCGATCCGTGGACCGGCGTCACATTGGAAAACGGCCTGTCGGCCAAAGAAGGGGCTGAAGCCGTCAATCAAATCCAGCGATACGCCATGGAACATTCGCGTCTCGGCATTCCGATCCTGATCGGGGAGGAATGCTCACACGGGCATATGGCGATCGATAACACGGTATTCCCGGTGCCGCTGCTGCTAGGCAGCACATGGAACGTGGAACTGTACCGCGACATGTGCCACGCGGTAGCAGCGGAAACCCGCGCCCAAGGGGGAGCGGTGACTTATTCTCCGGTGCTTGACGTCGTGCGTGATCCGCGTTGGGGACGAACCGAGGAATGTTTCTCCGAAGACCCGTACCTGATCGGCGAGTTTGCCGCCGCGGCGGTTCAGGGGCTTCAAGGGGAACGTCTGGACAGCGACGGCAGCGTAGCGGCGACGTTGAAGCATTTTGCCGGATACGGAAGCTCCGAGGGCGGACGCAACGCCGGTCCGGTGCATATGGGCTGGCGCGAGCTGCTGGAAGTCGACCTGTATCCGTTCAAAAAGGCCGTCGAAGCCGGTGCGGCGTCGATCATGCCCGCCTACAACGAGATTGACGGCGTGCCATGCACGGTCAATACCGAGCTGCTGGAAGAAGTGCTGCGGAAGCAATGGGGATTCGACGGCCTGGTCATCACCGATTGCGGGGCGATCGACATGCTGGCTGCGGGGCATGATGTGGCGGAGGATGGCCTGGACGCATCCGTTCAGGCGATTGAAGCGGGCATCGACATGGAAATGTCCGGCGAAATGTTTGGGCGTTACTTGCTTGAGGCTCTTCATCAAGGCCGGCTGAACGTCGAAGTATTGGACCGCGCGGTGCTTCGGGTGCTGACCCTGAAGTTCAAGCTTGGTTTGTTCGACAATCCTTACGTCGATCCCGAGCGGGCCGAGCGCGTTATCGGCAGCGAAGAGCATCTGGGTTTGGCGCGCAAGCTTGCCGAGGAAGGCATCGTACTGCTTAAAAACGAAAACGGAGCGCTGCCGCTGGATGATCGCAGCGGCAAAATTGCGGTCATCGGACCAAACGCCGACGCCGGATATAACCAGCTGGGCGATTACACGTCGCCGCAGCCGCCGGAAAAAGTGGCGACGGTTTTGAAGGGAATCCGGGCAAGGCTAGCGAAAGAGTCTGAGCGCGTGCTCTACGCCCCGGGATGCCGTATTAAAGGCGATGACCGGGAGGGCTTTGAATACGCGCTGGCTTGCGCGAAGCAAGCGGATACCGTCGTGATGGTGGTAGGCGGTTCCAGCGCCCGCGATTTTGGAGAAGGGACCATCGACCTGAGAACGGGGGCTTCGAAGGTTTCGGACAACTCATGGAACGACATGGATTGCGGCGAAGGGATCGATCGCATGACGCTTGGCCTTGCCGGCGTGCAGCTTGAGCTGATGCAGGAGATCCATAAGCTCGGCAAACGCTTCATCGTTGTTTACATTAACGGGCGCCCGATCGCCGAGCCGTGGATCGACGAGCATGCCGACGCCATTTTGGAAGCATGGTACCCCGGACAGGAAGGGGGACATGCGGTCGCAGGGATTTTATTCGGTGACGTCAATCCGTCCGGCCGGCTGACCGTGTCCGTTCCGAAGCATGTCGGACAGCTTCCGGTCTATTACAACGGCAAACGGTCGCGCGGCAAGCGGTATTTGGAGGAAGACTCGAAAGCACGGTATCCGTTCGGATACGGACTCAGCTACACGACCTTCGGTTATGATCACCTGAAAATGACCAAGGATTCCATTGGAGTGAACGAATCGGCGGTCGTATCGGTGGATGTGACCAACACCGGCAGCATGGCCGGAGCCGAGGTTGTTCAGCTTTACATCTCGGATGTCGTCAGCCAAGCCAGCCGGCCGCTGATGGAACTGAAAGGGTTCGCCAAGGTTGAGCTTGCGCCGGGAGAAACCAAAACGGTTTCTTTTGAAATAGGAAAAGAGCAACTGCAGTACATTGGGCGGGATATGGAACCCGTTGTTGAGCCGGGCCTGTTCCAAGTCCACATCGGAAGGAACGTGAACGATACGCTGAGTACGTCTTTGACTGTACGGGAGGATGGATGATGGAACGGATCAGACGTTTTATCCGCGAACTGTCGGAAAACCAGTGGCTCGAGCAAATGGAGTACCGTCACTGGGAAATTACTCGTTCTTATTATAAGCTGCCAGGCGAATACGAGAATTCGGCCCCTTATCCGGAAGGGCAGGGATTGAACTCGTTTCCGAGCAAGCAGGGGACGACCTACTTTTTTAAAACCAAGCTGCAACTACCGGCCGAATGGACGCAAGAGCCATTTGGCCTTGTGTTCAAGTCGGGCGGAGAAGGATTGCTCCGCGTCAACGGAGCATCCTATCAAGGGCTGGACCGGAACCATACGTACGTTACGCTGGATCCGCGCGTCATCGGTGAATCCCCGGAGCTGGAGATTGAGCTTTTTGATCCGGTGCCGGAGCCCGTGGACCCGCTGAACCAACAGGCTGTGATCCAGCCCCCGATCACTTCGATTACAAGCCAACTCGTCAAACCGAATCGGGCGGTACAAAGTTTGATGTATACCGTTACGATCGTTCGGGATTCCACCGCGCTGCTGCCGCAGGAGGACTTCCGGCGAGTGAGGCTGATGGAAGCGTTGTACCGGGCCATGGACCGATACGTGAACCTGGATGCGGCTGCGATCCGCAAAGGCAGCGGGATTGCCGACATCGAAACCGAGTTAAGACGGGAAGTCCGGGACATCGGCGGAAACGCCGAAGGACTGGAGCATATGATCGGCCAGTCGCACATCGATATTGCCTGGCTGTGGCCCGTGCGGGAAACGGTGCGAAAGGCCAGTCGGACGTTTTCGACCGTCGACAGGCTGATGGAAGAATATCCGGAGTATCGGTATGCGCAAAGCCAACCGCTTCTGTTCGCCTTTTTGAAGGACAACGATCCTGAGCTGTTCGAGCGGGTGAAGGCGCGCGTAGCGGAAGGGCGTTGGGAACTCGTCGGGGGCATGTGGGTCGAGCCCGACCTGAATCTGCCGAGCGGCGAATCCCTGATCCGCCAAATGTTATATGGACAACGCTTTTATCAGGAGGAATTCGGCAAGACGTCGAATATCGAATGGCTTCCCGATACGTTTGGGTATTGCGCCTCGCTGCCGCAAATTTTAAAGCACGGAAAAGTGGACTATTTCATGACGACCAAGCTGGGCTGGAATGACACCAACCTGTTTCCGTATGATTTGTTCCATTGGGTGGGCATCGACGGAACGCCGATTTTGTCTTACCTCAACCATGGCGTCAATGAACATACGCTGCCGAAGGATATCCACGATCATTGGCAGTCTTACCGGGAAAAATCCAGGCATAACGAGCAGATGCTGCTCTACGGACACGGAGACGGCGGAGGCGGCGTGACCCGCGAAATGCTGGAATATATCGACCGCTCCGAACTGATGGTTGGGCAACCGGCAAGCCGCTACAGCACCGCGGCGCGGTTTTTTGAGGGCATTGCCGAAGCGAATCCCGTGCTGCCGACGTGGCGTGGCGACTTGTACCTCGAACTTCATCGGGGAACCTATACGACCCATGCCCGCAACAAACGAAACAACCGAAAAGCGGAAGCGTTATACCGGGAAGCGGAAATATGGAATTCGTTGGGGCAGCCGGACATGGCCGCATCGAAGCGGGAAGCCGCGCTGCAGCAGCTTCATGAAGGCTGGAAGCTCATACTGTTGAACCAGTTCCACGATATTATTCCGGGCTCTGCCATTACGGAAACGTACGAAACCTCCGATAAAGAATACGGAGAAATTTTCAATAAAGGGAAGTCGGGGCTGCAGGAGGGTGTTCAGGCAATCGCTGCGGCGATCGACACGACCGGGCAGGATGGAAGCCCGTATGCCGTGTTCAACAGCTTGGGCTGGAGCCGAAGCGCCACGATCCGCATTGAAACGCAGCAGGGAGCATGGGAGGCTTATGACGAATACGGTACAAGGCTCGAAACCGATCGGGTCGAGCACGGCGTATCCGTCCATGTTCCGGAAATTCCCGCATTTGGCTATAAGACGATATGGCTGAAGGACGCAACGGACACGTCATCCTCTCAAAAAACGGAAGACGCGGCCACGTTCGGAGATACATGGGAAACATCTTATTACATTGCCCGTTTTAATGAAAGCGGCGAAATCATCAGGCTGTTCGACAAAAAATCCGGACGGGAGATCGTCAAATCGGGCGAAAGCGCGAACCGGTTCCACTTTTTCCATGACCGTCCGACGTTATGGGATGCATGGGATATCGATACCCGGTACGAGCAGCAGCCGGCCGGGGAAGCTGAACTGCTTGAGAAACGGTTGGTTTTGTCGGGACGTACCAAGGACGTGCTCCGCTTCCGTTGGCGGATCGGCCAATCCGAAATCACGCAGGACGTCATTTTTTATCATCATGATCCACGGATCGACTTTCAAACGCATGTCAGCTGGCATGAAGCGCACAAGCTGCTGAAAGTAGGTTTTCCGATCGACGTGGTGACGGAAAAGGCGACCTATGAAATTCCGTTCGGATCGCTGGAACGGGCGACGCACCGCAACACCAGCTGGGAACAGGCGCAATACGAGGTATGCGGTCACCGCTTCGTGGACGTATCCGAGCATGGATACGGGGTCAGCCTGCTGAACGACTGCAAATACGGCTATGACGTTCAGGGCAGCACGATCCGTTTGTCCCTGCTCCGTGCGCCGAAATGGCCGGATGCAACCGCCGATCTTGGCGAGCACGACTTTACGTATTCGCTGCTTCCGCACAGCGGCGACTGGAGAAACGCCCATACGGTCCGCCATGCAGCGGAATTGAACCAAGAGATGCCTGTGCTGCCGCTGCAAGCAGGCAAGCAGGGAACACGCGCTGCCGCGCAGTCGCTCATCTCCCTTGATAGCCGCCATGTCGTGCTGGATACGGTGAAACCGGCCGAAGACGGCGCAGGCGTTATCCTGCGGTTCTATGAATCTTCCGGCGGACGGGAGCAGGTCGAATTGCAATGGCCTTATGCTTTCGAGGAAGCCTACCTTTCGAATGCGCTGGAAGAGCCCGCTCAGAAGCTGGAACGAAAGGAAGATCGCCTGACCTTGTCTTTTGCTCCGTTTGAGATTAAAACCGTACTCCTCCGGTAACCGACAGGATGTATAGCGTTTTTCAGTGCCGGGTTCCCGTATAGGATATGCAGGTGCTTGCATAGCTTCATCGCGGGAATGCCGGTCTTACGACTTGATTCATTTACGATAAAACAATATGCTTACTATTTCATTTTCATTTGAATCAATTTCATACCGTTAGTAGCTTTAATCAAGACGATATATTATCGGATATTTAATCCATTATGAAATTGATTCATTTATAAAGCTATAAAGGAGCGTTCTTCAATTGGAACAATTCAGACTTCCGAAAATACCGATGCCTAAGCTTGAGCTGCCGCAGGCTATTCAAGACGTAATCCAAGAAGCCGAAGAAAAGCTGGCCCATCGGCCCAAGCTGCTTCAGCTGTTCAAAAACTGTTTTCCGAATACGCTGGAAACGACCACGAAACTGATGGACGATGGAACGACCTTCGTCATCACGGGCGACATTCCGGCCTCCTGGCTGCGGGATTCCGTCGAGCAAGTGATTCATTACGTGCCGTTTGCCAAAAATGACGCCGATCTGCAGCGCATCATCGGTGGGTTGATCAAACGCCACATTCACTACGTTCAAATCGACCCTTATGCCAACGCCTTCAACGAATCGGCGAACGACTGGCATTGGAATACCACCGACAAGACCGAGATGTCGCCGTGGGTATGGGAACGCAAATTTGAAATCGATTCCCTTTGCTTCGTGATCCGTCTGGCCTACCTGTATTGGAAAGAGACGGAGCTTACCGATATTTTCGATGCCAACTTTAAAGCGGCGTTGCGTAAGATCGTCGACGTATTCAAAACCGAGCAGCGCCATTTCGAGCTGTCGCCTTATCGGTTTACCCGGAACAACGGCATTTTGACCGATTCGCTGCGCAATAACGGACTGGGGATGCCGGTGAATTACACGGGCATGATCTGGTCCGGATTCCGCTCCAGCGACGATGCCTGCGACTTCCATTACAACATTCCGGGCAATATGTTCGCGGTGGTCGCCCTGCGCCAAATGCAGGAGTTTGCCGAGTGGGTATTCCGCGACATGGATCTTCTTGAAGAGCTCAAGGAGCTTGAAATCGAAGTCAATCACGGCATTCAGCTGTACGGTATTTACCGCCATCCGGAATTTGGGCCGATTTACGCCTATGAAACCGACGGTTTTGGCAACTACTGCCTGATGGATGACGCGGGCACGCCGGGACTGATGTCCATTCCTTACCTGGGCTATACGACGGCCGACGATCCGATTTATCAAAACACGAGACGGTTTGCGCTCAGCAAGGAAAACCCGTTCTATTTCGAAGGTAAAGCGGCCAAAGGCATCGGCAGCCCGCACACGCCGGAAGATTATATCTGGCACATGGCTTTGTCCATGCAGGGATTGACGGCGCAAACGGCCGAAGAAAAACTGGAAATGATCGCGATGCTGGAAGCAACCGATGCGGACACGGGCTTTATGCATGAAGGTTTCCATGCCGACGACCCGACCGTTTTCACGCGGAAATGGTTCGCTTGGTCGAACAGCCTGTTCTCGCAGTTGGTTTATAAAGCGATGAAGGAAGGATTGCTATGAGCCAAAACCGTGTCATCATCTTGTGCGATTCCGAATTCCCGACGGCCGGCTTTATTCCGCAGGCCGGGGTATTCGGAAAGGCGGACGGCGTAAAAGTCGTCGGTGCGGGCGAGCTTGCCGATGCCCTGCGCGGGCTTGAAAACGGCTGTTTCGTCAATTTGCACGCCCCTTATTTCCCGAAATCCGCGTGGACGGAAATATCGGCTTTCCTTCATCGAGGGGGAAGTTTGATCAGTGCGGGAGGGGCGCCGTTTAAACGTCCGGTTTCTTTGGAAAACGGGTCTTGGGTTCCCGAAACGGAACAGACGGCGTACCATCAGGAGCTGTACATTCATGAAGCCCTGCGGGTGGATGCGGCGAAGGTCGCCTCGCTTGCGCCTTCCGACAGCATTCCGCTACTTGCAGGACAGGAAGGGCTTTTCGAATTGGACGATGTATGGAACCTCGTGCCGCATACGACCAAAAGCAGCGACCTGCCCCACCAGATGGGATCCGCAGGCCCGATGAGCACGCAGATTTATCCGATGCTTAAAGGGATCAGCGCCGAAGGACGCGAAATCGCCGCGCCGGTCGTGCTGTGGGAAAACTCCCGCGTCACCTTTGCCGGCTCGCGCTGGATGTTTGTTTTCCTGCCGCTGAAGGCGGCATTCTGGGACAATGGCGGCGCAGATCGGTTATTGGCATGGGCGCAGTTTTGCGCCAAAGGGGTCACTGAGCTGTCGCTGAAGCCGAATTATGCTTCCTATGAATCGGGCGAACATGCCGTGCTGACGCTCCAGACGCAAATTTTGCAGCGCGGTGATGAGCGGGCCCATGCTCCCGAAACATGGAGCTTTGCGCTGGAGGTCCGTCATGAGAGTGACGGCGGCGAAGTTTGGAACCACCAATTCGAAGCCCAAGTGAGCAAAGAGCAAAATTTTGTTCGCATTCCGGTTCCGCTTGACGTTCAAAGCGGTCTATACCGAATCGTCTGCCGCGCGGAAGGACCCGACGGCGAGGTGCGGATATTGCGCCAAGGCTTCTGGGGCCGCGATGATCTTCTGCTTGCCGAGGGCACGCCGATTACCCGCAGCCGGGACTATTTCGTCAAGGACGGACGGCCTTTGCCTGTCGTGGGTATGACGTACATGACCTCCGACGTGGCCCGGAAATTTCTGTTCCTGCCGAACGTAGACGTTTGGGAGCGGGATATGGCCCAAATGGCCAAAGCGGGCATCAACTGGATCCGTACCGGCGTATGGACGGCGTACCGGAATATCATGCAGGTCGACGGCCATGTGTCGGAGGAAGTTCTGCGCGCGATCGACGCATTCTTCCTGACCGCCAAACGCCACGGGTTGCAGGTCACCTTCACGTTTTTCTCCTTCACGCCGGAAACGTGGGAAGGAGTCAATCCTTATCTGGATCCGCAAAGCGTGGAGGCTCAGAAGAGATTCATCCGCAGCATCGTCAGCCGCCATACGGCAACGACACATGTGGATTGGGACTTGATCAACGAACCTTCGATGTTCGACCCGCCGCGCATCTTCTCGGAAGGACCTCGTTCCGCAAGGGATCCGTTCGAGCGCCAGGCGTACGTGAAGTGGCTGAAACAGCGTCACGGCGATATAAGAAGCCTTCAGGAGGCATGGAACATGTCGCCGGACCAGCTCCCCGATTTCGAGTCGGTGGTCATTCCCGAAGCGGAAGACATCAACTTCGACGTACAGGACATGCACAAGGCGAAAAAAGGGACAAGATGGCTGGATTACTGCCTCTTCTCGATGGATATGCACAACGTTTGGGCAGAGCAGCTTGTAGGCACCATCAAAGAACTGTGCCCGAACCACCTCGTGACGGTCGGTCAGGACGAGGCGCTCGGCGCTCAGCGGCCTTCTCCGTTTTTCTATGAAAAGGCCGTTGATTATACGACCGTGCACTCCTGGTGGCTGAACGATTATTTGGTTTGGGACGGCATTTTCGCCAAAACGCCCGACAAGCCGAACCTGATTCAGGAGACCGGCATCATGTACGTAGAGACGCCGGACGGACGCGCCAAACGCTCCGAAGCGGAGCTGCGCAACATTTTGGAGCGCAAATACGCGTACGCCTTCTCGACGGGAGGGGCCGGAGCGATTCACTGGATCTGGAACACGAATTTTTATATGGACAACGCAAACGAGTCGCATATCGGCGCCCTGCGGGCAGACGGCACGGAAAAGCCGGAGGCCGACGTCTCTTATGATTTTGGCCGGTTCATTGCGGAAACGCGTGACTTGTTCACGGACCGCGAGCTTGAAGATATCGCCGTCGTCTTCCCGTATTCGAATGATTTTTCCAACCGGGCTTTGGCGTTCCAATCGACGACTCGCCTGACGCGACTGATGTCCTATGATCTCAAAATTCCGTTCAGGGGGGCATCCGAATATCATCTGGACGCGCTGCGGCGGCAAACGCCGAAGCTGATCATGGTGCCAAGCCCGCATAATATGGATAGCGGCGCTCTGGAAGAATTGATCGCCCTCGTGAAGGAATCGGGCGCAACGCTCCTCGTGACGGGACCGCTCGGGCTTGATGCTTATTGGAAGCCTAGCGACCGCATGGATGAAGTTCTTGGCAAGCGCAAGCTGGCCAATGTCCGCAGGGAGGAAATGCTGGGCCTGGGCGGCCGTCCGATGGCTGTTTCCTTCGGTCACCGGCGGATCGCGGAGGTCGTCAAGGAGAGCCCTGCTGCGACGGATGCAACAGGCTCTATGGACCATGTCGTGGACATGCCGCTCGGCAAGGGACGCCTTATCTGGAGCAGCCTTCCGCTGGAGCTGAACGGCCGCGACGAGCCGATCATCGAGCTGTACCGTTATGCAGCGGAAGCGGCAGGCGTAGGGCAGGACATGCAATGGATCGCCGGCGGCGAGCTTCCGGGGGTATACGGACGGAAATTAAGCTTTAAGGAAGGGAACCTGTACGTGTTCGTCTCCGAGTTCGGCTGGGATGCTTCCGTCAAGGTTCAGGATCCGCGTACCGGAGCAGCTTACGGCTTTACGCTGGAAAGCGACCGGAGCGTGTTGTTTGCCACGGACAGTGAAGGCCGCATTACGGCGGTGTACCGTCCCGACGAAGTGGAAATCCGTGTGGAAGGCGTCTAAGCTTAGAAACGCTTTGGGATAAGAATGCCTCGCTCTTAAGCTGGCGGATGAAGATGAATTGAGCTTTTTGCGGCGGCCGGCGAGGCTTTCAAAGATGAAACAACTGTCCGCATATGGCGGACAGTTGTTCTTCATCCCGTTTTAACGGCTTAAAGCTGGAACCCAGCGTGTCCTTATGAAATGCCGCCTGGGGGATGGACGTATCCAAGAAGAACATTTTGCGAAAAATCGCAGGTTTCTATATACGATGAAGGTATATTTAAGTATAATATGTGGCGTGGTAAGACGATGAAATCATTTTTATTCGAATAAAAAAGGGGATCATTCCCAGATTTGTGATATAGAGCATAACCTGTCATTGTTCGTGTGGAATGGACAATCGGAAGACTTCCGCTTGGTCCGAAAGAAGCCGAAAATGCAAGCATCAGTAGCAAACGAAACGTATATTGGGCAAGCATATAATCTCACTACGGGGATTCCTCGACCGGTTGGCCGCCGAAATCGGCAGGCCCGGACTTACAGAAAAGGGGATTGACTTTTATGACTTCACAGCCAAAACGAACCGCGCATATCATTTCTCATACCCACTGGGACCGTGAATGGTATTTGCCGTATGAAAAACACCACATGCGCCTGATCCGCCTCATGGACGTGCTGATGGATACGCTGGAAAACGACACGGAATACAAAAGCTTTTATCTGGACGGCCAAACGATCATTCTGGAAGACTACCTGCAGGTTCGTCCGGAGCAAAAGGAACGCCTGGAAAAATACATCCGCGAAGGCCGTATTTTCATCGGCCCGTGGTATATTCTGCAGGATGCGTTCCTGACGAGCGGCGAAGCGAACATCCGCAACATGCAGGTCGGCCATAAGGACGCCGCGCGTTACGGTCAAATTTCCAAAATCGGATATTTCCCGGACACCTTCGGCCTGGTAGGGCAAACGCCGCAGCTGATGCGCCAGTCCGGCATCGACAATGCGGTGTTCGGCCGCGGCGTGAAGCCGACGGGCTTCAACAATACGGTAGCCGATTCGGATTATGAATCTTCGTTCTCCGAGCTGATCTGGGAAGGACCGGACGGCTCCCGGGTGCTGGGCATCCTGTTCGCCAACTGGTACAGCAACGGCAACGAAGTTCCGGTTGATCCGGAGGAAGCCAAAGAATTCTGGGACAGAAAGCTGGCCGACGCCGAGAAATACGCTTCGACGCCTGAGCTTCTGTACATGAACGGCTGCGACCACCAGCCGATCCAGACGGATCTTGCGCAGGCGATGGAGACAGCCCGGAAGCTATACCCGGATACGGAGTTTGTACACTCCAATTTCCCTAAATACCTTGAAGCCGTGAAAAAAGCGAAGGAAGGCGAGCTTTCCGTCGTTCGCGGCGAGCTTCGCAGCCAGCGCACCGACGGCTGGGGAACGCTTGTCAACACCGCCTCCTCGCGCGTTTATTTGAAGCAGATGAACCAGCTTGGGCAGACGATTTTGGAAAAAGTAGCGGAGCCGCTGGCCACATACGCGCGTCTGGCAGGCCAGGAATACCCGCATGACCTTTTGACTTACGCATGGAAAACATTGATGCAAAACCATCCGCATGACAGCATCTGCGGTTGCAGCGTGGACGAGGTCCATCGCGAAATGGTGACCCGCTTTGCGAAAAGCCGCGACGTCGCCGAATCGATCATCGACGAGAGCAAGCAGGCGGTAGCCGATGCGGTCAATACGTCCGTATTCGGCAGCTATGGGGAAGAGACGGTTCCGTTTGTCGTGTTTAATACGACCGGCTGGAGACGCAGCGGCACCGTGTCCGTCGATCTGGAAGTGAAACGCGTATACTTCCGCGAAGGTCACTCGTTCGAAGACATGAGAAGCCAAATGAAGGACTTTGATCTTGGCCTGCGCGCTGTCGTGGACGCAAACGGCAACCCGGCGGCATTCAGCCTCGAGGATCTTGGCCTCCGTTTCGGTTACGACCTGCCGGACGATAAGTTCCGTCAGCCCTACATGGCCCGCGCCGTCCGCATTACGTTTGAGGCAGACCAAATCCCTGCACTTGGCCTGAAGGCATACGCGCTTGTGGCCGGAGAAGCGGCAAAAGGGCTGCAGGTGCAAAAGGATTCGCTGGTGAAGGATGGAACTACGATCGAAAACGGCACCCTGCGCGTCGAAGCAGCGGCTAACGGCAGCCTGACGGTTACCGACAAGCGCACGGGACGCGTGTTCAAAGACCTGATGATTTTCGAGGACACCGGCGATATCGGCAATGAGTACATGTACAAGCAGCCGGAAGGGGAAGAAGCGCTGACGACAAAAGATCTGACGGCTTCCATCCGCGTCGTGGAAGACACGCCTTACCGCGCCGTGCTCGAAATCGTGCATGACTGGGAAATCCCGGCGTCCGCCGAGAAACTTCTGGACCAGGAACAGGTCGAGCTGATTTATTACCCTGTGCGCAAAGCGCAGCGCGTCAAAGAAACCGTTCCGATGAAAATCCGCACGCTCGTTAGCCTGGAGCGGGAAGGACAAGGCGTTCAAATCGAAGCCAGCTTCAACAACCAGGCGAAGGACCATCGCGTTCGCATGCTCATGCCTACCGATATCGAGGCTTCCAAGTACCAAGTCGACTCAATGTTCGAAGTAGCCGTTCGCGATGTCGAACCTGCGAAGGAATGGCAGAACCCAAGCAATACGCAGCACCAGCAGGCATTTGTCGACGTCAGCGGCGCGGGCGCCGGCTTGACGGTCGCAAACCGCGGGCTGAACGAATACGAGGTTCTGCGCGACGGACGGAACACGATCGCCGTAACGCTGCTTCGTTCCGTCGGCGAGCTTGGCGACTGGGGGCATTTCCCTACGCCTGAAGCACAATGCCTCGGCGAGCATACCGTCCACCTCGAAGTCATCCCTCATAACGGTGACGGCATCGAATCAGGAGCGTACCGGGAAGCGTATCAGTTCCAGATTCCTTGGACGGCCGCACAGACCGGGCTGCATGAAGGCAGCATCACCGCCGTCCATGCGCCATACGCATGGGAAGCGGACAACGGCTTGGCATTTTCGGCTTGGAAGGTCAGCGAGCAGACCGGAGACGATATCCTGCGCTGGTACAACATGAAACGCGAAGCAGCGAATCTGCAGCTCGAGCTTGCGCAAGGCGCTGCTTCGGCTTACAAGACGACGATCCTCGAAGAGGAAACCGGCGATAAGTTGGCCGCGGTATCCGATCATGCCGAGCTTGTCGCAGGACCATGCGAGATCGTATCCATTGGTATCAAACGTTAATATGGACGGGGAAAGAGGGCCGCGGATCATCCGCGGTCCTCTTTATTGCTTTTTCCAACATGATTCGTCAGAGCGCATTTTGCCGGCTGCACAATAATTTCCATCCTAAATTCAAATTTAGCAGATGATATTTGGCTCATCTCTGCTTTTCCTCCTCCAAAACCCGTATTTTCAATGTTGCATTCCTTTCGACTTGAACGTTAAAAAAATGACAAAAAACAACCTCTATATTTTGTAGAAAACCCCGTTGTATAAGGATTTATTTTCGTTCAAAAAAATAGCTTACACCGACTAAAAAAGTTGTTGACTGAGTATGGATTTGCACGTATCATTTACATTAAATTTACAAGGGAAAATTACCCATAGTAATTCAATCCTTCCATTCTTGCCGGCTGCAATTGACCGTTGGTCATTTGATGCATTAAAGCTTTATTGCAAAAATGAAGCGCTTACAGTCGAAGAATGAACTCAAATCCCGAGAAGGAGTGATTGCGCGTTTCGTTTGTAGTATCCGCATTTTTGGAGTTTTATTAAATTTAAGGGGGATTTTATTTTGAAGAGAAAGCTTTCGATATTTCTATTGACGCTTACGATGTTTGGCGGACTCTTGGCTGGATGTGGAGGCGGCGATAAGAAAGCTGCGGACCCTGCGCCAACGGAGCAAGGAGACCAAAATAAAACCGACGACTCGAAAAAGACTGACGATACAGCAAAGACAGACGATACCGCAAAAGCCGACGACACCAAAAAGGATGATGCGGCAAACGATCAAAGCGACGGCATCTTCCCGGCGAGTGATCCAGCTTCCAGCCCGGCGGCAGCAATGAATCGTAAGGATACGTTGATTGTGGGCATGAGCGCGCCGAAAGGAATATTTAACCCGTTTTATGGGGAGACGGCCTATGACCAGTATGTACTCAAAGCATTGTTCGACAGTTTTACGGAGGTTCAAAAAGACGGGACATATGGAAACTCGCTGGCTGAAAAGGTTGATGTGTCCGATGACGGTTTAGTATACACGTTCCACTTGAAGCCAGGCATTAAATATAGCGACGGCACGCCGATGACCGTTAAAGATTACGTTTTTGCCATAAAGGTATTGTGTGATGGAGCATATGACGGCCCATCCGACATGATGAGCACAAAAATTAAAGGGGCGCAGGAATACCACGACGGCAAGGCCAAGGAAATTTCAGGGCTTAAAGTCATTGACGATAATACCGTTGAAGTGACTGTATTGGAGCCTCAGGCCGTGACGAAAGACAACCTTGGCACAGTTTGGATGGTACCGGAATCTTATTATGGCAAGGGCTATAAACAGGGCAATCTTGAATCGATCAAAGCCTTAAACACGAAGCCGATTGGGAGCGGCCAATATGTGCTGACCAAGTATGCTGCAGGCCAAGAGGTGGATTTGACAGCCAATCCGGACTACTTCAAAGGCGCTCCGAAAGTTAAAAATGTTGTGTTCAAAACCACAACGAGTGAAACCAATATGGCGATGCTGCAATCAGGCGAAACCGACATGGATATGATCACGGTAAGTGAGGATAACGTAGAGGAACTGAAGTCCTACGGGTTCCTTGATATCAATATTTACCCTACAAACGGGTATGGATATATCGCGTTCAACCTCAAACAGAAGAGATTCCAGGATGTGAAGGTGCGTCAAGCGCTCACCTATGGCCTGAATCGTAAAGAAGTCGTTGAAGGCGTATATGGAAAATATGCAGATGTCATCAATATTCCGCAGTCCAAAGTATCTTGGGCCTATACGAATGAAAATATTAACCCCTATGAATTCAACATGGATAAGGCAAAACAGTTGCTCGATGAAGCTGGCTGGAAGGTTGGCTCGAGCGGAATCCGTGAGAAAGACGGAGAGAAGCTCAAAATCAATTTCTCCGCGACGGCCGATAATACTGTTGTAAACGCACTTTTACCGATTATGGCCCAGAACTATAAAGAGCTTGGCATTGATCTGGTTTCCGAAACGCTCGATTTTAATGCCGTTATGGATAAAAAGGATAAGGGCAATTACGATATGTTCTTTGCCGCATGGGGACTAACGGCAGATCCGGATACTACGATTTATATCACGAACGGTGCTCAGAATAAATCAGGTTACTCCAATAAAAAGGTTGACGACTTGATGGAAAAGGCGAGAAAGGAACTCGATCTAAATAAACGTAAGGAATTATACAAAGAGATGTATCAAGAGATCAATAATGACCTACCATGCATCTTTATGTACCAAAGAAGAGATATGTGGCCAATAAATGCACGGGTGAAAGGCTTTGACCTGGCTCCTTACAAAGATTTCTCTTATGGATTGTATAACGTGGAAATTCCGCAATAATCGATCAAATTTAGGTGCTCAGCTCCCGGAGAAGTTCGGGGGCTGAGCATGTCCGCTTATGAAGCCAGGAGGAATTTGTATGAAACAATACATTATCCGCAGACTTCTGCAGATGATCCCGACATTGATCGGGATATCGATTATTATTTTCGCGATCTCTGCAGTTGTGCCCGGTGATTATATCACTGCGCAGGACAGCCCGACGATGACCCGGGAGAAGGCCGAGCAGCTCCGACACATTTACGGGCTGGATCAGCCGGTGGTGAAGAGATACTTTACATGGGCGGGCAACATGATCAAAGGCAACATGGGCGACTCGCTTGTACATAAGGAACCTGTGACCAAGGTGATCAACAGCTATGTATGGAATTCATTCATCATCGCTTTTTTCACATTTGTGCTAAGCTGGATTATTGCGATATTCGCAGGCGTATTTTCGGCTAAATATCAATACTCGCTTTTTGATAAAATCGTAACACTGCTCATCTTTTTATTCATGTCGCTTCCGTCGTTTTTTTTAGGGCTGATGCTGATCAAGGTTCTTGCTTTGCAATTGAATCTGGTCCCTGTCGGCGGCATGACAACCGCAGGGCTGAATGCCGAAGGTTGGGCTTATATCAAGGACGTGCTTAGTCATGCCATTTTGCCCATCATTGTTTTGACGATGCTTAGCACCGGCGGCTTAACCCGTTATTTCAGAACAAGCATGCTTGAAGTTATCCATATGGACTATATCCGTACGGCACGGGCGAAAGGGCTTCATGAGCGGGTCGTAATCTTCAAACATGCATTACGGAATGCGATGCTGCCTGCGATAACACTTTTAGGTTTTGAACTTCCTGCGCTTTTTGGGGGAGCAATCATTATGGAGAAGATATTTATATGGCCGGGGGTCGGTCAAGTTTACCTTGAATCGATCAATATGCGAGATTATCCGTTTATGCTTGGCTTTACGATATTTGGCGCGATGCTGACGCTGCTTGGCAATCTGCTGTCGGATGTGCTGTACGGCATTGCAGATCCGAGAATTCGTTTGAAGTAAGGAGGGGGATCTCGTGTCCGTTATCAATGTAACCAAGGCGGAACATGCGGCCAATACGGGACAAAAAGCTGCGGCTTCTCCGTGGAAAATGGCGCTGCACCGTTTTACCAGGAATAAATTAGCGCTTATCGGTTTTTTTATATTGTTGTTTATGGTTTTGCTCTGTATCATAGGCCCGCTGTTGTCGCCGTATAAATTGTTAGAATATGACATAAAAATGAAAAACAAACCGCCAAGCAGCGAACATTGGCTGGGTACCGACTCTCTCGGGCGCGACGTGTTACTGCGGATGTTGCTCGCCGGCAGAATTTCGCTTCTGGTAGGGATCGTTTCTACGTCTATCACGGTCATTATTGGCGCAACTTTAGGCGCACTGGCAGGTTTTTATCGAAAAGCCACCGATACGATCATTATGCGGATTGCCGACATTTTTATGGCTATGCCGACCATTCCGCTCTTGATTATTCTGGGTGCTGTATTATCCGATTTAAAAGTCGACCCGAAATACCGGATCTATTTTCTGATGCTGATCATCGGCGCTCTGGGTTGGACCGGCTTATCCCGTTTGGTTCGGGGGCAAATCCTTGCACTACGCGAGATGGAATATATGCAAGCCGTGGAAGCGCTCGGAATTCGGGACAGACGCAAAATTTTCCGGCATCTACTGCCCAATACCATCCCTATTATCATCGTATCTGCGACACTCGGAGTGGCCGGTGCTATTTTATATGAATCAGCGCTGAGCTATCTCGGGCTTGGTGTTGTTCCTCCGACACCTTCATGGGGAAATATGGCCTCAGCAGCGAATGATATGATTGTTTTTAGAAAAAGACCGTGGCTTTGGATTCCTCCGGGCATGTGTATTCTCATTACGGTCGTAGCGATTAACTTGATTGGCGACGGGTTAAGGGATGCCTTAGATCCGAAAACAAAAAAATAGGGGATTCGAATATGGCGAAAAATCTGGTTGAATTTCGAAACTTACAAACTCATTTCCGGACTTCCGCAGGTGTCGTCAAGGCAGTCGATGATGTCAGTTTTACGATTCGGGAGGGGGAGACGTTATGCGTCGTCGGCGAATCCGGCTGCGGCAAAAGCGTAACGGCCATGTCGCTTATGCGGCTCGTCGAATCCCCTCCGGGGAACATTGTCGGCGGGGAAATCGTTTTTGAAGGCAAAGATCTGCTGAAAATGAACAATAACGAAATGAGAAGAATCCGCGGCAATGAAATCTCAATCATATTTCAGGAGCCGATGTCGTCCTTGAACCCGGTTCTAACCATCGGCGAGCAGATTACCGAACCGCTGATGCTCCATCTCATGCTGGACCGCAAGGCGGCGAAGAAACGGGCGATCGAGCTGATTAATCTGGTCGGGATCCCAAGGGCGGAGGATATTTTCCATGCTTATCCGCATGAGCTCAGCGGGGGCATGCGCCAGCGGATCATGATCGCCATCGCCCTTAGCTGTGATCCGAAGCTGCTGATCGCGGACGAGCCGACGACGGCGCTGGATGTGACGATCCAGGCTCAAATTCTCGATCTGATGCGGGATATCAAGAAAAAACTGAATACGTCCATTATGCTGATCACCCATGATCTAGGCGTCGTTGCGGAAATGGCCGATTTCGTCGTGGTGATGTACGCGGGGAAAGTCATTGAAGAGGCGCCGGTCATCGAGTTGTTTAAGAACCCGAAACATCCGTACACCCGAGGGCTTATGAAGGCAAAACCAGTGATCAACCAATCGCAGGAACGGCTGTATACGATTCCGGGGCAGGTTCCCAATCCGATCGAACTCGGAAACAACTGCCACTTCCATGACCGCTGCCAGTTTTGCATGGATATCTGCAAAGTGAAGGAGCCGCCTCTCCGCGCCCATGAATCGGGCCACAAAACGGCATGCTGGCTCTATGAGGAAGAGGGGAGAGGGTAAGCGATGGGTGAACCGCTGATTGAAGTCCGAAACTTGAAAAAATATTTTCCGATCACCGGGGGCGTTTTCCAGCGCACCGTAGGGCACGTCAAAGCGGTCGACGACGTTTCGTTCGATATCCAACGCGGCGAGTCTTTCGGGCTGGTGGGCGAATCCGGATGCGGGAAAAGCACCATTGGCCGAACGATTCTCCGATTGCATGAAAAAACGGCGGGCGAGATCAAATTTAAAGGCCAGGACCTGTTCGGGCTGCCCAAAAACAAGCTGCGGGAGCTGCGTCCGGAGCTGCAAATCGTATTCCAGGACCCGTTCAGCTCGCTTAATCCCCGGATCAAGGTCGGGGAAGCCATCGGGGAGGCGCTGCTTGAGCACGGACTGATCGACAGAAAAAAGCTGAAGGAGAAGGTCGTCGAAACGCTGGAAATCTGCGGTCTGGCAAGCTATCATTACGACCGTTTTCCCCACGAATTCTCGGGCGGGCAAAGGCAGCGGATCGGGATTGCACGGGCCCTGATCCTGAATCCCGATTTTATCGTCGCAGACGAGCCCGTATCCGCCTTGGATGTCTCCATTCAGGCACAGATCATCAATCTCCTCAGCGATTTGCAGAAGGAGCGCCAGCTGACATATCTGTTCATCTCCCATGACCTGAGCGTCGTCGAGCATTTATGCGACCGGATCGGCGTCATGTATTTGGGCTCCATGGTTGAAATGGCGGACAAAAAAGCATTGTTTGCCAATCCTTTGCACCCGTATACGAAAGCCTTGCTGTCAGCAATTCCGATTCCGGATCCGACGCTGAGACGGGAGCGGATCGTTCTGCAAGGCGACATCCCAAGCCCGGCCAATCCGCCCTCGGGATGCAAATTCCATACAAGATGCCCTATGGCTTCCGATATTTGCAAAAAGGAAAACCCGGTTTTCCGCGAAGCCGAGCCGAATCATTTTGTTGCATGCCATTTTGCTTGATACGACGTCTTAATCCGGCGTACCGAGTCTTTTCCTCACAAGAAAAGGCCCGGTATTTTTTTAGGTATTTCTAGGAAAAAGGAGGAAAATGGCCATTCATGTAAAATAGATTAGGGTAGCGTTTATTAAACTTTGTAAACTCCAAGAAAATAACCGAATGTAAATGATTACATTTACATGAATTAAAGGATAATCCTGCCATTGACAGATGTATCTCTTTCCAGTAAATTTGATCGTATTATATTGGATATTCCTCATGTTAGGTAACCTGACAGGCGGGATGCTGTCCAATCGTTGTAAGCGAATTCAATTTTTTTGTCACTTCCGAATATACCATTTCTTACTCAGGCATCCTCTGCTCTTTAACATTAAAATTCGAAAAGAAATGGGTTCAATTTTCACGAGAAAACCTTTATACCGCTTGTTTTGCGTCATTAAAAAAATTAATTCAATGTGCCTAAAAAAATGTTGACGTGAGTTTAATTTACACGTATCATTACATTAAATTTATGTAGGAAGTTTTACCCAGCGCGAATCGACATCCTTTTTGCCGTTTTCAATTGACCGATGGTCATTTACAGCATTAATGCTTTATTGCGTTATTAGGTATCTGTAATTTTGTCCGAGTTGTTCACATTTTCAGCGTTTTTTCGGGCGAAGGATTCGGCGCCGTAATCTCCTAACATTTGGATATATTAATTTTTTAATATATTGCTTCACCTGTTGCCGTCACCCTGGTCTTTACTTTCGCTTAACACTAGAGGGGGAAATGTCTAGGCGTAATTCGGGGCAGTAGAACGAATTCAACACAGGTGTAAAAGTCCCTAATAGCCAGACGGACAAGCTTCGTTTGAACTATTAGCCAGGTCTTTGGGATGTTCCATGCAGCAAATGCTGGTATCCATCATTTTATTTTCAAAGGGGAGGATAAAGTATGGCAAGTAAGAAAAAATGGTTGTCCTTATTGGTATCATTGTCTGTTGTCAGTGCTCTGTTCGTAGGCTGCGGCGATTCCAAAACTGCAGAAACGCCTAAAGACGAGCCGAAAAAAGAAGAGCCGACGAAGAGCGAAGGTGACAAAAAAGAAGAACCGGCGACTGGTGAACCTAAAGACGGCGGCACGCTGACTTTCGGAAGCACATCCGACATCGTAAGCGTGAACCCGATCTACGTGCAGGACACGGCTTCGGGTGACGCTGAGCAATTCTTGTTCGCGAAATTGTTTGACATCGACCGCACCGGTAAAGTAGCTGCTGAGCCTTGGTCCCTGGCTGCAGAGCCAATGACGATTTCCGAAAACGGCCTGGAATACACGATCAAATTGAAAGACAACGCGAAGTGGAGCGACGGACAGCCAATCACGGCAGACGACGTCGTGTTTACGTTCGAAACCGTCCGCAACCCTAAAGCGGGTTCCCCTGGCATCACCGGTTTCGACAAAGTGTCGAAAATCGAAAAGGTTGACGACAAAACCGTCAAAATCACGTTGAAAGAAGTTTATGCTCCATTCCAATACGTAGTGGCGACCGAAATCGTTCCACAACACGTTCTGAAGGACGTTAAACCGGAAGAATTGCAAAAGTACGTATACGGTACCGATCCTGCCAAAACCGTTACAAGCGGCCCTTGGAAATGGACGGAGTGGAAGCAAAAAGAATATTTGACGTTTGAAGCCAATCCGGATTATTGGGGTCCTAAACCTCATATCCAAAAAGTCGTATACAAAATCTATGCTGACCAAAACACGGAAGTTCAAGCCCTCATCAAAGGCGACATCGACCTGGCGAACGGCGTTCCTGTAACTCAGCTGGAAGTTCTGAAAAGCAAAGACAACCTGACTGTCGATCCGACTCCGGGTCCTCAATACGAATACATCGGCCTGAACCACAAAGCCGACAACTTCAAGGATAAGTATGTTCCTTGGTCCAGCCCTAAAACAAGACAAGCGATCGCATACGCCCTCAACCGTCAAGGCATGATCGACAACGTTCTGAAAGGCATCGGTTCCGTCATGGACGCTCCGTTCCTTCCAGGTTCTTGGGCAGATCCGAAAGAAGCCGCTACCCACTATGACTACAATCCTGAAAAAGCAAAACAATTGCTTGCAGAAGACGGATGGAAGCCTGGCAAAGACGGCATTCTCGAGAAAGACGGACATCGCTTCTCCTTCGAACTGCAATACAACGCCGGCAACAGCCGTCGTGAAGGCGTAGCAACGGTAATCCAACAAAACCTGGCAGACGTAGGCATTGAAGTGAAGCCTAAAGCGCTCGACTTCTCTGCATGGGTTGACCAAAACCTGAACCCTGGTAAATTCGAAGCCGTTCTGATCGGCTGGTCCTTGAACAATCCGGATCCGGACCAAGAAACGATCTTCGGTTCCAAGTTCACGCCGCCAACCGGCCAAAACAACGTATGGTACAACAACCCAGAACTTGACAAGCTATGGCAGCAGGGTACTTCGACTGTAGACCAAGCGAAACGTGTTGAAGTCTACAAAGAAGCTGCGAAAATCCTGTCGACTGACCTGCCTTACATCTTTATGTACCAATATGGTGCACCAACAGCAATGTCCAAGAAGATTAAATTTGCAGAAGAAGACAAACCAGAAGCAACGCTTGCTTACGGCTACTTCTTCCACGCAATCAACTGGTGGATCGACGACGCAAAATAATAAATGCATCACAATTTAGGGGCGCAAACGTGCTAGAGGGGGAGACTTCTTCCCCTCGCCCTTTTTTGCGTTTTCGGATGGTTGCGGTGTCGCGTACGTTTAATTTTAGGAGGATCAATTATGACTGAATATCTCATCCGCCGCTTGCTGCAATCCATATTGGTATTGTTTTTGGTTTCGGTGGCTGCATTTGGCTTGATGCATGCTGCACCGGGCGGTCCAACCCAAATGATGATTTCACCAGGACTTTCGCCTGAGACCGCAGCGATTCAAAAGCATAATCTGGGTCTGGACAAACCAGTGCCTACGCAATACGTTATTTGGCTAAAAAACATGTTAAAAGGCGATATGGGATATACGTTTAAAAACAATGTTCCTGTTGGCGACGTGATTTGGCCTGCAGTAAAAAACACGCTTGTATTGATGTCTTTTTCCTGGGTTTTAAGTTTGATCATCGCCATTCCTTGGGGGATTTATAACAGTACCCGCGAATACGGCTTGTCTGACCAGACGGCCAACTTCGTCACTTATATCGGCTTTGCGATGCCAACCTTCTGGTTCGGTATCATTTTGCAGGAGTTTTTCTCACTGAAATTGGATTGGTTGCCGCTCTCGGATATGTACTCGATGGATAAGCAAGGGAATATCGGCAACCTGTTTATGCACTTGATTTTGCCTTCAACCGTGCTGGTTCTCGTCAATTTGGCCGGTTATGTCAAATACTCCCGTTCAAGCATGCTGGAGGTATTGGAGCAGGATTATATCCGTACCGCTCGCGCGAAGGGTGTTCCTGAACGTAAAGTTATTTTCCGTCATGCGCTCCGCAATGCACTAATTCCGATCATTACAGTATTAGGTATGGACCTGGCAAACCTCGTCGCGGGGGCCGCCCTCACGGAAAACGTATTTAACTGGCCGGGGATGGGGCGTTTGTTCGTCGATATGGCAAGGTCCCGCGAATATTCGGTGCTGATGGCCATTACGATGATTACCGCCGTGGCGGTTGTGCTTGGCAACCTGATAGCTGATATTCTTTATAAATTGGTAGACCCACGAGTTCAAATCGGACGCAAAGGAGGAAAAGCTTAATGAGCGACATGAATGCCGCAACCGCTCCGAACGTACAGCCGGCAGACCCAATGGCACCGGAAAACGCACCGCTTCCTCCCGCTAAAAGACCCCCAGGGCCGTGGAAGCTCGTGTGGCAAAAATTTTCGCATAACCCATATGCAATGACCGGTCTTGTCGTCTTGCTGATTTTTGTCCTTGTTGCCATTTTTGCAAAACATGTCGCCCCGTTTGATCCGGCGAAAGTCGACATGATGAACTCCAACTTGAAGCCGGGATCGGGCAAACATTTGCTTGGAACGGACGAGCTGGGCCGGGATATTTTTTCCCGTCTCGTATACAGCAGCCGCATCTCGCTTATGGTTGGTTTTTCCGTAGCTGTTATCGCTGTATTTCTGGGCTCGCTCATCGGCGCGATTTCCGGTTATTTCGGCGGTTGGGTCGACACGATTTTCATGCGTCTGATCGACGTCATGATCTCGCTGCCGGGTTTGTTCATCAACATCTTGGTTATGGCTATTTTCGGAACGAAAATGCTTTACCTCATATTAATATTGGCGCTGACAAGCTGGACCGGGGTTGCCCGCCTCGTGCGGGGACAATTCCTGCAGCTGCGCGAAATGCAGTATGTCGAAGCGGCCAGAGCCACCGGGGTTTCCAGTTGGGGCATCATTTTCCGGCATTTGCTGCGCAATGCAAGCTTCCCGATTATCGTTAACGCCACGCTGATGGTCGGCGGTGCCATCTTGTCCGAATCCGGTTTGTCATATTTGGGCCTCGGCATCCAAATGCCGCAAACAAGCTGGGGGATTATGCTGAGCAATTCGCAGGAATTCATGCTGATCAATCCGATGCTGGCGGTGTATCCGGGTCTGTGTATCCTGATTGTCGTGCTGGCCGTTAACTTCATTGGAGACGGGATCCGTGACGCCCTTGATCCAAGACAGAAAAAATCCCGGAGGAGGTTAGCAAAATGGCGGAAAAACTTCTCGAAGTCCGGAATCTGACCACAGGCTTTTTAACGGAAAAAGGTTTAGTCAAAGCAACGGACCGCATCTCTTTGACGATCGAAAAAGGGAAGACGCTTTGTCTCGTCGGCGAGTCCGGCAGCGGCAAAAGCGTCACCTCGATGTCGATTATGCGTTTGATCGATTATGCCAACGGCGTCATCCTTGAAGGCAGCATCAATTTTAAGGGCGAAGACCTGGCAAAGAAAAAGCAAGAGGAACTGAGAAATATCCGCGGGAACAAAATCTCGATGATATTCCAGGATCCGATGTCGGCGCTGAATCCGGTGTTAACCGTCGGCGAACAAATCGCCGAAAGCCTGCGCCTTCACCAAAATAAATCCAAGGATGAAGCTTGGAAAGAAGCCATCGAGCTGCTGAGAATGGTCGGCATTCCTTCGCCGGAAATCCGTGCCAAGCAGTATCCGAACCAGCTCTCCGGCGGGATGTGTCAGCGCGTCGTCATCGCGATCGCCTTGGCTTCCAAACCGGAGCTTCTGATCGCCGACGAACCGACGACCGCGCTCGACGTAACGGTACAGGCGCAAATTTTGGATTTGCTGCAAGATTTGAAAGAAAAACTCGGCACTTCGATTCTGCTCATCACTCACGATATGGGCGTGGCGGCCGAAATGGCCGACCATATCGCGGTCATGTATGCAGGTGCGATCGTAGAGCAGGGAACGGTCGAAGAAATCTTCTCGAATCCGTCCCATCCGTATACGGTTGGCCTCTTGCAATCCATTCCGGGATTCGAAGGCACGCGCGGCGGCGAATTGTACACGATCAAAGGTACGATTCCGGCGCTGGGCAACCTTCCGCAAGGCTGCCGCTTTAATCCGCGCTGTCCGCATGTTATGGACAAATGCCGCCAAGTCGAGCCTGGAGACATCCAAGTCGGTGACGAGCATTACGCAAAATGCTGGCTGTTCGAAGAAAAGGGCAAAGCAGCCGTAGCCGGGAAAGGGGAAAACATCCATGGCTAAAAATTTGGTGGAAGTCAACAACGTCAAAAAATATTTCCCGATCCATAAAGGGCTGTTGAATCGCGTCGTCGGCAACGTCAAGGCGGTGGATGACGTATCGCTTACGATCCGCGAAGGCGAAACTTTCGGTCTCGTAGGCGAATCCGGCTGCGGCAAATCGACGCTCGGACGGGTTATTCTACGCTTGCAAAGCGCGACCGAAGGCTCCGTGAAAATCAACGGCCGGGACGTTCATGCATTGAGCAACCGCGAGCTGAACAAAATGCGCGAAGAAATGCAGATTATTTTCCAGGATCCGTTCGGATCGCTGAATCCACGTTTCCTCGTCAAGGACGTCATCGGCGAACCATTGAAGATTCATACGAAAATGTCCGCCAAAGAAATCGATGCGCGCGTCGTGGAACTGATGGAAATGGTCGGTCTGGATCCAACCCGCCGCAACCGTTACCCGCATGAATTTTCCGGCGGTCAGCGCCAGCGGATCGGGATTGCCCGGGCCATCGCGCTCAAGCCGAAATTTATCGTTGCGGACGAAGCGGTATCCGCCCTCGACGTGTCGGTGCAATCGCAGGTGATCAACCTGCTTATGAAGCTGCAGAAGGAAATGGGACTAACCTTCCTGTTTATCGCGCACGGCTTGAACGTCGTTCGCCACATTTCCGACCGCGTCGGCGTCATGTATTTAGGTAAAATGGTTGAAGTCGGCGAAACGGAAAGCTTGTACGCCGAGCCTTTGCATCCGTACACGGCTGCGTTGCTGTCGGCCATTCCAAAGCCGTCGCCAACGAAAAAACGCAGCCGGATCGTGCTGCAGGGCGACGTGCCTTCGCCGGCTAACCCGCCGTCAGGCTGCCGTTTCCATACCCGCTGCCCGTTTGCGCAGGAAAAATGCAGCCAGGTAGAACCGAAACTTCAAGAAGTGAAGCCGGGCCGCGAGGTGGCGTGCCACTTCCCAATCGGCGTCGAAGGCGGCTCCGACCTCAGCAGTTTAAATCGGTAATCAAACGCGCAATGTCTGACAAGACATTCTTTAAGGAAGGATTGGGGTCCTCCTGAGCGTCGAGTTAAAAAACGAAATGTTCGCACGCAGCCTTGTGCCGGTGGTAACCGGTGCAGGGCTGTTTTTATGATAGAGGAAAGACAACCTCATATTATATAAGTAGAGATTTATCTCAGGCAAAAGGTTGCCGAAGCGATCCGGCGGCCTTTTTCTCATGTGAGCGGATGATCGCGGCAAAACTGTACATTTTTAACGGCAAAGGAACCTTTTTTTCATGAATCGGCACCGTTCGGCGGTTTCTTTTTATAAAAATACCGTTTACAATGATAATGTCGTTTATCTTTGCCTAAACGGATTTTCTTTTGATTAAACGCGTCAAGAAACAGGGATCCGTTTATATAAGGAAAGGAGGCGAAAGGCTCCCGTTTTTGCTTGAGTTAGCGCTTTTATTCTAATCGAAGAAGGAATCATTGAATGAAAAAGAGAACAAAAATATATATATCCATCGCCGTAATCGTTCTTCTGATTGCAGGAAGCTCTTACGTTTTCCGCAAGCAGCTGGCGGTTATGGCATTTGACATGTTTCTTTCGAAACGGGTGGAGAGCTCGCTTCAAAAAGCGTATCAGCCGCTGGAGTCCAAAGACAATGGGCCGACCAAACCCGCCGAACCGGTGGTTTATCAGAACAAGCCTTTTTCGGTTTTGCTCCTTGGCTCCGACCAGCGTAAAGACGAACCTGCGCGTTCCGATACGCTGATATATGCCGTTGTGCGTCCAAAAGACTCCAAAGTGCTGCTGATTTCCATTCCAAGGGATACCTACACGGAGATTATCGGCAAGGGGAAAAAGGATAAGATCACGCATGCCTACGCATTCGGCGGACAGCAGATGTCGAAGGATACCGTCGAGGCGTTCCTCAATCACGATGTGGACTATTACGCTACGATCAATTTCCAAGGATTAAAGGATGCCGTCAACGCGCTTGGCGGGGTTGAGCTGCCGATTCAGAAGGATATCGTGAACAAAGGCCGCGATCATGAGAAATTCACCGTTAAGGCCAACAAGCCCATTTATGACGGCGAGGAAGCTTTGAATTACGTGCGCTACCGGGAGGACAGCGATTTTAACCGTACGAAGCGCCAGCAGGTGTTTTTGGATGCGGTGGCGAACCGGATGCTGCATCTCAATCAGATCTCCAAAATTCCCGAGCTGCTCGACATTATGGGCGACAACTTCCAAACGGATATGCAGCCCAAGTTCATTATCGATCTGGCCAAACAGATTTTGACCGGTTCGGAGGCCCAGATTACCAGCTATACGATTATGGGCGAAGGCATGAAAATCGACGGGATTTATTACGACAAGCCGATTCGGAAAGACGTGGAGAAAGCGAAGGCGCTCATTGACAACTGGGAGAATCCCGACACGCCTACCGATCAGCTGATGCTGCCGAATGATACGGAAGAAGACGCAGCAAAATGAGAACCACCGCTTCGCGGCGATCTCTCGCAAAATAAGACGCGGCAGACGGACTTTTACCCACTGTTTATAAGATCGGCAGCCACAGGTGCGGCTGCTGATTTTGTGTCCTCCTGAAACAATCGCAGGGTTAAAACCGTATGAAGACGAGGGGAGCCGGAAGAAGGATAGAGGAGGATAACCGACATGAACATCGCTTTTTTTCTGCTGCCTAAACAGGAAGTCGTGACCGTGACGACGGACTCGACGCTGAGGCAGACGCTCGAAAAAATGGAATACCACAGGTACACGGCGGTGCCGATCCTGGGTAAGGACGGAATCTACGCAGGGACGGTAACCGAAGGCGACCTGCTATGGCATATGAAAAACTCGGGCGGAAAAATCAATTTCGAGAATGCGTCCAAGTTTTTGCTGAAGGACGTGCCGCTCAAAATGAACAATAAGCCGGTGTCGATCGACGCCAACATGGAAGATTTGATCAATCTGGCCAAAGTGCAAAATTTCGTGCCGGTCGTGGACGACATGAACCGTTTTATCGGGATCGTCCGCAGAAGCCAGATCATCGAATATTGCGAACGATTTGTGTCCAAAGAATCGATCAATTCGGTATAAGTTCTGTTTTTAGGGCATTATGATTGTGTTTTATGGCCGGCTTCAAATTTGAATTTTGCAAAAGCTGCGATTACCTAAGAGCCAAAAGGCATAGAATTATAAAAAGACCTGCTTTTCAGGAAGACGATTGAGCAGGTCTTTTTGACAATATCAGAAGGTTAGGGAAGTACGACGATAGACGTTTTTCCAATAATATCAGAAGGCGTAACCTGGTTGTTTGACGCAGTTTCCTGGCAGCAAGAGGCTGGGGAACCGTTTTTCGTGAGCGGTACTCTTTTATGCTATAATGGAGAATAAAGCTTTTTCAGGGAGTGTGAGCTTCAGAATATGCCTAAGGATTTGGATGTAGCCAAACGCGCCAAGGTGATCGAATGGCTGAAAACCGAAGTAGTGGACCATGTATCGAGGCTGTTCAAGGCATTGTGGGAAGGCAGCACAACCCGGGTTGGCGACAGTCTCGCAAGTTTGATTATGAGCTCTTACATATTGGCCCGCAGGCTAGGTATGTCTTACAAGGACCTGGATGATTTGTTGATCGATAAATTAAAGAAACACAAACAGGAAGGCCACCAGCTAGAGGACTGGTATCAGGATATTTCCGCGCTCGAAGAACATATGCGTAAGAGGTGAAGACATTGAAAATGCGCTGGACATCGGTAGTATGGAGCGTCGTTTATTTGCTTCTGCTGCTTTCCTTGCTTTCTCCTTTATCGATCGTGACGGTGTTTTTCCTCATCTTGCCCGCCACGATTCTTTTTGCAACGTTAAGTACTAGATCATTTCTGCTTCATGTACTTCCGGTTTGGCTGATCGCTTTTATCATTCATCCGGTAAATTTGCTTCTCGCCGTCTATTTCGTCATTCCGGCGCTTGTCATGGGGTGGGCTTACAAGAAAAAAATGCCCGCGCTGCGAACGTTGATGAGCGGGGCCGGGACGATTTTGGCCGAAATGCTGGTATTGCTGCTGATCGGCACCGTTTTTTTGAATTTCGATTTATCCAGCTACGTGCATGACATTGTAAAAATGACGATGTCCCCGCTGAAAGATGTCGGCGGGAACAATCCGCTCGTCAACGACATGACGTGGACCCCCGAGCAGATGCAGATGTTGAGCAATGCGACGATGCAAATGATTCCGTTTGCCATGATCGTCAGCTCCTTTATGATGGCTGTCATTACGCATTCGCTGGCGCGTCCGATCATTGAAAGCACGGCATTCCATGTTCCCAAGCTGAAGCCTGCGCGGGAATGGATGCTGCCGCGGTCCTTGATCTGGTATTATTTGATCGGAGTCATCATTGAAGTATTCGCCCGCCGTGGGGACAGTCCGTTTCTGACGATGATTTCAGCGAATCTGGTGCCGCTGCTTCATATTTGTTTCATGATCCAAGCCATCGGTTTTTTCTATTATCTCGGGCATTCGAGAAAATGGCATCCGATCGTGCCGCTTCTCATGACGATTCCGATCCTTCTCTTTCCGCCGATGCGGATTATCGGGATTTTGGATTTGGCATTTCCGCTGCGTCAATTTATGACTAAATCAAAACGTTAGGGTGGGAGTCATGCCTAAATTTCTACAACAGCGCTGGCACGGCTATTATACCGTCTGGGCGTTTATGCTGATGCTGCTTTTGGTCATTATCGTGACCCGGTACAATTGGCCGCTTGGAATCATAAGCCTCATACTTGTGGCGGCGTTATGCTACCTGTTGCTGAAAGCGGAAATGCGTTATAGAAAAAACCTGTTGGAATATATCAACGGCTTGTCCTTCCGCGTCAAAAGGGTGGAAGGCGAAGCGATCAGCGCCTTGCCGTTTGGGATCGTGCTTTACGGCGAGGACAAGGCGGTCGAATGGAATAACCGCTACGTATGCAAAATATTCGGCCAAAAAACGCTTGTCGGCATGTCGCTCCAGGAACTGTTCCCGTCGCTCACATCCGTGTTAAACGAAAAAAAGGAAGGGCATAAAGACGGGCACCGGGAAAGCGGCAAAGACGGGTCGAAGCAGATCCACACCGAAATCAAAATCGGGGAGTCCCATTTCCATCTGATGCTGAACTTGGAAGAGCGCCTGATTTATTTGTACGACATCACCGAAATGGTGGCTTTGCGTGAAAAATACGAAGCCGAAAAACTGGCGCTCGGCATCATTATGATGGATAATCTCGATGAAGCCGCACAAGGGATGGATGATCAGCAGCGGACCACATTGATTGCGAAGGTCACCGCGGAGATTACGGAATGGGCGAGACAATACGGCGTGTACTTGCGGCGGCTGTCATCGGACCGGTATTTGATGATGCTTAATTACCAGTCGCTGCAGGAGCTGGAAAAAAGCCGCTTTGTCATTTTGGACGAAGTAAGGGAAATGACCGCCGAGTTGAAGGTGCCGATGACGCTTTCCATCGGGCTGGGCTTCGGCTCGGAAAGCATCACCGAGCTTGGGGAGCTGGCGCAGTCCTCGCTGGACATGGCGCTGGGACGCGGCGGCGACCAGGCGGCGGTCAAAGCGGGGCAGCGTCTGTCCTTCTATGGCGGCAAATCGAATGCCGTTGAGAAGCGCACCCGGGTACGGGCCCGGGTCATCGCCCATGCGCTGCGCGATTTGATGCAGGAAAGCGACAAGGTCCTTATCATGGGCCACAAAATGCCGGATATGGACGTCATCGGCGCTTCCATCGGCGTGCTCAAGGCGGCCCAAATGTACAATGTCGAGGCGTACATCGTGCTGCCGGGAAGAAACCCGTCCATCGACCGGATGATGGATCAGGTTCAAAAGGACGAGAAACTGTTCGAGCGTTTCATTTCGCCGGAGCAGGCGCTCGCCCTGCTGGGACCGCATAGCTTGCTCGTCATCGTGGATACCCATAAAGCTTCCATGACGATGGAGCCGAAGCTCGTGCAGAATGCGAGCCGGGTCGTCGTCGTCGACCATCACCGCCGCGGCGAGGAGTTCATCAACGATGCGGTGCTGGTGTACATGGAACCGTACGCTTCGTCGGCGTCGGAGCTCGTGACCGAGCTGCTTCAGTACATTCACGAGAAAGTCCAGCTCACCCCGATGGAGGCGACGATGCTGCTCGCCGGCATTACGGTGGACACGAAGCATTTTGCGCTTCATACCGGATCGCGTACGTTCGAGGCGGCAGGGTTCCTGCGCCGCAGCGGTGCGGACACGATTCAGATTCAGCGGATGCTGAAACAAGATTTACAGGAATATCTGGCAAAGTCAGAAGTCATCAAGCATGCTAAAATGGTATATGATCATATCGCTCTTGCGGTGACCGAACCCGGGACCGTCATTCCGCAATTGCTCATCGCCCAGGCGGCCGATACGCTGCTTAATATGACGGACGTGGTTGCATCGTTCGTCATCAGCGAACGGCCTGACGGCTTGATCAGCATCAGCGCGCGTTCGCTGGGCCGGATGAACGTCCAGGTCGTCATGGAAAGGCTTGGCGGCGGCGGCCATTTGACGAATGCAGCCGTCCAACTGAAGGGTACCGTGGAGGAAGCCGAACAGAAGCTGCTTGAGGTTCTTTCGCAAATCGAGGAGAAAGAGGGGTTGTTCGAATGAAAGTCATTTTTCTGCAAGACGTAAAAGGTCAAGGTAAAAAAGGTCAAATCAAGGAAGTATCCGAGGGATACGCAAGCAATTTCCTGCTGCCGCGCGGATTGGCGCGCCTGGCGACGGATGGCAATATGAAGACGCTCGAAAACCAAAATGCAGCCGAGCAAAGACGCAAGGAGCAGGAAAAAATCGATGCGCAGGAGCTTGGCAAAAAGCTCGAAGAGATGACGGTGCAGCTGAAAGCCAAAGCCGGCGAAGGCGGCCGCCTGTTCGGCGCCATTACGAGCAAGCAAATCGCCGAGGCGCTTGCCGCCCAAGGCATTAAAATCGATAAACGGAAAATCGAACTCGAAGAACCGATCCGCCACCTGGGCGTTACGCAGATGACCGTCAAGCTGCACCCTGAAGTGAAAGTGACGCTGAAGGTTCAGGTTACGGAGGAATAAGATGGGCGGAGAGCTCTTTTTCGACCGGGTTCCCCCGCAGAATCTGGAGGCGGAGCAGGCGGTTCTAGGGGCCATTCTGCTGCAGAGCGAAGCGATGATCACCGCGATGGAGCGGGTGCAGCCGGAGGATTTCTACGACGCGTCACATCAGCTGATTTATGAAGCGATGATCCAGCTCGGAGAAGAGAATCAGCCAATCGATTTGGTTACACTGACTTCACGGCTCCAGGATAAGGGGCAGCTGGAGGATGTGGGCGGCGTCAGCTATTTGGCCAAGCTTGCCCATGCCGTACCGACGGCGGCCAACGTGGAGTATTATGCGCAGATTATCGAAGAGAAATCGATGCTGCGCCGCTTGATCCGGACCGCGACGCAAATCGTCAGCGAAGGCTACAGCGGCGGCGAAGACGTTTCCGGCATGCTCAGCGACGCGGAGCGCCGGATTCTCGAAATTTCCAACCGTCGGACAGGCAGCGGCTTTGTTGCGATCCGCGACGTGCTGATGGAAGTGTTCGACCGCGTGGAGGTTCTGAATCAGCAAGGCGGCAGCACAACCGGCATTCCGACCGGCTTTGTCGATTTGGACAGAATGACGAACGGTTTCCAGAGGTCAGACCTTATCATCGTGGCGGCCCGTCCTTCCGTCGGGAAAACGGCGTTTGCCCTGAACATCGCCCAGAACGTTGCTGTACGGGCCAAAGAAACCGTAGCGATTTTCAGCCTGGAGATGTCCGCACCGCAGCTGGTCAACCGTATGATTTGCGCCGAGGCGAACCTGGATGCCAACCTGATGCGTACGGGCGATTTCAAAACCGACGAGGATTGGGCCAAGCTGACGATGGGGATCGCCTCGCTTGCCGAGGCCGAAATTTATATCGACGATACACCCGGCATTACGGTAGCCGACATTCGCTCGAAATGCCGCCGGCTGAAGAAGGAAAAAGGCCTCGGCATGATCGTCATCGATTACCTGCAGCTTATTCAAGGACGCGGCAAACCCGGCGAAAACCGGCAGCAGGAGGTATCGGAAATTTCCCGTACCCTGAAGCAAATCGCCCGTGAGCTGATGGTGCCGGTCATCGCCTTGTCCCAGCTGAGCCGGGGCGTCGAGCAGCGCCAGGATAAACGTCCGATGATGTCCGACCTTCGGGAATCCGGTTCGATCGAACAGGATGCCGATATCGTTGCTTTCCTTTACCGTGACGATTACTACAATCAGGAAACGGAAAAGAAGAACATTATCGAGATCATTATCGCCAAGCAGCGTAACGGCCCCGTCGGCACGGTGGAGCTGGTCTTTATGAAAAACTTCAACAAATTCGTCAATTACGAGCGGAACCATGCGGAGCCATTCGCCATGTAGCGCTGGTGGCATAGAAACCAAAGCTCCTATATCTGGAACACGGGCCGCATGCAATCTCCCGAACTTATCGATAAATATATTTCCATTTCCGAACAATCGCTCATACCTATGAGCGATTGTTCGCTTTTTATTTGACTTTAAAAATGGGGACTGTTACACTGATAATGCTGCCTTGTGCAGTTAAACTTACTTAAGAATATGCATAGAGATTCCATTTTTCGTGCAAAATTCATAGGAATTATTAAAATGAGGTGCGCTTTTTGCACCAAGCGGGGGAATGAAAATGTCAACAGTAGTCGTTGTGGGAACACAATGGGGAGACGAAGGCAAAGGCAAAATCACGGACTTTCTCGCGGAAAGCGCCGATGTAGTAGCCCGGTATCAGGGCGGCAACAATGCCGGACATACCATTCTGATTGACGGTAAAAAATATAAGCTGAGCTTGATTCCATCCGGCGTATTTTATTCCGACAAGATCTGCGTCATCGGAAACGGGATGGTTATTAATCCGGCTGCACTTATTGAAGAGATCAATTACATTCACGATAACGGTTTTACGACCGATAATCTGGTCATTAGCGACCGCGCGCATGTCATTATGCCGTACCATCTGGTATTGGACGGATTGGAAGAGGACCGTAAAGGCCCGAACAAGATCGGAACGACACGCAAAGGGATCGGCCCTTGCTATATGGATAAAGCGGCGCGCAACGGCATCCGGATCGCCGATTTGATGGACGCTGAGGAATTCGAGACGAAGCTGCGTCATCTGATGAAGGAGAAAAACCAAATCATTCAGCAGGTTTACGGCGGGGAACCGCTTGACGTGGAAGAAGTGCTGAAGCAGTATCTGGAATATGCGGAATTCATCCGCAAATACGTGACCGACACATCGGTCGTGCTGAACGATGCGATCGACGAAAACCGCAAAGTGCTGTTCGAAGGCGCGCAAGGCGTCATGCTCGATATCGACCAAGGGACATATCCGTATGTTACTTCTTCGAACCCATCGGCCGGCGGCGTCTGCATCGGCTCCGGCGTAGGTCCTTCGCGCATCAACCAAGTCATCGGGGTAGCCAAATCCTATACAACCCGTGTAGGCGACGGCCCGTTCCCGACGGAACTGAACAATGAAATCGGCGATTTCATCCGCGAAAAAGGACATGAATACGGCACCGTCACCGGACGCCCGCGCCGGGTCGGCTGGTTCGACAGCGTCGTGGTGCGCCATGCCCGCCGCGTCAGCGGTTTGACCGGCTTGTCTTTGAACTCCCTGGACGTATTGACGGGGCTCGATACCGTTAAAATCTGCACCGGATACAAATACCGCGGCGAAATCATCACGCATTACCCTGCAAGCCTGAAAATGCTTGCGGAATGCGAGGCGGTATACGAAGAAATGCCGGGCTGGCACGAAGACATCTCCGAGGCGAAAACGCTCGAGGATCTGCCGGAAACGACACGCAATTACGTCAATCGCGTATCCGAGCTGACAGGCATCCCGATCGCCATTTTCTCCGTGGGACGCAACCGCAGCCAGACGAATCAAGTTCTGCCAATCTATTAATTGAGCGGCGAGCAGTGCGCCGCGGTACCGGATCGTTCTTCCGATCGTTGTCGCTTGTAAGGACCGATTCTGTACCGCCGCCTTTTCCCTGCCGCCTCTGTCAGATAAGCCCGCTTGCCGGAAAACCCCGGTAAGCGGGCTTTTTTCTTGCCCGAATGGATTAAAAGCAGCGGTAACCCGTCAATACTTCTAGTAACAGGATTTTGCAAATTTTTCGTCATAGATTGATGTTTATCTTTCTATACCTGCAATCATCCTAGGAAGGTGCATAAAAGGAGGAAGACCTACATGAAATTGACGCGGTGGCTGCTCAAAACGGTGCTGACGGTGCTTTTGATCAGCGGCCTGACCATTATGACGACCGGACTGATCGTAAACAGCTACGTGCAATCGCTGCTGTCCAGTTTTAACATTACGCTGGAGGGCCAGTCCTTTGGTTTTGGAAGCATGGTGAAAGGTTTGTTCGGCTTTAAGAGCGGAAACAGCGAGGATAAGGAAGCGGAGCAGGAGAAAGCGGCCAAGACGCCGGAAGAAACGGATTCCAAAGCATCTTCCGACGCCAGTGATTCTTCATCGGGATCCGGCAGCGGCACGGATTCATCCGGCAGCGGCGCCGCGGAAAACCGAGAGGCGCCCGACCATGCATTCCCCGTCATGGGGGGAGGCGTATCCGGGGATTCGGGGACGGGCAGCGCGTCGACACCTGCAGAAGGGCAGGCGGGCAGTACGGATGCCGCTCAAACGAAACGGGAGCTTACCGGCAGCGAGAAGGAACAAATCTTCAACATGCTAATCACGAAGCTGCCCCCGGCGGAACTTCAAAAAATTTCCAGCGCGATGGAGGACGGATTGTCCGAAGACGAGCTAAAAACGATTGAAGCGTCGATCACCCGATATTTAAGCGCGGAGGAGTACGATTCCCTGAAACGGATGTTGGAACCGTAATCCGGTTAAAAAGGTTGTTTTTTTGTTACCCACTTTTTCTTTCCCGGAGAATAACATATCCCGCAAGCCCGCTATCCAGCGGGTTTTTTTGCTAATTGCGTAAAGTTGAATTGTTAACGGAGCTTATGTTAAAGTATACGAGGGTGTAAAAAGGTGTCAAAATTTTAACCTTTTTGTCGATAAACATCGATTAGGCCACCGATACGCAAAGCATAAGGGAGAGTACAATGAAAGGTTCTAAAGATTTTCGCCACGCGGAAGAGACGCAGGTAGAGGCTACATCGACGGTGCAGGCTTCCGGGCACGCAGAACAAGACATAGACCATTCTAGCCCTGCAGAGCCGAAGCGGCAGCGGTGGAGCGCTGCCCGAAAGTGGATCGCGGGAACGGCAGGAGCGGCGGTTGTCATAGCCGGCCTTGTGTTTGCCGGAAACCAGTACGTCGATGCCCAAACGGTCCCTTACTATCATGTCTACATACATGGAGAAGAAATCGGAACGATTGACGATCCGGCACGGCTCGAACAACTATACAGCCAGAAACGGCAGGAATATCAGAATAAATATCCGGATGTGGCGATGAAGCTGCATACCGAGGGAATTACGACGAAGCTGGAGAAAGGCTTTAAGGCCGAACCGAACACCCGGGAAACGATGGACAAGCTGAGCGGGAAACTGAAAGCTTATGCGGAAGGCGTGGAGCTGAAGGTAAACGGCAAAGTGGTCGGTATCGTAAAAGACCAGGCAACGGTGAATGCCGCGTTGGAACGGGTCAAGCTGAAATTTGCGCCGCAAACGGCGGCTTCGGGCGCTGGCGGGGCAACGGCGAAAAAGCTGGCCGCAAGCGGAAAGGCGCTGCCACAGAAAACCGCCGCCCAACCGGCGGTCAAATCGGTACGGATCGAGGAGAAGGTGACTTCGGCCCCCGTGCAGACCGATCCGAATAAAATACTGACTGCGGAGGAAGCAGCCAAGATGCTGACGACGGGCCAGGAAGCTCCGCTCGTTTATACGGTTCAGGAAGGCGACACGATCAGCTCGATCGCCAAAGAGTTTCACGTAACCCAAAAGGAGATTTTTGCGAACAACCCTCAGGTGAAGGAAAAATACATGCAGATCGGCGATCAGCTGAAGCTGACCGTGCCGAAGCCGCCTTTGACCGTCACGACGGTGGAAAAGGTATCCGAACAGGTGGCAACGGCGCCGGACATCGAAATCCGCAAGTCCAAAGACCTTCCGGCAGGCAAAAGCAAGGTCGTCCGTCCCGGCCAGGAAGGGCTCAAAGTCATGAACTACGTCGTGACGAAGCAAAACGGCAAAGTCGTGGATGAGCAGTGGGTCGGACAGACGGTCATCAAGCCTTCGCTCACGGAAGTCGTGCTTCAAGGAACGAAGGTTCCCGGGAAGGGTTCGGGACGTTTCGCCTGGCCGGTCAGCGGCGCCAACATCTCCAGCTCTTACGGTACGCGCTGGGGGCGGATGCATAAAGGCATCGACATCGTGTCGGGCAACCGGACCATCAAAGCGGCCGACGACGGCACCGTCACGTTTACCGGGCAGATCAGCGGTTACGGCAATGCGATCATCATCAGCCACGGCAACGGATATGAAACGCTGTACGGGCATCTGAGAAGCATTTCGACGCATGCCGGGGCGCGCGTGGACCAAGGGGACGCAATCGGCATCATGGGCAGCACCGGCCATTCGACCGGCACCCATTTGCATTTTGAAATCCATAAAAACGGCTCCATTCAAAACCCGATGAAATATTTGAATTAATCGGCAGCAGAATCATGCAATTTTGCAATCATCATGCACATTCATCGCAAATCTGAATTTATACGGGATCGGCACTGTCTCTTACGGAGGCGGTGCCTTTTCGCTTCCATCAAGATTTTGGGGATGTTCCCGGCGATGAACAGGATGTGGCGCGAAGCCAGGTATGGTAAAATGGGAAAAGGACTGTACAAGCACTGACGAACGGGGTGAAAGGCGGATGCAGGGAACCATTTTGGTAGTGGATGACGAACAGCCCATTGCCGATATTTTGAAATTTAATTTGGAAAAAGAGGGATATGAGGTCATTTGCACCTTTGACGGCGTCAGCGCGGTTGAAATGGCCTTGACCACCCAACCCGACCTGATGCTGCTTGATTTGATGCTGCCGGGCAAGGACGGGATGGACGTCTGCCGCGAGGTGCGCGCGCAAGGGCTTCACATGCCGATCATCATGCTGACGGCAAAGGACGGCGAAATCGACAAGGTGCTGGGACTCGAGCTTGGGGCGGACGATTACGTCACGAAGCCGTTCAGCACGCGCGAGCTGCTGGCCCGGGTGAAGGCGCAAATGCGGCGCCAGACGAAGACGCCGGGGACCGAAACGGCAGCCGTGGCGGCGCTGGAAACGAAGCAGGGGATTCAGCTGTTTGACCTTTTTATAGATACGGACATGTATTTGGTATATAAAGACGGCGAGGCGCTGGATTTGACGCACCGGGAATACGAGCTGGTGTATTATCTGGTGAAAAACGCCGGGAAAGTGATGACGAGAGAGCATCTGCTGCAGGCGGTGTGGGGCTTTGAATATTTCGGGGATGTCCGGACGGTGGATGTCACGATTCGAAGGCTGCGGGAAAAAATCGAGGAAAATCCGAGCAGACCGGAGTATATTTTGACGCGCCGGGGCCTCGGCTACATGATGCGCAGTCCCAAAAACGGAGGCCTGTAAATGAAGTGGACCTCCTTTTTCCGCACCATTCAGGCGAAGCTGATCATTATTTATGTGCTGCTCATTTTGATCGCCATGCAGTTGATCGGCGTATATTTCGTGAGCGCCATGAAAAACTCGCTGACCCGGAATTTCACCCAAGATTTGCAGGAGAGAGCGGAGCTCTTGTCTGTGCTGGCTGCGGAGAAACTGGAGAGCGCCGCCGATACGGGGGAAAACAATTCCGTTGAAACCCTGGGGCCGATCGTGACGAACCTCTTTAATATGGACGGGGCGGAAATTCAGGTGTTGGATGCAAGCGGCAAGGTATTGATTACGTCCAATCAGTCGCATATGGACATCATCGGCCGCAAAAACACCCAAACCGTGGTCAGCCGTGCCCTTCAAGGCAGCAAAGACAACGAGGAATACGTCATCGACGAGGATAACGTCCGGAAGAAGGTCGTGGCCAAGCCGGTGTTCAACAAGGGCAAAATCATCGGGGCGGTGTATATCGTCGCTTCGATGAAGGAGCTGTATACGACGATGGGGCGGGTCAACAACATCTTCATTTCGGGCATCCTGCTGGCGCTGGGGCTCACGGCGGTGCTCGGGGTCATTCTGGCGCATACCATCACGCATCCGATCAAGGAAATGACAAGGCATGCGACCGCGGTCGCCGAAGGCAAATTCGATCTGAAAATGCCCGTCTTCGGCAACGACGAAATCGGGCAGCTGAGCGAAGCTTTTAACTATATGACGACCCGCCTTCGGGAAGCGCTGCTCGTCAACGAGGAGGAGAAGGAGAAGCTGGCCTCCATTTTGACCAACATGAGCGACGGCGTGATCGCGACGGATGAAGCGGGTCGCATCATTTTGATGAACCGCCGCGCGGCGGCGATTTTGAACGTGGATGAAGAAGAGGTATCCGGTTCCGCCATCGCCGAGGTGCTTGGGCTAAGCGAAGAACAGACGCAAATGTTCACGGAAGGAACATACGTGACGATGCTGCTGCAAATGAGCCAGGAGGCGGACCGCTCCTATATGATCCGGGTGACCTTTACGCCGATCCACCGCCGGGAGGTGGGCATTACGGGAACGATCGCCGTGCTTCAGGACGTTACCGAACAGGAAAAGCTCGAGGCGTCGCGCCGCGAATTCGTCGCAAACGTCTCGCATGAGCTGCGGACGCCGCTGACGACGATCAAAAGCTACACCGAAGCGCTCGATGACGGCGCGCTTGACGACCCGCCGCTCGCTTCGCGGTTCGTGGGCGTTATCCAGAATGAAACCGGCCGGATGATCCGGCTCGTGACCGATTTGCTCCATCTGTCCAGACTGGACAGCAAAGAAGCGCTGATGCGCAAACAGCCGACGGATGTGATGGAGATGCTGGAGGATGTGGCCGACCGGTTTTCTTTCCAAATGCAGCAAAAGGACATCGGGTCCGAAGTGAAAGTGGCGGCCGGGCTTCCCAAAGCGCTTTGCGACCGCGACCAAATCGATCAGGTGCTCGATAACTTGGTGTCCAATGCGCTTAAATATACGCAGCCCGGCGGCAGCATTGCGATGGGCGCCATGGAAGCGGCTGGCGGCATGCTGGCCATCACCGTTCAGGATACGGGAATCGGGATTCCGAAGAAGGACCTGGACCGGATCTTCGAACGCTTCTACCGGGTGGACAAAGCCCGCTCGCGCAGCATGGGCGGCACCGGGCTTGGACTGTCGATTGCGAGGGAGATCGTCATGGCGCACGGCGGTACCATATCGATTCAATCGGAGTTCGGTCAGGGCACGAAAGTGACGTTTACGCTGCCGCTCGCGGAAGACGACGAGGGGGTGGCATCATGAAGGAACGGATGAAATCGCTCCTGCTGCTTCTTCTCGTCGCGTGCAGCCTGGTGCAGAGTTATTACCTCATATACCGTCTCCCGGGGAGCGACTCGGCGGCCAAAGCGACCAATACCTATATCAAGACGGATAATATGGGCCCGCAGCAGCGGGTCGAGAACCTGGTGTACCCGGATAAGATGCTGATTCATATGGGGGATGGCAAACACACCGTATTTTATCCGAACTCGACGTTTTATAAATTGATTTACACGCGCCTCAAGGGACGCAGCTTCGAAAATTTCCAGCGGGAATCGGTGGACAACATCGACTGGAACAAGGTCCGGAGCGAAAACCCCGGCATTGAGCTGACGTTTGGTACGGGAATCCCGGTATCGCTGCTGGAGCGCGTGATGCAGATCCAGCCGGATGCTTTGTTTCAGGCGGAACGCATCAACCGGATCTGGATCTACAACACGCCTAGCGACTCGAAAACGCATGCGCTGTTTTTCAGCACGCAAGGCGACGTGATGTACGAGGCGGCCAAGGTCGACTTGACCGTGCAGGACGTACAGCAGCACGTGGACTTCGGCAAGAGCTGGATTCCTTACGCGATGCAGGACGGCGGCGCTTATTACGTGCCGGAAAAACCGGTCGACATCGTGGAGGCGACCCTCGAAATCGGCTCGTACACGGTAGCGCAGATGCAGCAAAGCCTGTTTTTCGACCCGGGTATCACCCGGTACATTCAGGAAAAGGACGGCTCGGAAATTTACACCGACTCGAAACGCAGCCTTCAGGTGCGCCAGGAGCAGAAATGGATGAGTTATACCGATCCGGCCGCCCCTCCGTCCGGGGAGAGCAGCGACAGCAAGGATATTTTGGCGGCTGTAGACTTCGTCAACGAGCACGGCGGCTGGAACGGTGAATACCGCCTGGACTTGTCCAGCACCGGAGCGGGACAGAATCAGGTTATGTTCCAGCAGTATTACGGTTCTTTTCCGGTTTTGGATACGCTGAACTTCCATTATGGCAGAATGAAGCTGGACCTGCAGCAGGGCAACGTGTCCGCTTATGAGCGTTCGCTCATTTATATGAAGCCGGGGCAATCGAAGCAGGTGCGGAAGCTCCCCGCCGGGAACAACCTGAAGGCGATGCTGCTTGCGATCGGCAAGGATTCGCCGGTTGAGGACCTGTACCCTGCTTATTTGCCGAAGCTGGATGCGGGCAAGCTGAAGCTGACCCCGGTCTGGGCGGTCAAGCTGGCAAACGGGCAGATCCGGACGATCCGATAGCTCGCGCATCATGGCCGTGCTATCGAATTCGCTGCGGACGGACACCTGGCCGGACAATCGGCAGCTTTAGCTTTAACGTAGAAGACGGGCTTTGCGATTTGAAATGCGAAGAAAGCTCCATAACGACCAAGGAGGCGAAACGATGGATTGGGGACGTGCCAAAAACGTGCTGATATACGCTTTTTTGCTGTTGAACCTGGTGCTCGGATACCAGCTGTGGATCGACATGCGCGAGCAGGCCGACACCAGTCTGGATTTCGCCTCCTTGTCGGAGAGCACGCAAAAGGTAATGAAGGAAAAATCGATCCAGCTGTTATGCCAAATTCCAAGCATGACGCCGCAGCTGCCGAAGATTACGTATCAATACGCAAACGGGGAAAGCGTCGGGCGGCGGGTGACGCTGGAGGGGCATATCGAAAGCCAGCTGATTTTTAAGGAACGGGATTTGGTCAATGCGTTGAAACCTTCGATCCCGGACATTGCAAACTACCAGTATGACGCCCAGGCCAGCGAATACATGACCAAAAGCGAGCTGGAACGCGTCAAAGAGGCCGGCGCCGCCGGGCGGTTCGTCATGCATGCGCTTGTGGACCGCAAATGGCCGCTGTTTAACGATCAGCTGGAGCTGTATTACAGCGAGCAGCGGATCATATCCTACCGCCAGTCGCCGATCGAGATTACCGCGGCGGACGACGAAGAGCAGCAAAAAATGATGCCGGCAAGCAACGCGTTGAAAACGCTGGTCGAGCGGCATATCCCGGCGGGATCGGCGATCAAGGACATTCAGCTTGGGTATTACGGGCAAGTCTACAATTCGGAAAGTCAGGTAGCCGCCCCGTCGTGGCGGTTCACATTGGAAAACGGGGAAATGTATTACGTTCAGGGCATCAGCGGAGATGTCACGGTAACCAGTCCGAAAACGGAGAAAGAAAAGGAGTAACGGGAATGGGGATATCTTTTACAGTGCTGTCCAGCGGTTCGACGGGGAACGCGACGGTCGTCAGAAACGAAGAAACGACGCTGATGATCGACGCGGGCCTAAGCGCCAAACGGATTGACGAGCTTTTGCAGGAGCGGGACGTCACGGGGGAGGAAATCGACGGGATTTTAGTCACCCACGAGCATTCCGACCATATCAAAGGCCTTGGCGCCGTGGCGCGCAAATACGATCTGCCGATCTATGCGAACGAGAAGACGTGGGAGGCGATGGAGAAGTCCATCGGCAAAATCGCGGAGGAAAACCGGGTCGTGCTGGGTACCGGGGAGGTCCGGGACTTCGGCTCGCTGCGGGTGGAATCGTTCGGCATTTCGCATGATGCGGCCGAGCCGGTAGGATACTGCTTTTACGACGGAGATGAAAAATTGAGCGTGGCGACCGACCTCGGCTACATGAGCGATAAGGTGAAGCAGGCGATCAGCGATTCGAACGTGCTCGTGCTGGAGTCGAACCATGATATCGAGATGCTGCGGATGGGCCGGTACCCTTGGAATATTAAACGCCGCATATTGGGCGACATGGGGCACTTGTCCAACGTGGATGCCGGCGAAGCGCTCAGCGAGCTGCTGACCGGCGACCTGAAGCGGACTTACCTGGCCCATCTCAGCCGCGACCATAACATGATGGATCTGGCCAAAATGACCGTGCGCGACAGCATGGAGGAACGGGGCTGTTTTTACAAAGACAGCGAATTTAAATTATGCGATACGTATTATGACCGTCCTACACCGTGGGATAAGGTGAGCGAACCATAAACTGGTCGAGCTCCGCCGCTTTTTTCTCCACCTCATCGCGGGTGAGAATGCCCTTGTCGACAAGCAGCTCGATGATCGTGCTTAAGGCAAGGGTATTGCGGTAATGCTCGTCTTTCAAATCTCCAAGCTTGGCCATCAACTGCACATAGTCCATACCGGACGGAAACCGCTCTATCATTTTATTTCTCCTCCTTATTTCGTTTTGAACATGATTCGTTCAGAATGCCGCTTTTCAATCTTTATTGCTAGTTTTTCCAAAAACAAGAAGATTGATTCCACAAAACACCAGCGTTCGTTTTCGATTTCAAATAGGCCCGCAGGCCTCGATATGGTACAATGGTCAGTACCGGAAAAACGTGAAATGCCTTGCAGCAACTGGGCTGACGGCGCCAAGGTTCCATCCGTATTTTGGTAAAAGGGTGAGGCCGTTTTGCCGCAGAATTGCCATGATCATCAGGTATGCTTAGGTAGGCAGGCAGGATGTTTTTCTCTTTTATTCTAGTAGTCGACAGCCGGAAATATTCCTATTTTTGAAGAAAACGTTTTACGATGGCCGATCTTTGCCGCAAAAATTTCGGGCATTTGTGCTTGAGGGGGCTTTTTTGTGGTGATAGAAAAATAAAGGGAAGACGAAACGCAACCTTTGCAGCCATCGGTTAGTTTAAGATATATGGGAGCCTAACTTTCAAGAACATGCAGCCTTGTATCCCGAGACAAATATTGGCTTAAAACGGCCTGTTTTCATTTGTAGGACCTTCGCTCGACATCATCATGCGAATGGAGACTTTTGCACTACAGAAAAAACGGCGCCGAAAAGGTAATCTTGAGGTATAGAACGTCGGTTGGATTACATACCTATATGGGTATAAAGGAAAGGCGGCAGAAACGGAATTTAGGTGCTTGATAACGAAGGGGAGAGGATCTCATGGGGCTGTTTCAAGATGATTTTTATTCTACCAAAGTGACGAAACGCAGACGTGTATTCGGACGTATTCGCAAGACACGGAGCAATTGGCCGAGATCCAGGCGCAGCCGCGGGCTGTCCACGCTTCAGATCGCGACGATCAGTTCGGTTATCAGTGCGTTCGTGGCTGTGCTGCTGTTCAGCATGATCACGGGTTTGCCTGCCTCCGGCAAGGCGCCGCATGTGGTTGCCGCCCTGAATTCCAAACAGGTGGACAGCTCCGCCGATCCCTACGAAAGACTGGTGCAGGCTGCAGCCAAAGTGCGGCCTACCGTCGTGAGCATCGTGAATTACAAGGACGGGAAGAAGGATAAAAGTCTGGAAGAGTCGGCCTTGGGATCAGGCGTCATTTTTAAAAAAGACAAAGGGCAGGCTTTTATCATAACGAACAACCACGTCATTGAAGGCGCGCAGGAGCTCGAAGCGGTGACGGTTAATGGCGAAATGAAAAAAGCGAAGCTTGTCGGCGCCGATAAAGTAAATGATATCGCGGTGCTTTCCGTAGACGGCAAAAACATCGGCGAAGTGGCCGAAATGGGCGATTCCGGGAAGCTGCGGCTCGGAGAAACGGTGCTGGCCATCGGCAATCCGCTGGGGCTCGGCGATACGTTGACCTCCGGTATTGTGAGCTACACGAACCGCATCGTGCCGGTTTCGCTGAACCAGGACGGCGTATACGACTGGGAGCAGGAGGTTATCCAGACCGACGCGGCCATTAACGAGGGCAATAGCGGCGGAGCATTGGTCGATTTGAACGGAAAAGTGATCGGGATCAACACGATGAAAATCGCCGATACCGGGGTCGAGGGACTGGGTTTTGCCATTCCGGCGGACCAGGTGATGAAAACGGTCGACGAGCTCATGACGCACGGGAAGATCGCCCGTCCGTATATCGGCATTTATTCGATGGATTTGAATAACTCGTTTGCGCCTTTGGACGATGACCAGCTTAAAGAGCTGAAGCTGCCAAGCGACGTCAAAGACGGGGTCGTGGTGTTGGATGCAATCGGGCCCGCGCAGGAGGCCGGACTTCAGCTCAACGACGTGATCGTGAAATTCAACGATACGCCGATTCCGACGACGCTGGAAATGAAAAAGTTTCTGTACGACAAGGTCAAAATCGGCGATACCGTGAAGGTTACGTTCTACCGGGACGGCAAAGAACAAACCGCAAACGTCAAGCTGGCGGAGAAGCCGGATCAATAAACGATTTCGGAGAGAACATAAAGGGGGGCGGCGGGATAACAACCTAAGGCTGCCCCTCGGGACGATTGAGTCCCCCGCTAAAGCTTGGACATGGTATAATGGGAGAAAGTCTTGGGATAAACGAATGTGCCAATGGCCCCGAAAAGGGTTATCGTTTCGTCAAAACCAAGGCATGATCACAACCTTGTGTAGCGCTGGAAGGGATGCTTTCGATATGTACGTAGTATGCAAAGAACATTTGGAGCTTGCCATCGACATGTTCGTGGACGAATACGAGGATGCTCCAGACATCGTGGACTTGAAAGAAACGGAGTTTTCCGACTGGGACCCGCCGGTGCAATGCGCGCACTGCAAGCAGGCGGGAGAGTTTCTGGTGGTCTGACATAAGGGAAAAAGGTAAAAGGAGCGTGGAAGCACGCTCCTTTTTGCACGTTTAGCTTCATGAAATGAAAGCAGGCGGGGCCTGCCATAATAAATACATAACCCACGTGAAACGGATGGAGGAAATATTATGTTGATTCAAGTGATCGGCGTCGGCAAATTGAAGGAAAAGTATTTGGTGCAGGGCATCCAGGAATACGCCAAGCGGCTGACCCCGTACATCAAATTTCAAGTGATCGAGGTCGCGGACGAAAAAGCGCCGGACACCTTGAGCGAAGCGGAGGTGTCCATCGTGAAGGAACGCGAGGGCGAACGCATCCTCGCGCAGGTGAAGGAGAGCGCGCACGTGATCGCGCTCGCCATCGGCGGCCAGCTCTGGAGCTCGGAGGAGCTGGCCGCCGAACTCGACCGGCTCGGCACCTACGGGACGAGCCATGTCGTGTTCGTGATCGGAGGGAGCCACGGGCTCTCCGATCAGGTGCTGCGCCGCGCCCAGCAGCGCTTGAGCTTCGGGCGCATGACGCTGCCGCACCAGCTCATGCGCCTGGTGCTGGTGGAGCAGATTTATCGCGCGGTGAAGATTAATCGGGGGGAACCATACCACAAATAAGGGCAAGTTTTTTGCGGAATTCCTTGCGGGGCATGGATTTGTATGGACTCAGGAGCAGCTAGCAGAGGCTTCCTCGCTTCATTATAGTTACGTGGGGAACGAAATATTTCCTTAGAAACGCTTGAGAAGATGGTTACAGCCCTGCAAGTGTCGCCAATGGAATTGTTTCGAGATGAGCTTGAGGCTGCTGATGATGCTAAGGCTCATCGAAAGGCCATTGATGAACATATGCCCATGATAAGCAGCAGGAGTACAGAGGAGATTGAAATGATCTCGAAGATAAATCGGGATATTTTCACTGCTATTGATTCGAAGCGGTAGTTTCTATGTGAACTCGGTTAGGGGGAGAGGCATGAGTGGTGAGCAGATAAAAATCACTGATTACTGTGTTTTGTGGAAACAGGTAAGTGATGATAATGAGCATGACGAGATATATGCAATTGAAAAAATTGAGGTAAAGTCCACCGGGAATGAAGAGATTCGATTCGCATATTACAAGAAGTCCGATGACGGCAAAATTCGTTTTGTACCTAGACCGCTTGATCTCAGCGAGTCAGCTCTTCTGAAATTATTTAGAAAAGAGGGAATTACAGAGGTTTTTAGTACAAGTTTCTTGAATGAACTTAAAGACGTTTTAGATGAACTCTGTCGCAGAAGTAATACGTAAGCAGATTACATAGACATAACTGAGAAAACCACCAAAGCCATTTCCGGCTACTGGTGGTTTTGTTTTAAATGGATTCATTCAGGACGAGTGCTATTATACTTGCTCTGGATACTCCCTGACCACACGGAATCACCCTGCAAGGAGACTTCCGTGTTTCCGCTAATCCAACGATCATACAGATGGACCAACCCTCCTTGATAAGAGTCAATCAATTGCTCGGTTGACACATCATCGGTAACCTGATTAACAAAAAGCTTATCGAAGCGTCTCCGTAATTCTTCCCATTCCATTCGCCCATTCCTCCATATTGTCCAAGTTTGGATTCGAGTAAAGCATAAGAGAGGAACGGATTTAATTACAAACCTGACTCCGGTGTATGATTTGGAAGGGGCTATGAAAGAATTGCTCGATTACTCCCGCTCCTGTGGTTTTTGGCAGTAGTTCGGTAAGCTTTAACTTGGGGGCGAAAGGATTGCAAAAACTCAAGTTCGCTTTGAAGAAGCTCTGAATGCCGCCGCGTGGTACACTTAGGTACGAGTCTTGCTACTTAAATAGCGTCAAAAAGTTGGTTCTAACGTGAAACGGTACCTGTTCATTTTATTAAGCTAACGGGCAGGATAGCGTGGCAGAAACGCAGAATCAGTGAAGAAATAATAAAAAGGTGGCTTATTTAATGGGGAGGTTTATGCAATTACTTTTTCGGTACAATTGGCAAGTCCGTGATGAATGGTTTCAATTATTGAAGAGAATACCAGAGGAAGAATTAATAAAGGAACGTGCAGGTGGGATGGGCAGTATTTTACGAACACTTTTTCATATAGTTGATGTGGAACAGGCATGGATATTGCTTGCGCTTCAACAATTACCCGGATCCCATTTTAAGTTTGAAGACTACAATAACCTAGATGCAATTGAGAGATTATCCTATAGTTGCCGGGCTGAAGTTGAGGTGTTTGTAAACAATTGGTCTAATGAATTGGAAGAAAACATTCTAGACGATTTTACATTTGGGGAAATAATGAGACATGTTATTGCTCATGAGATACATCACATTGGTCAATTATCAGTTTGGATTAGAGAATTAGGATTTGATCCAGTGTCTGCTAATGTGATAGGACGTGAACTTCACTCCAGTGGAAAACATTAGAGGGTTATTACGCTATCGGGAAATGATAGTTGAATAAACGACCAAGACTAACCTGCCGGCGCTGATCGGTAGCTTCATTAAGCTAACGGGCAGATTAGTAGAATAAAAGTATCTGTTGGTTTACAGTATAAGTTTAATTTTTACAATTTAACAATATTAATTTTGGAACTTAATTCCTAAATATCCGTATTAAACTCTATAATATACAGAAAATAGTACATAATAAGGATGGGATTACTTTGGTTAGGAAACAAAATGCTGTACCAATTCTGAAAAGATATTGGGTATCTTCTATTGGTGTATTTTTATTGTCACAAATATTCTTCATTTCATCTGAAGCAACAGGATGGATACTTAATTATAGAGATACTGATGGAACAATATTCGGAAGGATTCTTAACACTTCTATTTTCACTGAATGGTTTAATTTCTATGAAACACCCCAATATAATTTACTCACTGTCTTTTTTGGTATCTTTTTTCTTGTTCCTGGTATAATAAGTGTGATTAAAAAGATCTTTTCTCGCTAAGTTTAAGAATCATCCTCTCACCTCTAGGAAAACGAAAATCAATTGCTGATTTGTGCTTGTAATAATCATTAGGCATCCAAGTGGTTTAACAGAATTATCCGAAGCATGTACATAACTGAAAAAATGTTATTAAGCTAACGGGAAACGATAGTTGAACCATCCACAATCAGACCGCCGATTAATTAGGCGGTCTTAGTGCATACTATGAGGTCTTAATGAGACAAAGAAAGTTGATAATAACATGCAGAGACGAATTTTTCGCCGATAGCTCCGTTAAGCTGAGCCGTATCATAAATAACGGCAATTTTTTTCCGGAAGGTGCTTAAACGGATTAGGCTTTCTAGGTGTGACTACGCAGATCGCAGGAGATTGCGGTCATTCACGTTCAAGTTCATTCGGATGCTTGCTCCCAAAAAGCGCCTACATTATCCGTTACAACCTCGATAACCTCTTCCACCATAGACTCCAGCGTGCGGGCTTGAATCTCCCTGCTCCACTGCAGGGCCGACCCGAATATGCCCCAACTGACCACAAGAGCCGTAGCTTCCAGCTTTTCTTGCGGGCCGCTCTGTTTAGGCCCCGATTTTAACCATCGGAGCAGAAGACGATACAATTCCTTTTGCATGGCGTTCTCCAGCAGCGGCTCAAATTGCTTGTCTCCCGGCGTGAGGTACTGTCGAAATCGTATTAGAAATTGAAAGACGGTCTGAACAAGGATATATAGATTGTCCGGACTGAAGGCAGCATCATCCGGCAGTCTTTTTTTGAGAATGAGCTGAAACTTCTCCGTCATCCAATAAGCAAGAAAAGCGAATTTGTCTTCAAAATGGGCATAGAAAGTTGCGCGGTTGACGGCCGCTCGATTCGCAATGTCATGAACAGAAATGGAATAGAGGTTTTTCTTTGCGTCGAGCAGATCGTTAAAGGCTTGTATAAACAATTGGCGGGTTCTCTTTACCCGGGGGTCGCTGGGATTTACCGGCATGCTAAACCACCTTTTCTTCGGATTTCAAAAACAAACAAAACTGTGATTGTGTCGGGAACGCAACGAAACCGGCCTTTTGCTGGTTGTTGACCGGGCTCCAACCCTTTATCTTTTGGTTATGCGATATATGGTTACACAAAATCGTATCGTAAGCAAATTTTTTACAGAAGGGGAAGAGTGAGATAACATGCTTATTGTTACTGGAGCGAATGGAAAGTTAGGCAGGGGCGTGGTCGAGCAACTGCTTAAACGCATCCCGGCTGAGCAGATTGGTGTCAGTGTTCGGGATGTGAGCCAGGCGCAGGATTTAAAGGAGCGCGGCGTGCGTGTTCGTCATGGCGATTTCGCTAACGCGGAGAGCTTGCTGAATGCTTTTGAAGACGCGTCGCAGGTTCTCCTTGTTTCAACGGGTATTTTGGGAGATGCGGGGATCCGTCAGCACCAAACCGCGATTGACGCAGCAAAGAAATCTGGCGCCACCCGGGTGCTGTACACGAGTCATATGGGTTCTTCTTCGACGTCGTATTTTCCGCCTATGGTTCACCATGCAGCGACAGAGGATGTGCTTAAAGAGTCGGGTATGCGCCATACGTCTCTTCGCAACGGTTTTTACGCCTCCTCATTGGTTGGATTAATAGGCGACGCCGTCAAAACGGGCGAGTTGATTGTTCCCGAGGACGGTCCGATTTCCTGGACAACGCACTCGGATTTGGCCCAAGCTACTGCAATGATCTTAACCGAGAAGAACTGGGATGGTCCATCTCCGAATCTTACGGCCTCTGAAGCGATTGACATGGAAGGGGTTGCTGCGATGGTATCGGATATTGTCGGTCGGCCTATCTATCGAAAGGTCGTCACTGACGAAGAATATCGGGCGTATCTGACTGCCCAAGGTTTTCCGGAAGTGCGCATTGCAATCACCTTGGGTTTATTCCGTGCCAGCCGTAACGGGGACTTCGCGCAAACGAGTAACGCTTTAGCTGACCTGATCGGGCGACCTCCGGTGACGCTAAGAGACTTTTTAAAAGAGTCTTTGCCTCAATAGACGCGCTGTGAATGTGTGAATGCTGTTTCCGGTTTATTCGTGTAAAAACTCCCGCATCCGGCCCTCCGTTATTCGGCACTGTAACGACACTCGCCGCGTCTACATTGGCCAGATCGGCTCATCCTCGTCAAGCTGAAGCGCTTTGCTGATACTTAGCAGCACTTCCGGCGAAGGATTCACCTCCTTGCCTTGTTCCAGCCAGGTATAGTAAGTCACGCTTATATGGGCAAGAACCTCTATTTGCTCATATGGAAGATATATATCGCGATGAACCAAATGGACCAAAATCACTTCATACACGATTATTATCATCTCTGTCAAGTGTCCGTTACCACAAAAGAGAACCATAACCGAGGCTGTTAGTCTTGCTAATAGTGTAAACATGATGTGGTTAACCTCCTCCTATCGACGGTACGATTAAGATAATTTACATCAGAGCAGTGCTATCGATAGGAGGTTTTGTATCTTGAACAAGTATGCATATCGAAACAAGCTGGCTGTAGTCACCGGTGCTTCATCAGGAATCGGGAAAGCGTATGCCAAAGAACTGGCGGCACGAGGCTGTCACGTCGTTCTGGCGGCGCGCTCCAAGGACAAACTGGATGCAATGGCGGGGGAAATCAACCGCCAGTACGGGGTGCAGGCTTATGCAATGGCTTGCGATTTGTCCCAAGCGAATGCCCCTCGTCAACTGGCCGAACAAATATCCGAACTGGGCTTATCGGTCGATATTCTCATCAACAACGCAGGCGTTGGCACTTATGGCCGTTTCGAGGAAATAGACCCGGAGCGCGAGCAGGAAGAGATTATGCTGAACACGGCTGCGTTAGTCGATCTTACGCATCGGTTGCTGCCTGATATGCTGAGGCGAGAGGACGGAGTCATCGTTAACGTGGCTTCGATGGCCGCGTTCATGCCTTGTGCTTATTCTACAGTATACGGGGCTACCAAAGCATTTGTATTGTCCTTCTCTGAGGCGCTATGGGCAGAAACGCGTGGGCGAGGCGTTCGCGTGCTTGCACTGTGCCCGGGTGCAACTGAGACGGGTTTTTTCGATGCGGTCGGCAGCGAGGATATGGGAGCGGGTCAAAAGCTCTCGACCCCGGAGAAGGTTGTACAGGCCGGATTTCGCGGAATCGACCAGGGACGCAGCTACATCATCGATGGCCGTAACAACTACCTTATGGCTCAAATGATCCGATTTTTTAGCAGGCGCAGGGTAGCCTTGATCATGGAACGCATGTCAAAGCCCAAAAGGCATTTATAGTTAGTTTAAAAGGGCCATCCCGCAAAGGATGGCCCTAAAACTTGCCGTTACAGACAGCGCGGTGTACCGTATCATAAGTGACGGCGAAATTATAGGAGGATGCATAATCGTATGGATATATCAAACTGGCATTCGATGCAAGCGGAATCAAGCGATAAGCCAATGCTTGAAGCTGAAACAGCCCGATTAGCTCGTCTTATCCAATCCCACACTCCGCATGATGGGATCTTTGTTCAGCCCATTCCCGGCTTGAGACTGGGTCGCTTCTCATCAACGGGGACGGATTTAAAAACATTCTATACGCCATCATTCGGTATCGTGGCGCAAGGGACGATCTCGTTCACCGTCGGGGAGGAGGTCTATACGTCCAGCAAACCGCGTATATTCATGGTCCCTGTTGCGCTTCCCATCACCGTACAAATCATGCAAGCTAGTCCTTCCAAACCGTATCTTACAGCCAGCTTGGCTCTCGAACCGCAAAGAATCTCCGAGCTGGCAGCCAGAATGTTCCCTCATGGTCTGCCGCCCATTCAGCGGCGAAGTGCGGGTTACGGAGTTGATGCCGACCCGGAATTTGTCGGCACGATGACGAGACTGGTGAATTGTCTGCAAAACCCCGGCGATTCGGAATGGATCGCCCCACTCGTGATAGAGGAGCTTTTGATCCGACTGCTGCGTAGTCCCATCGGGGTTTACGTGGCGGAGATGGGCTTTGCTGACTCGGGGGTGCAGCGTGTGGCAAAGGCCATAGCATGGATGCGTGACAATTTTGCTCAGACGGTAAAGGTTGAAGAATTGGCCAGACTGGCCCATATGAGTGTGTCTACTTTTCGTGAGCATTTCAAGGCAGTTACGGCTATGAGCCCATTGCAATTTCAAAAAACGTTGCGCCTTCAGGAAGCGAAGCGTTTGATGTTATCAGGCCAGATAGATGCGGTCACAGCCAGTCGTTTAGTTGGGTACGTGAGTGATTCTCAGTTTAGTCGGGATTATAGCCGCTTTTTTGGTAATCCGCCTGGCAGAGACATCGCTCGCATCCGTCAACAAGTTCAATTTAAGGAATAATCCGTACGTAATGACCAAATCGTGATCGTGTAGCTTGCTGGGTTTTATTGTTCACATCCGGTGAATCCGACAATAAGTGGCGCGGAATAGGCAATCTTAAAGATGTTTGGCGTTCTATAATGAGTCTATTACCTTTTGAAGGAGGGCTTTATTTTGCGAGTTTTTGTTACAGGAGCGACAGGCTTTATTGGAAGTGCAGTAGTCCACGAACTCCTTACAGCCGGACATCAGGTCATCGGCCTCGCCCGTTCGGACAAGTCGGCTGCAGCGTTGAAGGCTGCAGGAGCCAGTGTGCATCGAGGCTCTCTCGACGATCTCGACAGTCTGCAAGAGGGTGTCAGGGCTGCGGATGGCGTCATTCATCTAGCCTTCGGACATGATTTCTCCGATTATGCTGGTGCTGTAGAGACAGATCTGCGAGCCGTTGAGGCGATGGGGGCAGTGCTTGAGGGCACCGGTAAACCATTCGTGGGTACCTCTGGAACCATGATGCTCTCATTCGTTCTCCCGCAAGGGCAAGCTGGGACAGAGGATGATGTGTTGGTGGACTCCGTGCCCCGGGGCGCAGCAGAGAACGCGGCTATTGCGCTGGCTGAACGGGGAGTGCGATCATCGGTCATCCGTCTCGCACCTTCCGTTCACGGCGATACGATGGCCGGTTTCGTCTCGCTGCTCATCGCCGTTGCTCGTGAGAAAGGAGTCTCGGCCTATGTAGGCGAAGGCTCTAACCGATGGCCGGCGATACATCGACTCGATGCAGCACGGCTGTTCCGATTGGCGCTTGAATCCGCACCCGCGGGATCGCGACTCCACGGGGTCGGTGAAGAGGGGGTTAAGCTTCTTGATATCGCGAACGTCATCGGTCGCCATTTGAATCTGCCGGTGGTTAGCATTTCCCGCGAAGAGGCAGATACTCATTTCGGTTTCGTTGGGGCGGCTGCTTCGATCGATAACACAACATTAAACGAGCTGACACGAAAGCGCGTAGGGTGGGAACCTGTACACCTTGGTCTTATCGCGGATCTTGAACAGGGTCAATATTTTAACAACTAAAACCGTAGTGAACTTAAGACGACACCGGGCAAGAACAAAGGTGTCGTCTTATTTGTTAGTCGGTTATCCCAGTAAATGCGTTAACTAGCGGAATTTTTTACGAAGTTTTGTACATCACTCGTCTCGGGAAGAGTCCAGTCCTTGCAGAGCAATCAGCTAGCCGAATCGGCGAAGGAGCAAGTCATCCAAGCGATCGGGTCGGCAGGACCGATTGCAGGCAGCAAAGGTCTGGCGGGAATGGAGCATAGCAATTCTTGCAATTGGCGCCGTGCTTTGCCTTGTTCTGATTCGTAAGAAGGATTTGCGACACTAGCTTGCCAGAAAGATAAAACGAATCGGAAGGATCAATTCATCGCTATTGTCAACTTGAAGAACCCGGAATAAGGCTTAATCATAGTTCTTGGGATTGGTAAAAGGTTGGTAATTATGCGCCGCAGTAGATTTTTCGCCGATAGACCCGTTAAGCTGAACCGTATCATAAGTAAGGCGAAAAATCGGGGTGTTGAGCACGATGGAGGAATGTTGAGTAGCAAGTGATATAAAGGAATTTATTGCCTCTGAGACCTTGAGTTTTAGAGGTTTTAGTTTACGTTGCCTAGAAAATTGTCCACTATTTTCCATGGTGTGGTATGATGAAGATAATATATGGCTTTGGTAACAGGGCAAGAACGGAATATTCATGCATCATTGGGATACTTTTGTTATCAGAAATATTCGCAAATCAAAGGAGTGAGATTACTATGGCTATCAGAATTTCAGCAGTTGCTATTCAAATAAAAGAGGCTTTGTGCACTATATATTGATACAATAGTGATCTGAAGAGTTTTTTAATTTCTTGTGTTAACAGTAAAGAGATCATTTATGGTGTGAATTGAGATAACTATAAGCGACAAATTGTTTCAGATATTATCGATGAGTTAGCTTCTAACCAAGAGAAGTATCTAGGTGATATAAGAAGGTTACTATATGAGGTATCACAGATGGAGAACTTTCGTCATCTTGAGCAACTAGATGACGGAAAAAGAAAAGCAGAACGTGCAAGAGCGTCAGTAATCGAACTCAAAAGAATGATTGAAGACCATGATCAGAGGAAGAGAGAAGAAGAAATTCGGAAGAAGAGATTAGAAAATCATGAAAAAATCAGAAAAAGTCAAGCGGTTATTTCTCGCCTTGATGATATAAAGGATCGGTATTCTAAACTGATCACATCAAAGGAACATCATAGTAGTGGGTTTGAACTAGAAAAGGTTCTTTACGATATATTTGAACTATTTGACCTGGACCCAAAGGCATCATTTAGAAATATCGGAGAGCAGATTGATGGGGCATTTTCACTAGATGGAACTGACTATTTGTTTGAAGCAAAGTGGCAAAATAATGCTGTGAACGCATCGGATCTTGATTACTGGCGGTATTAGAAAATAGAATAGATTTTGTTTCATTAATTACAAGAAAGAAAAGACACGCTTCTCAAACGGGGAATATATACCTGTGTGTCAGTGATATTCTTAATGAATAACCTGGTAAAATCAATGAAGGCGAAGACTTACGATAATCATCTTTTCTCACGGTCATTTGTAGCCGCTTGGTTCAATCCAAACTTTGGGTGTATGAGCCTTGCTGTACCAGCATGTGGCGGCTGCTGAGGGAGATGATTAAATTAATCAGTGAAATAGTGTCAAAAGTGATGATGAGATTTTTTGGGGTTGCGGCGGTGGATTTTTCGTGCTAGACCCGTTAAACTGAGTCTTATCATAAATACGGTTGATAGGGTCTTGAAGGAATGGTTTTATAAACCTGTTTCTATTTTTAGTCTAATTTAAAAGTAACTTTCAGAATAAATGTGTTATTATTGACCCATGGCAATACTCAAATCAAAGATTCTTGAAAATCATTAGGGAGGAGAAACGTTGGATAGTCTGGAACAATTCTATAAAAAAAATTGCGAACTCATAGATGATAATTTAGTGTTATTGAAAACTGACTTTGAAAAGATACAAATAAATGTTAATGATAATACTTATTGTGAGTTTAGATACCTGCATTTAAAGAATTTAGTACGTTTCCTCAACCCTAAATTAAACTTAAATAGACAATCAACACCTCAAATATCAAATGATGAATTGGAGATGGAAGACTTAGACCAAGCTTTAGAAATGGTCGCCACAATGGAGGCCCCAGCAGAAAAAATAGATTATAAAAGCATGCAAGAAATGCTCCCATTGTATTTTCTTCCGTCACATATTGAGAGAGAAATTAAAAATATAACATGTGGAAATAAAAGAAGAAGAATTGATCATAGAATAAAGAAAATTCTACCAGAAACCTTTATAGAATCCTTAAACCTACAATTTGCTGAAAAACAAGATGAAGAAGTAATTATTAATTATGACTTAAGGGCGCATCATTCTATCTCATTTTTCAAATTCTATAAAAATGATGAGTATAATGAATGTGTGGATCCCGATGAAATAGAGAAAAAAGTGAACGAAGTAAAATATAAATTAAATCTAAAATTTGTTGAAAGTATGGAACACTATTTTGTAGGTAATATTGATATTGAGATTGGCCTTTTTGAAAGAGATGAACATGAACACAGTGATAACCCTTTGTATTATCATTTCAATTTGTGGAAACTGGATGGAAGAGACTTAGGGATGATAGTTAGAGATTTTTCGCTTTATCCCTTTAACAAGGAGGTAATAGAAAGTGAACATAGATAAGAAAGTTGAGAATATCTTTAGTAATATGAGTAATATAGAAATTTTAAATACATATAGCTGTCGAACTCTACTTGATATTAGTGAACCATTATTGTTTGTTTTAAATGTATTAAATCAATATTATTTAGCATATACTTTACAAAATAGAACTGCACTTTTGCGCAATGGTACTAAAGCAGATGTAGTTGAAGTGTTAATTGTCAATTCGACAGTTCCAAAAATAAAAATGCTACTTGAAGGACAAATGGATATAAGAGATGCTCTTTCAAGTGGTAATATGTATAGAATGGGTAAAGTCGGAAATAAAACATTTCCTAAAAAAGAAGTGCATAATGTTTCCGAAGTTGAAAGTAAAATACCTAAAATTGGTGTCCGATTTGATAATACATTACCTAATAAAATTAACGTAAAAAAAGCGTTACGGTTTATTGAATCAGAGGCAAAAGTGTATGCTTCTTTCGCTATCAGAGAAGAGAATATATATAGTGATGAAGTTATTCAAATAGAAGTAGAATCATTTGGTGATGCCAAAAATAATTTTCAAAAAGAAAACTATTTCAATGTTAAAAATATTGAGGATATTAGAATCGAGGTATAATATGCGATTCACTATTAAAAAAATTGTATATAACTTATTTGAATTCCGCCCACAAACTGAGAAGATTTCAGTCAGCATTACTGGGAAGTTTGGAGTGTCAACAGAAGATAATTGGAGTAGAGTTTTTTTTATTGAACTAAATCTAGAGGGTGAGGATAAAGATAGTGGGAATGAAACGCGCAATTTATTTGCTGAAGCAAGTTTAAATTATCAATTGGATAAAACTTTGTTCCCGGACCTTGATGAAAATCAAATAAATGAGGATGACAAATATTTCCTTGAGCTTTTAAATCGTTTAAATACTACTGTAAAAAGTATAACTTCTCAAGATGATACAAAAAGAACATTAAATATTGATAAAGTAATTGAGTCTTATAGTAAATAGGTATTATGGGGCTGTCAGTAATTATGTGTAAACTCATTTATAGAGAATCTCCTATGTGGGGAGAATCTAGCTTTATGGGAGTTCATGGACGATACGCTCGGGGGAGAAGAATGAGCGCTGTAGGAGCATTTGGCCCCTGTTTAGAAACGACCTGTCCATTTTGCGTGTGACAGTCTATGTCACGTATGATCTTCCAATGCCTCTTTTGCTACAAGCTGCGCAAACGTATCACCAAGGCCGATGGATTCGTAATACTCTAGCATCACAAATTCCAAATTCCATACGCCTAAATCACAGCATCATGCTGCTCCCCTGGGACGAACTCCAGAATAGCCGCTTTGATGGCCTGTTCACGTGCTACAGCAATTAACTTATAACTTACTCATATAAGTAATGACGTAAAAGGAGCTGTCGCAATCAGCTCCTTTAGCATTTTTCGCCAATAGACCCGTTAAGCTGAACCGTACCACAAGTAGGGCGAAATTATCATGCTAGATGTTATTTATATGAATTTTTGAAGCGGGAACAAATGTTCGCATCTTTCTTTTCTTTTGAGCAATTACTTTGTATGATAAAAGAGACGTGAATGAAAGAGGAGGAGTTGGATGTATCGACAGGTGGATGATTTTTTTTAAGGAATGGGCAGTGGCTGCGAAAAGGACATTGCAAGTATTACAAGCCGTAACAGATGACAAATTAGGACAAAGTATCTTGGAGGGGCATAGTACACTGGGGTTGTTAGGCTGGCATTTAACAGAAACAACAGGTTATTTTAGTCATTTAGCGGGTTTAACTGTACCAATGATTGGTCAAGATGAACCTGTTCCAGCGACAGCAGGAGAAATTGTAGCAGCTTACGCAAAAGCAGCAGAGGCGGTCAAGGAAGAGGCAGCCAAGCTATCCGATGAGGACCTGCTAACGGAAACAGGCATTGCGAGTCTTACAACAAAAGGCGCAGTATTACGTTTCTTAATTGACCACCAAACACATCACTGCGGCCAAATGATGGTGCTATTACGTCAAGCGGGCTTACCAGTACCGCCTGTGATGGGTTCAACAAAAGAAATGCAATAATGAATAAATCCTTTCCTTGGTAGTATCTCCTTAAGGTTAGAGATTTTAGCGGCTGATTGGTTGGTTTGAGTTGAGTTCGGGATTGCATAAGACCTGGCTAGCCAATAAAAATTACAAGAATCACCCTCAGCGTACGTGAAACAATTCACCTTCACGCCTTCGTTTTTATACTGTACTGAACTAGAGGTAGGTGCGAACATGATCCAATTAACAAACCGCCAGGCACGGCAATTTCTGTTGTTGAAGCATGGACTCTTGGGCGAATATAAATTTAGTGGGAAGCAGGGCGTTCTGGACTTCGTTCGGCAGGTCAGCTGCATTCAATACGACCCCATCGATGTTTGCGGGAAAAACGCCGAATTGGTGCTACAGTCACGAATCAAGGGATTCACCAAGGGAATGCTTGCCGAGTTGCTGTATGAGGATAGAAGCCTTGTCGATTATCCTGACAAGAACCTGGCTATTATCCCTGTCGAGGACTGGCCGTATTTTGAGCGATACAGGCAAGCCGCCAGGCAACACGCCGAATGCTATCCCGAAATGGAAGCGTTGACAGCGCAAGTACGGACTCATATCCAAAATCACGGTGCAGTAAGTTCGGATGATTTAAAATTGGATGGAGATTTCTCATGGCGATCGGCCATCCACTGGAGCGGTGGAAACAATTCATCCCGATCGGTGCTGGAACAGATGTATTCGACGGGTGAGTTGATTATCCATCATAAAAAAGGAACGCGTAAATACTACGATATAGCCAAGAAGTACATACAACCAAACCTGCTGAATGCATCAGAGCCGCTGGAGGATGAGCTTGAACATCATAAGTGGCGGGTACTGCGTCGAATCGGCTCAGTTGGCCTCTTATGGAATCGTGCGTCAGATGCATGGCTGAATATATGGGGGTTAAAAGCAGCACAGCGCAACGAGGTTTTTCGTCAGCTATTACACGAAGCTCGTATAGTTGCCGTTGCCGTGGAACAAATGAAGGATACGCTGTACTGCCGGGCGGAGGACTTGCCGCTTATTGAAGCCGTCCTGCAAAATCCGGAGCCGGAATTTCGCTGCGAGCTGATTGCCCCGCTGGACAATTTGATATGGGACAGAAAACTTATCAACGAATTGTTTGGCTTCGATTACATCTGGGAGATTTACACGCCTGCAATCAAACGAAAATTTGGCTATTATGTGCTACCTCTATTATATGGAGAGAGCTTTATTGGACGAGCCGAGATCATCGTGGAGCGAAAAACTGGAACTCTCGTTGTTAAAAACATCTGGTACGAGAACGGTGTGAAGCAAACAACGCAATTGCGAACAGCCTTGAACAGTTGTTTCCAAAAATTTGCGTTATTCAACGGATGTGAAACGATTTCGGCAGAGTATTTGAACTGATATTTACCCTTCGCGCAGGAACTTCCAGAGGGGTGGCTGACACCGCCTGCAATCACATGGATAAAACGTAAGAAACTCTCCATGTCTGGAGAGTTCTTTTAGTTCGTTTGCGGTCTGCTCAACTTAGTGAGCAGTGTCCTAAATCAAATATTCGCTGTTTAGCATACTCTTAATCCGCTGACTGCACCGCCGAATGCCGTGATGCCATGCTGGACAATACAAACGCGGCAACGATGGCGATGAGTACGCCGAGTATCGCGAACCAAGTAATGGATGCAAGAGAAACACGGTTAACGATCAGCCCGCCGATTCCTGCGCCGACAGCCATGGCAAGCTGCATCATGGAACTGTTCAAGCTCAGCATGACGCCCGAGGATTCAGGAACGAGCGAAACCAGGTTGAATTGCTGCGCCGGAGCGGATGACCAGGCTGCAAAAGACCAGAGGATCAAAATGGCGAATACGGCAATGACCGACTGTCCAACGAAGGATAGCAAAATCAACGAAATGACGTGAAGCACCATCCCTGAAACGAGCGTGAATATAATGCCACGTTTATCCGCGCTGTAGCCGCCGACTTTCGACCCAATCAAGCTAGCAATGCCGAATACGAGCAGGGCTGCGCTAATCAATGATTCATTTAAATGAGTGACCTCTAGCAGAAAAGGGGAGATGTAGGTATAAGCGAGAGAATATCCTCCTAACCAGAAAAAAGTAATCGCCAATGCAACCAAAACTTGAGGTTTTTTTAACAAAGCTAATTGCTTGATCAAAGGAACAGGCTTGTCGCCTTGGATACGTGGAAAAACTGCAGCAATGACAAACATGGCGATGACCCCGACAATTGCGATGGCCAGAAATACAGCTTTCCAGCCAAAAGCCGAGGCTACCATTCGGCCGAGCGGGACGCCGATGATGAGCGATGCGGTTAAGCCCATGGTAACGTTGGCGATGGCGCTGGCCTGCTTGCCTGGCGGAGCGATTTTGGCGGCGATGCTGAGCGCGTTAACAGTAACCACCCCGGCGCCTAACGCCGTAATGATTCTCGCCGCAATGAAGAAACCAAAGCCGGACAATATAAATGTCAGCAGATTTGCAGCAATAAAGAGGCCCAGCGAATAAAGGAGGAGCTTACGCCGGTCCATTTTAGCCGTCAGCGCCATTAGAATAGGCGTGCCGATCGCATAGGCCAGGGAATAGACCGTAATGAGCTGGCCCGCTGCCGCAACGCTTGTTCCTAATGTCTCTGCGATCCGGTCCAAGATCCCGGAAATGACATAATTAGATGTTCCTACTAAAAAGCTGATCAAGACTAGAACGTAAACTTTCCATGTGCTCTTCATAATTCACACTCCTGATGTGGTTTTAATAATTATATTTTTGTCGATAACGAGAAACCGCCACGGCTGTATGTTAGCGGCTGAAGGAGCCAGCGTGGGCTTGCCGCAATGTTTCGGTCAATTCCTCCAGCAAAATCTTGATCTCGGATCATAGCTACGAACCGACCGGCGTTCTCGAATAATATCAAACAACAGTTGGTGCTCTCATTTGCTACGGTTGTGAAACCGACATGGTTCTCTCCTCCTTTTTTTTAAAAAGGCATTTATCGTTTTGTTCTAATGCAACATTAGTTGCTTGAACAACATTTGTTGCATTTGTATGTTATAATAACAACCGAATGGCAAGCAATCATCAATAACCATAAACCGTTGTATAGACAACACCATTTCTATAATGTCGTTTTACTGGGGAGATCTTAACCATGCCAATGAAAAAGAATGAAGCTGATCCTCGTGTGGTACGTACACGGCGACTCCTTCAAGACGCTTTTGCTTCATTGATTCAAGAAAAAGACTTTGAATCGATAACCGTTAGGGATATTGCAGAGCGAGCGACTGTTAACAGAGCGACTTTTTATGCGCACTTTGTAGATAAATTCGAAATGCTTGAGGCCAGACTGATGGAATCATTTATGACAATCATGAATCGTAGAATAAGCGGTCACGAAGTATTGAATGAAGAAACGATTCAGAGTATTTTTCTGGGGCTATGCGAATTTCACGGGGGTTTAAGCACGATCTGTAAAAGAAGAAATACATCGCTTGTACCTGTATTCGAAATTCAAATAAAGGAAAAAATTCAAACGATACTTCTTTCCTTTATAGACAAAGACAAGATGCTGTCGACTCCAAACTCGCAATTCTTAATAAATACAGCTTCTATCATGTTAAGTTGGGGGATGTATGGGGCAGCTTACGTTTGGAACAAGGAAGGGCGTCTAATAAGTGCGGAATCATTCGTTAAACAGTCTTTGCCCTTAGTGATGAACGGAGCCAAAGAACTGCTGGGATAGGTCCTTTCGCTATTGCTCTGCCCTGTAAAGTGAAATGGTATTAAGAGTTCGAACGGCATCGGATCTCCGCAATGCAAGGGATACATCAACTTTGCCCCGTCGTAGACAGCCAACGCCGGTTTCACCATGAAATCGGAGTTCATACATGTTCCGTCACTTCTTAAACTCACTCAAAATGCGAGTAATATGCATCGCATCAATGAGCTTGTTTTTCGAAGTACGGCATCCAGCAGAGCTGCGGTGCAATCACGCGACCTTTTGCTGGTTCTCGTACAGATCGCCGATAGCTACGTTAAGCTGAACCGTACCATAAGTAACGGCCAATTTTTTTGGGGAAATGGAACGGCATTAAGGAGTATGTTCTGAATTTGGTTGAGTATGGCAGGGCTTGGCTGCTTTAATCAAGTAATTCTTTACCGATCGTTCTCAATATGTTAAATTGAATACGGGAGGGAAAGGGAATGGCAAGAAGCAAGGAATTTGATGAGAATGCGGTATTGGATAAAGCGATGAGGCTCTTTTGGGAACAAGGCTACGAGAAGACATCCATGACCGATCTGGTCGAGTGCATGGGAATCCATCGGAGAAGCTTATATGACACGTTTGGCGACAAACATTCGTTGTTTCTGAAAGCGATGGACCGTTTTGGCCAGAAAATCAACGCCGCGCTTGCAGCTGGAGTTAAACGTTCCAAGACTGCAAAAGAAGCGCTTCAGTTTATCTTTAATTTCATGATCGATGGGCAAGATGACTCGCCTTCTGGCTGTTTCATGGTAAATTCAGCAGTGGAATTGGCCGCGCGCGATGCCGAGGTCGATTCGAAGTTCACGAAGATGTTTACAGTGGCAGAACAACAACTCAAGGAAATCATCCTTTGGGGGCAGCGGGACGGTGAATTCGCCACCGATTGCGATGCCGAAGAATTGGCGGAATACCTGCACAATGTATGGGTCGGTTTAAGGGTCATGGCAAGGACCTCGGTTGCCAAAGAAAAACTTCGCCGAATAGCCAATACATCGATAAAATTTTTAGAAGGATGAGCGAATTTTTTTTCATTGAATTAGAATGATCATTCTCAAATCAAAGCCCCTTCTCCCTAAAGCTATTTCTCTCACTTGCGGTCATGATTTATGCTTATTTTAGAATGATCGTTCTCAAAATGCGGATGGAATCATATAACCAAGGAGGAAGAAGTTTATGTCAATCAAGGTCGCGCTTGTAACAGGAGCAAATAAAGGGATCGGTTTCGAGGTTGCCAGACAACTTGGTCAGCAAGGGATAACGGTATTGATGGGCGCACGCACGAAAACAAATGCAGATGAGGCAGCAAGCAAGCTGCAAAAAGAAGGTATTCAAGCCATTGGTGTGCAACTGGAAGTTACAAATGCCAATCACATTTCAGAATTGGTGGACTTCATTAACAATGAGTACGGCCGATTGGATATTCTGGTGAATAATGCGGGAATTATGGTGGGAGCTCAGGGCTATGACGGCGATTTTTTACGGGATTCATTCGAAGTAAACACCTTCGCGCCATTTTTTATCACAGAAGCATTGCTACCCCTGCTGCTCAAAAGTGATGCAGGAAGAATCGTAAACCAAAGCAGCGCTTCAGGGTCCATCGGATTCATGGGAACGAATGAACAAGTGCAGAAATTGGCTGCACCGGCATACTCTGCTTCCAAAGCCGCTCTGAACATGCTGACCGCCTATTGGGCGCAAAAGTGGAAGGATACGAACGTAAAAATAAACGCAGCGCATCCTGGCCTGGTCAGAACGCAAATGGGCGGAGAAAACGCGGAACTGTCGGCGGAAGAGGGAGCGAAAACAGCGGTTCGATTAGCTACCTTGCCTAAGGACGGTCCGACGGGCGGATTTTTCTATATGGACGATAAGCTTCCATGGTAACAAGGGCTAAGACGAACGGTAAATGTAACAGAACTAGCGATGAAAGGATGGAAAAACGATGCCAAACCAAAAGATGATGAGAGCCATTGGATACTATAAACCTGAGGAAGGGGTACCCCCGTTTGAGGAGGTGGAAGTGGAGAGACCAAAAGCGTCAGGGAGGGATCTGCTCGTCGAAGTGAGGGCGGTGTCTGTCAATCCAACGGATTGGCGGTCGCACATGGCAAAAAAACCCGATGATCCTTCGCTAACAATACCAGGTCGGGACGTAGCTGGCGTAGTGGTGGAAACGGGACCGGAATGCCGCCTATTCAAGGTTGGCGATGAAGTGTATTATGCTGGCAGCAACATTCGCCCAGGCGGGTTCAGCGAGTTTCACCTGGTCGATGAACGAATCGTCGGCACAAAACCGCAAAGTCTCGATTACGCAGAGGCGGCTGCGCTGCCGTTAACAACGATTACGGCGTGGGAAGCTATTTATGACCGCTTGGGAATATCCAAGAATCCATCGGATAATGAGGGTAAAAGTATTTTGATTATCGGGGCCGCGGGTGGCGTCGGATCGATCGCTACTCAATTAGCCAAGCTTGCCGGACTTCAGGTCATCGCCACAGCCTCGCGTCCCGAATCCATTGCATGGACCAAGGAAAACGGCGCCGATCATGTCATCGATCATCGTCAACCGTTTGAACCTCAACTAAAGGAGCTTGGCCTGCATGGCGTGAAGTATATTTTTGTATTAAATAGTCCGGATCAGCATTTGAACGAGATAAAGAAAGTGATTTTGCCGCAAGGAAAAGTCTGCTCGATCCTGCCGTTCGAACAGCCGGTTAATCTTGAAGCTTTCTTTGCAAAAAGCGTGACATTGGTTTGGGAACTGATGTTCACTCGTTCGATGTTTCAGACGGATGATATGATCGAGCAGCATCGGTTGCTGAATGAGGTGTCTCATTTGGTGGATGCGGGGAAAATACGGACAACATTAAAAGAGCGTTTGACGCCCATGAATCCGGATAACATGAAGGAAGCATTTCGCAAGAGTTTGTCAGGCAGCATGCTCGGCAAAATCGTTTTGGAAGGATTTGAAGAATAACATCCCATCTTATTCAACGGAAAAAAGCAATAATGACCTCAATTTTATAGAAATAACAAGCAAGGTGGCGAGAGTGATTTAAAAGGCGTCACCTTTTTCCATTTCTCCGTCACGCTTAGTTGAAAATACACCTGCAGCCCTGAAATTCGCCGATAGCCCCGTTAAGCTGAACCGTACGGTCGTGGCGACGTATTGCACCTAGCGTCATCCCTTGCCGCTACCGTCATCCGTGCCGTCAAGGTCTCTTCCCCACGCTTCAGCTTCCTGCAACCTTTACCTTTTTATAGTTTGCTGGAACGTTAAAGCGCGGTATTTCTCATCCTACATCACCCTCTCGACCCGGCCAACCTGTATATTCGATGAATCGGTGGGTTTGCAAAATGGGAAGGTTGCAATAGACCCATCCGCTCATTCCTCAATATCAATCGAATTTTCCCAACGGGAACAAAGATACTCGCGTGAGCCATAAACTCATTTCTAAGATGGATTCCTTCATGCCGTTCTCCAACCAGTAAAGAATGATCCCAACCACTCCGTGTGACGCAAAGGCTGCATCCCAGAAATTATGCTTATATTGAAGTGCCTCTGTTCTGATAACTTGCGTCATACGTTCACGAAATTCCCCTTCAGTTAACATAGTCCGATAAAAAGAAGCGTGCTTCTGAATATGTTCGAACATGGTTACATGCGATTGGATTGGCTTCTTGGAGCTTTTATAATCATGCAGTGCTTCCTCATAGTATGTTGGGAATTTTAAGGTTTGAGCCAGCTCATTCAAGATATCATCTTGCATTTGGTCTAATATATCCTGTTTGTCGCGAAAATGGAGGTAGAACGTGGATCGGTTAACCTCCGCTTTCCGAACGATGTCACGAATGGTAATGGCATCAACCCCCTCCTCCACGATAAGTTCAGTTAAGGCATCCATTAGTAACCGCCGTGTGCGGGTAACACGTGGATCAATTGGTTTATTCATTCTCGGATCTCCCTCATAAATTTGGTTTTTCAGACACTGATTTCATTTGTGTCTACTAAACGACATTACTATTATTATTGCTGATTGATTGGAACGAATTCAAGGAATATAGTAGTTTATAGACACTATGTTGTCTACAAAATTCATTAATTTGATTATTCTTCGAGGAGGTATTTCTTATGAGAGCTGCCGTTTGGCATGGTAATGAGAGAGAAATTCGTATTGAGGAAAGAAAGGTTAAAGAAATACAACCCGATGATGTCAAGGTTAAAGTGGCATGGGCTGGTATTTGTGGTTCTGATCTGCACGCATACTTGCATCCGAGTTCAGTACCAATGAATCCCAATACAGTACTCGGACACGAATTTTCTGGTGAAATTATAGAGGTTGGTTCTAATGTTACGAAATTTAAAGAAGGTGACAGAGTATGTATCTATCCAACGATGCTTCAAGATCCTTCAAATGCCGAGACAGAACGTTTCATCAATTTAGATGCGGTTGGTGCCAAAATCGACGGAGGGTTTGCTGAATACGCGATACTTCCACAAAAAACAATTTTTAAAATTCCGGATAATTTACCACTAGATATAGCAGCCATGGTAGAACCAGCAGCTGTATCCTTCCAATCCGTTAAGGATGCAGAAGTAAAAGAAGGAGATACTGTCGTTGTCTATGGAGCAGGTCCTATCGGGCTATTTGCTGTTCTAGGCGCCAAAGCTGCAGGCGCTTCTAATATCGTTGTTGTCGATTTATTAGAAGGCCGACTCGACAAAGCAACTGAATTGGGTGCGACCCATATCTTCAATGCTAAAGATGTGAACCCCGTTGAGGAAATTCGCAAATTATTCCCAAACGGGGCGGATGTTACATTTGAAGCTGCAGGTGTTGAGTCAGTATTTAATCAAGCCATTCAATCAACCAAAATCCGTGGCACTATGATGGTTGTCAGCTTCTTCACTCAAAATATCCAATTTAGCGTTCCTTCTTCTCTACTTTTTACCGGCGTAAAAGTAATGGGATCTGTGGGATACAGTAATGAAACTTACAATGAGGTCATTGAATTACTTGCTAATGGAAGCTTACCCGCACAATCAATTATTACAAGAAAAATTGATCTCGAGAATATCGCTGAACAAGGTTTTGAAGCGTTAATTCATGATCAATCTCAAGCAAAAATTCTAGTTAGATTAAGTGGCGCATATTAATAAATGAATTGTGCTCAGTCTAAGAAAAGGCACCCATGCGGCACCCATTCGGGTGCCTTTTTAATTTCGCTCTATAGATGTTACGGGGAAGCATACCGCAAGTAACGGCGAAAAATTGGATTGCGTGGGACAACCCCCTCCTCTAGAGAATATCGTCTTCTCTACCCATCCTCCAAATTTTTTACATAGATTTTATATACTTTACGATTTTCATGATTTGATTTATGTTAAAGTATTTCAGAACAGAAATTGGAGAGGGGTTTTGTAACTCATGTCATGGAAAAAAGTTCTGGGTAAAAGCACCATTCGTGTGGCTACTACTGCTCTATTGCTTTCCCAACTATTTGGCGCGGTAGGCTCTGTCTCTGCTGCAGGCAAGGATGTCGAAGTACACTTGATCGGTATCAATGACCTGCACGGTCAGTTAGATACCACATCGATGGTTGGTGATAAAAAGGCAGGAACTGCTCCAATTCTAGCAACATATTTGAAAGAAGCTCAAGCCAAATATAAAAACTCCCTACTCTTCCATAACGGAGACTCCGTTGGTGCATCCGCTCCAATCTCATCTCTGGATCGTGATGAGCCTACGATGGAATGGATGAATATGATGGGATTCGATGTAGGTTCTTTGGGCAATCATGAATTCGACCAAGGAATCGCTGCATTAAAAGCACAAATCTTTGGCGGCCTTGATCCAAAAGAAGGCAAGGTAACCCATGCCGGAGCAAAATTTGACTATGTAAATGCAAACGTCATTGAAACCTCCACGGGCAAACCATTGATTAAGCCATATGTGATTAAAGAAGTGGGCGGAGTCAAAATCGGATTTATCGGATTAGTGACGAAAGCTACCCCTTCTAAAGTATCCCCAACGGGTACAGCAGGCGTGCGTTTCTTAAGCGCAGAAGAAGAAGTTGCAGCCGTTAATAAATATGCAAAAGAATTGCAAGATCAAGGTGTAGAAACGATCGTCGTCCTGGCACATGATCCAGCAACAACCAAAGAAGGCGTAACAACTGGAGAAGCGGCTGATTTAGCCAAAGCGTTACCAGCAGATTCCCCTGTTGACGTTATCGTTGCAGGTGACAATCATGCTTTAGCTAATGGTGAAGTGAATGGAAAATTGATCGTTCAAGCTTATTCTTATGGTACGGCATTTGAAGATATTAAGTTGATGATTGACCCTGCTACGGGGGATGTAACCGAAAAATCAGCTACAGTTACAACGACCTTTCAAGAGGGTGTAAAAGAAGACCCTGAATCTTTAGCTATTATTAAAAAATCATTAGACAAGCATCCTGAGCTAACGAAGCCCGTAGGTTCTACTGATGGTTCTGTCACTCGTACAGATGCTTATAATAACGAAGCGCCTCTTGGAAACCTCATTGCAGATGCAATGCGTCAGGCAGACTTTGGTGATAAAGCAGGCGAAGCTGACTTTGCATTTATGAATCCAGGCGGTATTCGCGCGGATCTGCCGCAAGGTGATGTGACCTTTGCTGATCTTGCTAAAATCCAACCTTTTGGCAATACTTTAGTGAAGCTAGAGCTGACTGGTAAACAAATTCAAACCTTGTTGCAGCAACAATGGGGTACAAACGCGGACGGTACACCAAACACCAAAACACTACAAGTCTCTGGCTTGAAGTATACGGCAGATTTCAATAAGCCAGTTGCAGAACGTGTGACTAGTCTGACTCTTGAAGATGGCACACCCATTGATCCTGGAAAAACATATACGGCTGTAGTTAACAACTTTATGGCAGCAGGTGGAGATAACTATAAAGTGCTAGTGGATGCTAAATCATCCTTAGCAGGTCCGATCGATCTGGATGTATTCTACCAGTACATCGTAGATACCTTTAAAGGTGGCGCTATTCAAGCTAAAAAAGAAGGACGTATTACCAACATAGCTGCATCTACAGAACAACAACCAGAGACGCCAGTAACCACAGAATTCATTTCTCGCGCTGAATTTGTAAGTACTCTAGTAGACATGTTGAAACTAAACGAAGTAGCGACAGCACCTGCATTTAGGGATGTTGCTGCTGACGCTGCATATGCAGATGCAATCGCTGAAGCTGCTCATGCCGGATTCATTCAGGGCTACGGCGGCAACTTCAATCCTGATCGGGATATCACTCGTGAAGAAGCGGCTACAATTCTTGCCAAATTGTTGAACAATCCAATTTCTGATAAAAACGCTGCTACGATCATTGCAGGCTTCGAAGATGGCAAAACCGTTTCTGCCTATGCGATTAAATCTATGGCAAAACTGATTGATAAAGGTATTCTAAGTGCAGCAGAGAAAAATTTGCTTCAACCTAAACAAGGACTTTCCAATAACGATGCAAAAGCTTTAATTCAAAAGGCTATCGCAGCAAAAGCCTCATAATTAGAATTTATTCAAACCTTATATTGCGACAGGAAAACACATCCTATATCCCCAATTAGGATGTGTTTTTTCATGCCTACATGACTATAACTAATCTGTGTTGCAGGTGAAACGAAAGTACGCTCCTCATACGCAGACCAGATCGAATGAAAACAAGGAAGCTGACGCAGGAAAAGCCCTTTCTACATCCCCGTTGATACGAAGTGATAGTCCGTTACATTAAATTCTCTTGTAGTAATGCTTTTAATCCTGCTGTATTCATTACGTTCCATGGTGTGTTTAATCCTGGCTGAAAGAAGAAGTCGGCATAGGCCAATTGTTCTAATGTGCATCCGGTTTGAATCGCAAGGGAGACCGTATTGATATTAGCAGTCAAATCAACTTTAGACATGATTTGTCCCCCTAAAATCTCTAAAGTTGTTGGATCGTAGACCAGCTTGAACATAACGGTCGTTTCCGGAGAAAACAGGGCAGTCTCTTGTTCCAAATAAACGGATTTTATTTCAATGCCAAGCTTTTTTGCCGTTTTATCATTCAAACCAGTTGTAGCGAAATAATAATCGAAAATATGCGTACCTGAAGAGCCTTGTACACCGGGAAGCGGATAAATTGCTTCGTATAAGTTTTTTACCGCATAATGTGCTTGACGACGAGCGTTGGTTCCTAATGAAACATTCATCCGCATTTTACCGGGATTGTACCAAACCGTTGTTGCATCCCCAATGGCGAAAATATCGGGATCACTTGTACGCATGTATTCATCTGTTTTAATTCTGCCATCCGGCAATAATTCCACTGCGCCTTGCAACCATTCCGTGTTGGGACGATTGCCGGCAGACAAGATGACGAGGTCAGCTGAATAGGTGCCTTTTTTAGTTACGACCTTGATTACTCTATGATTTTCATCACCGACAAATTCGATGATCGAGTTGCCCAGTGCCAATTCGACATCGCGATCTTTCATTTCTTTTTCAAGTACATCCGTAAATTCTTTATCTAAATAGGAGCTTAAAGGACGATCGTTAATGTCCATTAACGTAACTTTTTTCCCTGATTCGGCGAATAATGAAGCTGCTCCAGTCCCAATGTATCCTGCGCCAACAATAACAACGTTATTAATATCTGGATCTGCAGCATGTTTTCTCATATTGAATAGATCTTGTCGACTGCTCATCGTACCGATGTTTTTTAAATGATGTCCAGGGACAGGAAGAATAAATGGCTTTGCACCAGGACTTAAAATTAATTTGTCATAACCCTCCTTTCGTGTTTCCCCTGTCACATGATTGAATATTTCCACTTGGTGTTTGCCAGGTTCTACTTTAGTTATTTCAGTGTTGCCGAAGATGGATACTCCTTGTTGTTGAATGGTTTCAAGATCCTTGGCCGGAATGGAGGAGAAGTCTCCTTTGTCATACCATTGAACGTTCGCTTCCGGACACATCAATCGTAACGCTTCAACCGCTTCAAAACCTCCGTGTGATGCTCCTAAAACAATAGCTTTCATTTTTACCTCTCCTTTAAATACATATGTGCATCTTATTTTGTAATTAGGATACATCAATGTATCTTAAAAAGTCAATTAGATACATATGTGGATCTTATTCATTTAAGATACAGTTTGATGTATAATGAACGTACAAGGAGAGGAAGAGTGATGACTGAATCAAATAAAAGCCGCCGCCGCGGCGACCAATTACAAAATGATATTTACGCAGCAACGTATCGTCTGCTGGAGACGGAAGGGTACGGTGCGATTAATTTTGCGCGTATTGCCCGTGAGGCGAATACCAGTCGTTCGGTGGTTTATCGTTATTGGGATACCCCGTTTGATTTAGTGTTTGCAGCTGTCCAACAACGGATGCAACAATCGGAAGGGGTATTCAAGAGTCTGGACTTTGACAGGGGCAGTCTCCGTGATAATTTAGTATATGTTGGTCAGCATTTTATTTTGGAGTCCAACAATGGACCGTTTAAATTGTTTAAAATGCTGTTTTCCGAGATGATTAACCAGCAGGAGCGAGAACGGACAGGCCAGATGTTGGCCGAAGCAACGGGTTCCAATATTAAGATTATGGATTACGTTCTTCAACGGGCCGTACAACGGGGAGAAATCACAAAATTCCCACCCAAAGCGACCAAACTCATTCTTTTTGAGCAAATTCGATATACGTTTATGATTGAAAATGGATTGGTGTCGCATCAAAAATTGGAAGAGATTGTTGATCATGTGGTGTTGCCGGCAATTTTATATTTTTCTAAACAGTGAAAATGCGCAGAGAAGGCACCCGATGGGTGCCTTTTGATTTCGCTCTATAGATGTTACGGGAAACCATACCATAAGTGACGGCGAAATTAGGCCGTACGGAGTTTTCACCGTACGGCCAAAGTCACGAATTTAATAGAAAAGGGTCGGGTACTGTATTAAAAGGATCCAAAGCGGCTGCCTGCGGCCACGCCTTTGGGGGATATGCGTTCAATCTCAGCCAGATCGTCGGCTGTCAGCTTCACTTGCAGCGCACCGAGGTTTTCTTGCACACGTTCCAATCGTTTCGTTCCTGGAATGGGAACGATCTGCTCGCCTCGCGCCAGGAGCCAGGCTAGACTCAATTGGGCGGGGGTGCAGCCTTTTTGGGCAGCCATTCTCTCGATTAAAGAGACAACCTCAACGTTCTTGGTGAAATTCTCACCTTGAAACCGTGGGTAATAGCGTCGATAGTCGTCTTCCGGCAAATCCTCGAATTTCTTAATCTGGCCAGTCAGGAAGCCGCGACCAAGCGGGCTGTAGGGGACTAGACCGATGTGCAGTTCCTTTAAAACAGGGAGGACTTCATCCTCTACTTCTCTACTCCAAAGGGAGTATTCGGTTTCGACTGCGGTAACTGGATGAACCGCATGAGCTCTGCGGATCAGTTCGGCTGGCGCCTCCGACAATCCAATGTATCGAATCTTCCCTTGCTTCACGAGGTCAGCCATCGTGCCGACCGTTTCTTCGATGGGAATATTGGGATCGGGTCGATGCTGGTAATAGAGATCAATGTAATCCAATCCCAGGCTGTAGAGGCTGGCATCAACGGATTTTTTAATGTAGGCGGGATCTCCTTTCGGTCCTTGTCCGTGCGTGATGCCGAATTTGGTTGCAATAATGGCCTTATCACGCCGTCCTTTAAGGGCACGTCCGACAAGCTTCTCATTTTCACCGAAACGTCCGAGCAGGTATTCCGAACCGTAAAGGTCGGCCGTATCGAACATCGTAACGCCCATATCTAATGCACCCTGAATTGTTCGCACGGATTCATCGTTCTCAGGCATCATCATCGTTCCGAGACCGATAGCCGACACTTCAAGTCCTTCGTTCCCTAGTTTTCGTTGTTGCAGCATAAGGTTCCCTCATTTCTGGTTTAGGATCAATTTAGCATAGGTCTATCCTAATTGATTCTTACCCGAGGCAACCACACAACGTTTTTACTAGTAAAAAAATTAACAGTCTGCAGTTGAATCATCTGTAACGGGTGAGTAAATGCAAATGTGGATATCCGGTCGATCCGTTAGATTGACTAATGACTGAATATCATAATGGACAGATTGATGGACAACGGGGGACTGTATAGTGACCCGTTTTACTTTTTTGAGTTGAACATCGTACTGTTTCCACATTCGTTTGAATTCGGAGCTGCTCTGAATAAGATGCTCTACTGTCTTCTCAAACCAAGGATCATCCCGGTGTTGATCGTAGTAAGTTCGGAATACGCCTACCGAATACCTCGAGAATTCTTCTATATTCACAATGCGACGTCGCATTTCCGTATCTTCGAACAACAAACGGATAAAATAACGCTCCTGGACAGGAATGGAGGCAAAGTCGAAGAACGTCTCCTGGGCTGCCTTGTTCCAAGCGAGCACTTCGGTCCTCTCATTGGTGATATGAGAGGGATACGCGAGCTGATCGATAATCTTCTGCATCTGCGGATCCACGTCAGTTGGGGCTGCAAGAGGCGTCTCGGCTGCATGAGGGTTCCATAACTGGTATAAATGACTTTTTTCTGCAGGGGATAAGCGGAGCGCTTTGGCGATGCTGTCGATCACATCTCTGGAAGGGGTCAAATCCCGTCCTTGTTCCAGCCATGTATAGTAGGTGACGCTTACGCCTGCTAGTACAGCAACTTCCTCGCGCCGCAGTCCAGGCGTTTTCCGTTGCCCGTTTGTAAACTTCAGGCCCGCATTCTCCGGCGATAGTCGTTCTCGGCGTGATTTGAGAAACACCCCCATCGCTTTTGCTTTGCTGCTAGTAACAGTCATAGATCGGTCACCACCTGAATATTTGGTATTTGAGCCATTCATTCGATAACAGAAGAATCGCTTTAGATTACAATAGCAATTTTAACATAATCGTTAACATTTCACTTGGCTATTAACTTTCGCGCCGCTTATGATACGCTGAACCATACCATAAGTAACGGCAAATTTCTTAACAGGTAGGTTGTTTATGCGGCAAGGATTTCGTGCTCATGAAACAAGCTGCATTTACTTCTTTGTTTTACAGCCCCCAAATAATCCAAGTCGCGCAGCAGGTTCCTTATCGGCAATCATGCCGATCTCGGTGAATAAAAAGGAAACAAATTAACAAACTAATCCTAAAATGAGGAGCTCAAGGAGGGACTTACATGTCATTTCAGAAACCTCAAGTAAAACCAACAAATATCGAATTAAGCTGCACGGAAATCGGGGGACTTTGGGGTGTATATATTCAAGAAAGCCTGACTGTTTGTTTCCTCACCTACTTGCTGCATCATCTTCAAGACGGGCAAATTCTTCCTCTGGCCCAAGAAGCATTGAACGTCTCGAAAGGGCGACTAGAAAAGATCAAAAGTTTTTTTGTTTCGGAAAATTTTCCGGTTCCCGCAGGGCTTTCAGAAGGTGACGTGAATTTAGCGGCTCCCGCGCTTTTTCACGATACGTTTACCCTTAGCTTTATCTACATGATGAATCGTTTAGGTATGATTAATTTCGCTTTTACCGCCACCAATAACGTTCGACTGGATGTGTTGGATTTTTTCAACGAATGCATACATACTTCAACCGAGATGTTCGGGAAAGCGGTGCGAATGATGTTGGAGAAGGGAATTTATGATCGCCCGCCGAAAATGAACTACCCCCACAAAATTGAGTACATCGAGAAAACCTCCTTCCTGGACGGGATCTTTGGTGGGAAGCGACCGCTCAATGCGATTGAATTATCTGAAATATTTTTCAATATTGAGCGAAACTACTTCTCGGTTATTATCTTGCTGGGATTTGCACAGGTAATAGAAGATAAGAAATTAAAGGATTTAATTATTAGAGGCAAAAAAATTAGCGAACAACAAATCGAGCTTTTTAACAACTTGTTAATGCAGGAGGATTTGCTCGGAACGGTACCGGTAAGCATGGAAGTTACGGATTCGACGGTTTCTCCATTTTCGGATAAGCTGATCTTTTCGATGATCAATGTATTGAACTCCGTGGACATCATCTTGATTTCACATGCTCTCGCTCTCTCGATGAGAGATGATCTCACTGGTCACTACACCAAAATCATTGCTCAGGTGATGTCGTACGGAAAAGATATATTTGATGTTATGGTGAAACAGAAATGGATCGAACAACCGCCTCTTACGACCAATCGAAAAAAACTGCTCGAGTAGGTTTCAACTCACGCTCATCGGGTAGCAAGTGGCCCGGCAATTGGGAGGGGCATTCGGAGTTGCCATCTTCGGTGCGATATTTTATAGGGTGAGCAGTTTGAATTTCTATATGTCTTGGGATTTGCTTGCCGTGAGCGCATTTTCTCACTGAACAAACGAAGAACGATAGTTATAACTATAAATAGGAGAGCCTTCATGTTCAGAGGGCTCTCCTATTATTCATTTTCAACTCTCGTATTCGTTAGGATTGTACTATCGAGCCAATGCTCATCTGAGATGCTGTGTGATAAAGAGCGCAGCACGGTCCAGGGCTTGATCGGCTTCATCGAGAATTCCTGTGAACGCCTGGAAAACATGCGGGACGTCGGCGGTAACGTCAAGGATGACATCCACGCCTGCTGCCCGTGCACGGTCGGCCAACTGCGTGGAGTCGTCAAGGAGCAGCTCGTTGGTTCCGACCTGCAGCAGGATCGGCGGGAATCCGCTAAGATCGGCGAACCTGGCTGGGCTCACGAGTTCATGATTCGGATCCTGCCCAGCGAGGTACATCTCGTCCGTCATTGCAAAGCCCTCACGGGTGAAGAACGGATCGATCCCCGTTTTGCTGTCCATACTTGCTCCGGAGTGCGTCTTATCGAGCCCCGGCGAGAACGCCACTACCGCTGCTGGCATCGGCAGACCTGCGTCCCGTGCCATCAGGCAAGTCGAGACAGCAATACCGCCACCGGCAGAGTCGCCAGCAAACGCAATAGTCGCCGCCTGGGCTCCGTTGTCCAGAAGCTCACGGTAGGCTGCGAGAGCATCCTCTAGAGCCGCAGGGAACGGATGTTCCGGAGCCAGGCGATAATCGAGTGAGACGGATCGGATACGGGTCCTGTCGACCAGGTTCGCGGTAAGGGACATGGCCGTGTAGGGGGAACCCATAATATATGAGCCGCCATGGAAATAGAGAATGATTCCTGGGCGGGTATCCTGTGCGGGTTCAACGCTCACACCGGGTCGATTACCGAGGGTCGTCGGCGTGGTTCGCACGCCCGCAGGTACTTTCATCGTTGCCATCATGGCAGCGAAGTTCGCGCGCATCTCCTCGACGGTTTGCGGCTTGCCGGGCTTGGGACTCCGCAGCATTTTATCCAGAATTTTACGTTGTTCTCTAGACATAAGATGTTCTCCTTTTCCTTTTTTAATTCGATTTCTACCGTAATCTCTTCAAGCGATCCGGCTTGTTTATAGTGTATAATATAAATGTGACAGAACTTGTCACTATATTTTTGGGGGTGAATATAAATGGGAAAATCGAAGCGACTGATTGAATTGATGATGACAGTCAATCGGAAGCGGAAATTCACCGTCAAAGAGCTTGCTGAAGAATTTGGCGTGTCTACCCGGACTATGCTGCGCGATTTGCAGGAACTGAGCGGAATGGGGGTGCCTTTATACTCTCAAGTTGGTGCAGGAGGCGGATACCAGGTACTTACGGAGCGCACCCTTCCACCGATTTCATTTACGGAGAATGAGGCCTTCTCCATATTTTTTGCTTCCCATGCTCTTCGACACTTCAGTTCGCTGCCCTTCGAGGCATCTGCAGAATCCGCACGTCGAAAATTTTACAGGTATTTATCGGATGATGTGAAAATTCAGATCGACGAGATGCGACACCGAATTGACTTCTTTACGCATACGCGCCCGGAACGGGCTGGCTACCTTGAGATATTGCTCCAAGCGTCCATTCAAAAGTTGCCCGTAACAATCCATTATGGAACTCGAAAGGATGAGACCAACGAAAGAACGATTCAGCCCATCGGTATATATGCCCATGAGGGATATTGGTTTTGCCCAGCTTACTGTTATTTGCGAAAAGCCTTCCGATTATTCCGGGTAGATCGGATAGAGTCAGCCGTTTTGGCGGATTCTGAAGCGTTATCGTCTACAGTGGATGTTTCAGAGGTGGATTTAACGAACTGGGGACTTCATTTCTACAGCAAACAAGAAAGCGTAGATGTCAAAGTGAAACTAACGGCAAAAGGGATTGAGTTATTCCACGATAAGAGCTGGATTTTCCCTTGGGGAGAAGTGCATAGTTCCGATGACGGCACAGGCATACTGGAGATGGGGATCTTCCCCTCAGAAATACGATTCTTTGCTGAATATTTCTTTTCGTTCGGCACAGAAGCGGTCGTGCTCGAGCCGGAAGAATTAAGAGAAGCTGTAAGAAGGAAGTTGGTCCGTGCCCTCGAAGAGTATAATGTCCCAAACTAGTCTCCTGATTTCGATTTGGCGCTGAACCGTATCATAAGTAATGGGGGTTTCACCCCGCATAAATTTTAATCGTTAAGGATTTACAGTGAAAATGAGTAAGAATAATTATGGCAGGGTTGTTGCCGGTGATTTTTACAATCGCATCCATAATTCGACCGGAAGTATTACAGCCTCTTTTCGACTTTAAGAAAAGGGGCTATTCATATATTGTGCTTGCGTTTAGCCAAATTTTATCATCACACCCAGTACAATCTGTCTTTCCACAAAGAATGGCACGGTTTATTTTGAATCGATTAGCTATTGGTAACCGGCGGCCATTCCTATATAGTGAGGGACGGCTAACGGACGCGGTGACGTTTAATCGAATCACAATTTTCAATTTTATTGTTTTGGAAATGCAACGCATTCAGCGAAATTTCTACTACATAATCAAAGGGGTTAAGATGGAAAAGAGGAGAAGACCGGATGGAGGATCAAGAAATAGTCGACTTATTCTTACAACGCTCACAACGTGCCATCATGGAGACTAAGAATAAATACGGGGCATACTGCAGAATGATTGCAAGGAACATACTTTCCAATTATTCCGATGTTGAAGAATGTGAGAACGATACCTACTTAGCGGCCTGGGACGCCATACCGCCTCATCTGCCCAGGAAGTTCCCTGTATTTCTAGGGAGGCTTACACGCAACATCGCGCTTGATAAACATGGCTATAATACAGCGAAAAAGCGTAATCGTGAATTTGAAGTCATGCTGACCGAATTGGAGGGATGTTTGGCTTCCCCCCGTACTGTAGAGAAAGAGTATGAAGCGGGTGAACTGGCAAATTTGATTAGTCAATTTTTATATGGCACCGAAGTACGTGCAAGAAATATATTTATTCGAAGGTATTGGTACTCCGATTCCATCGAGGACCTTGCCATGAGATTTAATATGAGCAGTAGTAAAGTGAAGTCCATTTTATTTAGAACAAGAAAAAAACTGAGAGCTTATCTGGACAAAGAGGGGGGTTACCTGTGAAAAGAGAAGAGTTGTTTAGGGAGATCGGATCCATTGATGATCATTTAATTGAGGCAGCCGGGAACTATGAAAAAGTGAAAGGAAAAAGAGGATTTTCGAAAAAGTGGATTGCCGCCTTGGTTGCATTCCTTGTTTTATATAGTTCTACCTCCACGGTTTTATTAGCCACTGAATATTATAAACATCAAAGTAAAGAGCTGTACATTCGATATTTAACGGCGGAAGACATGAAGTTAGAGCCTGCTGAGGAGTACGATGCGGAAAAATTTCTGCGAGCTCTAAAAAGCGACAATGACGAGCATGTGTATATTGCGATTAATAGGCTGGTAGAATGCTTTAATGATCCCAAATTAAGAATAAAAGCGTTAAACGAGCTGAAGCCGTTTGCAGCAAATGACAATCAAAAAATCGCTGATGCGGCTGCCTTCGCCGTCGATGTTCTTTCGAGAAGTTATCAAAGCCCCTATATATATAAATTGTCAGACGGCAGTATGATATTTACGTTGTTTAACCATTATTCGGATTACGGGAGCCAAAATGTATTATGGAGAATAAAAGACAACGTCCTTAAAGTGTATCTAAGTTTTTCAGAACCATCCATGTACATTAAAGAACTTATCCCTTCGCCGGATCGAAAGCTGGTCGCTGTCGTCACCTGTTCGAATAAAAGCGAATTCATTGAAATTGTAAATGTTGAAAAAGGTAGAGTCAGCCCGGAATTAGTTGAATCGGCAAGAGTCAAATTTGGTGCGCAAAACCGTTTAGATACATGGATCCGTCCTGATCATGAAAATTATAGTTTTGCAAATAACATAGAGTGGAAGGACAATGATACGTTGGAGTTTGAGGGCTCCCTTGCCTATCAGGATACGGAGATCATCAAGAATGTTACAGTAGCCTATGAATTCAGTAAAAAGGATATTGAAGTGACCGAGCTTAACCAAGTTAAAAGATGATTGTAAGGAAGCGCCAATGGTAATTGGGGCGAACTGATAAGAGGCCAGATTTATATGGACTCTTCTTTTTTTTTCCTCGGTGTTGAATTCCCTAATTTCTCATGGATGCAATAATAGGAAGGTATTTGCAGCCCCGGTAGCCGGGGCTTTTGAGTGAAAACCTGCAGTCGTAGACAGCGCGGTGAACCATATTATTCGTCTTACAATATCTCATTTTCTTTACTTAGATGGATCACTGACCTTTACAAGCTGTTTCCCTACATTTTTCCCTGCAAATAAATCGAGAAAAGCTTTCGGTGCATTTTCAAAGCCTTCTACAATGGTTTCTTCGTATTTCAGTTTCCCTTCAAATAGCCACTCGGCTAGATGCTGAAGCCCTTCACCAAAACGCTCTTCATAATCCGTGATGAGGAAACCTTTCATTAGAGAACGTGTCTTTAGCAATTTCGGCTGAATACTTGGTCCAAACGCTTCATTCTCAGCATTATAGGATGAAATTGAGCCGCATAATGGTACACGCGCAAAATTATTAAGCAAACTGAGCACTGCATCAGAAATTTTACCGCCAACATTATCAAAATAGACGTCCACTCCATTCGGACAAGCTTCTTCAAGAGCTTTTTGTAAATCATCTGTAGTGTTGTAGTTAATGGCTTTATCAAAGCCAAGTTCATTTTCCAAATATGCAATTTTCTCATCCGTGCCTGCAATGCCTACAACTCTGGCCCCTTTGATTTTTGCGATTTGACCGACGACAGAGCCGACCGCACCTGCAGCACTTGAGACAACAACGGTTTCTCCTTTTTTCGGTTGACCCACATCAAGCAGTCCAAAATAGGCCGTTAATCCCGTTATTCCTAGTACGCTCAAATAAGCGGACAAGGAAACATTGGTGTTATTGATCTTACTAACGGTTTTTGAGTCAACCGTGTTGTAAAGTTGCCAAGGTAGGAAGCCCTGTACCTTATCCCCAACGTTCAATTCCGCTGAGTTGGATTCAATCACTTCACCAATCATGGAACCCGTAATAGGTTCATGTAAAGCAAATGGTTCAATATAAGACTTTCCAGCATTCATTCGCCCTCTCATGTATGGATCTACAGACAAGTAGAGGGTTTTTATAAGCACCTGATCTCTTTCGGGTTTATTGATAGGAATATTTCGAAGTCCAAATGCATCTTCTGTTGGAATACCTTCTGGACGGTTCATTAGAATAATTTGTTGATTTTGAGTGTTCATCATCATTCTCCTTTTTTATCGTTGTTCGCAAGGCCTGGATTCGAAAAATTGTGAATTGTTCGATGATTACTTTGGATTGCTGTCAAAATGCAAACCGAGATGATAAGCTTGTTTCAGCAGCTTTTCATGAATTTCCGGCCTCGAATCCAAGGTGTCATACAATATCTCAACCTTTGAATTCGGGATTCCTGCATAACTAGCCATTCCTATGTTCAGTTGGTGCTGAATCATCTTGTCATACTGTCTTTTCTCAAAGTGCTCGAGTGGAGCGCCTGCGAGACCAAGCCATAATATCCGTTTATGATGCAGCTTATTGGAACCGTATGCAAAACCATTGTTCCATACGCGGTCGATATAGCCCTTTAGCATGGCCGGCAAGCTATACCACCAAACTGGGAAAATATAAGCGAGCGCCTCATGCTTTTTCATTCGCTCCATTTCCTTCTCTACTTCAGGTGAATATGTTTTATGTTCTGCTGTCCAGTCCGGTTCGTCTGCTTCCCACAACACAGGATTAAATCCGCTGCGATGCAGATCCAACACCTCCGTTTCGTGGCCAGCATCCATCAGGCCTTGCGTAAATTGGGCTGCAACAGAAAAAGTCAAGGAATGAACTCTTGGGTGTGATACAACTGTCAATACTTTCATTTTTTCTCCTTTCCATGAACTTTTGGTTCATTTCGTTTAGAGACATGTTGATCGAGAGACGAGAGGATGTCGTAATGCTGGTATGAATGGATTATGTAACATATAATGAATGTTGAAAAGTACGCACTTTTTTGTATCATTTATACAAAAAAGTTATATAGGCACCGAAAAGTACCTTGGCATAAATCTTGACTATCTTGTACAGGAGGTAGGCAATTCCGTGGAGAAACAATCCGTTCGGGCTTATAACATCCCCGCAGAAGCAACGTTGGACATTATAGGGGGGAAGTGGAAATTATTGATTCTGTGTCATTTAAACTGTGGACCCATGAGAACAAGTGAATTAAAGAAGGAAATACCGGAAATTACACAAAAAATGTTAACGCAGCAGCTCCGGGAGTTGAAGGAAGACAATATCATCATTCGAACGGTATACAACCAAGTACCGCCGAAAGTTGTCTATGAAATGAGCGAGTTAGGAAAATCGCTAAAATCGATATTGGACCAATTAAACGATTGGGGCGAGCAATATATCCAAGGACGTGAACCATCCCAACCACTCCGTTGATTAGGAATGACTTCGGTCTAATGGAACATGGTGTTTAGGTAAGAAACGGTGAACCGTACGATAAGTAACGGCAAGTTTGTCGGAAGGTCCCCCAGGTCCAACAAAATAAACTCCCGCCAGAATGGACGGGAGTCCTTACACCTCAAGCACCATTTCGCGGGTGAGTTCTAAAAAAGAAAGACCATCCTGCGAAAGGATGGTCCTGATAGTTGCCGTTACAGACAGCGCGGTGAATTGGATTATACACAGTGAGGAATCGGGAGGAAACGTTCTTTCTAGAAGCTAAATAAAACCGCCGTTAACGCGGAGTGTTTGACCCGTAACCCACTGCGATTCTTCGCTCGCAAGAAAGAGGATCACACCTGCAATGTCTTCGGTTTCCCCGAGACGTCCGAATGCGTTCATGTTGGCAAGCCCCTGGATTTGCTCGGGCGTTTTGCCGACCGTGAAAAGCTCGGTATGAATAGGGCCGGGTGCTACAGCATTAATCGTAATATTTTTCTTTCCAAGCTCTTTGGCCAATTGACGCGTAAATTGTTCGACGGCTCCTTTGGAGCCGGCATACAGACTGTAAGCCGGGAACATTTGACCCGCCACCGAAGTGGAGAAATTGATGATGCGGCCGCCCGGATTCAGATGCTTGGCGGCAAGCTGGCATGAAAAATAGGTCCCTTTGACATTAATCGCGAACAGCTGGTCGTAATCCGCTTCCGTTACATCGCCAATAGGTTTTGTAATGATGATTCCCGCGTTATTCACCACAATATCAAGCTTTCCGAACGTTTCAAGTGTTTCGTGATAGAGTTTCTCCAGCTCGCTCAAGCGGCTGATATCGGCCTGAACCGCTGTCGCTTCTCCGCCGTTTTTTTGAATGTTCCGAACAACCTCTGCCGCCTGATCTGCACGGTTCGCAAAATTGATGACCACCTTTGCGCCATGATGTGCCAAATGTTCGGCTATCGTCTTGCCGATCCCTCTGGACGCACCGGTGATCAAGGCAACTTTACCGGCAAGCTTCTTTTCCATTGCAATGATTTTCCTTTCTGAAAATATTTATAAGAGTGACGTTAAGCAACCGGGTAATCCATAACGACGATTCCTTCAACAAATGGGCCGATGGATTGCAATAAAGCTTGATGCAGGGGGTGCTGAATATATTCCCGGCAAGCCTGTTGATCCTCAAAAGTAACTCGGATCCCCAGCGTAAAACCTTGCATATGCTCTATTTCCTCCGTAACGTTAATCCCGGCGCTAAGATCGATGATCCCTGGAATGTTCCCTTTAAAGTCTTGCGCGCGTTTTACCGCATTTTCTTTTTCCGTATTGGAAACATCGGGCTTAAACTTCAAAAACACAATATGCTCAAACATTTTTCTCCCTCCAAGGTTGCTGATTATTTTTGACTTTGGAACTGCTGCAATAGGGAAATTTCCTTCATCCATTTCACGAAGTTTTCGGCTACGAGATCAAGGTGCTTTATGGTAGCTTCATCCGTCAGCACGCCCATCTCATTAAACTTCTCATGAACAAGGCCGATGTACACCTCATTTCCCGGTAACAGCGGCGAGGAAATGCCGGATGCAAAGAGAATGTCGCGCAGATGACCCTGCGCTTTTACCGATCCCAACAATCCCATGGAAGACCCTACAATCCATGAGGGCTTCCCGATCATGACTCGATCAACGCGGGATAACCAGTCAATCGCATTCGCCATGACGCCGGGAATGGTTGAATTATACTCGGGAGTGACCCATAAAACGGCGTCGGCAGCAGCGACTTTGCCTTTAAAATCGATAACCGGCTGCGGCGGAGCGGACTCCGTATCCTGATCGTAAAAAGGCAGATCCCGAATATTCAATACATCCAATTGAAAAAGATGCTTATAACGGTTTTGAATATAATAGGCTAACTTCAAGTTAAAGGATTCTTTGCGAATGCTCCCGACAATGGCAGCTACTTTCATTTTCATCACCTCATCATATTGGTTAGAATGGATGGATATGAACAGGCTTTAGCCGATCATCACGGTCTCATCCATACTTGCTATTCTCCCTAAGGAGAACATAGACTAGTGTATATGCACCTAACGAGGCTAGGAAGAGATCTGGTTATCGTAGGATCGGGAATCCTACGTTCATCAATGGATAGGAGGCATGGAGATCATGGCGTACAGATTGGACCGTTATGAGGAATTGTCCCGTTTTTTACGCTCACGCCGGGAACGAATGACCCCTAAGCAAGCGGGATTGCCGGAAACCGGACGCAGACGGACACCCGGGCTGCGCCGCAGCGAGGTCGCTCTGTTGGCAGACGTGGGACTGGATTGGTATACCTACTTGGAACAAGGGCGTCATATCAACGTATCCGCCGAGGTTCTTGATCGAATAGCAGAAGTGCTTCGGCTCGATGAATCGGAACGCAGGCATCTGTATTATCTTGCACGTAAGCAGATCCCCTTAGTCGAAACGAATCCAACCTCTAAGGTAACACCTGAGCTTCAACGTTTTTTGGATAGCCAAAATTTGTCCCCGTCAAATGTGATGGATGCACGTATGAACATTATTGCTTGGAATGAGGCCTATTGCGCGTTGAACGGGGATCTCGCGGCTATGTCTGAAAGGGAGCGGAATTTTGTCTGGATGACGTTTACTTCGCCCCGTTTTCGCTACCTCAAGGGAGACCAATGGGAATTGCATGCGCGGCGGGTCGCCGCAAATTTCCATGCGGGGTATGCGCGGCACGTTGACGACCCCTGGTGGTCTGGTCAATTCGAGGCGTTGTGTCAAGCCAGCAGCGAGTTTCGGGAATTTTGGGACTCCCATGAGATTCTCGATGCCATCGATGCTCCCAAAGCGCTGCAGTGTCCGAATCTCGGGATTTTGAATTTTGATTTTGTTTCATTTCAGCATTTGAACGATACAAATTTGACCGTTTCCATTCATGTTCCCCATCAAGACGGGACGGTGGAAAAAATGCAGCAGCTGTTAATTGATTATCGGGGCCGGCAGTCAGAGTCGCTAGAATCTTCTCAAAGAGTTTAGTATGAGGCATCTTTTGTTAGGTATGAATCAAGGCACCCTGCAGAGGATGCCTTTTGACCAAAAGCCAGAAATGGCGGTGCAGGCATAACCACCTAGCACCGCCATTTCTTTTTTCACTTTCATCAAGCTAGCTTTCTCTTCAAGTGAGCAAAACTACTTTAGGGACAGACTCTTTTGGTTTTATTCTGACAACAGCAGGTTTATTCAGAAAATATTCAGAATTGCCACATATAATGTCAAAAGTAGCTACTAAAGTACTAAAACAGACATCATGAGATACAATTCAACAAAATCGAGGCTAGTTGACTAGCCTATAATTTTGAGGAAGGCTAACAAATAGGAAGTTTTACTGCAAATTTTACATATATACACTCGTACGAAAAGAGCAAACCCGCTTGAAAATCGGGGACGCAAAGCTAAAGGGGCTAAAGGAAGCTAAGTGCCTATGCCAGCCAGCTGCCGAATACGACGGGAAACTCCGTCTACTGGCGCTTGCTATTGGATGGAGTTTTTATTTTCTTAGTTATTCTATTGAAGGAGCCCGTTGCTGTAAGGACTGGCCGTAATTCTTATCGTTTTTGTGCCAATTGACTTCTGCAGCTCGTGTGATCCTGACATAGCATTTTTTAAAAAAGTAACAAAAGAGGTGGACAAGGGTAGCTAAAAGAGTGCATTAAAATAACTTCACACAAGAAAGGAATGATCTATTTGCTAAGCAATAACATTAGTTTACGGAAAATAGGGATGATGTTCCTGATTTTTTCTCTTGTCTTCACGGGTATAGGGGCAAGCTTAGGGACTCCGATCAGTTATGCCGCTTCTTCGGAAGTTTATGTAGCCAGTGGCGGCAATGACACCACTGGGGATGGAACTAAAAAGTTTCCGTATGCCACATTGAGCAAGGCCTATTTAGAGATAAATGACGGAGGAACGATATTTCTCTTGGACAATATCACATTATCCGCACAGAATAATTCATTCCTTGAAATTAATCAGGCAAAGAATATTACGATCACCACGGCTGATGGTGTCGTAAATCCTGCTGTAATTAAACGTGGGACCCCAACTGGTGCCCAAAAGGACACACTAATTAATCTCACAGCGGGCGGGCTAACTTTGAAAAATATTATAATTGACGGTAATTCCGATCCTTCCTGGGGAAGAATAGTGAATGTCGATAGGTCGGGAAAACTGTTCATTACAGAAGGTGCTGTTTTACAAAATAATTACTCGAAGTTTCCTGGAAGTGCAGTCTATCTCATGAGTTCTACTGCAGTTGTAGAAATGACTGGTGGGGAAATTAGAGGTAATTCGTATGCGAGTTCAGGTACGGTTTTGATTGGTGGCGGTACTTTCACTATGACCGGTGGTCTGATTACTGATAATATCGGCGGTGGAGTAGATCTGCAAGCAGGGACGTTCAATCTTTCCGGCGATGCAAGCATAACTGGGAATACAATAGTAGAATCAGGCCAACAAAAGGATCGAAACGTTAATCTGCAAGGCAATACGTTTCTTACCCTAAAGGGCGCATTTACCGGAAAAGCAGGTATTACCGCACAAAATCGTATGACTGCAGGTAGTAAGTTTGGACAAGCAATAGCAGGCGACTTGGCGGGGCTGGAAAATCTGATTGCTGATAACTATCCTCTTTTTGCAGTTTATGGCGTGGGTAATGCTCTGTTGTGGCAATCGTTGCCAACGGTAACGCTGGATCAACCATCCGGAGATAAAGTGTTCATTGGAAAGCCGGAGTTTGCGGGTACAGCGACACCGGGAGCAACAGTTAAGGTTAAAATTGATGATAATATTACGCTCACGGCAACCGCAGATGCCAATGGCAACTGGAGTGTAAAGCCGGATACGGATTTGCCAAATGATATATACAATATTGAAATCACAGCTACCAATTACGATAGAACATCAGCGCCAGTATTGAAGACCTTAGAAGTAGACACAACGCCACCGGCGGTAGCGCTTGAACAGCCGTCCGGAGATAAAGTGTTCACTGGAAAGCCGGAGTTTGCGGGTACAGCGACACCGGGAGCAACGGTTAAGGTTAAGATTAATGACAATATTACCCTCACAACTATTGCAGATGCGAATGGCAACTGGAGCGTAAAGCCGGACACGGATTTGCCTGACGACACTTACAATGTTGAAATTACGGCAACCAAAGACGGTAAAACATCGACGCCAGTATCGAAGACCGTAGAAGTAGACACATTAGCGCCAGCGGTGGCGATGGATCAACCGTCCGGAGAAAAAGTGTTTACTGGAAAGCCGGAGTTTGCGGGTACAGCGACACCGGGAGCGACGGTTACGGTTAAAGTTAATGACAATATTACGCTTACAACTACCGCAGACGCGAATGGCAACTGGAGCGTAAAGCCGGATACGGATTTGCCGAATGGCACTTACAATGTTGAAGTAACCGCGACCAAAGACACTAAAACATCAGCGCCAGTATCGAAAACAATAGAAGTAGACACAACGGCACCGACGGTAACGCTAGAACAGCCGAATGGCGACACAGTGTTCACTGGAAAGCCGGAGTTTGCGGGTACAGCAACACCGGGAGCAACGGTTATGGTTAAGATCAATGACAATATTACGCTCACAACTATCGCAGATGCGAATGGCAACTGGAGCGTAAAGCCGGATATGGATTTGCCGAATGGCATTTACAATGTTGAAGTAACCGCGACCAAAGATACTAAAACATCGATGCCAGTACGCAAAGACATTACCATAGAAGCGGTTGACAAGTCCGCCCTAGAAAAGAAAGCGAATGAGATCGACGGCAAGATTATTGCCGGCGAATTGACCGACTCCGACTACACCCAAGCAAGCTGGGACAACTTAAAGCGTGCTCTTGATGAAGCGGAACGCGTACTGAACGATCCGACAGCGACGCAAGAAGAAGTGGATCAGGCGTTGACTGCTCTGGAGCAAGCAGAGAAGGATCTTGTGAAACTGGGCGGGGAACTGGGTGAATTGAATCATGTTGGCCTTACCCAAGACGGCGAGAAGGAGATTACGTTAACCCCAGCATTCGATCCAAACCAATACAAAAACTATAGCGGAACCGTAACGAATGACGTATACGGCATCAGCCTGAATCCAGTGGCGAAATATCCAGACGATACTCAGGTGAGAGTGTTCGTGGAAGGTAAGGAGTATCTTTCCGACGATTGGAATAAGCTACCGCTTATCGAAGGTAAGAACGAGATCAAAGTCGGCGTTTATGACAAAGCCGGTGAGTTGATCAACGAATATACCTATGTCATCGTTCGCGAAAGTGCTGTACCAGCCAACAACAAGCTGGAATCGTTAGTTCCATCTGTAGGGCACCTGTTTCCGGTTTTCGATCCGAATCAGGAATCCTACACGATGAGCGTAGCGAATAGCGTTAATCAACTGCAATTGACGCCAACAGCGCAGGATCCGAACGCGACCATTCAGATTCAAGTAAATAACGGCGAATGGAAAACGGTAACTACCGGTGAGCTTAGCGACTATCTGGCCCTGAATGTTGGTCCAAACGTCATTACAATTAAAGTTACGGATCAAAATGGTAAGGGAAAAACGTATTCTGTGACCGTAACAAGAGCTTCCGGTAACGACAACTCCGGAACAGACAATACACCAACTTCACCGACTCCACCGACGACGGACAACCCTGTGAAACCAGGGAACATCGTAACAACCGATAACGGTTCGAATGTATCGTTTGCTTCGGGTACGGTAAATGGAGACCAGGCGACGGTTACGATCGATAAGGACAAGCTGTCCGGCATTCTGGCGGACGGTAAAGGACATAAACTCGGCATCAGCGTACCGGGTAAGGGCGATGTTGAAGTTCGAGGATTGACGCTTGAAGGCTTGAAAAAGATCACCGATACCGGCTCCAGCCTGGAAATTGAAGATGTGCTGGCGATTTATCCGGTTCCTGCAGGGAAGCTCGATGTGAACGCCATTAGCAAACAGTTTGGCAACGCGCCGCTCAGCGATATTGCCGTTAACATCAAGATCAAACGTTCTGCGGACGATCTGGCTAAGGTTGCCCGCGAGAAGGCAGCTCAAGGCGGTTATGAACTACTTGTGCATCCAGTCGACCTCGATTTGACCTTTAACCATGACGGGAAAACAGATAGAGCGGGACTATTGAATGGTTATGCGCCGAAATACATCGCGCTTCCGGAAGGCGTCGACCCGAACCGCATCACGACAGGCGTTATTGTGAACCCGGACGGCAGCGTATTCCATGTGCCGACGGTCGTAACGAAGATCGATAACCGTTACTTCGCACTCATCAATGATCTGCGCAGCAGCGGAACCTATTCGGTTATCTGGAATCCGCAGGATTTCGACGATGTGCAGTATCATTGGGGCAGAGCTGACGTGAATAATATTGCCGCGAGACTCGACCTGAAAGGCAACGGCGACAACACGTTCTCGCCAAACCGATATGTGACACGCTCCGAATTCGCTGAAATCGTCGTATTGGGTCTGGGTCTGATGCGTCAGGACGCACCGCAAAACATCTACCCTGACGTACCGTCGACGGCATGGTACCGGAATGCTGTAGCGCTCGCGGATGAATTTGATATTGTTCGCGGATATGAGGACGGCAACTTCAAAGGCGGTCAGCAAATCACGAGAGAGCAAGGTTTCGCGATGATTGCCCGCGCGTACCGCTTGATTCAATCCGAAAACGTACCGAGTCAGGAGCAGATCGCTTCTGCATTGGCACCATATGCGGATGGGGCAACAGTAGCTTCTTGGGCTAAAGCAGATGTTGCCCAGCTGATCACTTCGGGAATTATCCAAGGCAACGGACCTGAACTTCTGAGCCCGAAAGCGGAAATGACGCGTGCCGAGGTAACCGCATTGATCGCAAGAATGCTGAAAGTGACCCATCTGATCGATAAGTAAGGAAATATTTAAAAAAACCATTGACGGTACTGGGCCGTCAATGGTTTTTTACTTTGGGAAAGCCATAACAGATAGATTAGGTAATAGTCCTTAACACTTTGTTTGAAAATTCGCTTTTCCTTCCAAGACTGCACTCAAAAATTTCTTCGACTTTTCCAATCGCTTCTGGATATCGTCAATTTGATTGATTTTTTGTCCAACAATGTTCTTCTTTTCTTCGTATGATAAGTTGAGTTGTTGATTGACAAGCAAACTTAATTCTTCTATAGAAAGGTCCGCGGATAAAAGTGCCTTCACATCCTCTAAAAACTCAACAATCTCTTCAGAATAGATACGATAATTATTTTCATCTCTTTTAACGAATCCGTCCGGGATTAATTTTTTTCGTTCATAGAATCTCAATGTTGATATGGGCAGACCCGTTCGTTTGGAAACATCATTTATTTTCATCAGATGACCTCTTTATTTCTTGCTATGAACCTAGGTTCACAGTTCATAATACGTTTATGATAACGAACGACATATACAATGTCAAAAAAAATCTCACGTTATCCAAAGGAGAAGATTCTATGTTTAACAATATTCAAAATAACGATTTCGCCAATATAGTTAAGGGACGGCGTTCTGTCCGAAAGTATGATGAGAACGTTAAAATATCGAAAGAAGAGATGAGCGAAATGATTTCGGAAGCCAGTTTGGCTCCATCCTCTGCAAATATGCAGCCTTGGCGTGTCGTTGTGGTTGATACTCCGGAAGGAAAAGAAAAACTAAGACCGCTTGTGCGCTTCAACACGTTGCAAAATGACACTTCATCAGCCATGTTATTAATTTTTGGGGATACTCAAAGTTACTTCTATGCTGAAGAAATTTACAATATGGCTGTGGAACAAGGGAAAATGCCGGCTGAAGTACGGGATCGTCAACTCGAAACCATTCTATCGATGTATCCGGCTTTATCAAAAGAATTGAAAATTGAAGTTGCAAAAGTCGATAGCAGCCTCTTCGCCATGCAGTTCATGTTAGTAGCTCGCGCACATGGCTATGATACGAATCCAATGGGTGGCTTTGAAGTTGATCGGTTAGCTAGAGCATTTGATTTAGATGAAGAACGCTATGCTCCAGTCATGATTATTTCAATAGGAAAAGCCAAAGAAGAAGGATATGAGTCGGTCCGATTAGGTTCTGACAAAATTACATTTTGGAAATGAACATTTAAGGTGTGCTTTTCGCCGATAGTCCTGTTAAGTTGAACCCTATCACAAGTAACTGCAAGTTCTGATCCATCTTAATGCAAACCCGGAATACTTATGCCAAAATAAGATAAAAAGGATGGGTGTGAGTAGGCAGTGAAAACAATAGGACTTATAGGCGGCATGAGTTGGGAATCATCCATGCTCTATTACCAAATCATCAATGAACGGGTAAAAGAAAGGAAAGGTGGACACCACTCGGCAAAAAGTCTGATGTATTCCGTGGATTTTCAAGAAGTCAAAGATCTGCAGCATCAAGGGAAATGGGCGGAGGCTGCGAAGGTCATGATTGAATCGGCACAAAAGCTTGAAGCAGGCGGGGCCGATGTCATCGTCATATGCACGAATACGATGCACAAGATGGCGCCCGAAGTGATGAATTCGGTATCGATTCCTTTACTTCATATTGCAGATGCAACAGCCAATAAAATTGTGAGCGATAAAATAAAGAAGGTGGGTTTGTTAGGGACCGCCTTTACGATGGAGCAGGAATTTTACAAAGGCAGACTTATCAATCAATTCGGACTTGAGGTCGTTGTTCCGGATGAAGCAGATCGGGCGGTCGTTCACGATATCATTTATCACGAGCTTTGTCTGGGAATTATAAATGAACATTCAAAGAAAAGATATCTCGACATCATTGACAGTCTTATCCGTAATGGGGCGGAAGCCGTTATTCTCGGATGTACGGAAATCACGCTGCTCATCTCACAGGAAGACTGTAATATCCCGATTTATGATACGACACGGCTTCATGCCGAGGCTGCTGTTGATTTTGCGTTAGGTGACGAGGAGTAAAAATGAAAGCTGCTCTGGAAATACTAACCAATCTATGATATAGTGGATAAAACCCATAGGCATTCCACTCCTCGGAGTGGGGTGCCTTCGTCTGTATTTGCGGGTTTTTTACATTTAATGTATGGCTATCGATCTGAAAGGATGGAGGTCCGGATGCTATGTTTCTCTATTGATCCCCGTTCAGGGGAGGTTCGACGGCTGCTGTTAAGGCGCTAAGATCACTCATGTAAAGGAGAGGTAGAGCATGGCTGCATGTATTCATACAGAAAGACGTCCGCGATTAAATTCTTCAGGACTACGCAATTTACGTCAAGAGGGGCGTTTGCCGGGGGTTGTGTTCGGTAAAAACGCAGATAATGAACCCATTCATATTTCCACTAAACAATTTGAAAAATGGCTAAAGCAAGGGGCGTCCGGCTTTATTGAGCTGCAGATGGAGGGTGGCCGATCAATGACGGTGCTGCTGGAGGATCTTCAGCGGAACCCGGTAACCCGCGCGCTTGTGCACGTCGACTTTCAGCTCGTTCAGACGGGTGGGGTCATTCGTACGAAGCTCGGGGTGAAATTCGTAGGTACTCCAATCGGAACGAAGTCGGGCGGAGTTGTGCAAATCCAGGATCCGTATGTTGAAGTAGAGGCTTTGCCGAAAGACCTGCCAACTTCCGTTGAGCTGGACATCAGCGCGATGGACATCGGGGATACATGCTTCGTGAAAGACCTAACCCTACCGCCTGAAGTGACAGTCATCTCTGGGGATAACGAGCTTCTCGTATCCGTGTCGAAGCCTTAATGATCTAAAGGCTGTTCCGTTGTAAAGTATCCTAAACAGCCAGACACCATATGTATTGAGCAGTTTATTTGAAATGAGCCCGGTAATTTATACCGGACTCATTTTCATTTACAGGGACCTTTATAGCGGATGTCTCTAACATCACATAGATATCATATCGGCTTAAAAACGACAGATGGCAACAAATACAGCTAATGCGAAGAAGACAATGTTCACGCCGATATCCCGGTACTCCTTGCGTTTAATATGGAATAAGGCGCCCAAAAGAACGACGACGGCAAGTCCGGTTGCGGCAATGGGCGTTAATACAGGCGCAATATCCAACGCTTGAGGCAGAATAACTCCCAATGCCCCGACCAATTCGGCTAACCCGATAAAAACGACGAATCCTTTGGAAACATCTTTTACCCAACCCCATGACTTTTTGGCTTTTTCATATTGAAATGCCTTCAGCCACCCCGAGTAGACAAAACCTAAGGCTACAAGCCCTTGAATGATCCATATTACAAAATTCATGAACGGTGCCAACCTCCTGATTGCTTTTTCGATATCCTCTGAAGGTATAATAGATCATGGTATTCGACTTCGGAAGTAGGCACTTTATCTAAACATAGTAAACAAAAAGTTACCTTGCAAAGCAAAAGGGAAGTGGGGGGTTCAATGAAAGAGTATTGCAAATTCGAATCGGCACTGGATATTTTAGTGGGGAAGTGGAAGCCCGTCATTCTGCTTCAGCTGATTTCAAACGGTACAATGAGGTTCAGCGAGCTTCAAAAAGCGATACCGAATATAAACAAAAAGATGCTCACCCAACAATTAAGGGAACTTGAGTATAACGATATTGTACATCGCGAGGTTTATAACCAAATCCCTCCGAAAGTAGAATATTCGATTTCGGATTACGGTAAAGGTTTAAGTGTGGTATTACAGGCATTAAACGATTGGGGAGCGGCACATATCGAGCACATGAATATGCTTTACGGAGCAGATCGTCCAGGGGATACATCTAAGTGAACCGCGTCATAATTAACGGAGAAAATGCAAAAAGCCTTAACCCTGATGACAGGGCTAAGGCTTTGTTATTCATTAAGCGAGTCTTATCTTAAAATCCTGATAGCCGAACTCGCGCACGACGCGGCAATTGCCGTCTTTCTCCTGCACGGCGATGGCCGGCAGCGGCATGCCGTTGAAGGTGTTCGTTTTGACCATGGAGTAGATCGCCATGTCTTCGAACACCAATCTGTCGCCGCTCTTCAGGGGGTGATCGAAGGAATAGTCTCCGATGACGTCGCCCGTAAGGCAGGTCGGACCGCCAAGGCGATAAGTGTACGGTTTCTCCCCGGCTTCGCCCGAACCGATCAGCGGCGGACGATAAGGCATTTCCAGAACATCCGGCATGTGACAGGTCGCCGACGTGTCCACGATCGCGATCTCGATGCCGTTGCGATGGATATCCAGGACCGAAGTAACCATATAGCCCGCATTCAGTGCAATGGCTTCTCCCGGTTCGAGATAAACTTCCAAACCGTATTTCTCCTGCATTCTCTTAATGCATGCTTCCAATCTCGGGATATCATAATCTTCCCGCGTGATATGGTGACCGCCGCCGAAATTGATCCATTCCATTTGCGGCAGCCATGGCCGGAACTTGTCTTCGACCGCGTTCAGCGTGGTCTCCAAATCATCCGAGTTCTGCTGGCACAGGGTATGGAAGTGCAATCCCGTCACGCCTTCAAGCAGTTCCGGCTGAAAATCCTCTTGCTTTACGCCAAATCTAGAACCCGGCGAACAAGGATCGTAAATTTCATGCCCCACTTGCGTCGAACATTCCGGGTTGATGCGAAGACCTACCTTTTTGCCGGCTGCAAGAGCTTTCCCTTTAAACTTTTCCAGCTGGGAAAAGGAATTGAAGATGATATGGTCGCAAATGGATACAATCTCGTCGATTTCATCTTCACGGTAGGCAGGGGCAAAGACGTGGTTTTCTTTGCCCATTTCCTCGTGGCCCAGCCGTGCTTCGAATAAACCGCTCGCGGTCGTGCCGCTTAAATATTGTCCGATGAGCGGGTACATTTCGGTCATGGAAAAAGCTTTTTGCGCCAGCACGATTTTGGCTCCCGTACGCTGCATGACGCCGTTCAAAATTTTCAGGTTTTTTTCGATGAGCGCTTCATCGACGACGAAACAAGGTGTCGGCAATTCCTCGAACCGCATATTAACGAACGAGCTCCGGTTCTTTCGTTTCTTCAGGCAAGGCGTCTACCAGCACCGGATTGAAGTCTTCAACCCATGGGAGTCCCCATTTGTTCAGCTCTTCCATGAATGGATCCGGATCGAACTCTTCGACGTTGTATACGCCCGGTTTGTTCCATTTGCCGGTGAGGACCATCGCCGCGCCGATCATGGCAGGAACGCCGGTCGTGTAAGAGATGGCTTGGGAGCCCACTTCTTTGTAGCACTCTTGATGGTCGCAAACGTTGTAGACATAATACGTTTTGTCTTGGCCGTCTTTTTTCCCTTTGAAGATGCAGCCGATGTTCGTTTTGCCTACCGTCCGAGGACCGAGGGAAGCCGGGTCCGGAAGCACAGCCTTCAGGAATTGAAGCGGAATGATTTGTTTGCCTTCGAATTCGATCGGTTCGATGGAGGTCATTCCTACGTTTTCAAGCGCCTTCAAGTGCATGAGATAGCTTTGGCCGAACGTCATGAAGAAACGGATGCGTTTCAGTCCAGGGATGTTTTGCGCAAGAGACTCGAGCTCCTCGTGGTACAGCAGGTACATGTCCTTTTTGCCGACTTCGGCGAAGTTGTACTCGCGTTTGATTTCCATCGGTTTCGTTTCGATCCATTCCCCGTTTTCCCAGTAGCGGCCGTTGGCGGACACTTCACGGATATTGATTTCCGGGTTGAAGTTGGTTGCGAAAGGATAGCCATGATCCCCGCCGTTGCAATCCAAAATATCGATATATTCAATTTCGTCAAAATAGTGTTTCAATGCATAAGCGGAGAATACGCCGGTGACGCCTGGGTCGAATCCGCTGCCCAGAAGTGCCGTAATTCCTGCTTTTTCAAAGCGTTCCCGGTACTCCCATTGCCATTTGTATTCGAATTTCGCCGTATCTTCCGGCTCATAGTTTGCCGTGTCCATATAGTGCGTTTTGGTAGCCAGGCAAGCATCCATGATCGTCAAATCTTGGTAAGGCAGAGCCAGGTTCATGACGATATCCGGTTTAACTTCGTTAATCAGAGCGATCAGCTCGTCTACGTTGTTGGCATCGACCTGAGCCGTCGTAATTTTGGTTTTGCCGCCGTCCAATTTGGCTTTCAGTTCGTCGCATTTGGACTTCGTGCGGCTGGCGATGCAGATTTCCTCGAAGACCTCGCTGTTTTGAACGCATTTATGAACTGCTACAGATGCTACGCCGCCGGCGCCAATGATTAGTGCTTTTCCCATTTCTCAATCTCCTCACCAAAATAAAATTTTCTGTAAAACGGCACAAAAAAAGCAAGCGAAACACGCACCCATGCGCATCACACTTGCTTGATATAGTCAAATAATAAGATAGTTCCATTAAGCATGACAGGACAAACCTCTAGCGCGCTCGCCAGTCAGCCATAAAACGCATCGTTTTCATGGAAGGCTCTTAATATTCAAATATATTACCTAGGATCAGAGTCTATATAGCAAATAATTACTTTTACCACTCTTATTGACCGTTTCACAAGTTGTGTGCGTATGCACTGGTTATAAAGTTACCAACTTATAAAATTTGAGCTTTTAACTCAATCAATAAGGCAACGAAAGTTGCCAATCGGCATTTGACCCGGCTGTCCGTATGGCCTTAACTACCCGAAGGAAGTGGTCAAAGATTATCTGCTTGGAAAGATCCTACATATATCGAATATTCGCTTTCCAAAAATTATGCTTCTCCATAATAGCAGGATAGGCAGTATTGAGCAAGAGGAAATTTGAAACAAGCGTTTTTGGCGGTGTCGAAAACCAATGAGGTATCCGATTTAAAGGCATTCAACATGCCGTAGCAGTCTTTTGTCGGTATTTCCGTTAAGCTGGACCGTACCATAAGTGTCGGCGAAAGATTCTCTTGAGAAAGTAACCTTACACCTGATAATACGATCAACCGGAATGGTCCAATGAAACGGAGAAGACGACACGTAGCATGGTATGCGCTTGAGTTGCTCTCTGTGCGTTAATCCCCCAAACTTCTATCCCAATTTTTTTTCGCGCCGATGTCTTGCTTCGCCTTTCTCCAGCGCTTTATCGGCTGGTTTTTGCGGGAGGATGGAATCATTCGCACATAGCTTGGAGATTGCAGCATTTCGGCATCATCCTGATAATCCTTTGGCTCTATTTTTTTGGATTCATCCAAAAATACCTGACCGTTCATATCTACCAATTCTGCATAAAATGCAAAACGCTCTTGCAAAAAAACGCCCATTTGGATACATTACGGGGAATGGTAACCTGCGACCTATTATTTTTTGATGTTCCTCGTGAAGAAGGGGAATAGAAGGACATGATGCATAGTGTATCTAATTTGTAACGAACAATAGGAACAGAGACTGGGGGTTTTGAAGATGAACCATCTGCTTCTGGCAGACGATGATCCAAATATTAGAGCGCTGGTGCGTTACGTCATGACCCGCGAAGGATATCGCGTGCATGAAGCTCAAGACGGGTCCGAGGCGGTAAAGGTTATGGAACGCTCGCCGATCGATATTGCGATCATTGATGTGATGATGCCGCATATGGACGGGTTTGAGCTGTGTGAGCATATTCGGCAGCAATACGATATCCCGATTATTTTGCTGACGGCCAAAGACCAGTTGTCCGATAAAGAACAAGGCTATTTAAGAGGGACGGATGACTATGTGACCAAACCTTTCGAGCCCGAAGAGCTGCTCTTCCGGGTCAAGGCGCTGTTCCGCCGCTATAACCGGCCAGCGGATGACATCATTCGGATGCATCGTATTACCATTGACCGCAAAAACGTTGAAGTGACCGACGGCCAATCTCTTATTTTACTGCCGATGAAAGAGTTTGAGTTGCTGGCTCAGCTGGCGCAATACCCGGGGCGTCTATTTTCCCGCGAAGAGTTGATCCGTCTCGTATGGGGCCAGGATTATGAAGGAGACGACAATACGGTTAATGTGCATATCAACAGGCTGCGCCAGCGTTTTGCCGATTACGCGGACGATTTTGTTATTCAAACGGTTCGCGGCATCGGCTACAAAATTGTGGTGAGGGACAAATGAAGAGTCTGTACTATCGCGTGTTTCTGATCACATTAGCCGTCATCTTCGCCAGCAGCGTGCTGGGGTTGCTTGGTTCAAATATTTACTACCATATGAAGCTCAAACCTTATAACGATAAGAAGCTTGTTTCCATTGCCGAGCAGATGAAGGACTTTATTGAATTCAATCCTGACGGTATGGAGCGATATCTTCGCAATGCAGCCTCGTTAGGGTACGAAATCTATGTGACGGATGGGCAAGAGGAATCGCATTTTTATGGGGGGGCCTTCCGTGAACAGGATCTAGACAAACAAGACATCCGGTTCGTCCTTAGCGGAGGCATCTATCACGGTGTTGCGCAGTTTCCGAACAAGCCGTTCATTACCGGCTTCTTTGAAAACCGTTTAAGCAATACGGTAGGCGTGTCCATCCAAACATCCGGGAAGGCCTATGCCTTGTTCATGCGGCCGGATGTACTGCTGCAGTTCGGGGAGCTTCGTACCTTCTTTGCACTGGTCTTATCGCTGACCATCATCATTAGCATATTATTTTTCTTGATTAGCACTCGTTATATCGTCAAGCCGATTACGCGGTTAACCGAAGCGACCAAACGCCTTGCGCAAGGGAACTACAATCTTCGGTTAAAAACCGGAAGACGCGATGAAATCGGTCAGCTCGCCGAGCATTTTATGACGATGGGCCGGGAACTGGAGCGGGTCGATCTGGCACGCCAACAGTTTGTATCGAATGTATCGCATGAAATCCAATCGCCGCTCACCTCCATCCAAGGATTTGCCAAAGTATTGGCGCAAGGGGATTTGCCGAAAGAGGAACGTTTGCAATATGCCTCGATTATTGAAACTGAAAGCCGCCACCTCTCGATGCTAAGCAAACAACTTTTGCTGCTCTCTACGCTGGAACAAGGAGAAGAGGCGCTGAACAAGAAGCGCTTTTACCTGCGCGGCCATATCCGTCAAGCCGTCGAGATGCTGCAATGGCAGCTGGAAGAGAAAGATTTGCTGCTTAAACTATCGGTTCCGGAGTCTATTTCGGTTCAGGGAGACGAAGTGCTGCTGATGCAAGTGTGGACAAACTTGCTGAGCAATGCCGCAAGCCATATTCCGTCAGGCCGAAGCATTGAAGTGTATGCGGAGGAAATGCAGTCCCATATCCGCGTCGTCATTTCGGATACTGGCGAAGGGATTGCTCCCGAGCATTTGCCCTTTCTATTCGACCGTTTCTACCGTGTCGATCGCGCACGGGAACGTGCTTCGGGCCGAACGGGTTTGGGGCTTGCCATCGTGAAAAGGATCGTGCAGCTGCACGAGGGAAATATTGAAGTGAGCAGCTCGGTAGGGGTTGGCACAAGATTTATTGTAACGCTTCCCAAATTGTAATTTGTTATTTATGCGCCGTTTATATTCGCTTCCTAAACTGGAGACATCTAAGAGGAGGGAAGCACAATGTATTTGGCCATTCGGGAAATGAGGTTCGCAAAAGTCCGCTATTCGCTCATTGCGATTATTATGCTGCTCGTCGCCTTCCTGGTTCTGTTCGTTACAGGGCTTGCGCGCGGGCTCGCCTATGATAACGCGGCGTCGATTCAAAATATGGACGCTACGCATTTTATTATGGAGAAGGATTCGAATCACCGCTTCACCCGTTCGCAACTCAGCGGACAAGTATTGGTGCAAGCAAGTTCAATCGCAGGACAGCAGAACGTGCAGCCGCTTGGCGTCAAGATGACCACCATGACGGCAGAGGGAACGGCCGGCAAGCTGGACGTGACGCTTCTCGGAATTAGGCCGGAGGGCTGGTTGATGCCCAAGGTGACCGAAGGTGCGGCTATCACATCAAACGGAACCGGACAAGTACTTGTGGATCGTAAGCTGAAGGATTCGGGGATTGGCCTCGGAACGGTTTTGGTCGATCAGGCTTCGGGCTTGAAATGGACCGTTAGCGGTTTTGTCAGCGATGAATCGTTCAGCCATTCGCCGGCGGTATTTCTGAATGAACACGACTGGCGGCAGCTTCAGTTGGAAACCATGGCTCGACCGGGAACAGGAGGATCCGGAGACGAAAAGACCTACAGTGCGATTGCCGTAAAGGCGGATAAGCACCAGGCAGAGCAGCTCGTTTCAGCCCTCCCGGATTCGGAGATCGTTACAAAATCGGATGCCGTTTCGGCCATCCCGGGCTACAAGGAGGAGCAGGGCTCGCTGTGGATGATGATCATTTTCTTGTTTATCATTTCTTCATTTGTCCTAGCGGTGTTTTTCTATGTCATCACCATTCAGAAGAGCAGCCAATTTGGTATTTTGAAGGCGATTGGCACACGGACGGCGTACCTTGTGCGAAGCGTCACCTTGCAAGTGTTGCTCTTATCGGCAGGGAGCCTTATTGTCAGTATGCTTCTTGTCCAAGCGATTGAAGCCGTCTTGCCCGGCGGAATGCCGTTCCAGCTTCAACCTTCTACGCTGGCGTATACTAGCGGCGCCTTTATCGCCATGTCGCTCGCCGGATCATTGCTTTCCGTCTGGAAAGTAACCAAAATAGACGCGCTGGATGCGATTGGGAGGAGTGCAGCATGAGACACAGACTGATCCTGGACAATATTACGCATACCTACGAGGATGGGGGCACGCAAAGAACGGTGCTGGATCACCTAAGCTTGCAAGTATCGGAAGGGGAATTTGTCGCTGTCATGGGGCCTTCCGGATCCGGTAAGAGCACGTTCCTGTCGATCGCAGGCGCGCTCCTGGAGCCTACGAGCGGTGCGGTTTTGCTGGACGGAGAATCGATAACCGGTAAAGAGAAGCAGGCGTTGTCCGACATGCGGCTGAACAAAATCGGATTTATTTTCCAAAATGCCAACCTGATTCCCTACTTGAAGGTGGAAGAACAGTTGATGCTGGTCGCAAAGTTGGGGGACATGAACAAAGCGAAGGCGAATGAGCGTATCCGGGAGCTGCTTCATACGCTGGGCTTGAACCACCGCAGAAATGCTTATCCCGACAAGTTGTCGGGCGGCGAGCGTCAGCGCGTCGCCATCGCAAGAGCGCTCATGAACGACCCGGCCGTGCTGATGGCGGATGAGCCGACCGCTAGCCTAGATGCCTCAAGGGGAATGGACGTTGTACGAATGATTGCCGGTGAGGCAAAAGAACGGGGCAAGAGCGCAATTATGGTTACGCATGACGAACGGGTTTTGCCGCTGTGTGATCGTGTTTTTTATTTGGAGAACGGTTGTCTGATTGAAAAATAATAAACCTCAAAGAAAGGGCCATCCCGCAGGATGGCCCTGAACTTGCCGTACGATCTCCATACAGTCAGCTCCAATTTTAAAGAAAAAAATATCTGAGTTAGCCAGCCCATCTTCGGTCTGTACGCCCCTTTTTACAGACCATTATCTCTCCGCAGGGGATAGCTCTAATTTATCATCATGCGATTTCCTTGTTCTCTTCCCCTGCAATGTGGCTAGAACTACCCCGCAAATGATGAGAAAGGATCCTGCCACTTGCGTTGAGGAAATCGGGGTCCCAAGAATGATATAACCTAAAACCATGGCAACAAACGGCTGTAAATTCAGAAACAGCGATGCTTTAGCCGCGCCTACTTTTCGAATCTGTCCATTCCAGATGACCGCGCATAAGCCCTGAATAAGCAACGCCGATCCGATCAAGAGAACCCACCACCAGAAGCGGGGCTGTGCCTGTACGTGAGGCTCGCTCCAGACCGCTACCGGGTATACCGAAATGCAGCCCAGCACCGTCGTATACACGGTTGCGACCAACGCGTCCATACGTTCCGTCAGCTTTCTCATCAGGATAATGGATCCTGATAACGCCAGCATACAGACAAACATGATCGAGATGCCTGGAGTGATGGCAATTCTCAAGCTTCCGCCATGTCCAACGACGAGGAAGACGCCGGCGAAGGCGACAATCGCACCTGCGGCCATGCGGATCGTAAATGATTCTTTCAAAAATAAGCGGGCAAACAGCGCTGTAAAAATCGGAGCCAACGACAAGATGAGCGAAGCCGTCGTTGCGTCCGTTGTCCGAAGCCCCGTAAAGAAAGAAACTTGATGCAGCAGCATCCCGATCAGGACGAAAGGCACCAAATAAACGGAGTCACGTAACGTAATCTTCGTTAAGCGACGGGTTGCAGCCAAATAAATAAGCAGGAACACCGATGAAACCATAAGCCGGTATGCCGACAGGTGCAAGGCGGGAAATGCTTGCAGCAGCAACGAGCCTAAGACGAAATTGCTCCCGTAAAGGGTTGCACAAAATAAGAGAAGCAAATAAGATCGCAAGCAGATGCGCCTTCTTTCAAAGAAATAGAGATGACGGGGCGGGTTTAAATGCGTTTGACTGCGATAAGCTCTATTTCAATCTTGGCGTCTCTTGGAAGTTTAGCCACTTCTACGGTTGTTCGGGCAGGGTGATGATCGCTGAAATATTGACTGTACACATCATTCATCTGTTGAAATTGCCCTAAATCCGTCATGAAAACGGATGTTTTGACAACATCTTCTAAGGAAAATCCGGCTTCAGCCAAGACGGCCTGCAGGTTCTTTAATGCTTGATGGGTTTGGTCAATGATGCCTTCTTTCAGATTTCCTTCGGCATCAATTGGCAGCATGCCCGAAGTGTAGACGGTATTTCCCAAAGCGATGGCTTGCGAATAAGGGCCGATAGCTGACGGTGCTTTTGTTGTTGTTATGGCGGTATGGCTCATCGTATGAAATTCCTCTCTGTCTTTTATAAATTCGTAATAAAAGGCCCGGGGCAACAATGCCGCGGGCCTCTCTAATTAGGCGAGCGATATCATTAAATCCGCTCTTGCAGCGGCATCTTTATTTCGCAGGTGCGTACGCTTCATCCAAGAAACCGCGGATGGCTTGAAAAGCCTGAAGTCTGTTTTTCTCCAGCAAAACCATGTGCGTCCCTTCTCCGATTTCGACCCAGCGGCGATAGGCAGCCCCTGTCAGGGAAGTGAAGAAATTCTGGGCTAGCTCAAGGGGTACATCAATATCCCACTCGGCATGAACAAGAAGGACGGGAACGGTGATTTCCTTGGGATCATAGAAAGCTTTACCAGCCGTCCAGTATTCGCGGATATCCAGAATAGGGCCATTAGTCGCCCGAATATGCTCAGGATGATCGGTTAGGCTCCCTGGGTCGGAAGCAAGGGTGGCTTTGACCCATTGTTCAAACCAGCCCTCCGGAATCAAATCTCCGCGTTTATGTTCCGGCGCAGCGCTCAGCCAACGTTCCTTCGTGCTGCCAACAGCAACAAGGCGATACGAACCAAGCGGACCCCCGGTATCGATCGGAACCGGTTTGGAGCTCAGCCATTGCGGAGCGACAAGCGTAAGCTTGGTTACCTTATCGTTGTTTTGGCTGGTATAAGCCCCCGCAACCGTTCCTCCCCAAGACATGCCCAGAACATTCACCTTCGTTAAATTCCGGTGTTTGAGAACATAGTCCACGGCTGTGCCAAAATCTCGGACCCCTGTTTCCGTACGGACAAGCGGTGGATTAAGGTCGGCAGGCTGCTCCATCTCAGGCGGTCTTGTCGAGCCGCCATAGCCGCGGACGTCCACGGCGTACACGTCATAGCCATGGCTGGCAAGATAGTCCAGAAAAGTGAAGCCGTCAAGCTCCACATCGTACAGACTGCCAATTGGATAGGTAGCGCCATGAACCATCACGATCGTTTTTTCGTTGGAGAAGGTATTCATGGAAGCTGGCCGTTTATTTCGCACATAAAGTTCGATTCCGGGCGTATCGCTTGGGATACGAAGGTCTTCGGTCACGATATTTACATCATTAAGAAAATTATGGGTTGTCATAAGCTCAACGCCTTTCGTATTGTGTTTGTGTCAGGTCGTTTTAAATAAAGTCCCACTTGTATCCGTCACCGCTTCGAGTCACGTACCCCGCCGCGCTTTCCGGAAAATGCGTACTGAAATAAATGACTGGACGATCCGCGATGTTCTCCAGCACCTGGAGCCGTGAAATTCGGGCTTGGTCGGTAAATTCGCAGTACATGGAATTCCATTCGGGGTTAAAAACCTGGAACGGATGGTGCATCACATCGGCGCCAAATAAGGCTTCTTCTCCGCCAGTTTTAAGTCGGATCGACATTTGGCCGATACTGTGGCCGGGCGTCGGAATGAATGTGAAAATATCAAGAAATTCCCCACCCTCAGGACCAATGGTTTGCGTTAAGCCGGCTTCAACAACAGGCAATACGCTTTCTTCGTAAACGTTAAAGTTTGCTTCGTTCGCTTTGTTGTGGCTGGCCTCGCTCGAGTAATATTGTTGCTCCGCGAGGGGAAATACGTATTTGGCATTTGGGAACGTCGGTACCCATTTTCCGTCAACGAGCTTCGTATTCCAACCGACATGGTCCACGTGCAGATGCGTCAGCAGAACGTAATCGACTTCCTCCGGTGTAACTCCCGCCTCTTTCAACCGCTCGAGATAAGGGAGATCAAGATTGGCGAGATCCGGATTTAAAGGCAAGTTTTTATCATTTCCTGTAGCCGTATCGATAAGGATCGTATGCTTCGGAGTTTTCACTACCCATGTTCCAATACTAACGATAAGCTGAGAATTGCCATCGATCAGGCCAGCCGGAAGAGAGTCCCGATTCTCCTCCAGAAATTTGGGGTCCCACGATCCCGCAAAATACACTTCCGGTGGAACACCGTCAAGCATCATCTCCGTGACACGTGTAACGGTAACATCACCTACTTGATAGACCTTGGGAATTTTATTAGTCATTCTTTATGCCCCTTTCGTCCTTCTGACACGTTTATATGAATCCGAATAACAAGGATCGGCTTTCCGTTGCCATCATGTGATCGTGCCTCGTAACCATCAAAAATTTCGCTGCAGATGAAAATTATTCTGTTGAGAATGAACGATCTGTCATACCCGGGTAAAATTCGTTCGTCGACCCTAATAAAATAGTAGTCCAATAAAACTGACAAATCAACGTTTTTACACCGTAATTCTGTCCTAGTAAAAGGGCTTGATATTGCTCATGTTTACCCCTATTATAAAATTAAAAATTTCGCTATCAGCGAAATCATTTCCGGAATTTGGGAGGACGGCACATGAATTCGATCGGTGAAACCATTCGAAACACGCGAAAAAAACAGAAATTAACGCTCAAGAGGGTAGCCGAAGCGGCATCTGTATCCTTGTCTTTTCTCAGTGAAATTGAACGGGATAAGGCGAATCCCTCCATCAGTGTACTTAAGCGCATAGCGAACGCATTAAACGTGAATTTTACGGATTTGTTCGGCGAGGAGAAGCGAAGTATTGTCGTTAGAAAAAACGAGCGCAAACCTTTGGTGCATTCCGAGGGTTCCCGCATTACCTGGTACGCGCTCAGCCAAGGAAGCAGCAATAAAATGGGACCGATCTGGGGAGTACTGGAAGAAGGAGCATCTTACGGTGACGTCAGCGTCGGCCATAGCGAAGGCGAGGAGTTTCTATTCGTTCACTCCGGGCGTTTGGAGTTTGTGCTTGGCAATGAACGTTATACGCTCGAAGAAGGGGACAGCATCTATTATGATGCCAGAACCCCCCATAGTTATAAGAATATCTGGGACGGTGAAACGCTGCTCATAGCAGTTTCCACTCCGCCTACATTTTGACGGAACGAAATCAAAAATAAATCCTGTATGAACCTATAGCTCATTCGCCAAATAAAAAAGCATGAACTGAAGAACAATACGTTTTAGATTCCACTTGACACCTTCGCGTTGGTTATATAACATTAATCCTAATAATTAAACTACGTTGAAAAGGAATAGTACGGTTTTTGAAGCGAACAGAGAGCTGTTGGACGGTGCGAAACAGCCGCGGAGAAGATCGGAACTCGCCTTGGAGTTGCTCGCTGAATCGGTAAGTAGGTGGAGCCGGAGCCTGACCGTTATCATCAGGAGGATGCCAGGTTTGTCCGTTTTTTGCAAACCCGTATCCGCAGAGTGCATGCCGGGCGACGGCATGAATTCGGAGTGGTACCGCGTAAGATGTCAAAGTCTTTCGTCTCTGTTGGTGGAGATGGAAGGCTTTTTTTGTGCGTTCGATCTTTGGCAGGTCAACGCAGGAAATCGATGAAGGGAAGGATATCCATGAAAAATGTAAACAAATACGCCAGAGGATATTTTATGCCTCAGGAGACCAGCTTGAAGTGGGCCCAAAAGGAATATATTACAGAGGCGCCGATTTGGTGCAGCGTTGACCTTCGCGACGGCAATCAGGCGTTGATCGTTCCGATGAATTTGGAGGAGAAGCTGGAATACTTCAAGATGCTCGTGGATATCGGGTTCAAGGAGATTGAAGTCGGATTTCCCGCGGCGTCGGAAACGGAGTTTGCCTTTTTGCGCACATTGATCGAGCAGGATTTGATTCCGGATGACGTCACGATCCAAGTGCTTACCCAATCAAGAGAGCACATTATCCGCAAAACGTTCGAATCGCTGAAAGGCGCGAAAAAGGCCGTTGTCCATCTGTACAACTCAACCTCCGTGGCGCAGCGTGAGCAGGTATTCCGCAAATCCAGGGAAGAGATTATCGACATCGCCGTGAGCGGCGCCAAGCTGCTGAAAGAATGCGCATCGGAGACGGAAGGGAACTTTCAATTCCAGTATTCGCCGGAGAGCTTTACCGGGACGGAGATCGATTTTGCCTTGGACATCTGTAATAGCGTTCTGGACGTTTGGCAGCCGACGGCGGAGAATCCGGTCATCATCAATCTTCCTGCAACGGTATCCATGTCGATGCCTCACGTCTACGCCAGCCAAATCGAGTATATGAGCGAGCACCTGAACTACCGGGAGCACGTGATTTTGTCGGTCCATCCGCATAACGACAGAGGAACGGGCGTGGCTGACGCCGAACTGGGGATGCTGGCCGGAGCCCAGCGCGTGGAAGGCACTTTGTTCGGCAACGGAGAACGGACGGGGAACGTGGACATCGTAACGCTGGCGCTCAACATGTACTCGCACGGGGTGGATCCGAAGCTGAATTTCGAAAACATTCCTGCGATTGCCTCCGTGTATGAACGGCTGACCAAAATGAGAGTAAGCGAAAGACATCCTTACGGAGGCGAGCTCGTATTTACCGCGTTCTCCGGTTCGCATCAGGATGCCATCGCCAAAGGCATGAAATGGCGCGAAGAAAAGGAACCCCGGCATTGGTCGGTTCCATATCTGCTGATCGATCCCAAGGACATCGGCAGGGAATACGAAGGTGATATTATCCGCATTAACAGCCAGTCCGGCAAAGGCGGAATCGGGTACGTGCTGCAAATGAAATACGGACTCGACCTCCCGGCGAAAATGCGCGAAAACTTCGGTTACTTCGTGAAAAACGTATCGGATCAGCAACAGAAGGAGCTGATGCCCGATGAGATCTACGATATTTTCGTGAAGGAATACGTGAATATCAAAACGCCTGTCGAGTTCGTCAAATATCGTATGATAGACAATGAAGATTTCCATACCACTGTCACGATCCGGACCGGCAATGTAGTCAAGGAAATCGAAGGCACCGGAAACGGAAGACTCGATGCGATCAGCAATGCGCTGCAAACCGATCTTGGGCTGAACTATTCCGATCTGGTCTATACGGAGCATGCCCTGGAAACGGGTTCCAAATCGCAAGCTGTCTCTTATATCGGCATCAAGACTTCCGACGGCAGCGTATATTGGGGCTGCGGCATCGACGCCGACATTATGACCTCATCGGTAAAAGCGCTGTTTAGCGCCGTGAATCGGTTTAGCCGCAATACCACGAACTGATCGCTTTTGAGGGAGGCGAAAGGTCCGTGTTTCCCGCTTGGAGAAGATGGGGATCTTCTCACACCTGACGAATAACGAAGGAGCTGCCACGCAGGCAGCTTCTTTTGTTTTTCGCCATTAGCCCAGTTACAAAGAACCGTATCATAAATAACGGCAAATAAGAGCCGGATCTCAAACGTAGAAGATAGAACTAAGCGTCTTCTGGTGCTGTATGTTAGCATTACAATTTTGGCGCTTCGACAGATAGGGTTGACTGAAGCTCAATATATTTCATCATTTCGGATATGCCGTGCATTTGATTTTTCAATTGCTCGTTTAGCTGCTGCAGAGCCATCTTGAAGGAGCGTTCAATCGCAGCGAAATCGGATGTCTCTAAAGCCGTAAGGAGCTGTCTCATATTTTCAATAAAATAGACGGTTTTCCTTAAGCTGCTCAGCACGATAATCTTTTTTAATTCCCCCGACGTGAAGGTCCTATATCCGTTTTCCGGGTTCCGATTGGAGCGGATGAGCCCCTCCTTTTCCCAATGTCGGATTGCGGATGCGTTAACGCCAGCGATAGCGGCAACCTCCCCGATTTTCATCTCCTCCGTTACCTGGATATTCCTGTATTTGGAGAAGTCGGTTTTTTGAATGAGTCCCATAATCTCTTCCACTCGTTGTTTCTCTACTTGGATGTTGTACTGATGTAAGTTGATTTTCCAAAGTGCCTGCTCGGTTCTTCCTTTTTTTAACATACTCATGGCATCGTAGCTGACCGAAATGCCGAATCCTTTGATTAAGGCACGCAAAGCAATGAATGCTTGAACATGGAGCGGTGTGTAATATCTTCTGTTACTGGCTGTTCGTGGTACATCGGGCACCAAATCGAGATCTTCGTATCTTCGCAAGGTGGTGGTGCTGACATGAAGTCTATTGGCGATTTGTTTCGGCGTATAGTTTTTGTCCATTGGCGATCCCTTTCCTTAAAGTGAAACCTTAAACCTCAGCAACAATATTATAAGAACTGCAGGTCCTTCCTACAAGGATTCTCGGGACGTCAAATGAAATCTTGCATGAATGTTCTATGATCAAATCAGGAAGAGATAAGGAGGGGAGACTTTATTGGAAAACGGTTATGTTGCTTTCACGCCGCACCGGAACATAAAAACCGGCGATATCATTACATTCGGAACGTATCCGCACTCGAAAGAAGGCATGGAACTGCCGATCAAATGGCGTGTTCTCCAAAACTCGGGCCGTGAATTGTTTGTTCTAAGCGAGTATATTTTAGACTGCAAGCGGTATCACGGCAAGAGTGCAGACATTACGTGGCGTGATTGCGTGGATATGACGTGGCGTGACTGTGATTTGCGCAAGTGGCTGAACGATGAATTCTATCGTACCGCATTCAGTGACACGGAGAAGGAACGGATCAAGACGGCGCATTGCACGGACAACGGAAAAGGCAGCCCGGATACGGAAGACAAGGTTTTTTTGCTTAGCGTGAACGAGATCAAGGCATTGGCTGATACACACGGCAAGGATTTGCTGCGTGCGGTTGGAACGGACTTCGCCAAAACAAAAAAACCTGATGGATGCAGCTTGTATGAATATGATAAAGCGAACAAAGATAACTATATGGTCAAAGACGGCGAAGAACTTGGCTGTTCCTGGTGGTGGCTGCGAACACAAGGAAACAAACCTTCGCGTGTATGTTTTATCGGTACGGGTTGCAGTATTCGCAGCTATGGGAATAACAGCGTAGCCGGTTATGGAGTACGCCCCGCTTTAATGATTCAACTCCCATGAAAAAGACTTAAAAACGATCATCAGTGCAATGTATAGGACATGTATTGGTAAACGGATGATTTTCAGCGAGATTCGAGACCCCGGGTTTCAAAATAGCGTGTTTTGAAATGATATTCGTTGGGTTCCGAGTACGGGAATAAGAGGGGGACTTTTGCTTGCGGAAAGCAAAGGCCCCCTCCGCGTTTTTGGCGGAAGAGGCCGGTTCCTGGTCGATCGATGTGCATAACTGCTTCATGAATGCGGTCAAGGCGGCGGAGCTTTACAAGACGAAGACCTTGTCTTCTCCGCCAGCCTGGTAATCGACTCCTTGTCTTGTTCGGTTAATTGATCAAAGAAATGCCTGCGTATTGCTTTGGAGGCAATGGGACGGGCATCATCCAACGCCGATTTCCCGGCGGGAGTGATGATGACTTGTACGCCACGATCCGTGTTCAGCGGCTTCCTCCTCACGAGTCCACGTTTCTCCATCCGCGTCAAATGATGCGACAATCGGCTCTTATCCCAGTCCATCGAGTCGGCTAATTCCTGTTGGCGAAGGCTGCCGTCCCCAAGCAGGTCTAACCGGTCCAATACGCCATAATCACCTTCCGATAGTCCGGTCTGCTCGGATATTTCTTTGATTACGCGGCCGAAGATGGTTTGGAAGGAGCCTTTCCACATATGCCATATTCGCATTTCTTCTTCATTTAGCTCGTTCTTATCCATAGAAACATCATATCACGGTTGATGCGTCAACCACAACATGTTACAATGGATTCCAAGTTGATGTGTCAACTAAGGTGTGATCACACATGACGGGTTGAGGCGCAACCAAGTTTTTTTACCCATTGGGTTGACATATCAACCCAGTGATCCATTTTGGATACGAAGTTGGCGTATCAACCTGGAGCATTTACAAATAGCGCACATCAATGCACGAAAGGAGATTTTTCAGGTGCAGGATAAACCCGTCGCCATGGTTACCGGGGCCAACAAAGGAATCGGTCTTCAAATTGCCAAAGAACTCGCGGCACATGGATTCACCGTACTCGTCGGGTCGCGCAGCCTTAAGAATGGGAAGGAGGCCGCAAAAAGCGTCGGAGCGGACGCGCGCGCCCTCCAGCTCGACGTCACAAATCAGGCCTCCATCGACGCTGCGGCAGAGCGTATCCGCCTTGAGCTCGGCCGTCTCGACGTGCTTGTGAACAATGCGGGCATCTCGCATGCAGGTAATCCGGGCCGGCCGCTTGAGGAAATAGCGAAATCGTGCCGGCCAAGCGTCGCTTCTCTTGACGAGGTACGCACGGTGTTTGAGACGACGTGTTTGGCGTTATCGCTGTCACCCAAGCGATGCTGCCGCTCCTGCGTAAGGCGCCGGCGGCACGCATTGTCAACGTATCCAGCGAAGCGGGGTCGTTGACGCTCAACGCCGACCCGGCCAATCCGCATCGCCCGATGTTCGGTGCCGTGTACAGCCCGTCGAAGACCGCCCTTAACGCCGTGACGCTTGCTTTCGCCATTGAACTCGAGTCGACGGGCATCAAGGTCAACGCAGCCTGCCCGGGCTTCACCGGCACGGACCTCAACAACTTCGCGGGCACGCGCACCGTCGAACAGGGGGCACGCGAACCCGTGCGCCTGGCGCTCCTCGATCAAAACGGTCCGACAGGCACGTTTTCGAACGAGGACGGCCCGCTCCCATGGTAATGCAGACTCTAGTGATTGATCCAAACCCAATCTCTCTCAACGAAAGGAACTTTAATTATGGAAATCAACGTTAATACACCTACTCCAGTCATCTCGGTAAAACCGATAGTCCTGCCCGCCCCGGAACGGGGTGAGGATCTGCAAGTGCGGGTGTCTGCGCCCGCAACGGGGCACGAGCTGCCCATTATCGTTTTCTCGCACGGCTTTGGTTCGTCGATGGACGGCTACGCCCCGTTGGTGGACTTCTGGGCCGCACACGGCTTCGTGGTCATTCAACCCACCCACCTCGACTCGAGAACGCTGAACCTTCCTCCTGAAGATTCCCGAACACCGCTGATCTGGCGCATTCGGGTCGATGACCTGAAGCGCATCCTCGACCAGCTTGATCGGATTGAAGCTTTCGTGCCCGGCCTCAGCGGGCGCCTGGATCGAAGCCGCATTGCCGCAGCCGGACATTCCTGGGGAGGTCAGACGGCGAGCACGCTGCTGGGCGCGCGGGTACTCGATGCCGACGGCAAGCCGGGAGAGGATATGTCCGACCCGCGGATTAAGGCCGGCGTCCTGCTTGCCACGACTGGTAAGGGTGGCGCCGATTTAAGCCCGTTCGCGGCCGAGCACTTCCCTTTCATGAATCCGAGCTTCGCGGACATGAACACGCCGACCCTAGTGGTTGCGGGGGACCAGGATCATTCCCGGCTGTCCACCCGGGGGCCGGACTGGTTCGCCGACCCGTACTTCCTGAGCCCGGGCAGCAAGAGCCTGCTCACCCTTTTCGGGGGTGAACACTCGCTGGGCGGAATTCCCGGATACAACGTCACGGAGACGACGGACGAGAACCCCGAACGGGTCGCCCTGCTCCAGCGGGTCACATGGGCCTATCTGCGCAGCGCGCTCGGCATCGACGATTCAAGCTGGGCGGCAGCCCGCGCGGCTTTGGAGGAGGGTAACAACCCGCATGGCCGAATCGAGTCCAAATAAGGGCTTGACGGCGTATTGACCTGACAGCCATGTCGGTACCCAATCGCCTGGCCGCGAGAGTGCCAATTCGACAATCGGTGCCGGGTGCGCGGGGTGACGGGGTTTGTCCATCATGAAAAAGCATAATAAATATACGACTGTCCTTCATTGCCAGTTGAACAAAGCGATCTTAAAAAGGCCATCCCTCACAGGATGGCCTTGACGTTGTAACAGCGCCTGAAAACTCCGGCCTTTTCCATCGAAACGGAAATAACCTTTGCTTCGGAGCATTTGAAAAATTTAACTGCCTATGGTGCCGGCTTCGTTATGGAAGGCCCGGCGGCCGATCAAGCCGACTCCGAGCGCCAGCAAAGTTAGGACTGCCGCTAACAAGTAGAGGTTCACGATACCGAGCCATTCGGCAAGGGCCGCCATGACCAGCAGCGAAATGCAGAACACCAGATTCAGCAGGGAGGCTTGGACGGACATCACTTTGGGCAGCATGTCATTGTCCACGCTGCGCTGAATCAACGTGCGCCGATTGATCATCGAGAGCTCGGCGAACGGGCCCATCAGCAGCACGAGAATGAGTGCGATAAAGGGCTGGGTATTGAGCGCATAAATGGCCGTCAGGACGCCATAACCCGCCATGCCGATCAGCATGGCGGCCAGGAAATTGCTGCCGATGGCGCGTGCCATGGCCAGAACCAGCAATCCGCCGCCAACCGACCCCGCAAAATAGGCCGCATTAATGAAGCCCCACCATTCTTCGCCCTTGCCAAGCGCCGCTTGAACGAAGGCCAGCGTAAAGGCGCCGACCCATACCGAACCGCCCAGCATGTCGATGATGTCCATAAAGGTCAGCATCGCGGCACCTGCCAGATTATTTTCCAGCCCTCGGTCAAGGTGTGCCATTTGGTAGTGGAAGCTGCCGCTGCACTGCCTTCAGGCAAGACATCGGCCGACTGCGGCCCGGACTGGGCTTCCGTCGGTTCCTTGACGCCCAGCGTAAAAGCTGCCGCCAACCCGTAGATGACGGCTGTCAGCAGCAGCGTGTGACTTGGCCCCAGCAAGGCGACGATCACGCCGCTCAGCCCCCAGCCGGCAAACATGACGACCTGATCGCTGACGCTAATCAGGCTGTTTGCTTTGAGCAGGCCCTGTTCATGGGCGACCAGCCGGGGAACCAGCGCGTTGCGGGCGGGAACCGTCCATCCATCGAGGAAAGACATGGCAAAAACCAGCGCAAACACAAGAACAAGCAAAGCATCGCTTCCTTGAAGCTGCAGGTATACGGCCAAGCATATGAACAGGAGAAACTGGCCCGTCTGCGAAAGAAGCAGCAGAGCCGGCAGTTTAAAGCGGTTCATCAGCAGCGGCGCGATCAGGCCGCTCACCATTTGGGCCCCGCTGCGCATCAGCGGCATAAACGCCGCCGACACCAGCGATTCGGTCCGGTTTAATACCAATACGGTAAGCGCCATGATATAGAGCACATCCGCAGCATTCGCCGCAGTCTGGGTGGTCCACAGGAAATAGAAAGGACGGGTTAGGATCGATGATTTCATTGCGTTTTTAGTCTCCACTTCTATGTACATGAAGGAAAATGCTTACAACAAGATTAAGGATACGGCAACATGAAGGTTTTGACAATAAAGTGGTGGCGGGGCTTTCTTCTGACAAGCATCGAGGGTTGCTTTGACTTGTCGATCCCGCATTGCAGGAGTCCAAACATTTGTTATAGCTAATAGCTATAACAAGCTATAACCTTTTGGTAGAACGGTATAACCAATCCCATGTGCTATATTGATCTTATTATTATTTTCCGAGGAGATTAATCGATGAGCATACAAACCGAACCTAAAAAGAGAACCGTTACTCCGTTTCGATATGATATCGTTGGCAGCTTCCTGCGCCCTCAGGCGTTGAAAGAGGCTAGACTAAAATTTCAAAACGGCGAACTGACCGCCGAGCAGTTGAATGAAGTGGAGAACGCCGAAATCGTTAAGCTTGTACAGAAACAAAAAGAGGTTGGTCTTCAAGCCGTAACTGACGGCGAGTTCCGCCGCTCCTGGTGGCACTTGGACTTTTTCTGGGGTTTTGACGGCGTAGAACGGACCTCTATTGACCAAGGCTATCAATTTAACGGCGCGGAATCCAGACCCGAAACCGCCCGCCTGACCGGTAAAATCGGTTACAGCAGTCACCCGTTTGTTTCGCACTATATTTTTTTAAAAGGGGTTGCAGGCGAAGACGTCGTTGCGCGTCAATCCATTCCTGCGGCTGCGCAGTTCCTGTTCGAGCTGGACCGGGCAGAAAATCAGGAAAGCACGAAGGCCGTCTACCCGAATCGGGAAGAGCTTGTTTCGGATATTGCCAAAGCGTACAAAGCGGCGGTTCTTGCCTTCTATGAAGCCGGCTGCCGCAGCATTCAATTCGACGATTGCACGTGGGGGGCGCTTTGCGACGAACAGTTTATGGCATTCATGAAGCAGGCTGGCGTGGACGTAGCGGAATATGCGAACGAATTCGCCAAATTGAACGAGGAAGTGGTATCGGGTTTGCCGGAAGACCTCGTCGTAACGACGCATGTATGCCGCGGCAATTATGTTTCCACTTATGCCGGAGTAGGGGGAGGTTACGAGCCGATCGCGCAAACGCTCCTCGGCATCGACAACTATTCCGGCTACTATCTGGAGTTCGATACCGAACGGGCAGGGGATTTCAAGCCGCTTCGCTTCCTGAAGGACAATCAGCAGGTTGTGCTGGGCCTGTTCTCTTCCAAATTCGGCGAGCTTGAAAGCAAGGAGGATATTCTGAAGCGGATCGAGGAAGCGACGCAATACGTCGATCTGAACCGGATTTGCCTGAGCCCGCAATGCGGCTTCGCCTCCACGGAAGAAGGCAACCACCTGACCGAGGAGCAGCAGTGGCGCAAGCTTGCTTTTATTAAAGAAATTGCCGAAGAGATCTGGAAGTAATCCATATGTCGTAAGCGGAATAAACCGATATAGCCGTACGGAGGATCATCCGTACGGCTAAAGGTGCATTCCGAGCATGTTATGGGGGAGTTACTCTACCGTCCCTTGAGTTACCCCATGAACGTACGTCTGCCAAGGGGTATCCAGCGCCCCTTGCCCCGGGTTGTACGTAAAGAAGTACTCGACCTTATCCCCCTGTTTCAGGTTTTGGACGGGATAGGTATAGTTGCCGTTCCCCGTTGGGGTCATGGCGACGTTCAGCTGCACGCCGTTGTTGACCTTGTAGTGCAAATCGGCAAAGGTTGCGCCATTGACATAGAACAGCAGGTCGTCGCCGATTTTTTTCAAGCCCTTCACCTCATCGCCGATGACGATGACGGTGGACGGCGCCGGCACGACGGTAATTGTGGCGCTGGCTGTTTTATTGCCGTCGGCGGTTGTCGCCGTAACGGTTGTCGTGCCCGGAGCGAGTCCGGTCACGAGACCGTTCTGACTCACGGAAGCGATGCCGCTATTGGCTGTGGACCAGTTGACCTGCTTGTTCGTTGCGTTCGATGGCGTCACAGCGGCGGTTAACTGTACGTTCTGTCCGACTTCTACCTGTGCCGCAGCCGGGTTCACCGTGACGCCGGTCACCGGCACGTTTCCGGGATTCTGCCCGCCTTGGCCTGCTTTGTACACCCGTACATAGTCCACCTGCATCGTTGCAGGGATATCGGACGGATCCGGCGTGCGGCCGCCGTCAAAGGCCCCGCCGATCGCCAAGTTCATAATAAGGTAAAACGGCTGATCGAAAGGTGCATTCGGATTGTTCGGCGCTGCCGCGGAATACCATTGATCCCGGGTCGTTTTAAAGAAGAACTTGCCGTCCACGTACCATTTTATGTTGTCCTCTTCCCAGACCACGGAATACACATGATAGTCATTGGCAAAGGTTTGCCCTTCAGGGAAATGGTATTCGCCGGAAAGATGCCGGTTCGCCGGCCATTGCCCGCCGAAGTGGATGGCGCCGCTCGTCGCGCCCGGCAAGCGTCCTCTTGCTTCCATCACATCGATTTCACCGGAGGATGCCCATGTTCCATATGCATTATCTTGCGGAAGCATCCAGAGCGCAGGCCAGATGCCGCTGCCTGTCGGCAGCTTGGCACGGAAGTCCACCCGGCCGTACTTGAGGGAAAAACGGTCTTTGGTGTTTATTTTCCCGGAAGAGTATTGGGCATACCGATTCGGATCCTGCGGGAAGGATTTCGGCTCGTTTAAGGCTCTGATATTTAATTTCCCGTCCTGCACAAAAACATTTTGCGCGCTGTCGGTGTAGTGCTGAAGCTCCGAATTGCCCCAGCCCCAGGTGTTGGGATCGTCATTGAGATAATAACCAGTTTCATAGTTCCACTTGCTTCGATCAAGCGAGGTCCCGTTAAATTCATCCTGCCAGACAAGATTCATGCCTTCGATGGCCGGATCGCTTGGCGTTCCGATCGGAATGTCCTCCTGACCGGTGACGTCCGGGCGGGGAGCATCCGGATTGCCGATCAAGGTGTAATTGACGAAATTGTTGCCCACGTTTCCACCTGCCTGTCCATTTAGCGGATAGCCGATCCGGATCTGCATGTCCTCTTGAATCGGCTGGAACCATAGGCCATAGATATAGTCGGCCCAATATCCCCACTGATTGGCATCGGACATATGATTGTAGCCGTTCGCTGAATATACAAATCGGCTCTGACTCGAATTGTCCAAATCCACCCATTGCCCGTTGATGTTAATCTGATATACGAATTTGTCAAGCTCGGTGCCGATTGGCGCCCCTCCGTCGATTTTAGGCAGCGGGATGCCGATGGCCCCGTTTGCATCCGCGGTAAAGGTTGTTCCTTCATAAGGCGTAAGGACAAATGAATTTCTCGCGGAACCGGGAAAGGTGATCGTATACACGACGTTAGCCGAAGAGGTTTTGGATTCCAGTTTGACGTTGATCGATTCCTTGACGGTAAACCAATAGCCGCCGCCTCCGTCGGTGAATTGGCCGAAGTTCTGATCATAGATCCACCCGCTGGCTGCATTGTTGTCGATATCGACCCATTCGCTGCTGTTTACAGGCTTCACTAACACTTTCAAATCATCCGCGACAGCCGCATAGGTAATGGACGGGTCATTGTTGAAAATCGGATAGGTAAACCCGGCACCGCCCGTAAAACCGGCCGTAATTTGCGGCCCTTGCGTCGGGGTCATCGCCGTAATGGTAGTTTTGTTGACATTTTGAAAAACAAGGGTGTATTCCAGAGTAACCCCATTCGTTTTGGAGTACAGCTGAATATTGGTCGTCGCGGAGAGGGTAAACCAATAGCCGGTAAAGCCGCCGTCGTTCCAGTGCCCCCAGTTCTGGTTATAAACAAAGCTGCCGACGCTGTCGATATCGACCCAGTTGCCGTTTACTTTCACTTTGACGCCCAAGTCTTGGGCCACGTCATTCCAGGTGGCGGAGCCCCCGTTGAATACGGGCATGACAAAACCGTAGCTGGCCTGGCCAACCCCCGATTTTGTGATGACGGGTCCGTCTGATGCCGAAAAATAAGACATCGAGGTAATGGTGGTTCCGGCCGTCCCGGCGGCTTGAACCTGCGAAGTTGGCCATAGGCCGACGCCGGCCAGCATCAAGATCGCCAGGAACAGACTTACTGCCTTTTTCCTAAACAGCCTTTCCGTAGCGTAAGATCGCTTCATAAATACCCCCCTTAAAAAATATTGGATCTCCAGCTGGCTGAGCGGGTAAGAAAACGCTTACAGATGGAGCCATCTTCATTCTATCGAATACCGCATTCGGAAGAACAGGCGTCATTTTTTGGGTTGAGGGTACGTTTTTTCGGGTTTTGCCGGCTTCTCAAGAAAATCAACAGACAGCCTACTTCGATAACTGGGCATAATGGAATCATGTCGTGCAATAGAAAGGAAGGGATATGCATGACGACGGAAATGGGTCATCCCCGTGTCATCTTGCCTGAAGAGCAAGCTCCCGAAGGTACTCAACATTGTGAACGTTGCGAACTATTCAAACAGCGGAATCGCATCATCTGGGGGGAAGGTAATCCGGAAAGCTCGCTGATGTTGATCCTTGATAATCCGGGAGCCCGGGAGGACCGGGAAGGAAATCCGTTCTTGTGCGGCACGCGGGAAACTCTCCAACTCGGGATGAGGGAAGCGGGGATGGATATCCACGCGGTTTACGTCACTTATTTGCTCAAACGCCGCCCAATCCGTGCTTACAATAAACCCGCGACCCGAGCGGCATGCCTTTCCCATCTGCAATTGCAGCTCCTTCAAAAGCAGCCATCGGTATTGTTCGGCTTTGGGAATGCCGTTGCGGAAGCATTGTTCCCGCAGCAGGAGAATGCCACCGTCAAAGAGTTGAGAGGGAACTGGCACAAGTTCGGGGGTATGCCGATCGGATTCACCTATCACCCGTTGGCAGTAAGAAGGAGGCCCAATTTACTAAGGTTTTTCGTCGAGGATTTGAAAGCTTTGAAGGAGAAGTGGGAGGAAAAAACAGCGCGGGAATAGCCGTTCCCGATTCCCTCTGTGTTTTGGCCCAAAACCCTCCGAAAATCATCGGGAACACACTCAGCTTGTCTTATAGGGCTCTTGCATCGCATATTCAAATTCAACAGGAGTTCGAATCAAGCCACAACACTCGTTTTATGCTGCAAGCGCTTGGAGCCGAGCTCCAAGCAGTCTTGGATTTTAAACCGCAAAAAAACCCCGGCAGATTCTGCCGGGGTTATCTTATAACTAAATAAAGTTGCACGCAAAAAGACACTATGGTATGATTAAAGAACTGTCAATGTCTTTAAAATCACCATAGATATCCCATCTTATTTACACTTTAATCTTATCACAGGGCATTGGGATTTGTCAAACATTCTTTTTTCACCAAATTCGAATGAAGGAGTGTGGCGGAAGATGATCAACGCGGAGGATTGGAAGCAGGAGCAGGAGCGGCTGGATGCGGTTACGGATAAGCTGCAAGCGAGAATTGCCGAACTGGAGCCGGAAGTGGTCGGGCTGCATGGTCAGGTGACGGACATCCGCAAACAGTTTTGGGAGGAGGTCACCGTCAACACCAGCACGGACGAAGACTTTGAAGAGACCTTCTATAGTATCCGGCAGCAGGAAGCTTTGTTGTCCGAGCGGGAGCGGAGCCACCGGCTGCGCGTGCAGCAATGGAAAAACATGAAACGGCTGCTGCCGTCACCCTATTTTGGACGCATCGACTTCCATGAAGATGGCTTGAGTTTTACCGAGCAAATCTATATTGGCGTGTCCTCCTTCGTCGACTCGGACGGCATGAGTTTTCTGATTTATGACTGGCGTACGCCGGTTGCGAGCATGTATTACGATTATTCCCCGGGAGAAGCCGGGTACGATACGCCGGGTGGACACGTCTCCGGCAAGATGAAGCTGAAACGGCAGTATCAGATTCGCGAGGGCAAATTGCAGAATGTGTTCGACACGAGCCTGACGATCGGCGACGAATTGCTGCAGCAGGTGCTCGGCAAGGGCGCGGACAATCAGATGAAAAGCATCGTCGCGACGATCCAAAAGGAGCAAAACGCCATTATCCGCGAGGACAAAAGCCGGATGCTCATCGTGCAGGGGGCGGCCGGAAGCGGGAAGACCTCGGCGGCGCTGCAGCGGGTAGCGTACCTGCTGTATAAACATCGCGAGCGGCTCAAGGCGGACCAAATCGTTCTGTTTTCGCCGAATCCGATGTTTAACAGCTATGTTTCGACCGTTCTTCCCGAGCTCGGCGAAGAAAACATGCAGCAGACGACGTTCCAGGAATACCTTGACTACTGGCTTGGCAGAACGTTTCGCCTGGAAGATCCTTTCGATCAAATGGAATACGTGCTTACGGAACAATCGGCGCAAGGGTACGAGGCCCGGTTAAAAGGGATCCAATACAAGGCATCCGTCGACTTCCTTCATGCCCTTCAGCATTATGCCCATTGGTTGGAGCGGGAGGGTATGCTGTTCAAAAGCATTCGCTTTCGGGACCGCGATCTGATCACCGCGGAGCAAATGAAATCCAAGTTTTACGGCTATGACCCTTCCATCCGCATGACCAACCGCATTGCAATGCTGCAGGAATGGCTGCTGCGCGAGCTGGCTTCGCTGGAGAGCAAGGAGCAGGAGGCGCTTTGGGTGCAGGAGGAGCTTGATTACCTCGACAAAGATCAATACGCCGAAGCATATCAACAACTGCACAAAGAGAGAGGCGTTTTTGACTTTGCCGAGCAGTATGAAGAAGTCCGTGAAAGACTGCAAGGCGAGCGCAGGCCGGATGAAGGCGACTTCGACTACGCCGATCGGGAGGAACAACTGCTGCGGCGGATGATCGTAAAAGAGCAATTTAAACCGCTCAAGCGAAGCGTGAAGCGGATGTTGTTTATTGATATGGTAGGGTTGTACCTTCAACTGTTCGAAAACGATGATGCGTTTAAAAAGATGACGGATGCATCCGAAATCCCTTCACTCTGGGCGGAAATCTGCGGGCAGACCAGGGATAAGCTTGAACGGCATGAGCTGTTCTATGAGGATGCGACGCCGTACCTGTATTTAAAAGAGCTTATCGAAGGCGTCCGCACAAACACCGAAATCCGCCATGTATTCGTCGACGAAGGCCAGGATTATTCGATGTTTCAATATGAATTCCTTAAAAGGCTGTTTCCCCGTGCCCGCATGACGGTGCTCGGCGATTTCGGTCAGGCCATTTTTGCCCAGTCGACGGAGCTGTACGGTGAGGATTCGCCGCTCATCGGGCTTTATGGCGAATCCGAAACGACCCTCTTTCGCCTGGTTCGCAGTTACCGGTCAACCAAGGAAATCGTGGAATTCACGAAACCTGTGCTGCCGAACGCGGGGGAGATCGTACCGTTTGAACGAAGCGGCAGGAAACCGCTCCTCTCTAAGGTGGAAAACGGGGCGAAGCGGGCGAAGCGGATTGCCGAGCACCTTGCAGTTCTTCAAGAGGAGGGCTTTACTTCCATCGGGATCGTTACGAAGACGGCAGCCGAAAGCAAAGAAGCTTTTGATCTTTTGACGTCGCAGGGGTGCCACGGGCTGAAGCTTGTGACGAAGAATACGCCCAACTTTGAGAAGGGGACGCTGATTCTCCCCGTCTATCTCGCCAAGGGCGTTGAATTCGATGCCGTTCTCATCTACGACGCGTCCTCACGGACGTATCATCGGGAAAGTGAGCGCAAGCTGTTTTATACGGCATGCACGCGTGCCATGCACCGGCTTCTGCTTTTTGCAGAAGGAGAGTGGACGCCGTTCATTCAAGGGGCGGATCCGTCCTTGTATGAGGTGGAGCAATAAGAGGAAATGTTTGGAGTAATGGTGTTGATTGGAAGAATCCGAAACTGCGGATATAGTTAACCAAGAAGAACAACCTTTGCTGACTTGATCATTCTGCAAAAGGTTGTTCTTGGTTGCATTTTTAAAAAGGTATTTTGACAAAGGCCTTTAATTTTTGTAGCAAGACTTGTAAATTCAATCGTATCAATAAAGTAAGGACAATCTTTTGTTTGACTGTGGTTTATTTTGGAAATAAACTTAATATAGTTGACACAAGGAGGCTGAAAAAAAGTGCCTTTCATTGAGCAGATTTCAATTAAAAATTATAAACTTCTTCAAAATGTAACCCTAACTGATTTGCAGCCAATTAATGTAGTGCTTGGCCCGAATGGTACAGGAAAATCGACACTTTTTGATGTTTTTGGATTCTTGGCTGATTGCCTACAATCGAATGTAAGAAAAGCATTAGAATCCCGAGGAAGATTCAATGAAGTACGTTCAAGGAATGCAGATGGTCCAATATCCTTTACGATTAAATATAGAGAAGAAGATTATTTGAATAGAAAGAATTCAACCCCAATCACTTATCATTTATCGATTGATGAAAAAAACGGCAGGCCCATAGTTTCTCATGAGTATTTACAATGGAGACGGGGTAAACAATATGGTTCACCGTATCGCTTTCTCGATATTCGAAATGGAGAGGGAATTGTTATTACCGGAGATTCTCCAGAAGAAGGTGACGAAAGGCAAACCATCCGAATGGATAGTCCAGATATCCTAGCAATCAAAAGTCTTGGGCAACTAGCAGAGCATCCTAGGGTTGCAAGTCTAAGAAGGTTTATTGAAGGCTGGTTTCTTTCGTATTTTATACCTGATAAGGCTAGGCAAATTCCCGAGTCTGGTGCAGCAGAGCACCTTTCTCGTACAGGGGACAACTTGGCAAATGTTGTTCAATACTTAAGCGAAGAACATCCTGATACCTTTGAACAAATATTAACTAGGGTAGCTGAAAGAATCCCTGGGTTAGAGACAATAAAGTCGGAACGAACAGTTGATGGCAGACTTGTATTACAATTTAAGGATGGGCCTTTTAAAGACCCGTTTCTTGCAAGACATGTATCCGATGGAACCTTGAAGATGTTTGCATACCTGATTTTACTTTATGACCCAACCCCCCTTACTCTGTGTAGAAGAACCGGAAAATGGTCTTCACCCAAAATTATTAAATATTTTAGCTGAAGAGTTTCGGGCTCATGCTAGAGGAGGGAAAGGGGAGCACGGAACTCAAGTTTTTGTATCTTCCCATTCTCCTTATTTTATTGATGCTTTAAGGCCGGAAGAACTATGGATTATGAAACGTAATGATAAGGGTTATGCAAGTATTGTTAGAGCTGATAAAATTGAACATATTCCTCAATTTATTTCGGAAGGTGCTTCTTTAGGTAGTCTCTGGTACGAGGGGTACTTTGGAAGGGGTAATATTTAGTGCATTTAGAAGTGCTTGTAGAAGAACCATCTATGAAAAAAGCCCTAGATATACTGATTCCAAAAATCATTGATTCGAACCATAGTTTTGAAGTTCACAATTTTCGAAGCAAACAAGACCTTATGTCAAAATTAGAACAACGATTACGTGGATACTCAAAATTAAGAAGCTCATGGGAATTCAAGATAGTAATATTAATCGATGAAGACCGTCAAAATTGTAGAGAATTAAAACAGTTTCTGGTTAACGTTGCCAATAAAAGTGGTGTAGCGGATATTTCTTTATGTAGAATTGTGGTGGAAGAGCTTGAGGCGTGGTTTTTTGGAGATATACCAGCCATAAGGGCAGTGTACCCACGTATCCCCGAAAGCTTAGGAGAGCAGATTCGTTTTAGAAATCCCGATCAGATTCCCGGAGGGACATGGGAGGCATTAGATAAGGTACTTATTCAATATGGGTATCGGAAAGGGTTGGTTAAGACAGAGGCTGCTGCCAAAATAGCACAACATATGGATCCATGGAATAATAAATCAATAAGTTTTCAATTTTTTAGAGACGGTATTATTAACCTAGTTAGATAATTGTTTTTAAATACCAAATGGATTCGCCAGTTCAAAAAAACAAAATAATCGGCCCTGTTCCCCAAAACTCCATTGGACTGTGGCCGATTAGCTTTACTATAATAGTTCAAATTGTAAAAGTGGATGTAAGTCTAAATGTTCCTCTCGAGCCCTTCAAAAGTATAATAGGTATGTAGCTCTCCTTTCCCTTTCATTTTTTCTTCCCATGGTAAAATAACGTTCCCAAGCCTATTCATGTTACAGATAAATCCTTTTGGCCTCATCATCAAAATACTCGACCACGTTCTTATACCCGGTATCATTGATGTGATTTTGCCTCATGATCTTTTGAACAAAGATGGTTCATTCAACCGGGCGGCATCCGTCACTTGCGCTAACTGAAAAAAGCAGTAGTTCTTCCGCGCTTCTCCAAAACCTACCCCTTTCTCCGCCTGCCGGGGTAAAGCTTCGGTTTTTGATGTTTTCTCAAGGTTTTACCGCCCATTTTCCGCTTCATCCGTGTAATCGGCTTGTAAATGGCATATAACAATCATTTAATAGTCCATAAAATAGTGATATACTAAGATCAGGTTATCATTCATCCTGAAAAGATGTGTGCCGATTCGTACTCTGATTTCTGTGAGAGCGCCTACATCTTTTCTTCAAATACTAGCGTGTAAGGGCGGTAAAGATGAGTAACAGACAAACCGAAACAGACGTTATTTTAATAGGTGCCGGAATCATGAGTGCGACATTGGGGACTTTGCTGAAAGAATTAGCACCGGACTGGAAAATTACAGTGTTTGAAAAGCTGGCTAGCGCAGGAGAGGAAAGCTCTAACGAATGGAATAACGCGGGGACGGGGCACGCTGCACTGTGCGAACTGAACTACACGGCCGAAAAACCGGACGGATCCATAGATATTAGCAAAGCAGTCGTCGTTAACGAGCATTTTCAAGTTTCCATGCAGTTTTGGTCTTATCTTGTTAACAGCAATCTGATTCGCAATCCGCAGGATTTTATCATGCCATTGCCTCACATGAGTTTAGTACAAGGTGAAAAAGATGTAGCCTTTTTGAAAAAACGTTTTGAAACGATGTCCAAAAACCCTCTGTTCCAAGGGATGGAGTTTTCCGATGATCCGAAAAAACTGATGGAATGGATTCCGCTTATTATGAAGGACCGGACATCCGAAGAACCGATCGCAGCGACCAAAATGGACTCCGGAACGGACGTCAACTTTGGCGCTTTAACGCGCATGCTGTTCGATCACTTAAAAACCAAAAACGTCGATATCCATTACAAACATAGTGTTGATGATATTAAACGCACCGGCGACGGCGCGTGGGAATTGAAAATAAAGAATGCCAGCGGTACAGTCGAACGCCATAAGGCCAAGTTCGTCTTTATCGGAGGCGGCGGGGGAAGCCTTCCTTTGCTGCAAAAATCCGGCATTCCGGAAGGAAAGCATATCGGAGGATTCCCGATCAGCGGCCTATTCATGGTGTGCAACAATCCGAAGGTTGTGGCGCAGCATCATGCCAAGGTATACGGCAAAGCGAAGGTCGGCGCGCCTCCGATGTCTGTGCCGCATCTGGACACGAGATTTATCGACAATAAAAAATCGCTGCTTTTTGGACCGTTTGCCGGCTTCTCGCCGAAGTTCCTAAAAACCGGGTCCATGTTTGATTTGATAGGCTCTGTAAAGCCGAATAATCTGTTGACGATGCTGGCCGCAGGCGCAAAAAACCTTGGGTTGACGAAATACCTGATCCAGCAATTGATGTTATCGAAAGAAAAACGCATGGAAGAGCTGCGGGAGTTTATCCCGAACGCCAAAAGCGAAGATTGGGATATGCTGGTCGCCGGCCAGCGCGTGCAGGTCATTAAAGATACGCCTGCCGGCAAAGGAACGCTTCAATTTGGTACGGAAGTGGTGAGTGCCGCCGACGGGTCGATCGCCGCATTGCTCGGAGCCTCGCCGGGTGCTTCGACCGCCGTTTCCGTCATGCTTGAGGTCATCGAAAAATGCTTCCCGCAACATTTAAAAGCGTGGGAACCGAAAATAAAAGAGATGATTCCTTCTTTTGGCTTGCAGTTGGTGGAACATCCGGAGCTTATCCATGAGATTCGTACTTCGACGGCGCGGACGCTTGGCCTAAAGAAACTGAAATCCGTTATGTAGCAATGTAGTAACAAAATAAAATGAAATTAAGCGGCCTTTATCCTGAACTCATGGAACCAAAGGCCGTTTTGTTTTGCCTGCAATCTTTTGCAGGTGCCGGAACGAGAAAAATGATCACCTCACAGCGTTCCGCCGAAGACGGTATAATAAAGAGAAGAAATGGACATCAAAAAAGCGATAAGGCAGCAGCGTTATACATGCCATAAAATAAGGAGAGTCTATGACAACACATAACGAAACAGGATGGAACTTCGACAATAGCTATGCCCGCCTGCCGGAATCGTTTTTTTCCCGGATCGAGCCGGCTCCCGTGCGCTCGCCGAAGCTGGCCATTCTTAATCATTCGCTGGCGGAGACGCTCGGTTTAAACGTTCAGGCGCTGCAAAGCGGGGCCGGCGTGGCTGTGCTTGCCGGGAATCAAGTGCCGGAAGGGGCGGCGCCGCTTGCCCAAGCTTATGCGGGTCATCAATTCGGATATTTTAACATGTTAGGGGACGGCCGGGCCGTGCTGCTGGGGGAACAGATCACGCCTCTAGGCGACAGAATGGACATCCAGCTGAAGGGTTCGGGCAGAACGCCATACTCTCGCGGCGGGGATGGGCGTGCCGCCCTTGGACCGATGCTGCGCGAATACATCATCAGCGAAGCGATGCATGCGCTAGGCATCCCAACCACCCGCAGCCTTGCCGTGGTGACGACGGGGCAGCCCATCACCCGCGAAAGGGAGCTTCCGGGGGCCGTACTGACGCGCGTAGCTGCCAGCCATATTCGCGTCGGAACCTATCAGTATGCAGCGCATTTCGGCACCACCGAAAATCTTCGCGTTCTTGCCGACTATACCATCGAGCGCCATTATCCGGACATCGAAGCGGGCGGCAACCGATATCTTGCGCTGCTTGCTGAAGTGATCAAACGTCAGGCTTCGCTTATAGCCAAATGGCAGCTTGTCGGCTTCATTCACGGCGTGATGAACACCGACAACATGACCGTTAGCGGCGAAACGATCGATTACGGTCCTTGCGCTTTCATGGATGTCTATAATCCTGCCACGGTGTTCAGCTCCATTGATTCGCAAGGCCGTTATGCGTATGGCAATCAGCCGTACATCGGCGGGTGGAACCTTGCGCGGTTCGCCGAAACGTTGTTGCCGCTGTTGCATGAGGATCAGGAACGGGCCGTCGAAATGGCCCAGAAGGAAATTTCCGGTTACATGGATTTGTACGAAGCGAATTGGCTTTCAGGCATGAGAGCCAAGCTGGGGATTTTTAACGAAGAAGAACAAGATAAAAAACTGTTTGAGGATCTTCTGAATGTGATGGAAACTTACCATGCGGACTATACCAACACTTTCCGGTCATTAACCATGGGCACCATCGCAGATACGGAACTGTTTAAGGCTCCCGAATTCACGGAGTGGCATGAGCGTTGGATGGCGAGACGCGGCAGGCAGCGGGAATCGGAAGCCTCCTCGAAGCAGTTGATGCAAAAGAGCAATCCTGCCGTCATCCCGCGGAATCACCGGGTCGAGGAAGCGCTGGAAGCCGCAACGGAACGGGGCGACTTTGGCGTGATGGAGCGGCTGCTCGCTGCTTTATCGAACCCCTACGCGTACGCCGCCGAACAGGAGGAATACTGCACCGTGCCTACGTCGGCAAAACCTTACCGCACTTATTGCGGGACGTGATCGAGTCCGATTTTCTCCGGTAAGACTCGCAAGCTGAACCATACCCTAAGCGACGCAGCGGGGCAGCGAGATTCGAGGTTCGATCATCGGCGTTAAGGAATGGAATGCGATGCCCGAGGATCAATCATTAACCCAAAAAAGCAAGATGCCCTTTCATAAGTCCGGGCATCTTGCTTTTATTGTTCCATCATTGGATACGCCGGTGTTAACCGATTTCAATCATCTTCAACAAGCCGCCATTGGGCAATGGCAGCCCGTTTTAAATGTTTTAAGGGAATGGTTGTTTTTCGGGGTTAAGGATGATCTTTGCGATAGAGGTCGCGGCTTTTATAACCGGCCTGAAGAATCGCCTTCATCTCTTCCCGGCGTTTGACTTGGGTTGCCTCCTGCTTGGCGCTATAAACATAACGCGCCCAATCTTTTTGGTACCCCTGGGTAAGCGATTGGTAAAATGCAAGCAGCTCCGGCGCATCTTCCAAATCTTTTTCCACGCGCGGAATCATCGAAATGTAATCGTCCACGCGCTGGCTTGACCGGGAAGCGGCTTGTTCTTTTCCTTTTCCTTTGCCTTTGGCCTCCTGCTTGAAGCCGACAACCGTAAAAACCTCATCCAGTCCGACCATGCGCGCAAATTTGATGCCGCTGTCCCCGATGTATCCTTCTTCGTCGCTTCCCAAGCCCGGAAACAGTTCATCGCGGTGGATGAATGTGGGATATACTTTGTTCCCCTTCTTGGGATAGGCGGCAAAAAGATAGCCGTTGCTTTGAAGAAGTTTCCGCTCGATTACGCGGTGTATCAATTCCTTTAAAGATTCCAGATCCAGCACGAAAGCAAATATAAGATCGTACGCGTTCTCCGTAAGCTCCGTATCATAGCCGGTCAACCCCGCAAAATAATCCATTCCTTCCGGCTGGTTCAAAATCGCCACATGCTTGTACTTTTGCAAGCCAAGCTTTTCTACGATAGATTTAGACATTGAATTTCATCTCCTGCCTATGTTCGGATGTCCTTTGAATCCATTATAGCCTGTTTCGGCGGCGAACATGAACCTGTACAATCGCGATCCAATTTTATAAAATGGATGCCTGATTTTCGGCGGACGGCCCGGAGCCTGTAGACTATAATAAGAAACAGAATCCAAGCGTTGAAAGCCGACCGGGGGTGGCGGAATGATGAAAGCCGAGCTCAAACAAAAATATTATCAGGCGTTGATTGAAAAAAATTCCGAATATGAGGGTCTTTTTTACGTCGGGGTCAAAACAACCGGCGTATTTTGCCGCCCGACCTGCCCGGCGAGAAAGCCGAAATTCGAGAACTGTGAATTTTTCGAGACGGCCAAGGAGGCGCTGTTGGCTTCCTTTCGCCCTTGCAAACGATGTCGCCCCCTATCCCACCCGAATCATGTCCCGGAGATCGTCCGAATGCTGGTGGAGGCCATTGAGGCGAACCCGGAAAAGCGGTGGAAGGAGAGGGATTTTGAGTATTTGTCGATCGATGCTTCGACGGCGCGCCGCCAATTCAAAAAACGGTTTGGCATGACTTTCGTTGAATACGCGCGGGCAAGACGCATCGGGATGGCCATGAAACAAATCAGGGAGGGTGAGAATGTGATGGATGCACAGCTTTCGGCCGGTTACGAATCAAGCAGCGGATTCAGGGACGCGTTTTCCCGCATTATGGGCGCGGCTCCAAGCCAGCTCGGAAACGGCCAAGTTCTAAAGGCGGAATGGCTGGATACGAGACTGGGACCCATGGTTGCGATTGCCGACGACGAAGCGCTTTATCTATTGGAATTCGTGGACCGAAGGGGGCTTGAGCGTGAAATTGAACGGCTTAGGCAAAAAACAAAATGCGCCATCATCCCTGGTTCCGCTGGTCCGATCCGGTCGATCGCGGAAGAGCTTCATGCCTATTTTGACGGGAAGTCAAAAGAATTCAAGACGCCTGTCCATTACCTCGGAACGCCTTTTCAAAAATCCGTGTGGGATGAACTTCGGAACATCCCGGCCGGCGAAACCCGGTCTTACGCCGAACTGGCGGCTGCGGTCGGAAAACCGTCGGCCTTTCGCGCGGTTGCCCAAGCCAACGGGATGAACCAGCTTGCGATCATCGTGCCTTGTCATCGGGTCATCAACAGCGATGGCGGACTTGGCGGTTATGGCGGCGGCCTGACGCGCAAACAGTGGCTTATTAACCACGAAAAGCAAGGAAATTAAAACGCAGCCCAATAGTAATAAAGTAATAAGCACAAATCCTTACATGCAGGCGATATTTCGCCTGTTTTTGTTTTAACAGAACCTGGGCGTTACTTTTCATATTCATCGCTATAAAGATATAATGAGGCAAACACGTGGAGGGGCGGCGTACCGATGAACGAAGTAAGAAAAAATGCAGTCGGAGTGAAATTTTTGTTAAACGGACGGATAGCGGTGGAGGAATGCAGGGAACTGGCGATCCAGGAATTAATATTTTTGATTCATTCCGCCAAGCATTTCAGGAAAGAGCAGACGTTAACCGGCCAGGATGCCGATGAGAAAATACGGTCATTTTTCACCGTGTTGAAAGAAAAGGTCAAAGATGCCGAAGCGCTGTATCTCGCCTATGACAAACACACGAACTACCCCTACGTCGATGCCGATGACCGGGTATGGATGTTTTCGAACGAGCAATATGCCGCGAGCGCGGAGGATTATTTTCGGCAGCAGCTTTTGATGCTCGAGATGAAAAAAATCGGCCGGGAGGAAATCCTCGGAACCTTCGCAGAGCTTCATATCCTTGGTCTCTCCAAAGTCCTTCTGGACAATGGGCAATACCATATCGAAATCGACGGGGACGATATTTTGCCGCCGCCGGACTGGACCGGCATTCCGGAAATCAACATTCCCGTAACCAATCCCCGTTTGCAGCATGCGCTCATCCGTTTTTTTCAAACCTTGCATTCTCGTCAGGACGGCGAAACTGATAAACAGCTTCTTCATGCACTCGAGGGGCAAATGCTTGAAGAAGTCCTGCGGGCAAAGTATTTGCTGCCGATGCAGCTTTTAGAAAAAAAGCCGGCACCTTCCGATGAGCAGGGCATTAAAACGATCGCGGAAGGAACGGAGATCCGGTTTGGCGTTTTGGGTGCCGAAAACGATTCGACGTGGCTGCCGGCGTTTACGGATTGGCCCGAATTCGAGAAGGTTTATGACAAAACGGTGTGGAGCAGCAATGTCGCCGCTTTCGGCGACCTTTTGGCCTTGTCCGAAAACATGAACGGCATCGTCGTCAATTGCGCCGGGATCCCGCTGCGGATCGACGAGAACAACAAGAAGGCAATCGAAGCTTATATTAGAGGACGAAATGAAGCCGAGGCGCGGGAATGATCCTAAATGATATTTTTGTATATCCCAATATATCCCAACATATGCTAGAATGGCAGTAAAAATATTTGGGGAGGCAATGAATTTGATAGGTCGCAGCGGAAATCCGACGCTTAACGAAAAAACGTTCGAGAAAACCGGGCATTACAATGGGCAAGAAACCATGACGATCGGCGGAACGGTCAACAAATCGTTTATGCTGCTGGCGCTTCTGATCGGGGCGGCGGTCGTATCCTGGGTGATGTTTTTTAATGGGTACGATATGTACCCGTACATGATCGGCGGCGCGATCGGGGCTTTGGTTCTGGCTCTGATTATCAGCTTTAAGCCTACAACGGCACCGTTTTTGGCGCCGATCTATGCGATTGCGGAAGGTTTCTTTTTAGGGGCCTTATCGGCAGCTTACGAATCTTTATATTACGGCATTACCATGCAGGCGGCATTGTTGACCATGTGCGTATTTCTGGCCATGCTGCTCGTGTACAAGACCGGGTTGGTCAAAGCCAGCGCGGGCTTCAAGAAAGGGCTGTTCGCCGCCACGGCGGGAATCGCGCTTGTGTACCTGCTTAGCTTCATCCTCGGTTTATTCGGGGTGACGGTTCCGTATCTGCATGACAGCACGCCGATCGGCATCGGAATTTCGGTCGTCATCGTCATTATCGCCGCGCTGAATTTCGTGCTCGACTTTAATTTTATTGAAGAAGGGGCCCGGCAGGGCGCCCCGAAGTACATGGAATGGTACGGCTCTTTCGGGCTGCTGGTGACCCTCGTATGGCTGTACGTGGAAATCATCCGCCTGCTTTCGAAGCTGGCAAGCCGGGATTAAGTTAATAAACATTTAGAATGGATTGCTCGGGGGAACCCGGCAATGTAGGCCGCTGATGCGGCCTTTTCTTTTTGGGGCTGCATCCTCCAGCCCCACGAATTCATACGATTTAATTGGCAAATAAATGGCGGCCGATTTTTATCGTTGGCGTTCGCGTCCAGATCCATTTGTCGGTCGCCGTCTTCGGATTATAGTAGTAGTGGGAGTTGCGGGTCGGGTCAAAGCCGCGGACGGCATCGAGGGCGGCACGGTAAGCCGTTCGGTTCGGCTTCATCCCGTATTGTCCGTCGCTGACGGCGGTAAACGCGTTTTTTTGAAATACGACGCCCTGAATCGTGTCCGGGAAATCGTCCGACTGGATCCGGTTCATCACGACGGCTCCGACGGCAACCTGTCCTTTGTAGGATTCTCCGCGGGCTTCGCTGTAGATGATTTTAGCCATGATCTCCATTTCGCTTTCGCTTAAAGTGTACTTCTTGAGCTTTCTCCATGTTGCGGGCCCAACGGTCCCGTCTGGATTAACGCCGTATTCCTTTTGGAATGCCATGACGCTCGACGACGTACCTGGACCATATTTTCCGTCAAGCGCCCCGTCATAAAAGCCCAACGTTTTCAGCCGATACTGCACATCCCGGACTTCACGGTTTTCGCTGCCCGGTTTGAGAATGGAAGCCGCCTCGGCCTTGTCCTCCTCCCAACCTGAGCAATAAACGACAAAGAGGACGATAAAGATAGCGAATAATTTCCACTTATAAGCTTTCATTGACATCATCTCCTTTAGGATGCATTATAATGTGCCGCAGATTACGGGACAAAGGCATAAACTGGAAAAGGTCTAGGAGACCTTGCCACGCAAAGTAAAAATAAATAGCAATTACCATTCTTTCTTTCGTGTCGGGAAGGTAATCCTGTACATTTCCCGATCGATCCATCCCCACGCGCTGGAGCCCCCCGCCTTCAAAATGGTATAATCTGAAAAAGGCTTTCAAAGGGGGATATCATGATAAGCGACGAACTTTTGGCACAGCTGGAAGCATGGCATGAAGAGGACGAATTTGAGCGAATCGTGGATGCGATTGCGGAGATTCCGAAGGAAGAACGGGATTACGAGTTGGTCGGCCAATTGGGCAGGGCGATGAACAATCTCGGACGTTACGAAGAGGCGGTCGGGCAGCTTTTGACCGTAGCCGAAGAAGGAACAGACGATCCGCTTTGGCATTACCGGATAGGGCTCGCTTATTATTATTTGGACCGGTACGAAGATGCTTTGCGGGAGTTTGAAGCTGCGGACAAGCTGGATCCGGGCGATGAGGATACGCTGGAGTTTCTGGAGTCCATTCGGCAAAAGCTGGCGGAGCCTTCGCCGGACGAGGATTCGGCAGACGAACCCGTTTCGGAGCCCGTGGAGGAACCCGCCGCTTCAGCCGCTGCTGTCGCCGCCGTTCCCGTCGAGGGCACCGATTCCGACCCGGCGGGTTTTTGGGATGACCATGCGGATGGCGCGGAACAGTACATATCCGATCCGCCGACGGACGATTTGATCGCTTCCGTGGAAGAATCGCTGGTGTTTAAGCTGCCTGCCTCTTATATCGACATGATGAAACAGCATAACGGGGGGATTCCCCGCAACCGTCGTTTCCCGATCGGCGGAGCCGAGTCCGGAGAAGCGGGGTATATTACGATTTCGGGCATCATGGGGATTGGCCGGGAGAAAACCTATTCGCTATGCGGCGCCGAAGGCAGCAGGCATTCAATCGAAAACGGCGGATATCCGGAATTTGGCGTCGCGATCTGCCATTGTCCTTCGGAATCCGGCATCGTCATGCTGGACTATCGCCCGTCGGGCAATGACGGCGAGCCGGAAGTGATCTTCGTGGATAAAGAGCAGAATTATAAAATAACAAAGCTGGCTCCGAACTTCGAAGCCTTTATTGGCGGATTGGTTCACTAGGATGCATTCAAAGCCGGGAAGGAACGAGAAGAGAAGGCGCGGACATTGCTTCTTTTTCGAATCAATATGAATCGGCTTTACAATCGCGGCGAGACCGCTCCAGTCCTGGAGCGGTTTTTTGCGCCTGCCTGCAAAAGAAGTGGCAAGGGATGCGGCCGTCTGAGCGAAACGTTGCACGATGGCCGTTGCCATAATAAAGTAAACATAAATTAACAGTTTTAACTTTACTTATAACATCGGTTTGGCGTAAGGTCTTATAGTAATGATTTAAAACGGATCGATGTCCAACAAGCTACCAAAAGTTCGAAAGGAAGTCAGCCGTTGTTTGAAACTTTGCTTTTGAATTTCCTGTTTTTATTGGTTCCGGTCGTCATTTTTCTCATTTTCTTTGAAAACCGTCCGTACGCCTCTCACGGCAAAATCCTTGTTCTGCTGTCGGCGGTGTCGATGATTCTTTGCATTTCGATGCCGATCCAGCTCAGCATCGGGTTTATTGTCGATTTAAGATACATCCCTTTTCTCCTTGTGGCTCTGTATGGAGGGTATCGGAACGTTTTCCTTTTATATATCATTTTGAATCTGTACCGGCTTTACGTCGGCGGGGAAGGAACGATGCAGTCTTTTCTTTTTTCGACGACGATGATGGTTATCGTGCCGTATTATAGCGCCAAATTTCTGAAGCTAAGCTCCAAAGGACGCGTTTTATGGGCTGCGATCGCCTCATTTTTGACGACCGGGTTTTACTTGCTTACGCTCAGCTTTGCCAAAGGGGCGCTAAACAAGCAATTTTGGATCCTCGTCCTCAATGCCTTGACAACGTATGTGGTATTCATGGTTATTCTCATGATTTTGATCGAAAAGATCATCGCCAACATGAAAAACCGCGACCGGATCATGCAGTCGGAAAGACTGAAGGTCGTCAGCGAGCTGGCGGCCAGCGTATCCCATGAAATCCGCAATCCCTTGACGGTGACCAGCGGTTTTCTGCAGCTGCTGAACAAGTCCAAAACCATCGGGCCGGAAGAGATGCAGTACGTGGAATTATCCCTGCAGGAGCTTAAGCGGGCGGAAAAAATCGTGAGCGATTACCTTTCGTTTGCCAAGCCGCAATCCGAAAACATGGTCTATTCCGACATGAGCACAGAGCTGGAGTATACCAAAAACGTGATCATGCCGTATGCGTCCATTCATAAAGTCCGGGTGGAGTTCCATTTTAACAATTCGCTCCAAAAGCATTACGACCGGAATCAAGTCCAGCAGTGCCTCATCAACTTGTACAAAAACGGCATCGAAGCGATGAGGGATAAGGGCGGCGGCACGCTGTCCATCGATATTTCGGAAAAAAAGCAAAACATCGTCATCCGCATTCAAGATACCGGCGTCGGAATGACGAGAGAGGAGATATCCCGCCTCGGCAAACCGTATTATTCCACCAAAGAGGAAGGGACGGGCCTTGGCATGCTCATGGTTTACAGCACCGTCGACAAATTGAAAGGATTCATCGAGGTTGAAAGCGAAAAAGGCAAAGGCACGACGTTTCAGATCACGATCCCGACGTGAAGGTTTGCTCACGAAACCAGGCTGCGGCGCTTCATGATATACTATTGGAATGGGCAAGTTAACGATAGAAACGGTGCGCCGAAAGAAAGGTCGGGTAAAGCATGTCGAACCGGAAGTGGTGGATCGGACTGGTCGTGGTCGTTCTTATTTTTGGTTATGTCCTCATTCGTTTTTTTGCTTCCACGACGAAGGTGGACGACTTGATCCATCGGATGGGACCGGTCAAACCGGCGGCGCAGCCCGCCAAACATATCGTTCTGATCGCGCAGGAGCTGGACAACCCGTTCTGGCGGGAAATGGAGCAGGGAGCAGCGGAAGAGGCGCAAAAATTGGGGATGAAAATCGATTATACGGGGCCCATCCGGATCGATCCTGCGGAACAGGCAAGGCTGCTGGAGAAAGCGATTGCCGCGAAACCGGACGGCATTTTGATACAGGGCGTCGGAAACGCCGAATATGACCGGTTGATCGCCAAAGCGGTCGATCAGGGAATTCCCGTGCTGACCGTCGATGCGGATGAGCCGGGAAGCCGCCGTCTGGCTTACGTGGGCACGGACAACAGGGAAGCGGGGCGGCGGATGGGAGAACTGGTGCTGAACCATCCGGGCGGATCGGGCCGAATCGGGGTCATCGTCGGCAGCGAATTCGCGGACAACCAGCGGCAACGGCTCGAGGGTTTCCGGTCCGTCATTTCAACGGCCGCCGGATATGAAGTCGTGGACGTCCGTTCGTCCAACATTTCGCGGATCGGGGCGGCCGAACAGGCGGAAGCGATGCTGCGGCAGCATGGAGAGATCGGCACGATCGTCGGGTTCAGCTCGTTGGATGCCGGAGGAATCGTTGAGGGGATCAAGGCGGCGGGCAAAGAAGGCGTGCGCGTGTATGGCTTTGACGATTTGGAGGCGACCCGGAAGGGCATCGCCGACGGGGACATTGAGGCATCCATCGTGCAGCAGCCGCTGGAAATCGGAGGTCAAGCGGTGCATTTGCTTGCTCAATGGTTTCAAGGCCAAAAACTGCCCGCGCAGCTTTTCATTCCGACCACCCTTCTGGACCGGAAGTCCGTGCAGACCGGGGGGAGCGGCCCGTGAACATGCGCAGGATGCTGTTTATCGTCATTCCGCTGCTTTTTATATTAAATAACGCGGTATCGTTTTTTATTTTTCAAAGCGGGCGGACCGTGCAGCAAAGCTATAATATGATGCTGGATCGGGTATTATTATATAAACAAATCGACGAGAAAACCCGGGAGAATCTGCGGGCGGTCAACGTCTACATTATGGATCGCAGCCCAGGCAGCCTTCACGACTTCGAACGGCAAAACGTTGAGCTGAAGGCGCTGCAGGCCAGCCTGTCGGCCCAGCAGCCGGTCGCTGCCGCGGAGCTGGCCGCCCGGAGTTACCGGCATATGCTGGATACTTTCATTTCGCAGGAAAAAAACGTGTTGGATGCGCTTGGGAGCCGGACGCCTCTTGCGTATGCCCCTTTTTACGCCGAAGCGGAAACGACGGCAAGTTTCATTCAGGAGCAGGCTTACCAATTGATCGATCAAGAGCTGAGCTACTACCAGCCGTTTTACCGGAAAATTCTCACGCAGACGGATTTGATGAACCATTGGGGAGTGGCCGTTTTTGTGGCCAATACGGCGATCAGCCTCGTGTTTGCCTACTGGATTTCGCTGCGGATCACGAAGCCGATCCAGGGGCTGGTCCGAACGGCGGAGCAGATTTCCGAAGGCAATCTGGAAGCCGTTCCGCCGCAAATGGCAGCACATGACGAGTTTCGTATTTTATCGGAGGCATTCGAGCAAATGCAGGAGAATTTGAAGCAGCTCATTCAAAAGGAAAAGGAAGGGCTTGAAAAGGACCGTCTGGTCAAGGAGCTGGAGCTTGCGGTGCTGCAAAACCAGATCAACCCGCATTTTTTGTTCAATTCCTTGAACGTGCTGTCGAAGCTGGCCTTGATCGAAGGCGCCGAAAAAACGAGCGATCTTACCGTCTCCCTGTCGAACCTGCTGCGCTATAATCTGCGGAAGCTCGACCGTCCGGTGCCGCTGCGGGATGAAGTGGAGCATGCCAAGGAATATTTCATCATCCAGCAGGCTCGTTTTCGGGAGCGGATCCGGTTTGAAACCGACGTCGATGAAGCGGGTCTAGATGTGTTGGTGCCGGTGCTGACGCTGCAGCCGATCCTCGAAAACGTCTTTGTGCATGCCATCGAAGGCATGGAGGAAGGAGCCGTGATCAGGCTGGCTGTGAAGTGCCAATCCGACGAGACATGGGTGTCGATATCGGATAACGGAGCCGGCATGACCGAGGAAGTGAGGGATTCGCTGCTCCATTACGACGAGAAACCTCCGAAGGACGGGGAGGAGGGCAAAACGGGCCATTCCACCGGGCTCGGCACGCGCAACGTCTTCAAGCGGCTGGAGCTTTTTTACGACAGAAAGGATCTGGTCCGCATCGAAAGCGCGCCGGGAATGGGGACGACGGTCGTGCTGCGGATACCCCGTTCGGGAAAGGAGGAAAACCATGTATCGCCTGTTGATCGCCGATGATGAGGCGTTGGAGCGGGAAGGGATCGAATGGATCGTCAATCGGATGATGCCGGATACGTTCCGGATCATGCACGCGGAAAATGGACGGATGGCGATTCAGAAGGCGGCCGAGTTCCATCCCCATATCGTCATGATGGATGTCAGAATGCCGGGCATTCAAGGGCTGGACGCCCTAAGGGAGATCAAAGCCCTGAATCCCCAGGTTAAAATGGTACTGATTACGGCTTACGAATATTTCGACTATGCCAAGCAGGCTTTGTCCCTCGGCGTGCAGGAGTATTTGGTCAAACCCGCCAAGCGGGATCAAATCGCGGCCGTTTTGAAGCGGCTCGTGGATGAAATCACGGAGGACCGGCGGGATCGGAACGAGCAGCTTGCGGTTCGGGACAAGTTTTTTCAGCTGCTGCCGCTTGCGGAAACGGAACTGGCGCTGCACCTGATGTCCGATCAGGTCAACGAGACCGAGGTCTCGCAGCTGGCGGATATTTTGAAGCTGTCCGTGGACAAGGGCTGCGCGATCGTGCTTGCTTTTCCGGATATCGGGGACACGAAGAAAAAGGCTTACGATACCGTTAAAACGTACACGCATGATATCGCCAAAGACCGCTGCGGCGCCGTCGTCAGTTCCATGGTCCACAGCCATATGGCCGTATTTCTGCTGGTAAATCCGCACGCCGGCGTCGACGCGGTCCGTGAAGGCGCGGTGCAACTGGGCACGAAGCTTGCCGAAGCGCTCGCGGATCAATGCGGCATTACGATTTCCGTCGGCATCGGGTCGGTGCAAAGCGGGACGGCAGGGATCCGGCGCTCTTATTATGAGGCTGTGTTTGCCTCCAAATTCGACGACAAATGGGGAAGCTTGTACCGGTTTGAGGATCTGAAAACGGCCGAACGGAGCGGAAATGAAACGGAACCAGTAAACGGTGGGGGTCCACCGGAAGAGAGCACGTACGTCGAGCTGGCGATCAGGCAGATTCGGGAGGAGCGGGAGCAGAACACGACGAACATGCTGGATAAAGCGCTGGCATATATACGCGACAGGTTCCAGGAGGAGATTTCGCTTGAAGACACCGCGGAGCACGTTCATTTGAATCCGTATTACTTCAGCAAAGTTTTCAAGCAGCAAACCGGGGAAACCTTTATCGATTACGTAACGCGGCTTCGCATCGACAAGGCCAAGGACTTGATCAAAAACGGGGATTTGAGCCTGAAAGAGGTCTGTTATGCGGTGGGCTACAAGGATCCGAATTATTTCAGCCGCGTTTTTAAAAAGGTAACAGGAGTTTCCCCATCGGAATACCGCATCCAGCTTCAGTCTTAAATGTGGAACCGACTGCAGGAGAGGGTTCATGCCGGAAGGCATGGACTTTTTTGTTATCGGCGGTCAAAAATGTGCTAGTGCTCAAGGACTTTTCGTCCAAGAAAACCTGGGGGCAAATTTATGCTTGCATAACGCAAATAAGTGAAGGCATTCAACCGCATACGCAGCAAAGGCCGGTGTTACAATGGTGGTAAGGAATTTTAAGCGGGTTGAACCCGCGGATTGAATTCATTACATCATAGAAGGAGACATCGGACGATGAGCTCAAACATACAGCAATTAAGCGGACAAGCGCAACTCAGCGGGCAGCAAATCAGCATGAAGTTCGTTACGCTGGTATCGATCGTCGCGGCGATCGGCGGTTTGCTATTCGGTTTCGATACCGCGGTCGTGTCGGGCGCCGTCGGCTTTATGCAGAAGCGCTTTGACCTGAACGAATTCCAGGTAGGCTGGGCCGTTTCCAGCCTGATCGTAGGATGTATCGTCGGCGCGCTTGCCACCGGCGTGCTCAGCGATAAGTTTGGACGGAAGAAAATTTTGATTATGGCGGCGATTCTTTTTGTGATCGGTTCCATCGGTTCGGCCATCCCCGACACGTTTAGCGGGTTTATCATCGCCCGGATGATCGGGGGCCTGGGAATAGGGATTACATCTACGTTAAGCCCTCTTTATAATGCGGAGATCGCTCCCGCCAAATACCGGGGACGGCTTGTTGCGCTGAACCAGTTGGCCACGGTAACGGGGATTTCGCTCGTCTACTTCGTCAATCTGTGGATTTCCGGATTGGGCGACGATGCGTGGGATGTTTCCACCGCATGGCGGTGGATGTTCGGAGCCGGCGTCGTTCCCGGCGTATTGTTTCTCGTGTTACTGTTCCTTGTGCCGGAAAGCCCAAGATGGCTGATCAAGCAGGGACGGGCCGCCGAATCCCTCCCGATCCTGCTCCGCATTCACGGTGAAGAGCTGGCGAAGCAGGAAGTGTTGGAGATCAAAGAATCGTTTAAAGAGGAAAAAGGCTCCTTCCGGCAGCTGTTCAGCCCAAGCCTGCGCATGGCGCTGATTGTCGGCGTGGCGCTCGCCATTTTGCAGCAGGTTACAGGGATCAATGCGGTCATGTATTACGCACCGGAAATTTTCAAAGAAGCCGGGGCAGGTACGAATGCAGCGCTGATCCAAACCATTCTGGTCGGCGTGATCAACTTGCTGTTCACCATTCTCGCGATTTGGCTGATCGATAAAGTCGGACGCAAGGCGCTGCTCCTCGTGGGGTCTGCCGCCATGACGGTTTGCCTTGCCGTGATCGGCATCGCATTCCACACCGGACATGCTTCCGGACCGCTCGTGCTTATTTTCATTCTGATTTATGTGGCTGCTTTCGCCGTGTCCCTTGGGCCGGTCGTATGGGTCGTCATTTCGGAAATATTCCCGAACCGCGTCCGGGGCATTGCCACCTCCATCTCGTCGATGGCCTTGTGGGCGGCCGACTACGTGGTATCCCAGGCGTTTCCTCCAATGCTTGGCTCGGCCGGTCCGGCCTTGACGTTCTGGATTTTCGGCATCATGTCGCTGGTCACCGTCCTGTTCACATGGCGCGTGGTACCGGAGACGAAAGAGAAGTCGCTGGAGGAAATCGAATCCATCTGGGCGTCGAAACAAGCTTAAGGATAAAAGAAATGAGGATGTACTTCAAAGGGAATGACCCTTGAGGGCATCCTCTTTTCGTTTTTTCACGTTTAAAGCAATCCGGCAGAAACTAACAAGGATGAACGCTCCTCTTTTCGGGAAGGTTAGTTGAAAACATGTGTAGGAGTGAAGAGGATGTCCAGAAGAAACAGAAGGTATGCGGTTCCCGGAGCGGAGCGCGGCATGCAGGCGTTTAAGGCCGAAGTGATGCGGCGCGAGGGTTATCACGTGGACCCGAACCATCCGGATGACGTGAAATACGAAGTGGCGAAGGAGCTTGGCGTTCCGCTCGAGCCGGGCTTTAACGGTGATTTGACGACGGAATCGGCAGGGCAGGTCGGCGGCAAAATCGGCGGTTCGATGGTCCGCGAAATGATCCGGCTTGCGCAGCAGCAGATGGCGGATCGAGAAGGACGGTAACTTTTTATAGAGGGGCTGCCCTAGTTTCTTACGTCGAGCATTGTTTTTTCAGCACCAATAAAAAGAGGGCCAAGCCCTCTTTTATACATAGCTTTTCAGTTTGTCATTGCATCGGGCTTAAGAAGGGGTACAACCGTTTTTTAATTCGCTGCTCATTAAGCAGTTTCATCATCAAAGCTTGAATGGCGGCGGTACAGGGAGTTGCACGGGACGGGTGTGCCAGATTCACCGTTTCCGACGGATCTTCGGTCAAATTGTACAGCTCGTATTCGTCAGGGACGGGAGACGTTTTCGTTTGGGCTGCAAAAGAGCCTTTCCGTTCGTCATTCTCGTAGGTGATCGGTTGAGCAGTATCATTTTTGACACCGGGATGGGTCCCGAATCGGGCATCATCGTAATAACGGGAAAATTTCCACAGTTCCCTTTTTTGATTCCGGTAAATGGGCGTGACGACGGTTTCGATATGGTTAGGCTGCGTGACGGACGGATACGGCTTCCCTAGCGGATTGACCTGGTGCTGGCCTTTGGTAACGTCATCCTCCGTCATAAAGTAGATCGTCTCATCGACGCCATACGTGTGCGCTCCATGAAGAAACGGGGTCAGGTTGCGGCCGACGAAAGGCCGGGCCTCGGTGAACCGGTCCTGCAGCTTGCACCGGATGCCGTCGATATCCGCGCGCGCAAGCCCAAGCATGGTCGGCAGCAGATCCACATGGCTGGTCAAGGAATGGAAATGGCGGTGCCGCGGAAAAAGACGACGGTTGTGAATGATGAGAGGCACATGCAGCACTTCTTCATAGGAGCAATAAAATTTTTGATGCAGATGGCCGTGCGCTCCAAGCAAATCCCCGTGGTCGGAGGTAAAAATCACGATCGTGTTGTCGTAGAAGGAGGAACGGACCAAAGCCTCAAAAACTTTACGCATTTGCCGGTCGGCGTTTTTCTGAAGCTGGTAATACAATTTTCGATAAAAAGGCTGATCGGTGATCGGTTGCAGCGCTCTCGGATAAATGTCGCGGTAGCTGGCCTGGCAGCGGGGTTTCGTCCGCAGATCCTCGTAAAACGACGGCGGCGGGGGAACATCGGGCATAGGTTCGACGTCAAACCGGAAGAACGGCAGCCCGGCCGTGATCGCCCCGTATAACACAATGTCATGCGGGTTCACGAATGAAGCGACGATCAGCCACGGATTTGCGTCCGGGTTGTTTCTTTTTTGATGATCCAAAGCTTCAATGAGTCCGGTCGTCTCCGCAGCATAAACCTCGTCCCTCCCGGCGATGCCGTAACCGGCGGATGAACCGGAGTTCCGCGGGTTTTTGCCATGCGGTTCCGGACCGACCCAGCTTGAAAACCCGAAATCGTTCAGCCTGTCGGCGCGGTTGTACAATGCCGCGTTTTGATCGGGCAACCCCGTTAAAGGATGATAGCTGGCGACGCTGCTGCGGGTACCGGGAACGACGATATCTTCAAAGGATACGTGCCATTTCCCCTTGAAATAGGTCTGGTAACCCGCCGCGCGAAAATAGTCTCCCAACGTCGGAACGGTGTTTCGATCCAGCCAAAACATGTCCGGGTCGGCCGCCCGTTTGGCGATTCCGTCTGTTTGGCTGACGCCGTGAAGCGACGGATAATGACCCGTGAGCAGCGTGGCCCGGCTGGGGCAGCAGGCGGCGCTGCCGATGTAATGCCTGTCGAATTCCAGCCCATGGGTTTTGAGCAGCTCGTGGGTTATAAGGTTTTGTTTGCGCCATGCCTGGATTTCGTTGTTTTCATACACCGGTGGGTAACGCTCTTCATCCACAAGAAGCACGAGGAAATTGGGATTTTCGAGGCAGCCTGAGGATAACGGCCGATCGCTCATAAGAAACACATCCCAGGTCTAAGGATATGTTTCAAAGCAAGTGCTTAGAAACAGCAGCTTTGCGTCGCAAAACGATGGCCGGCATCATTATGTTTGTCGGGATATTCGAAGCGGTTAAAATTTGACGAAAATTAGTTAACTGGTTTATTATTAAAAAGTGAACTAAAAGGATGGGAGGACAAGATGTTTCATTTCTTGCATGCGATTGAACGCTATTCCGGACAGTTAAATCTCTCCGAATCGGAATACAAGACGGGGAGAGTGCTGGCCGACCTGTTTTTCCTCACCACCGAAATTCAGAAGGACTTGGAACGGCGAGCGCGTGAATTCGGAATCTCGTACGGGCAATACATGTTGCTGTGCGTGCTCCGGTATCAGCCGGACGGGCGGTCCAATCCTTCGGCGCTGGCCGATCATTTGAAGGTAACCCGGGCTGCGGTAAGCTCCATGATCGACGCCCTCGAAAAGGGCGGATACGTGGCGCGCGAGCTGGATGACCGTGACCGGCGCGGCATGGTCATTTCGATGACGGAGACCGGCTTAAACAAAGTGAAGGAAATGACGCCTTTGTTCCTTTCCTTAATGGATCGGCTCGTATCCGAATTCGGGGAAAGCGACATCGATTCGCTGCTTCAAGGATTGGCCAAGCTGAAGGGCGGATTCGAAAAACTCCGCCAGGATTAATGCCTCATAAGATGATGGCGCTAACGCTGCAAGCTTGTCGGGAATAGCAGACGGCTGTAGCAGGAGAGACTACGGGATGTGCAGTCATCGCCTTTTCCGTCGTCGATCCGGGCTTCCCGGCAAGCGGCCCGGCATCTTCAATCATCCCATGAAAGACATCGTGATTTAAGGAGGAACGATCATGAATTATAGAAACATTACCGTTGCCGGAAGCGGCGTTTTGGGCAGCCAAATCGCGTACCAAACTGCGTTTAAAGGGTTTCAAGTAACGGTATACGATATCAATGACGAAGCTTTGGAACGTGCAAAAGAAAGAATCATGCAGCTGAAGCCGCATTATCAAGCGGATCTTGGCGCGACGCAGGAAGAGGTGGATAGCGCTTATAACCGTATGTCCTTCAACAGCGATCTGTCCCAAGCGGTAGCGGATGCCGACCTGGTCATTGAAGCGATTCCGGAAGTGGTGCAGATCAAAACCGATTTCTACGCGAACCTGGGAAAGGCCGCTCCGGAAAAAACGGTGTTTGCGACAAACTCCTCCACGCTGTTGCCAAGCCAATTTGCGGAAGCCACAGGCCGTCCGGAGAAATTTTTGGCGCTGCATTTCGCCAACGAGATTTGGAAAAACAATACGGCGGAAATCATGAAGCATCCGGGAACGGACATGAACGTGTTCCAGGACGTGATCGAATTCGCGAAAGCGATCGGCATGGTTGCGCTGCCTTTGCATAAAGAGCAGCCGGGGTATATTTTGAACTCGCTGCTGGTTCCTTTGCTGGATGCGGCTCAGCGCCTGTTGGTCAAAGAGGTGGCCGACGTCGAAACGATCGATAAAACATGGATGGTTGCGACTGGCGCACCGATGGGGCCGTTTGCGATTTTGGACGTGGTGGGCATCAATACCGCATATCATATCGGCCATGCAAAGGCGGAAGCGACGGGAGACGAAGAGTTCAAAAAGATCGCCGATTTGCTGAAGACCGAATATATCGACAAAGGTAAACTGGGAAGAGCGACGGGAGAAGGTTTTTACAAATATCCGAATCCGAGCTTCCTGAAGCCGGATTTCTTGAAAAACTAAGGTTTCGACCGGTCAAAACATTCTAAAGATGCAGGTAGTCGCAAGAAGCGCAAGGAGCATGGGGGCTGCAGGCCCATGCTCCTTTTTTTTGTTGGGCAATGATGGGGAGAGGCAAGTCATTTCAATGCCCTGAGGACAGCAATTTAGCCGCCGCGCGGTTCACCTCACCCCGTTCAGCTTGCGAAAAGCCTCCGGGGTCATCCCCTCGGTGCGCTTGAATAGCGTGCTGAAATACCCCGGCGTCGTAAATCCGACTTGCCTTGCGATTTCGCCGATCCGGGCTTCGGGAAATTCCAGCAGGCGTTCTTTGCTTTTGTGGATGCGGAGCTGGTTCAGGTACTCCATCGGGCGTTTGTTCAGTATTTTCCGAAACAGGAGACATAAGTGCTGGACGGACACCCCGATTTGCCGGGCAAGCTCATGCAGCGGAATATCACGGCGGTAATGTTCTTCCATGTAGTCAAACACGGGCTGAAGTCGCAAATATCCTTGGTCGGTGGACGGTGAATGCAGGGTCATGTCGGTCATCAGATCAATGAAAAACATGTAGGCTAGCTTTGAGCATTCGAGCCCGGCAAGCGGTTTATCGGAAAGCGTTAAGGACAGCGCATTTTTCATATGGTTGAGAATAAGCTCCTGGCTATGCACCGAATAGACGGCGGATTCGTTCATTCCGGCAAGCTGCGCCATCGCCTTCGCTTCTTGCCCCATGAATGTAACCCAGTACACTTCCCAAGGTTTTTCAACTCCGTAATAAGCATGTTCTTCATCCGGGTACAGAAACATGCCCGAACCGGGTTTCACCCGGTAGGTCTGTCCGCGTACCACCAATTCTCCTTGGCCGGATACGCAATGCAGCCATTGGAATTGGGGATAACCGTCGGGCCTGTGGATCGGCTCCTGATGATCCCAATGCCCGGCACCCGTCATATAGACAGGCAGCTTCATGACCGTATCGGTTTGCATAAGAAATCCAAGCTTGTTCGCCATAGGTCTTCAACACCTCATCGTTATCGCCGCATGATGCGAAAATCCTTGAACAAATAAGAAAATCACGTTCTGTATCAGGCGGTACGACCCTTTTATAATGTTAATATAACATAATGATGACATGGGAACGATGGACTTTGAAAGTGCGCGGCGTTTGATGGGAGCCTGGGAAAAGGCCGTCATGCGAAGCAGGTTTTAGCTCCGCTAGACATCTTGCTGCCGAGCCGTCGTTCACCTGCCGAGAGGAGTCGGAATCAAAATGACCTTAAAGGCTTATTGGGAAAATCCGAACATACTGCATGAGAATCGCGAAGAAGCACGCGCTTCCTATATTCCTTACGGAGACATGGAGAGCGCGCAATCAGGCAAACGAGGACGCTCGCCATGGTATCAAACGCTGAACGGCAGCTGGAAATTCAGTTACCGCCCGCGGGCGAAGGACGTCGAAACGGATTGGGCCGGGGAACGATACGATACATCGGGCTGGGATGACCTGCTTGTTCCTTCCTGCTGGCAGGTGCAGGGTTACGACCAGCTTCAATATACGAACGTCAATTATCCGTTCCCTTATGATCCGCCGTACGTCCCCGACGACAATCCGGCCGGCTTATACGTCAGGGAGTTTCGGATCGGGCCGGAATGGTCCGGCAAAGATACGTACGTTATGTTTGAAGGTGTAAACGCTTGCTTTTATTTATGGATTAACGGCACCTACGTGGGGTACAGCCAGGGAAGCCGCGTACCGGCGGAGTTCAACATCGCTTCGCATGTGCGGCAAGGAAGCAATAAAATCGCCGTGATGGTGCTGAAGTGGTGCGACGGCTCTTATCTGGAGGACCAGGATCAGTGGCGTTATACCGGCATTTTCCGGGACGTGTACCTGCTGGCTCGCGATAAAGCCCATGTACGCGACGTATTCTGCCGGACGGAGCTTGCGGAGGACTTGAAGTCCGCCCGACTCAAGGTGGATCTGGACACAACCGGTGCTGCGTCCGTTTCCGTTCTGCTAAAGGATTCGAGCGGGCAGGAGCTGGCGAACCAGCGCGCGGACGTTGACGGGACACACGCCTTCGATCTTCAGGTTAATTCTCCAATGCTTTGGAACGCCGAGCATCCGTACTTGTATGAGGTTTATATTTCGAGCGGGGAGGAAGTTCTGCGCTTTAAGGTCGGCTTCCGCCATATCGAGATCAAAGACGGGGTATTCCGCATAAACGGACAAGACATCAAGCTCAAAGGGGTCAACCGCCACGACTCGCATCCCGAGCTCGGCCAAACGATTCCGCTTCGGCATATGATCGAAGATTTGAAGCTGATGAAGCGGCATAACATCAATACGATCCGCACATCCCATTATCCGAATGATCCGCGTTTTCTGGATCTTTGCGACGAATTCGGATTTTATGTCATCGACGAAGCGGATCTAGAGTCCCACGGCGATTTCTCGCTGCATTACGGAACCAAAAACAATCGGAGCTTTCCGAGAAATCCGGAGTGGAAAGAAGCTTTTCTGGATCGCCAAATCCGCATGGTGGAGCGGGACAAAAACCATGCCTCCGTCATCATCTGGTCGCTTGGCAACGAATCTTATTACGGGCCGAACCATGTCGCGATGGCGGAGTGGACGCATGCCCGCGATGGGTCCAGACTCGTCCATTACGAGAGCGCGGCCCATGATCCGGAGCACGAATTCGACCAAAGCTGCCTGGATATGGAGAGCCGGATGTATATGTCGGTTCCCGATTTGGAGGCTTACGCGAAGGACGACAGTAAGCAGAAGCCGATGTTTCTTTGCGAATACAGCCATGCAATGGGCAATGGCCCGGGTGATCTGAAGGACTACTGGGAGGTGATGTATGCCTATCCGAAGCTGATGGGCGGCTGCGTCTGGGAATGGGTCGACCACGGTATTCAAACGTATACCGAAGACGGAAGGCCGTTTTATGGATACGGCGGCGATTTCGGCGAAAAGCCGCATGACGGCAACTTCTGCATCGACGGCCTGGTAAGCCCGGACCGCAAGCCGAATATCGGGCTTTTGGAGCTGAAGGAAGTATACGCTCCGGTGGCGATCGAAGCGATGGATGAGAAGGGGCGTTTCAGCATCAAAAACCGCTATGATTTCAGCACGCTGAGCAAGCTTGCGATCCGTTACCGCCTAAAAGCCGAAGGCACGCTGCTTCAGCAGGGAGATCTCGCCGTACCGGAGCTTGCTCCGCATGCGAGCGCGGAGGTAACGATGGACCTGAATATTCCCGACTCGGTGGCGGCCGCCGTCGACCTGGAGTTCAGCGTAGTCTTGAACGAAGATCGGGTTTGGGCGGAAGCGGGATATGAGCTTGCATGCGTACAATTTGAAGTCAAACCGCGTACGGCGAGGGGGGCTGCGGGGCAAGGCGGCGCATTAAGCCCTGCAAGGACGGTTCAGGCTGCTGAAGAGGGACGGCTGCTCGTCCTCGAAGGTTTCGATTTTAAGCATACGTTTGATTTGAGCTTGGGCACCTTTACCGGCATCACGAAGCAGGGCGTCAGTATGCTTGCGGCTCCGGCGCATTTTGAGGTGTGGCGCGCACCGACGGACAATGACCGCAACGAAAAACATGCCTGGACGAACGCCGGACTCGACCGGGCTGTTACCAAAGTTTACGGCGTCAGCTGGGATCAGCCTGCTTCAGATCGGGTAACGATCAAAGTGGACTATTCCTTAGGCGGATATTCGATCCGGAACATCCTGAAGGGGATGGCCGTTTGGACCGTTCAAGCTGACGGTTCCATTGCGCTCAAAACCGACGTCGAAGTCGCGGAAACGGTCGATTTCCTGCCGCGGTTCGGCCTGCAGCTTACGATGCCTAAAGGAAATGAGGTCGTAACCTATTATGGTCTGGGCCCACATGAAAGCTACATCGACAAGAAGATGAGCGTGAAGCGCGATGTATATCATACGAGCGTCGATCAGATGCATACGGATTACATCATGCCGCAGGAAAACGGCTCCCGCTATCATACCGAATGGGCGGCGGTAAGCAATCATCTGGGCATGGGGCTCCGCTTCACGGCGCCGGACAGCTTCTCCTTCAATGCGAGCCATTATACGCCCGGGGATCTGACGAAGGCCCGGCATAACGTCGAGCTGGTGCGTCGTGAAGAAACGATCGTGCATCTCGATTACAAAATGAGCGGTGTCGGCTCCAATTCCTGCGGGCCGCGTCTCATGGAGACGTACCAGCTGAATGAAAAGTCGTTTGCGTTCGAGGTGAAGATGCATCCGGTGTTTGGCGAGGATGAATAGCCGGTCGGGAGATCGGCGCCCAGTGACATGGCATGCGTATATGTGTAATCAGCTGTAGAAATTGAAAAAAGGGATGCTCCGACTAAATTGGGGGCATCCCTTTTTCTCTAAATACTCACGGAATAGCCTGTATAGGTTCTGTATAGTCCTGGTTGTTACAATGATAAAAATGGAGAAATTGTAGAATTCCGTCGAGGAGTCAACCACCAAGAGCAAGGCGATTTCTCCGAAAACATGATTGGGGGACGAGAGATCGTGTCTACACGAAAAAGTAAGTTGAAATGGAAAAAGCCGGCGGCAGTATTGTTGACCTGCGTACTAACCGTAGGCGGACTGCCCGTCGGGTTAGCTCCGCTAACGGCAAATGCGGCAGCGGAACCCGCTGTGGCCATCAAGACGTCGGATGGGACAACCAGCGTAAACTACGACAGAAATGGATCGGCCCAAAGCGTAATCATCGACAAAGATTTGTCCATCGATTACAATCAGCCTTTGGATGCGGCAACGGTTCTCATTGAAGGATTTGTACCGGGGGACGTGCTGAAATTTACGGATACCAACGAAATCAAGGGCGTCTATACCGCCAAAAACGGGATCCTTAAATTAACGGGGGCCGCGACCGCCCAGCAGTACATCGATGCGCTGAACAGCGTTCTGTTTACGCCTGCTTCAGGCAAGGTGTCGGACAGAACCATTAAGTTTTCGCTTGGCAGCGCGCTGCCGTTTGACGGGAACGGGCATTTTTATGAATATATCAAAAATGTCGTAAACGGTCAGGAAACCGCAATTACCTGGGCTAATGCAAAAGCAGCCGCTGAAAACAGGAATTACTTCGGGCGTCAAGGTTATCTCGTGACGATCACCGACCAAGAAGAAAATAACTTCGTAACGGAAAAAGCGCAAGGCCTCGGCTGGATTGGTGCGGAGGATATTCAAAGAAAAGGCGGGCAACCGCGAAATACCGGGGATTGGCGTTGGGTTACAGGCCCTGAAGGTGAAAGGGACAACAAAAACGGATTGCAATTTTATACAGGGTACTATCAGATAGCCCACAGTGCGGTTGGATATGCCAATTGGGATGCCGGCGAGCCAAATGACACTGGCGGCAACGAATATGTTGCCCATATTTTCGGGCCGGACTCGGGTGCTAAGACCGGGAAGTGGAATGACTACGCCCCCAACAATGCAGGCGTAAAAGGCTATATTGTCGAGTACGGCGGCATGGATAACGATAACAATATCCAAATCAGCGCCACCAAAACGGTCAACTTCGTCGATGTCACCGATTTGAACCAGGAGATCAAAACCGGCGACGCTTTGAATCAAGCGGATTATGACGACAACAGCTGGAAGGATTATGAGCGTGCTTTGGAAAAAGCACAAAACATTCTGAACCAAACCAGCAAAACCCAAGCCGATGTCGATGCGGCTGCGGAAACTTTGAAAAAGGCGCAAGACAGCCTGAAGCTCAAGCTGGAGGTCACAAAACCGGGCGGCGACACCGTTTATACGGCAAAACCTGCGTTTAGCGGCGTATCCGCTCCTGGCGCGACGGTAACGGTCGCTGTCTATGACGAAGCCGGCAACGTTGTTGGACAACCGGTCGAGGTGACCGCCGGCCCGAACGGGGAGTGGTCCTACGTTCCCGAACCGGGATTAAAAGACGGCAAATACACCTACGAAGTCAGCGCGAAAAAGGATCAGCTCGAGACCACGACAGGACGCAAAGATTTGACCGTCAATACGGTTTTGCCCGAACTCTCCATCGATGGACCTGCCATCGAGAAAGTAACGTCCGCGCAGCCGGAAATTACAGGTTCAGCCGAACCGGGCGCCACGGTAACCGTTGCCGTCTACGATGAGTCCGGGACTCAGATCGATGTGCAGAACGTGACGGCCGATCCAAACGGCAACTGGAGCTTTACGCCATCCAAGCCGCTGGAAAACGGAAAAAATTATAAAGTAGAAGCAGCAACCGAAAAAGACACCAAGGTGTCCAAAGCCGCAAAAGAAATTCAAGTCGACACCACGGATCATACCGCGCTTGCCGGGCTGGAGGTAAACAGCTGGGACGGAACGAAAATCCCGTTGTCTCCACCATTTAATGGCGCGACAAAATATCAGGCTTCCGTTACGAACGATGTGTACAGCGTGACGATCAACCCTGAGCTGTTTGATCCGAATTCCAAAATCGAAATCTCGCTCAACGGCAGTCCGTTCACGGAAACGGCTAATGGCACGGCAAGCGACAAGCTTCCGCTGCATGCAGGCGAGAATACGATCGTCGTCCGCGTAACGGATGCGGATAACAATGTTAAAGAATATACCATTACGATCTATAGAGAATTCAGCGGAAGCAATGGCGGCAACAACGGCAACAACGGCAACAACGGCAACAACGGCAACAACGGCAACAACGGCGGCGGAAGTACGACAAGCCCAACGCCTGCACCGCCATCCGGCAATTCCGGTATTGATACGTCCGTAAACGGTAACGATACGCCGTTTGCCACAGGCAAAACGACCACAACCGATAATGGAAAGCAAACGTCGGTTCAAGTCGACTCTTCCAAACTGAACGATATTTTATCGGGCGGAAATGGGCAAAAGCTTGCCATCCAATCCCCGAATGAAGGCAACCTGAGCGTCGACGGTTTGACGGCAGCCGATGTACAAAAACTGGCCGATAAAAAAGCCAGCCTTGAAATCGGCAATCAGCTCGCCATTTACCCGGTTCCCGGCGGACAGCTGGATGTGAGCAAAATCGCTCAGCAGCTGGGCAACGCGGCAGCAGGCGATATCGCCGTGCATATCGACATTAAACGTTCTGCGGATGCCGTCATCGCAAACGCCAAAAACCAGGCGAAATCCAAAGGATACGACCTGGTGGTGGATCCGGTCGACCTGGACATGACCTTTACGCATAACGGCTCTACGGTAAGATCCGGGCAATTAAACGGATATGCCGTAAAATACATCGCGCTGCCGGAAGGCGTCGATCCGAACCGGATTACGACCGGCGTCGTCGTCAACCCTGACGGAACCGTATTCCATTTGCCGACGGTTGTGACGAAAATCGGCAACCGTTATTATGCGGAAATTCATGACCTGCGCAGCAGCGGTACCTATTCGGTCATTTGGAATCCTCAAGATTTCGATGACGTAAGAAGCCACTGGGCGCAGCGCAATGTCAACAATATTGCGGCTCGGCTTGATTTGGAAGGAAACGGCGACAACACGTTCTCGCCCAACCGCAACGTAACCCGTGCCGAATTTGCGGAGATTGTTGTTTTGGGCCTTGGACTGATGCGCCAAGAGGGGCCGAAAAATACGTTCAATGACGTGCATTCCGACGCATGGTACCGCAGCGCGATCTCCATTGCCAGCGAATTTGGCATCGTCCTCGGTTATGATGACGGCGCGTTCCGCGGCAATCAGAACATCACGAGAGAAGAAGGCATGGCGATGATTGCCCGCGGATATCAATTGATTCGCCCGGGCCATACGATCGGCGAATCGGAGATCAACAGCCTGCTTTCGGGATACGGGGATGGATCCAAGGTAGCCAAATGGGCTAAACCTTCCGTGGCGACCTTGCTGTCCGAGGACGTGGTCCAAGGCAATGCGAAGGAACTTGGCCCCAAATCTCCAATGACGCGTGCCGAGACGGTAGCATTGATGGAGCGTTTACTGAAAGTAACGAAATTGATTGACTAAGCAATAGATTTACGAACCGATTTTCAATCGAAGCAGCCCTCGCATGTTATTGCGGGGGCTGTTTTTACGTTGGTGAACTGTTACTGAAAACAGTGTTAGGTTTAGGTTGTTTTCTAGGAGAAATAAAGGTGATTCCCAAGGCACAGCGGTGTAAGATAGGAGTAACCGGCGGGACCACCGAATCCAGCAGACTGTACATGTCAAAGACCGCCGATCTTCCGAGAAATACACCATGACTATAAATTTTGAATGGAGGATCAAACGCGATGGCGATCAATCCTGCGGAATGGAAGCTGGGTACGTATTGGGACGACAAGGAGCCGCATACTCTTGAACAGATCAAGGAGGCCGGTTTTGCCTGCATCGAACTGAACTTGGATAACTACAAGGCGCCTTCGGACACCGTGACAATCGACAATTTTGCGCGATATGACCGCGCTGTGCAAACAGCCAAGGATTTGGGACTCGAAATATGGTCGGTACACCTGCCGTTCGGCAGCTTGTGGGATATTTCCGATCTGGACGACGCGGTGCGCGAGCCGGCTCTCGAAGGAAATATCGAGATCATGGATTGGGCCAAGGGCTGGGGGGCTGAGGTTCTTGTCATTCATCCGAGCTTTGAGCCGATTCCGGATGGGGAGCGCGCAGAGCGGCTTGCCAGAGCCAGTGAATCCATCCGCCTATTGACCGGGGAGGCCGTGAAGCAGGGGCTGCGCCTGGCCGTAGAGGACCTTCCGCGTACTTGCCTGGGAAACAATGCGGCGGAAATCGCGGCGATGATTAAGGAAGCCCCGGAAGCGGCGGTGTGCTGTGATACGAACCATCTTCTGACCGAAACGCCGGAAGATTTTATCCGCTCTATCGGCAGCCGCATCCGGACGCTGCATGTTTCCGACTATGACGGCGTGGACGAACGGCATTGGATTCCCGGTCGCGGTATCGTACGCTGGGGGGAAGTGATGCGTGCGCTCGTCGACAACGGATACAACGGTCCGTTTATGTTTGAAGCTGACTACGAAAACCCCAGGGAGGTTGTTGCAAGCTTCCGTGCCATTTTGGACGCCTACAGCGAGGCAGATCTAAGAGAGCAATAACGAGAATCCTTGGCGAAAAAGGGAACTGCCAAACCATTTCAGACCGTTTAAAAGCTAAAGGGCACCCGTCGGGTGCCCTTCATGGCCTTTACATTTCAATCGATATCCATCCAAACGTTTTATTGATTTTGCGGTATAAACTCGTACCTGTATTTTTCGAACGAGGAAGATGAGTAATACGTGTCAATTTCCTTGACTTCGCCGGGTTCGATGGTCAGCTTTTCGTAAGTTTTCCGATCCAGCTCTTTGTCCTGCTCGTCATAGGTTGTGACAATCAGGGTTCCGGTGAAACGGTATGAATCATTGTAATTTCCGGCGTAAAACTTGATTTTGAACGAGTCGTCATTTTGGAACGACCCGGCAGCAAGCGCCAAACGGTCGATATCGCGCACGGAACCGCCGAGCTGCTGCATTTTATATTCATAGTGGCGCGCGACCTCGCCGCGCATCTTCATTTCCATGGATTTTTCGTTATACGTGATCGTTGCGATGGGAATCGTCGTGACGATGTACAGCAGGACGACCGCCCCGAATCCGCTGCGCAGCACCACGCGCCGTTCATACCCGCCCGCAATGAGCGCCACCCAGGCGATCACGATGAGGGCAAGGGTAATCCAATGCCACTTGGAAAAAAACATCTCCGTAAATAGCGACAGCGCAGACGCCTCCTTTCATTTTGCTTTATTTCACACCGACCCGCTTTTTTCGTTAAGGGCGTCTCCCGCGTTTTTTGCGAATCCAGTAAAGGATACCGAAGACGGGCCAGATGGCAAACGCCGTGAACACGCCGGCCGTCAACATGGAGATATAATACTCTTCGCCGATCCCGGCATCGGTCTCCGGCATGAATGCGCCGATAAGTGCCCATCCCAGAAATAATGCGATGGCATAACGGAGAGGAACCCAGAACGTCAGGCGTTTTGCCAAAAACAGATAGATCAGTCCGCCCGCGAGCGAAACCGCAAAGCTGATGCCGAAGCCGTCCGAAGAAATGCTCCCTTTAAAGGAGAACTTGAGAAAGGCATAAACGAAAGCGAACAACAGCGCAAAAATGACCAGCGTGGTCCACTGCGGCTTGAATCTTTGAATCCCCGCGGGAGGCCGTTCCCCGGCTTCTTGCTGTGGAGCGGTGCCGTCTGCGCCGCCGGCTTCCTCCGGTCTGCTTTGTTCGATTTCGCTAACCAGCTGCTCCAATTCTTTTTGCAAGTGGTGGTGAAAAGGAAACGGCCTCGAATTGGATTCGTCTTCAAGCAGCCGCAGCTGCTCTTCTTCCGGCAAGGCGCCTGGCAGCACGGCGGTTGCCCAAATGGGAATGTCCCGGCTTTGCAGCTCTTTCAGCCACTGTTCGGCGTCGAAATATTCGTAAAAAGGAACACCCAGCACGCGACGGTTCGTTTCATCCCGGTAAACGACGTTAACCATCGGCAAAATGTGATACGTCGGTTGCTGTTCATTGAATTTGCTTTTTCGGTAGGCATAGTGGTACAGCGCGACGTAATAAGAAACGTAAATCCGTTCAATCCGGTCCAACGGGACGGCCCCTTCGCTGGCCTTGGTGTCGGGATGATGGTAGATCCGGTATTCGATCCGGTCGCGGTACAGTCTGTACCGGCTGAGAAGACGGTTTTTGCGGATTGCGGACCGCAGGTAGCGGACGGAGAACCGGATAAGCCACAAGCCCGGCACCAGCAGGACGAGGAGCAAGAAGGCCCATGATTGGAACCGGTAGGCCAAATAAAGCGGGCCGATGACAAGCGCGGCGCCGAGCGCAAGCACGAACGTCATGACCTCGAAGGTCAATATCCAGTAAAAAGGTTCCATACGCCGATCGGCTCGTTCATGAATGCAATCCTGATCGGTTGACAAAATCAATCATTTCCCTCCCATCCCATGTGGTTTTCAGAGTACATATGCCTATATACGGAAAAATCGGGTTCAGGTTACATGCAAAAAATACGCCGAAAAAGCTTAGGTACCGGGAAAAAGAAAAAGAGCCGTCCGCAGACGGCCCTTCATACTGTACAAGGACAGAAGCCTAAAACACTCTCCGCGCGGTGACGAACCGTTTTTTCCACTGTCCGTCAAAGGCTTCCATGTGAACGCCCAATTCTTTGGAATAGGTGTGCAGGATTTGGTTATTGCCTGCGTAGATGGCCACATGGCCGATCGGCAAATCACGCGCGGAGAAAAAGAGCAGGTCCCCTTTGCGCAGCTGATCCAAAGGAACTTCTTTGCCGACCTTGGCCTGTTCATACGACACGCGCGGCAGATCGATCGAAAGCGTGTCCTGGAACACGCGTTTGACGAAGGAGGAGCAATCGAACGTTTTCGTCTGATCCGGTGAAGCCCCGAAAACATACGGCGCGCCCCAAAAGGTTTTGCCGTAAGCGATCAGCGCGTCTCCCTGCAGTTCGGCGAGGCTTGGGCTCGTGTAATCGGTGTATTTCGGTTTGGCGGATATGTATCCGATGCGGTTGTCCGGCGTTTGCACCTTCAGCCACGAGGCATTGACCTCCTGAAGGACATGAACCTTTGTTCCGGCGTTCAGCATGGAAAGCGAAGCGCCTTTATCGACGTCGGGCTTGTCCCGCAGATTTACTCCCCATAAAATGGACGTTTCGGCGTCGATCGCCGAGGTGATGCGGACCGTCCGCGCGTTTTGGTCCCACTTGACGGTGCTTCCGAACGCCTCGCTGACAAAACGCAGCGGGATCAAGGTATACCCGTCCGCAATTTGACCGGGAACCGCGACGGATAAAGTTTTTCCGTTTAAGGAAGCGGCATGTTCGCCAATGCGGTACACCAGCGTCATATTCCCTTTTTGGGCCGTGACCGTTTTGGTGGCGTTATCCCAGGTTAATTTGGCGCCTTCCGCCTCAAACAGCCCGCGCATCGGAACGAGCAAGGTACCGTTTACGTTGTAAGGCTCCACTTCAGTCTGAAGCTGGCGCCCGTCCAGAAAAATCGATACCGGCTTGGCTTCTTCCTGAACATAAGCCGCATTTGCCGCATGCGTCGGGGCGGCGTGCAGGAGCGAGGCCGTTAATAGAGAAAGAAGCAACGCTTTGCTTTTTGACATACTTTCATCTCCTTGTTGACTGATGTTAAGAGTTCCCAACATTTCTCTTCGTATAGTTGGACGACGTCATGCTGAATTGGTTTTGTACCAAATGATGGAAGATGGGGTGGCAAGGCTCAGCCTTCGCGTGTTTAAATAAAACGTTTGATAATTGGAAGACAAAGGGGGGGGGGCGGGTTGGACATCGCAAAAATAGCAGGCATGGCCATGTTTCCCAGCCCGGTTCATTTTACGAGGAAGCTAAGCCATCATAATATATAGAAGAAAATCCGATGCTTGAAAAACTCCGCCAAATAGTTCAATATGAAGATATCAATTATTAAAATACATATGTTTAAGCTGCCTGGCGGCGAAACATATATGGATAAGGGAGGGGCTGCCCATGGAGATCGGAATCAGTACTTTTGCGGAAACGACGCCGGATGTTCGCACCGGCAAGGTGCTCAGCCATGCCGAGCGCATTCGGGAGGTCGTGGAGGAAATCATTTTTGCGGATCAGGTGGGGCTTGACGTCTTTGGCGTCGGAGAGCATCATCGGAAGGACTACGCCGTTTCTTCGCCGGCGATGGTGCTTGCGGCGGCGGCGCCGCAGACGAAGCGGATTCGGCTGACGAGTGCGGTGACGGTGCTGTCATCCGCGGATCCGGTTCGGGTATTCCAGGACTTCGCCACGCTGGACGGCATTTCGAATGGACGGGCCGAAATCATGGCAGGCAGAGGGTCTTTTATCGAATCGTTCCCGCTATTTGGTTATGATCTGAACGATTACGACGAGTTGTTCGATGAGAAATTGGAGCTGCTGCTTAAGATCAGGGCTTCGGAGAAGGTGACCTGGAAGGGCGGACACCGGCCGGCAATCCACGATCGCGGCGTCTATCCGCGGCCTGTTCAGGATCCGCTTCCGGTTTGGATCGGGAGCGGCGGCAACCAGGAGTCGGTCGTGAGGGCGGGTCTTCTGGGCCTGCCGCTCGTATTGGCGATTATCGGCGGCAGACCGACGCAGTTTGCGCCGCTGGTACAGCTTTACAAAAGAGCGGCCGCTCATGCGGGACATGACGTTTCGAAGCTGCCCGTCGCCTCCCATTCGCATGGTTTCGTCGCGGAGGATACGGAGCTTGCTGCGGATAAATTTTTCCCCTCGACGCAATACAGCATGAATATTCTCGCCCGGGAGCGGGGCTGGGGCCCTTATGACCGCAGCAGCTTCGATATGGCGCGCAGCTTCGAGGGCGCGCTGTATGTCGGCGATCCGGAGACGGTGGCCCGGAAAATCATCCACCTCCGCAAACGGGTGGGCGTTACCCGCTTTTTCCTGCACGTGCCTGTAGGCAGCATGCCGCATGAGGACGTGATGAAAGCCATTGAGCTGCTCGGAACGAAGGTCGCGCCGATCGTGCGCGAGGAAGTAGCGAAATGGGAAGCGGCGGGCGAACCGCAGGAATAAAATCGGAGAGAGGGGCATGATGCCTCTCTTTTTTCATTTGGTCTTAGTTCAGTCGGCAAGTCATTATATGAAATTTTTACCATTGTCAATTTCTTCATATCGGCGTAAAATGATGCCTAATACTCTACGTTGACGTGACATGGGAAGTGAGGTTAGGCTATGAACGCCGTAGCAAAAGTAAGCCGTTTTGTCGGAGGAACGTTTTCCGTCTGGGTCATTTTGTTCGCTTGTTTCGGTTTTTTTATGCCCGAGGTCTTTACCCCTTTAAAGGGGTACGTATCTCTTTTTCTAGGCATCGTGATGTTCGGCATGGGGCTCACGTTGTCTTCCGCCGACTTCCGTGAAGTATTCCGCCGTCCGCTTGAAGTGCTGATTGGCGTCGTCGGCCATTTTATTATCATGCCGCTGCTTGCTTACGTGCTGGCGCTGGTGCTGAATTTGCCGCCGGACATCGCCGTGGGCGTCATTCTCGTCGGCTGCTGCCCAAGCGGTACGGCGTCTAACGTGATGACGCTGCTCGCGAAAGGCGACGTCGCGCTGGGCGTATCGATCGCGTCCGTGTCGACGCTGGTCGCTCCGCTGGCCACGCCGGCTTTGATCAGCCTGCTGGCGGGTCGCTGGATGCCGATTGACGCCGGCGCGCTGATCAAGGATATTTTGACGGTTGTGATCTTGCCGATCATTCTCGGCGTCATCGTCAAGGCTTTGTTTAAAAAACAGGCCGAAGCAAGCGCCCAAGCCCTTCCGCTCGTATCCACGCTGGCGATCGTGCTCATTGTGGCGATTGTCGTCAGCGGCAGCAGAACGAAAATTATCGAGAGCGGGCTGCTGATTTTTGCCGTCGTTATCCTGCACAACTTGCTGGGTTATGCGCTGGGTTATTTGTTCGCCAAGCTGTTCCGAATGAACCTAAGCAAACGCAAAGCGGTATTGTTCGAAACCGGCATGCAAAACTCCGGCCTCGGGGCGACGCTCGCTTCGGCGCATTTCAGTCCGGTAGCGGCCGTTCCAAGCGCGATCTTCAGCGTATGGCACAACATTTCCGGTTCGCTGCTGGCCACTTGGTTCGCCCGGCGCGCCGATAAAGTTCCGGATTCGAAAGCAAGTCTGACAGAATAACGCGGTTCACGGCAAAAGGCCATCCCTCGAAGGGGTGGCCTTATCTGTCTGGTCTTCAGGCAACCGTGCCGGCCCTTGTCCACATGCCTTTTGACCACCTCGCCGAGGGAGTTGACAATAAGGATCTTGCGTGGTATATTTATCTCGAATTAAAGATTCTTTATTAAAAGTTATCGGCGTCGATTCACATAATTTAAATCCCCCGATTGGGAAAATTAATTTTAAGGAGGAGTTTCACATGAATGGATTAAAAGGAATTCACCACGTCACGGCAATCACGAGCAGCGCTGAAAAAAACTATCGATTTTTCACCTATGTGCTGGGTATGCGTTTGGTGAAGAAAACCGTCAATCAAGACGACATTCAAACGTACCACCTGTTTTTTGCCGACGATAAAGGAAGCGCGGGCACGGATATGACGTTTTTCGATTTTCCGGGCATTCCGAAAGGGGTTCACGGCACGAATGAAATCTCCAAGACTTCGTTTCGGGTGCCCAGCGATGCGGCTCTGGACTATTGGGTAAAACGGTTCGACCGCTTGGACGTCAAGCATTTCGGCATTCAAGAGATGTTCGGGAAAAAGACGCTGTCTTTCGTAGACTTTGACGATCAGCAGTATCAGCTCATCTCCGATGAAAACAACAAGGGCGTACCGTCCGGAACGCCATGGCAAAAAGGACCGATTCCGCTGGAATACGCGATTACGGGTCTTGGCCCGATTTTTGTACGAATCGCAAACTTCGAATATTTCAAAGAAATGCTGGAGAAAGTGATGGAATTCAAGGAAATTGCGAAAGAGGGCTCCTTCCACCTGTTTGAGGTAGGCGAAGGCGGCAACGGGGCGCAGGTCGTCGTCGAATACAATGCCGTGCTGCCGCCGTCCCGCCAAGGCTTCGGCACTGTTCACCATGCGGCTTTCCGCGTCGAGGACCGCACCGTGCTGGAGCACTGGATCAAACGTATGGAACAGTTCGGATTTTCGACTTCCGGTTATGTGAACCGCCACTTCTTCGAATCGCTGTACGCGCGGGTGGCGCCGCAAATTTTGTTCGAGTTCGCGACAGACGGTCCGGGCTTCATGGGCGACGAGCCGTATGAAACGCTTGGCGAAAAGCTGTCGCTGCCTCCGTTCCTTGAGCCGAAACGCGAACAAATCGAAAAGTTGGTTCGTCCGATCGACACTGTACGCAGCACGATTGAATTTACGAAAGAATAATCAACCCCGTGAAGAGGAGTGCATGATCTGATGCGCTTCTCTTTCTTTATGTGTTTTTGCAGGGGGTGCCTGCCAAGACGTCATCTTTCATTATAAATAAACTTTCCCGGGAGAAACGCGCGTTCATCGTTTACAATCCTTCCTAGAAAAACTTGGGGAGGGCTGCGTGGTGAACAAAAAACAAGAACCGAAGGTCGGGCTGGTTTCCGAGCTGGTCCGCCAATATTTGCGAACGACTGACTTTCGCATCGAGAGGGAACGGTCGGGCATCTCCACTTACGTATACCGAATTAATGCTAAAGACGAAGTTTTTTATCTGCGGATTCTTCCGGAGCAGGACATGAGCTTTGCCCCCGAGGTACACGTCCATCAACTGCTTCGAAAAAAAGGCGTGCAGGTTCCGGAAGTGCTCCATTTTGAGCCTGTTCATGAGGAGCTGGGCCTGTCCGTGATGCTGGTGCGGGAAATCCCCGGGGCGCATGCCGGACGGGTAACGTCTCAAGAATCATACGAACGGGTCATGTTGGATGCCGGCAGCCAGATTGCCTTAGTGCACGGGATACCGGTAGAGGGTTTTGGCTGGATCAGGAGAGGGCGGGAGGAAGACAAGTCGGTATTGCGGGGGGAGAATCGTTCTGCGAATGAACAGCTGCTGGAATTTTTGGAGGACGACGTGCAATTTTTATCGGAAAAGCTAATCAACAAAGAGGAGGCTTCCATCATTCGCAGGATCATGGAACGCGGGCTTCCGCTGATGAGCAGATATGAACCGCGGCTCGTTCATGGGGATTTCGACGATTCGCATATTTTCCAGGACAATGGGACCTACACGGGCATCATTGATTTTGGTGAGATTCAGGGAAGCAGCCCTTTATACGATCTGGGGCATTTCAAACTTCACGATGGGCAGCGATATAGAGGATTTCCTGCCTTATTCGAAGGCTACCGAAGCGTCGTTCCCCTGACGGCATGGGATCAGCTGGAGATCGATCTTTGGGCCGTATGGATCGGTGTGAGGAGGTTGGGGATCGTTGCCCGGCGCTCGCCGGATGCCGATTATGTGCACCAATTGCTGAACCGCGTCCGGGAAGTGTTTGGCGTCGTCTCCAGGCAGTTATGATGCAGGTCGGCTTGCAAGCGATCGCGGTACGGCATCAAATACCTGAAAAAGCCCGTCCGGATATGTTGGCTTTGCCGATAAAAGTCGGCGAGGCTTTTTTTCTTATAAAACCACCCAATTTCGACACGAAACTTCGACAAAATTCGAAAATTTGTTATAGCATTTTTTACAGTTTAACACTAAAATAAAGTTAGTAGAGATTTTAGTCAGTTAAAAGACTAAATTGGGAAAAACATGTAGGCATCGGGTAAGGATTGTAATTCCTAGTAATCCGATATACAATTGAAAGCAGTCTACAGAGAGTGGGGGATAAACATCATGCGCAAATATTTTTCGGGGGTCATTATTTTAGCCTTATTGACCATGCTGGTCACGGCATGCTCCGGGGACGCCGGCAATTCGGCAGCGCCTTCGGACGCTTCGTCTTCCGGCGCATCGCAAGCATCCGGCGACCAGCCTAAAGACGGAGGCAATCTGATTATCGGGGTACAGGCTGATCCGGTCATTTTGAACCCGAACTATGCAGGGGACCGCGTCAGCCTGACGATTGACCAAGCCCTTTTTGCACCTCTTTTCCAAGTCAACAACGGCAAAAAGACTTTTTATCTCGCCGACAGCCTGGAGCCGTCCGCAGATAACCTGACATATACACTGAAGCTCAAAAGCGGCCTGACTTGGCATGACGGAGAGAAATTGACGGCGGACGACGTGGTGTTCACCATCGACAAAATTCTCGATCCGAAGCAAAACAGCATGCTCCGAAGCAACTTTATCATTAACGGCAAACCGATCAAGGCGGTAAAAGTCGACGACACGACGGTCGAATTCAAGCTGCCGCAGGTCAGCCCGGCGTTTGAAGCGACGCTTGTACAGGTGACGCCGATTCCGAAGCATATTTTCGAGCATGAAGCGGATATCGAAAAGAGCCCTAAAAACAATGCGCCGATCGGCTCCGGCCCGTTTAAGTTCAAGGAATACAAAACCGGCGAATACGTGACGCTGGAGCGTTTCGACAACTACTTCGGCGGCAAGCCGCACCTGGATACGATCACGTACCGCATTTCCAAGGACGCCAACGCGTCGAACCTCGCCCTGCAAAACGGCGAAATCAACATCAAATACGTTGACCCGCAGGATGCTGCGACGATCGAGGCGACAGGCAATTTCGAAATGAAGAACTACAGCGAAGGCCGTCTGGCTTACATGCTGTTTAACGAAAATAGCGACACGGGCCTGATGAAGAACAAAGAAGTGAGAGAAGGCTTATCTTATGCTTTGAACCGCGAAGAGCTGATTCAAGTGGCCTACACTTCGCCTGATTACGCCGATCCGGCCAAATCCTTCGTGACCCCGGACGGCCTGTATCACGACAACAACGTAACGACGTACGACAACGACGTGGAAAAAGCGAAAGAACTGCTGCAGAAAAACGGCGTCGTCGGCAAAACGCTGCGCTTCATCGTGACAAGCGGCAACAAGGCGCAGGAAGCGATCGCGCTTTACGTACAGCAAAAGCTGAAAGACGTCGGGGTCAACGTGGAAATCCAATCGATGGATGCATCGGCGTTCAGCGACAAGTTTACGAATCCGGAAACCAGCGATTACGAACTGACCGTCGGCGGTTATATCATGGGCTTCGATCCTGACGCATACAGCATTTTGTACACGACGGGAAGCGACTCCAACTATGCGCATTACTCGAACCCGGAAGTAGACAAGCTCTTCCAGGAAGGCGCCGGCGAAGCCGACACAACCAAACGCGGAGAGATCTACAAGAAACTGCAGGAAACGATTGCGGCCGATGCGGTGATCTACCCGATTGCCTATACGAAAACGATCGTGGCCGTGGATAAAAAATTCGGCGGCCTGGACGAAGCGGTGCTGAAGCCGGTCGTGATCTTCGAAGATCCGTCCAAGCTGTACCAGAAATAAGGGTTTCACTCGAATCCGGGCGTCAAGCCCGGGAAGATAGACGACAATGAGGGCCGGTCATCCGGCATCGGATTCGGCGGGAGGACCCGCCTGCCGGTGCCGGAACCAGCTTTATTTTTTTCAACTGCCGTCAGAATCCATTTCATAATGGATAAAACATGCGATAACGAAACGATATATAGACAAATGAACCGTTTTGATCTATATATCGTTTTGATTAAAGCTGCTAACGGTATGATGAAATTGATTCGTCAGTAGGCATATTTAAAATCAGGATGTTAAGCTAGGGGACTAAAAGCATGAAAAGACTGATCGTCAGAAGATTGTTGCAAACCGTGCCGATGCTGTTTTTTGTGTCGATCGTCTGCTTCATTTTGGTGAAAGCGGCGCCCGGGGACCCCGTGCGTTCTTTTGTTACACCGAATATGCATGCGGCGGACATTGAACGCGTCAGGCATAATCTCGGCTTGGACAAGCCCGCATACATTCAATATTTCATATGGCTTAAAAATTGTTTGACGGGGAATTTCGGCTATTCGCTCGTGAACCATAAACCGGTGCTGGGGCAGATTTTGGAGCGCTTGCCCGCAACGGCCGGACTCATGGGATCGGCGATTGCGCTGGCCGTCATTTTGGCGATTCCGCTCGGTTTGGTCGCGGGAGCCAACCGCAACCGCTGGGTGGACAAGCTGGTCAACATGGTCGCTTACATCGGCATTTCGCTTCCTCTTTTTTGGGTGGCGATTTTGCTGATGTACTTTTTCTCCATTAAAATGCACTGGCTGCCAAGCATGGGGATGCGCACGATCGGCATGAATTCCGCGATTGACGTCATCAGGCACGGCATTTTGCCTTGTACGGTGCTGGCGATCGGCTTTTTAACGGTCTATGTACGGTATATCCGTTCCAGCACGATCAGCCAGTTGAAAGAAGACTATGTGCAAATCCAATACGCTTTCGGTTCGGCCAAACGGATCATATTGTTCCGGCATGTGCTGAAACACGTCGTGCTGCCGGTCATTACGCTGGTCGGCATGTCTTTGGGCGATCTGGTTGCCGGGGCGATCGTTACCGAAACGGTATTTTCGTGGCCGGGCATCGGCTCGCTTGGCATGACGGCGGTCAAGGGCATGGATTACCCGATCATTATGGGCATTACGCTGTTTTCGTCGGTTCTCTTGATCCTGGGTAATTTGCTCGCGGATATTTTATACGGCATCGTTGATCCGAGAATTAAAACAACATCGAGGTGATCTCATGAAACGGAGTAAATGGATAAATGTTGCCCGTGAGCTTAAAGGAAACAAGCTGGGGATCGCCGCCGTCATTCTATTATTCATCATCGCGCTGGCCGCGATCTTTGCGTTTCTGTCCTCCAAGGATCCGAACCAGATCAATGCGCTGGAGCGGCTCAAGCCGCCAAGCAAGGCGCATTGGTTCGGCACCGACGATTACGGGCGGGATACGTTCACGAGGGCGCTTTACGGCGGCAGAGTTTCGCTGTCCGTCGGTTTTCTGTCCATGATTTTTGCGACGGTCATCGGCGTAACGGTCGGTATTATCAGCGGATATTTCGGCGGATGGCTTGACGGCCTGCTGATGCGTTTGCTCGATATCATTATGTCGATTCCGTCTTTCCTGATCCTGCTGCTGCTCAGCGTGTATTTAAAACCGAGCGTAGGCAACATCATCGTCATCATTTCGCTGCTGATGTGGATGAGCATCGCCCGGGTCGTCCGGGCGGAGACGATGGCGCTGAAGGAGAGGGAATATGTCCTGTACGCCAAGGCGTCGGGCCAGAGTGCATTCGGGATCATTTGGAAGCATATTTTGCCCGGACTTTTATCGGTCATCATCGTCAGCGCCACCAACAACATCGCTTCGGCGATCATGATGGAGTCGTCCCTTAGCTTTTTGGGCTTTGGCGTACAGGCGCCGGATGCGACATGGGGCAGCATGCTGAACGGGGCGCAGGGTTACGTGGTCAACGCGCCGTATATGGCGCTGTTCCCGGGCTTGCTTATTTTTGTGACCGTGCTTTGCTTCAATATTCTTGGCGATATTCTGCGGATCGGTCTCGAACCGAAGCTTGGCAAAAGATAAACCGCCGGCGTAAGGCGATGAAGGAGTGAGAAACCAAGATGACAAAACAACTGCTAACCGTCGATGGGCTCAAGGTCTCATTCCAAACCAGGGACGGGCAAAACCAAGCGGTGCGCGGCGTCAGCTTTCACGTGGGCGCCGGCGAAACGGTCGGCATCGTCGGTGAATCCGGCAGCGGCAAAAGCGTCACGGCCAAGGCGGTCATGGGGCTGATCGCGCCGCCGGGGAAAATCACGGAAGGCGAAATCCGTTTCCAAGGGGAGGATTTGGGCCGGCTGACGGAACGCGAGTGGCGGAAGCTCCGGGGCAACCGCATCGCGATGGTGTTTCAGGATCCGATGACGTCGCTCAATCCGGTCAAGACGATCGGTTTTCAAATGGCGGAGGTCATCCGCCGCCACCGCGGACTCGGCAAAAAAGAGGCGCTGCAGGAAGCGGTGGACATGCTGCGCAAAGTCGGCATCACCGAGCCGGAGCGCCGCGTCAAGCAATACCCGCATGAATTCAGCGGCGGGATGCGTCAGCGGGTCATGATCGCGATGGCGCTCTCCTGCAATCCGGAGCTGCTCATTGCCGACGAACCGACGACGGCGCTTGACGTGACGATCCAGGCGCAAATCCTCGATTTGCTGAAGCAGCTGAAGGAAGAATCGGATACGGCCGTCCTGCTCATCACCCACGACCTGGGCGTCGTTGCGCAGGTCTGCTCCCGTGTCGTAGTGATGTACGGCGGGATGGTCATGGAAGAAGGAACGGTCGAGGATATTTTCTACCGGACCGGTCATCCGTACACGCAAGGGCTGCTGCGTTCGCTGCCGAAGCGCGTAGGCGCAAACCGTGAGCGCCTCGTGCCGATCGAAGGCTCGCCGCCGGACCTCATCGATCCGCCTCCCGGCTGCCCGTTCCAAGACCGCTGCCCGTACGCGTTCGGCAAATGCTCGGAGCTGCCGCCTGCGGCGGACCTTGGGGAAGGCCACCGTTCCTTGTGCTGGCTCGTACAGGACAAGAAGACGCTGAAAGAGGCGCTAGGTGAGGAGGAGGCAGGCCAATGAGCGAAAAGATCCTGGTTGACGTGCGAAACCTGAAAAAACATTTCACGAAAGGCGGCGAGGTGCTGAAAGCCGTGGACGGCGTCAGCTTTCAAATCCGCAAGGGCGAGACGTTCGGTCTCGTCGGCGAATCCGGGAGCGGCAAATCGACGGTCGGCCGCTGCCTGATCCGACTGTATGATTATACGGACGGGGAAGTTTATTTTGACGGGCAAAACCTGTCGAAGCTGCGGGACAAGCAGCTCAAGCCGTTCCGCCGGCGGATTCAGACGATTTTTCAGGACCCGTATTCCTCACTGAACCCGAGCATGAGCGTGCTGGACTTGATCGGGGAACCGCTTGATATCCACGGCCTTTATAAAAAAGCCGATGAGCGGAAAGAATTCGTGGCCGGCTTACTGGAAAAGGTCGGGCTCAAGCGCGAGCATCTGTACCGTTTCCCGCATGAATTCAGCGGCGGGCAGCGGCAGCGGATTTCGATCGCGCGGGCGCTCTCCGTGCGTCCCGATTTCGTCGTATGCGACGAACCGATCTCGGCGCTGGACGTGTCCGTGCAGGCGCAGGTGGTCAATATGCTGGAAGATTTGCAGGAGGAGTTCGGGCTGACGTACTTGTTTATTGCGCATGATTTGTCCATGGTGCGCCACATTTCCGACCGGATCGGCGTCATGTACAGAGGCCGCCTGGTCGAAGTGGCGGAAAGCGACGAGCTGTACGACAATCCGCTGCATCCATATACGAAGGCGCTGCTGTCGTCCATCCCGATTCCCGATCCGCGTACGGCAAACGAAAAAATGGCCGTGAAATACGAGGTGCCTACAGCCAAAGACGGCGAAGTGCCTGAGCTGCGTGAAGTGAGTCCGGGCCACTTTGTGGCAGATCATTAAAAGATAAGAGGTGCGGACAAAGCATGGATAAGAACCAACGCGTCAAACTGTCCCAATGGGATGCGTTAATGCTGGAAGGACTCCGGGCATACGGCTGGTCCGATGAGGAGCTGCTGCGCAGAGTGCGCGAACGCGATTTGCCGAAGGATACGAGCATGTTCGAATTCGATTATGAGGCATTGGCCGAATTGGCGGCCGCAGAGCCCGAGTTGTTCGAGTCTGCGGTAACGAACGGTTATTCCATCAAATACAATACCCTTGGCGGACTTCGCTCCTGGATCTTGGTCGCCTGCGGCTTCGAGCCGGAGGTCAACCGCGAACCGGGGCAGGAAGCGGTGACCGCGGAGCTGACTCCCGCACAGAAGGAGCGCCTTGCGTCCGTCATTTCGTACGGCTGGGTGATCCGCGATGAACCCGGCAGACCCGGCGCGTACCGGATCGAGCCGATGCAAAGGTAACAGCGGCCCCAAATACGGCAAATGAATGGTATGCTCCATGCCGTGATAGTATACTACATGGTAAAGACGTGTATAAATAAACAAAGAGCAAGGATGAGGGAACATCCTTACTCTCTGCACAACAGCCGCTGTAAGGGCGGTCAGCTTAATAGGTGTCTAGATGTATGATAGACCGCATACCTTTGGCGAGGGCGGTCTATTTCTTTTTCAAAGAAAACCTGCTACTTTTTCAGCAGTAAATAGATAAAATACGGCGCGCCGATCAAGGCGACCACGATACCCGCCGCCAGGCCGTCCGGGTCCGCGAGCTGGCGGCCGATCGTATCGGCAAGCAGGAGCAGCCAGCCTCCGGTCAAAATCGCAACCGGAATAAACAATTGGTTCCGCGGCCCGACCAGCGCTTTAGCGATATGCGGCGCCATCAGCCCGATAAACGCGATCCCTCCCGTGACCGAAACGGCGGAGGCAGCAAGCGCAACGGCGGTTAACAGCAGCACCACGCGTTCTTTATTCAGCGATACGCCGACGCCGATGGCGACAGGTTCGCTCAGCGACAACATGTTCAGCTTGTTCGCCTTGTACAGCGTAAAAGGAATCAGCACCACAAGCCAAGGCAGGAGCGCCCAAATAAACGGCCAGTCCGTTCCCCAAATGCTGCCGGCAATCCACTTCGCTATGAAGTCGACCTTCTCCCGTTCGGCGGACGAGATCAGCACGACCATCACCCCCGAAAGCGCCATGGAAAAGCCGACGCCCATCAGCACCATCCTCACCGGTTGCAGTCCGGATTTACGGCTGTAGGAGCAAACATAGATCAAGCAGGCCGTAATCATCGCCCCCACGAAAGCCATCACGGGCAGCAGGTAAATAAACGACCCGGCTTCAATCGGGGCAAACAGAAAGAACAGCGATACGGCGACGCCTGCGCCGGAGTTGATGCCGACGATGCCTGGGTCCGCCAAATCGTTGCGGGTGATCCCCTGCAAAATCGAACCGGAAAGCGCCAAAGCCATGCCTGCGAGCAGCGTAATGACGATCCGCGGCAGCCGCACGGAGAAAAGCACGAAATTTTCCTTGAACGTGCCATGGCCAAGCAGCGTCGGAATCAGCCGGTCGAAGGAGAGGGACGCATAACCGAGTCCCATGCTGACGATCGCCGTCAGCGCGATAAGGATGAGCAGAATCAGCAGGATAAGCCGCTGCTTCCGAATGAGTGCCGGATGAATCATAAGTTTGCTCGCCCTCCTTTACGCGCAATGACCAGGAAGAAGGGCAGGCCGAGCACCGCCACGATGGCGACGACGGGAGCCTCGTAAGGAGCGCTGATCGTTCGCGCGAGCGTATCGGCGATTATCATGAAGGCGGCTCCCAGGGCGGCCGACATCGGTATGATAAAACGGTAATCGGTGCCGACGATGGCCCGCACGATATGCGGAATCATCAGCCCGAGGAAGGTCAGGCTGCCGACGAGAGCGACCGAAGCGCCCGCGAGAAGCACCGTCACGACGAACAGAATCGCTTTGATCCGCGCGGTCTTTTGTCCGAGCCCGACGGCCACCTCTTCGCTGAGGCTGAGGATCGTCAGCTGCTTGGACAGCAGCAGCGCCACGACGATGCCGATGACGATGAAGGGCACGATGGTCTGAAGCTGGCTCCAGTTTGCGCCGATCAGGCCGCCGGAGGTCCACATCGATACGTCCTTGGATTTTTTGAACGTGATGCCTACGCCATCCGCGACGGCGTTCAAAAACGCGGAAATCGCCGCTCCGGCCAGGACGATCCGCAGCGGGGAGAAGCCGCCCCTTTTAACGGCGCTGATCCCGAAGACAAGCGCCGCGCCTGCGGCTGCGCCGATAAAGCAGGCGATCATCAGGCCGTAGTAATTGGCGGATGCCAGAAATGCCAGCGTGACCGCCAGCGCCGCATTGGCGCCCGCCGTCAGTCCGAGCAGGCCCGGATCGGCCAGCGGGTTGCGCGTCATGCCTTGCATGATCGCTCCGGCCACGGCGAGCGCCGCTCCGACGAAGATCGCCGCGACTTCGCGCGGCAGCCGGATTTCGCGGATGATCGATAATTTTTCCCCGGCTTCCTTGCTTGTTAACGCGAGCCATACATCTTTTACCGAAATGTCTGCAGCCCCGACGACCATCGACAGGATGAAGACGGCGGCCAAAAGCAGCAGCGCGGTTAGTATTTTATAGGTGAAAGGGATACGTCCAGCCACTTTGTTCATGGTGCGCTACTTCCCAAGAAAATGTTTTGTAATGAAGTCGAGCTGGTAGTCCAGCGTGAGCGGATCGTTGAAATAGAACGCCTTGGCGTCCGCAACGAAGACGTGGCCGTTTTTAACGGCAGGAATATTTTTGTACGTCTCCGTTTCCTCGAGGGAGTTGCCCGAGTCCTGGTCTTTGCTGAAAATGATGTAGTCGCCGGCGAATTCGGGCAGCACTTCCGGAGAAAGCGCATAGTAGCCCTCTTTTAATGCGGTTTCCTTCACCTTTTCAGGCATGTTCAGCTTCATTTGCTGATACAGGATTTCGGTGCCGCGGCCCCAGTTATCCCCGTACACGTACAGCTGCTTGTTGAAGGTTTCGATGACGGATACGGTAGCCTTGTCGCCGATTTTGGCTTTGATTTCTTTACCGGCTTCATCGACGCGTTTTTTGAAATCATCCACCCAAGCTTGAGCCTCTTTTTCCTTGTTCAGCAGCTTGCCGATTTCCAGGTGCTGCGTCAAATAATCGACTTTCCCGTACGTAAACGTGACCGTCGGCGCGATTTGCTTCAGCTTGTCGATGTTTTTGATGTTGGACAGTCCGATAATCAGGTCGGGATCCAGTTCAATGATTTTTTCCAAATTTTCATCCGAAACTTCCTGTGCGTCTTTCAGCTTGTCTTTGAAGTTCGGGTTCATTTTCGACCAGGAGTCGACGCCGACCAGGTTGACGCCCAGAGACAGGACGTTGCCGGCGAAGGAGGACAGGACCACGACGCGCTTCGGATGGGCCGGCACCTCGACGGGGCCGCTTTCGGATTGATAGGTGATCGTTTCGGAGTCGGCTTCTTTCGCGGCCGCGTTGCCTTCGACTTTTCCGTCGGCTCCGGTTTTGCTGCTGCAGGCGCTTAAAACGAGAATAAGGCATAACAAAAGTGGCAGGAATGCTTTTTTCATTGGGATGACGCTCCTTTTTAAAAATATATTGAAATCCGCTAGGCTTTGATCAAATCATAGGTAATGCACATCGGCTTGTCGGTCCGGGGATCGCGTCCGATGGCCGCATCGATGGAATAGACCTGCTTCAGCACTTCGGGGCAGATGACCTCCTCGCCGCTGCCGGTTTTTACGACTTCCCCGTCCTTCAACGCGATGAGATGGTCGGCAAAACGCGCCGCCTGATTGATGTCATGCAGGACCATCACGATGGTGCGCTGCTGCTCAACATTGAGCTTTTGCAAAAGCTCGAGCACTTCCAGCTGATGCGCCATATCGAGGTATGTAGTCGGCTCGTCGAGGAAAATAATGTCGGTTTCCTGGGCGAGCGCCATCGCAATCCATACCCGCTGGCGTTGTCCGCCGGAGAGCGTATCCACCGCCCGGAACTTGAAATCTTTGGTGCCCGTTTCTTCAAGCGCCCAATCGATGACCTCATAGTCGCGCGTCGTCAAGCGTCCGAATCCCTTTTGATACGGAAAACGGCCGTATGATACCAACTCGCCGACCGTAAGCCCGGCAGCGCTTTCGGGCGTCTGCGGCAGAATCGCCATTTTTTTGGCCAATAGCTTCGTGTTTTCTTTGGCGATATCCTCGCCGTCAAGCACGACCGCTCCGCCCTGATGCGGGATAATCCGGGTGATCGCTTTCAGCAGCGTGGATTTGCCGCAGCCGTTGGAACCGATGATGGCGGTAATTTTTTTGTCGGGTATGTTCACGCTGAGATTTTTGACAATGGAACGTTCGCCGTAACCGATGTTCAGTTCCGTTGTGTACAGCCGAACCATGACTTGCCCCCCTTAGATGGATTATATTTTTGGAAATCGCGTTATGTCTGCCGAACCGCACGCCGATGCGGCGGAAAATGTTCTTGGACAACAACTGATAATGATTCTCAATATCGTTTTAAAGAATAAGTTTATTTCGGGAAGATGTCAATAGAATCTTGAAAAAGAAGAAAAACAAATGTATATTTTTAATGAGAATGAGAATTGTTATCAATAATAACTGCGGTGACTATATAAATTTTTGAGGAGCGAGCGGATATGGTGCAGGAAGACATTTTCGATATGACGGTCATCGGCGGGGGACCGGCCGGTCTTTACTCCGCTTTTTACAGCGGCCTGAGGGAAATGAAGACGAAAATCATCGAGTTTCAGCCTGAGCTGGGCGGCAAAATCCATGTCTACCCGGAAAAAATGATTTGGGACGTCGGCGGCTTGACGCCGATTCCGGGAGCCCGGCTGATCGAGCAGCTGGTACAGCAGGGGTTGACGTTTAATCCGGAGGTCGTGCTGAACGAAAAGGTTGAATCCATTACGCGGCGGGAAGACGGAATTTTCGAGCTTCACGGCAGCTCGGGGCGCGTCCATTTGTCCAAAACGGTCATCGTTGCCGTCGGCAGCGGCATTTTGAATCCGCAGAAGCTGGACATCGAAGGAGCAAGCCGGTTCGAGGTGGAAAATCTGCATTATACGGTCAAGTCCCTGAAGCGGTTCAAGGATAAGACGGTGATTATTTCCGGCGGGGGCAATACCGCCATCGATTGGGCGAACGAGCTTGAGCCGCTCGCGAAAAAAGTATACGTTACTTACCGCAAGGATGCACTCGGCGGCCATGAGGCGACGGTTACCCACCTGCTGAACAGTTCGGTGGAATGTTTGTTCCATCGGACGATTACGAAGCTGCATGCCCGGGCTGATCATGAGGTGATCGAACGCGTCGAGCTGACCCATCAGCAAACCGGTGAAGTCATGGAGCTGTACGTGGACGACGTGATCATCAATCATGGCTATGAACGCGACACGAGTTTGCTGCAAAACAGCGACCTGAAGATCGATATCGCTGGCGGGGATTACATAGCAGGCACGCCGGGCAGCGAATCCTCCGTTCCGGGCCTTTATGCGGCCGGCGACATCCTGACGCATGAAGGCAAGCTGCATCTGATCGCAGGGGCTTTTCAGGACGCGGCGAACGCCGTCAATAAGGCGAAGCGGTTTATCCAGCCCGATGCCGATGCCATCGCCATGGTCTCCTCGCATAATGAAGCCTTCAAGGGCCGCAATAAAGAACTCGTAAAGAAAATGATGGGGTAACTTCATCGGATCAAAAGTCCTTTTGTCTCGCACAAAGGGGCTTTTTAGCGTTTGACCGTCCATCCTGCAAACCTTTCTTGGCCATCCCCTTTCTCGGCCATTTCTCCTTATATATGAAAAAACAATGTGTTCTATCATCCCAAAAAATCGCTCACCCGCGACACTTTTCGCTTTTTAGCGGCTCGATTTTGTGTATTGCGGGGAAAACAACTAATTATTACTAATTTTTTTAGCATTCGATATATAAAAAAGATACCGTTCTGAGTTAAAATAAGGAAAATAGGACCTTATATTATCACTTCATGTAAGACGGAAGTCTAGGGTAGAGAGATCATACGCCTATATATCATGAATAGTTCATATTTAGCAGGACCATACATCGATGTCAAACGAAGATGACAAGGAGAGAGCGTGTGATGGTTAAGGAGCAAACGAGGTATTCCCGGCTCGCGAACATTACGAAACTGATCAACACCAAGCTGGAACTGCGAGAGGTATTGCAGCATGTCACGACAGCCATTTCGGAGGAAATCGTCCAATGCGACTCCGTCGGAATTTATTTGCCGCAAGGCGATGGGACTTTCAGGGGGTACGTCGGCAAACCTGAGACCATCAATGGAATGACGCTGGATATGCACATCATCGATACCAACCGTGATCTGCTCGCCAAAGAAGTGATCGAAACGCAAAAAACGATCTACATTCCGAACACATCGCTAGATAAACGCCCCGACACCTGGGCGATCGAAGGCTTCGAGATCAAATCGCTGCTCGTTCTTCCCATCTCGTATGAACAAGAGCTGTTTGGGCTCGTCTTTCTGTTCGATTACGGCATTCCGATGAATCTGACGGAATCGGAGATTCAGACGGTGGAGGCTTACGTCAATATGGCGGCCGTCGCCATCCGCAACGCCAACAACTTGACGCATAAGGAAAACCTGATCGCCGAAAAGCAGCTCCTGCTCGACGTGACGCGCAACCTGTCGATGTGCTCGACCATGCAGCAGGGACTGGACACTTGCTTTTATTATATCGCCAAAGTGCTGAACAACTACAATATCGGAGCTCATTTGCTGGACCCGCTCGCCGGAAAAAGAATCAAACCCGCCAAGCTGAGCAAGGACAGCGACTGGTCCGAAGAAGACTGGATGCGCACGCATCAGAGGGTCAAAATCGACCCGGAAAATGATCGCGTTTTCCACGAGGTGGTCCGCACGAAAAAGGCGATCATCATCCCCGACGTTTCCAAGGATGACAGGCCGAACCACGAGGCTTGCCGCGATTTCGGAATCAAAGGGATGTACATGTTCCCGCTTGTATCGATGGGCGAAGTGCTGGGCGTGATCGCGGTGGTCAATCTCGGCGAAAAAAAGATGACCTATTCCGAAGCCACCATCCAGCTGTGCCAATCCATCGTGGAAGCCACCGCCTCGACGTTGTCGAATTTGCTTTACATGGAAAAGCAGGAGGTGATCATCGAGGAGAGGACCTCGGAGATCACGTTCAAGAACAGGGAGCTCGAAAGGGTTGTTGCCGAGCTGCAGCAGCTGAGCCGGGAAAAGGAGCTGATCCTCAACTCGGCGGGGGAAGGAATATTCGGCCTTGATCTTCAGGGCAATATTACCTTCTGCAACCCCGCCGGCGAGGCGATGCTCGGCTATGGAGCCAAAGAGCTGATCGGTCGGCCGGCCAGCGTCATTTTTTACGGCAAAGATTACGAAAAGGAAGACGAGGACGGCTTCGGCGGCCGCAAATGGGATAAATGCCATACGGATGACTTCTTTTACCGCAAGGATAACACCAGCTTCCCCGTCGAATACGTCATTTCTTCCATCAAGGAAGGGGAAAAAATCGTCGGCGACGTCGTGACGTTCAAAGACATTACCCAGCGGAAGCAGATGGAGGAGGAAATCAAATACCACGCTTATTTCGACAGCGTCACGGACCTGCCCAACCGGGTATTGCTCAAGGACAGGCTCAATCAGGGCATTAAATATGCTCAAATGAATGGGGGAAAAATAGCGCTTCTGTATTTGGATCTGGACCGTTTCAAGTTTATCAACGACACGCTGGGGCATACCTACGGGGATCTGCTTCTGCGCGACGTTGCCAAACGCCTCGTCGACTCCATTCCGAAAAGCGCCACCGTTTCGCGCCAAGGCGGAGACGAATTTACGATTTTCCTGCCGAATATCAACAGCAAAAAAGAGATCCTGAAAGTCGTCAACCAGGTCATCGCTTCCTTTGCGGAGCCGTTTTACATCAAAGACAACGAAGTATACATCAAAACGAGCATCGGCATCAGCTTGTTCCCGGACCACGGCGATACCAGCGAGACGCTGATCAAAAACGCGGACACGGCGATGTACAAATCGAAGGAGATATCGGGGAACAGCTACCATTTTTTCAGCACGGGCATGGATACGCGAACGTTCGAAATCGTCAAATTTGAAAACGCCTTATATAAAGCGCTGGATCAGGAAGAGCTCATTCTCTACTACCAGCCGCAAATCAACTACGAAACGAATGCCATCGTCGGTGTGGAAGCTTTGCTCCGCTGGAATCATCCGACCGAGGGCATGGTGCCGCCGGACGAGTTCATTCCGATCGCCGAAGAGACGGGCCTGATCGTCCCGATCGGGGAATGGGTGCTGCGGAACGCGTGCATGCAGATCAAAGAGTGGCATAAAAAAGGGTTTCCGCAGATCAGCGTATCCGTCAACCTGTCGGTCAGGCAATTCGAACAGAACAATTTGTTCAACACGGTCAAAAACATTTTGAAAAGAACGGACCTTTCGCCCGAATTTCTCCATTTGGAGGTTACCGAAAACCAGATCATCAAAAACACCGACGTTACGCTCAGAACGATGGAGCAGCTTAAGGGCCTCGGCATCAACATCGCCATCGACGATTTCGGGACAGGTTATTCCTCTTTGGGATATCTTAAAAACTTTCCGATCAGCACGCTCAAAATCGATAAATCCTTCGTGCAGGACATCATCAAAGACGACGATAATGCGGCCATTACGAACACCATTATTACGCTGGCCCAAAATTTGAATCTGAACGTCATTGCCGAAGGGGTCGAGACGAAGGAGCAGGCCGAATTTTTGGCCGCCCGCAGCTGCTACTTGATGCAGGGTTATTATTTCAGCCGCCCGATGAAGGCGGAGGACATTGCCGAACTGTACCTATCCTGCGGAGTGAACTAAGTCCTGGCGGGCCACGTTCACTCCATTACATCATAGATAAATAGAATTTTTTAGGAGGTTTTTCATATGAAAGCAGCACGCGCAGTTTTAGAGTATTTGAAAGGACTCGGTATAAGGCATATTTTCGGCATTCCGGCAGGATCGGTCAACGTTTTGTTCGACCAGCTGGTGGAGATGCCAGAAATTACACCGGTCGTTACCAAACATGAAGGAGCCGCATCGTACATGGGGGCGGCTTACGCAAAATATGCCAACCAACTCAGCGTCGTTATCGGCTGCAGCGGCCCTGGCGGGACCAATCTCGTGACCGGCGCGGCCAACGCGATGCGCGAACATCTCCCGGTGTTGTTTCTGACGGGCGCGGTTCCGGTCAATACCGTTGGACTTAACGCTTCGCAAGAGCTGGATGCCGAGCCGGTATACCGTTCCGTAACCAAATACAGCGTCACGGTGCGCGAGTCCAAGGATCTGCTTGCCGAAGTGGTTAAAGCGGTCGAGATCGCGATTTCCGGCGTGCCCGGTCCGGTCCATGTGGCGATGCCGATCGACGTGCAGCAAGGGGAAGTGCAGGTCACCATTCCCGGGCCGCCAAAAAGAACGCCGATCGTGCCGGAGCTGGACACCGTCAAAAAGGCGGCGGAAGAGCTCGCAAAGCGGGAGAGCGGATATATTTTCATCGGACAAGGCGTCCGCAATTCGGTGGATCAAGTGCTTGAGCTGGCCGAGCTGCTGAACTGGCCGATCCTGACGACGCCGCAGGCGAAAGGGCTGATTCCCGAAGAATATCCGCTTCTCTCCGGCGTATTCGGTTTTGCCGGACACGAAAGCACGTCGGCGCTCGTCAACGAAGGCGACGGACAAGCGCTGCTGATTCTCGGCTCCAGCTTGGGCGAAACGGCAACAAACAACTGGAATATGAACCTCACGAAAAACCGTTTCTGCGTACAGATGGACTTTGACGAGACGGTATTCGGCCGCAAGTACGAAATCGACATCCCGGTTCTGGGCGATATCAACCTGAGCCTGACGTTCCTGCTCGAAGAACTTAGGGCGCTTGGATTGCCGAAAACAGACGTTAAAGCGTTGGAGAAGCCGCAAGGATATGTCGCGACGGAAGAATACAACACGCAAAACGTGCTGAAAAGCCTGCAAAAGCATCTGCCTGCGGATACGCGTTACACCGTCGATATCGGCGAGTTCATGTCCTATGTGATCCATTATATGAACGTCCTGGATTACAACACGTTCGACATCAACGTTCATTTCGGCGCGATGGGCAGCGGCATCGGCTCCGCCATCGGTTCGAAGTTCGCCAATCCGGACCGCCCGGTTGTGTGCATTACGGGAGACGGCTGCTTCTTCATGCATGGCATGGAAATTTTGACCGCCAAGGAATACCGCCTGCCGATCTTGTTCGTCGTCATGAACAACGCGCGGCTGGGCATGGTGTACCACGGGCACGAGCTGCAGTATAAACGGTCGCATGCTTCCTTTGCTCAAAAGGAAATCAGCATTGCGGCGATGGCGGCGGCGATGGATATTCCAAGCTACCGCGTGGAAGACCTTGGCGACCTGAATGAAGAAGCGCTGAGCGGCTTGCTGAATGCAGGCGGACCTGCAGTTCTTGAGGTCGCTTTGGTGGACAATAACACCCCTCCGATGGGAGACCGCGTGAAATTCCTGTCTTCCTTCGGCAAATAACGAAAGCAAAAAGGGCTCTGATCGAGGATCAGGGCCCTTTTTTTTGAAGATATAAGAATGTATAAGTTTCGAAGCGATGGCTTCCTCATATCTCAAGGAAAATTTCCGCTAAGCGCGGTCTGTCTTCTGTGAAAGTACGTCGATAGACGTTTTTTCTTAAACCGAATGAACCCGGCTGAAGCCGGGAACAGCCGACATATTGTGAAACATCAAACTATAAATGGCTGTATGAGTTCCGGATGGCTGCCATGATCGCGCCCATAGTTTGGCCTTTAAAGGCATCCGGCACGGGTCGGCCGTCGGGGTCGGCGTAATATAAGCTTTTCCGCTCCCCATCGGGACGATAACCCAAATCCGTTAAGGCTTGATTCAGATCTTCCGGCAGCCCGTCCATCCCCGTCTGCTCAAGGAAATACGCGGTGGGGTATACGCTGACATCCACGTCTCCTTCGCCCGTATACACGACGAACAGGTCATGATCCTTCCGCACGACCCATTGGCCTTTGGAAAACAGCGATATTTTTGCTTGATCCAGCGCCGATATGGCATCAAGGTTGACGCCGAACAGGCTGTTCAGCAGGCGGCGGATTTCCGGGCCGGACCAACGTTTGCCGCCGGTAGCCAGCTTGATGTCGATGATCTCGCGGGGAACGGGCGTGCTGCCGTCGGGATGAGTTCCCGACTGTTGAAGTCCGCCGGCGGCCTGAATTTCATGCTCGGCCTCTGGAAGCAGGGACACATGATCCAAGTCTATGCCGAAAAGCCGCTGAACGACCCCATGAATGACATTCCCCGTCGGTTCCCGGTCGAATGATTGAAGATAAGCGTCCATTAATTCCGCCTTATTCATTTGTCTCCGGCGTTGTTCCAGTTCATCCGGACCGGCATTCGGCAGCTCCCTTGCGAGCGTCTTGTTGATTCCTTCCGTAATGACGTCCGATAACGTTGCTTCGTTTTGCTGATTCATAGAACCTCCGCAATTGTTAAAGATATCCATTTTGGATTATGCGTCTATTATAGCGGAATCTATCGGATTGCAAAAAGCGATATTTTTAACCCTGCCTTAAGAAGCGCCGGGAGCATGAATAAGAATCAAGCGTACCTTCTGCATCATTTCGAAAAAGGTTGTCCCTATGACGTATTACTCTTATAATATGGTAATACGGTACCATAATAAAGCGAAAATACTGCGAATAGAGGGGCACATCATGAAACGGATAGCGGTCATCGGCAGCAGCGGCGGCAATTTATATAATTTAGGGGGCAAAGACCCGGACAAGCTGATTGGGGAAATCGCGGCCCAATGCCACGGCGCAGGCATTGAAATCGGCGCGGTGCAGTTTATTGCGGCATCGGAGTCGATGGATACGGCCAAAGAAACGACGGAGGCGGTTCTGTATGTATGGCATCCGGACGAAAAACGGCTGATAAAGCAGGCGGAAGGTTCGTTGAAGGAAGTGAACGAAGCGGCTTTCGGGATGGATGGCGAGATGGCTGGGCTGGTCGGATCCGGAAAAATCGACGGCTTGATCGTCATGAGCGCCGATCCTGAAGGAGCGAACGGCCGGACGATTCAGGCAGCAGCGGCGCAGGCCATTCCCGTGGTGGGTACGGGCGGCACATCCATGGCTTTGATAGCTTCGAAAGGCGCCAATGTCATCGCCACCTCGGGTACGACCGGAACGACGAACCGAACAAGGGCGGTATCGTTTATGACTTCGTTATGCAAGCATTGGGGCATCAAATTTGTTCCGGTGCTCGGAAGCCCCGGCGGTTCCAAACTGCCTTCGGGCAAACCCTGGCGGAGAATCAATCTGAAAGGCATTATGCAGTCATCGCTGCCCGGTTTCATCGCCATGGCGATCGTACTTGCACTTAGCCAAATTCCGGCGCTCAAAGGTTTAAGCACGGTGTTCGACATCATGCTGAAGGCGCTGCCGGTCGTTTTGGCGGTCATCGCGGCGAAGCAAATCTCCGATCTCGATGAAGTGTCAATTGTGGCCGGCGTTATTGCGGGAACGTTGTCCATGAACGGCGGAATTATCGGTGGCATACTCGGCGGGATCGGCGCAGGGCTGCTGGTGCAGTTCCTGTTCGTCAAATGCGTGCAGTGGCGTTTTCCAATGACAACGGTCAACATCGTGGCGGGAGGTTTTGCCGGGCTCATTTCGGGACTGATCATGTACTATTTGGTCGCCCCGTTTGCGCTGCAGGCGGGAGAATGGATCAAGCACCTGATCAATCTGGCCATTTCCTTCAACCCGATTGTAGCGGGCGTGATCGGCGGCCTGCTGATCTGGCCTGCGATTCTCGGCGGGGTGTATCATGCCGCGATTTTGCCGATCGTGCTCCTTGAAATGGAGAAGACGGGCAACAGCTTCCTCGGCGCGATCGATATGGTCGGACTTGTGATGGTATCTGCGGGCATTACGTTGGCGAACCTGATTGCGCCCAGAGATAAAGGCGAAGCTGCGGTGGCCGCCCCCGGTTTTCTGATCAATATGGGTTTCGGCACGTTCGTGGAAGCCGCTTATCCATTCATGTTTTCAAACAAATGGGTGTTCGGGGGAGCAATCGCGGCGGCCGGAGTCGGAGGCGGTCTGGTCGGCGTATTCCAAGTCCGGGGAACGGCTTACGTACCTTCGTTTATGGGGCCGCTGCTTTCGAACAACGTGATCGGATTTACGATTTCCATGGCAGCCGCGCTGCTGCTGGCGTTGATAATCACGCTGGTGGCGAACAAGGCTTCACGGAGCCGTAAAACATCCGATCCAAACCTGTCCGCCCAGCAATCCGCTTAACGAACGGCAATAGAAAAGACCCGGGAGGTTTTAAGCCAACCGGGTCTTCTTTTTACCTGTTAAATGCTTGTATCGATTCCCGTATTGGAACGGACCAAAATTTCATCATAACTGGCCTGGTCGTTCCGGTTTGCGGATTTGCGTGAAACAAGCGTGCCGACGTAGCCGGCGATAAAGCCGAGCGGGATCGAGACGATTCCCGGGGTGCTAAGCGGGTACAGCGCCTCGCCGACGAACATCGCTTTGCCTTCGACCGGGTTGAAGACGTTCGGACTCACGATGACCAGTCCGACCGATGTCACCAGCCCGACCACCATCGCCCAGATGGCGCCGTTCGTGTTGAAACGTTTCCAGTAGATGGTGTACAAAATAACCGGCAGATTCGCGCTGGCGGCAACGGCAAAGGCCAGGGACACCAGAAACGCAACGTTCAGGTTTTTGGCGAACAGAGCCAGCACGATGGAGAGCAGGGAGATGCCGATCGACGCATAACGCGCCATGTTGATTTGTTGTTTCTCGGTCGCTTTGCCTTTGCGCAAAATTTGATTGTAAAAATCATGGGAAAAGGCGGCGGCTGCGGTCAGCACCAGACCGGCGACGACGGCCAGAATGGTGGCAAAAGCAACGGCGGAAATAAACGCGAACAGGAAGTTGCCCCCCAGCGCTTTCGCAAGCAGCGGCGCTGCCATGTTGCCGGCTTTGTCGGCCGCGACGATATCGCTGTTGCCGACGAAGGCGGCGGCTCCGAAACCGAGGAAAATCGTCATCACGTAAAAAATGCCGATGATCCAGGTGGCATAAACGACCGAGCTGCGCGCGACTTTGGCATTGCGGACGGTAAAGAAACGGACCAGGATATGCGGCAGCCCCGCGGTACCCAGCACCAGACCCATGGTCAGCGAAAGGGTGTCGAGACCGTCCTTGTATTTGACGCCCGGGTCCAGAAACGCTTCCTTCAGCGGCGTGGCGGTGCTCATTTTGGCATACATATCGGTAATGCTGAAATTGAATTTATACAGCACGATGATTGAGATGATAAACGTACCTGCCATGAGCAGGAGCGCTTTGACGATCTGCACCCAGCTGGTGGCGTGCATCCCGCCGAAAATGACGTAGACGGTCATCAAAATGCCGACCACGATGACGGAGGTCGTAAAATCGATGCCCAGCAGCAGCTTGATCAAGGCCCCTGCGCCAACCAGTTGGGCAAGCATGTAGAAGATGGAGATGGCGATCGTGTTAAACGCCGCAAACCCCCGGATTTTGGGGGCGTTAAAACGCACGGCGATCATGTCGGCAAACGTATATTTGCCCAGATTCCGCAGCGGCTCGGCCACCAGGAACAAAACGACGAGATAGGCGACCAGAAATCCGATGCTGTAAAAAAAACCGTCGAATCCGGCAAGCGCGATCGTCCCGGCGATCCCGAGAAAGGAAGCGGCGGACATATAGTCGCCGGCAATGGCGAGCCCGTTCTGCCAGCCGGTCAATCCGCCACCGGCGGTATAAAATTCGCTGGCGGATTTCGTTTTTTTGGACGCCCAGTATGTAATGAGAAGCGTAAACGCGACAATGACCAAAAACATGGAAAACGCGGCTGTATTCATTTTTTACCTCCGTTTTCTTCCCGGATTTGCTCGGAGAGCCGATCGAATTTGGCGGCTTTCTTATAATAGAGCATGCATAAAACCCATGTCATGACGAACTGCAAAAAGGCAAGCACCCAAGCCCAAGTGATGCTGCCGAAAAAGGGTTTGTTCAAAATCGTGGTGTAGGAGGTCAAAATCGGCAGGGCAAAATAGAAGCAGAAAAAGAATACGGTCAAAGGGATGATAAATCTTTTCTTTTCGCGGAGCAGCTGTTGAAAATAGGCGGATTTCCGGATGGCGGAATACTCTTCAGGCGTTCTTTTGGTTTGTGCACGCTCATTGGAGCGGGGGGTGATTTCCATAGTCGAATCCCTCTCATTCTCGTAATGTAAGCGTTTTATTAAGGACACTTAAAAAAAGATCCGCTCCATCTCCTCCCTTGCAAACAAAATAGGGTGCTTATTGAAGGCAAATCTGTTTTTATTATATAATAAGTCCATTTTTTGTAAACCTAAAAATTATCGGCTCAGGCATTGCGGCTCGTTACACGGTGAGGGTGAATGTCGGTCAAGGTCATCTACCAATAGCACAAAGGCTGGGGCAGCGATTGCTAACTACCTTGGACTTTCATTGACAAATCCGGGCGGAGAACATATAGTTTCCTAACAACAAAACGTTCCGCTAAAAGGGCATATTATTTTCGGACGAGGATGTTGCAAAAATCCAAAGAGCGGCTTCCAAACGGCAATATATAGATCGAAACGATTTCGTTCGTCTATAGATTTTGCAAAATCCTGAGACATCAGAGGTGTGGTTATGAATGTGTGGATCGGCCTGCTTTGCCTGATTTGGGGATTTAACTGGGTGTTTATGAAGCTGGCGAACGGGGTGTTTCCGCCGGTGCTGTTCGCGGGTTACCGGTTTGCGCTTGGAGCGCTGGTGCTGGTTGCGGTATGCTTGGCGAAGAAAGTGCCGCTGCCCCGGCTGCGGGATTTGAAATGGTATATGCTTTGCGGCATATTGCAAACGATGTATTTTAACTTGGCCATTCAGCTTTCCCTGAAGGATTTGAGTGCGGGGCTGACTTCGGTGCTCACATACAGCATGCCGTTGTGGCTGACGTTGATGGCGCATTTTTGGCTGCCGGGCGAACGGCTTCGCCTGCGGAAGCTGTTCGGGATCGTCATCGGAACGGCCGGTTTGTTCGTCGCCATGGATGCGCACTGGAGCGGCCACATCCCCGGCGGAGCGGCAGGCATAGCGGGAAAATGCAGCTGCGGTTTCTCCGCATGGCCATCTTTTTAATTACTGCGCAAAGGAGTAGATGTTCATGAAATACCGCCGTCTGGGAAACTGCGGTCTGGAAGTATCCCTTCTGGGGCTCGGGACGAATGCGTTCGGAAAAAGGGCTGACCAGGAAACCTCGACGCGGATTCTTCATCATGCGATCGATCAAGGCATCAATTTCATCGACACGGCTAATATCTATGCAGGCACGGAGTCGGAGCGGATCATCGGAGAGGCGTTGGCCGGGAGAAGGCATGAAGTGGTGCTGGCGACGAAAGCCGGGCTGGTCCGCGGGGAAGGCCCCAATTCGCGAGGGTCCTCGCGCTTTCACCTGATGCAGGAGCTTGAAATCAGCCTGAAAAGGCTGCGTACCGATTACGTGGATTTGTACCAGATCCATACGTTCGACCCGAATACGCCGCTGGAAGAGACGCTCCGCGCGCTGGACGACATGGTGCGAGCCGGCAAGATCCGGTACATCGGCGCTTCCAATTATGCAGCTTGGGAGCTTATGAAGGCGCTTGGGATCAGCGACATGAAGGGGCTAAGCCGCTACGTGTCAATTCAGACCAGCTATTCGCTGGCGGATCGCACGCCGGAGCAGGAGATGGTGCCGCTTTGCCTGGATCAGGGCGTGGGCATCATTCCGTATTTCCCGCTGGCCGGAGGCATACTGACCGGCAAATACAGCTTTGCCGATCGGGCGCCGCTGAAATCCCGGGCGCAGACCGACCCGAGTTTTGGCCGGTTTATCAATGATCAGACGCTGACGCTTTCGGAGCAGGTGAGCCGGATTGCCTGGGAGCAAGGCTGCACGCCAAGCACGTTGTCGATCGCCTGGCTGATGGAGCGGCCCGCCGTTTCGACCGTGATCGTCGGGGCAACCCGTCCCGAGCAGCTGGACGAAAACCTGAAAAGCTTGGAGCTGAATCCGGGTTCGGAGGTTCTGCGACAGCTGAACGAGATTAGCGAGGCGTTCCGGTACGGCAAGCCTTTTGCGACGTATCGATTGACCTAGACAGAATGAACTAAAGAAATGAAGTTTACAGGTAAAATCTATATAGATAGATATCAAAGGCCAAAGCCGCTCTTCGGAGCGGCTTTTTACATAGGCGGCATGTTTGCAAGGAGTCGTCTTCTGCAAAGTGCTTGAGATTAAATCACCGAAAGCCATGTCCCCGCTTTCGCTTGGACGGCCGGAAAGCCGGGACATGAACCCATGCCCAGGCCCCTGCATAACATATAACACAATTTGCAGCAGGGGAAGGGAGTGACCCAACAACATGGTCATTCATTTAACGGCAATTCATTACGTGTATTTGGCGTTTATCGTGCTGATTATGGCGCTGCTCATCCGGCGGCGGGACACGACGATGATTTGCGTCGCGGGAATTTTGGCGCTTGGCGTTTTGGCGACGGGCACGGTCAGCGGCTCGGTATCCGGGGTGTTCAACTCGTTTATCTACGCGACCAAAGAGCTGATGGGAACGATCATGATCATCTCCATTATCGTGGCGATGAGCCGCGTGCTGATCCGGACCGGCATCAATGAAGCGATGGTGGCGCCGCTGACGAGGTTTTTGCGCACGCCGGCCATGGCCTATTGGGGCATCGGGATCATCATGATGGTCACGTCTTTTTTCTTCTGGCCTTCACCCGCCGTCGCGCTGATCGGCGCCGTTCTGCTTCCGGTTGCAATCCGGGTCGGCCTGCCCGCCCTGGGTGCGGCGATGGCGATGAACCTGTTCGGCCACGGCATCGCGTTATCCGGCGACTATATTATTCAGGGCGCGCCGAAGCTGACGGCCGACGCGGCCGGGCTGCCCGTGGCAAGCGTGATGGAAGCGAGCGTGCCGCTCGTGGTTTGCATGGGGCTTGTCACGACGGTGACCGCTTTCTGGATGATGCGCAAGGACATGAAAAACGGGACGTGGAGAGACGGATTGGTAAAGATCAAAAGCGCAGGGAATACCCTTGCCGCAAGCGAAGAAGAAGATGAACAGGCCCTTCGGCTGCCTGCCGTTGCCAAAAACACGCTGGCGCTGGCGATTGTGCTTCTTTTTCTTGCCGATGTGGCGGCCATGCTCGTGCTGAAGCTTCAGGGCGGGAATGCAACCGCGCTCGTCGGAGGCACGGCGGTGCTCATTCTGATCGTCATTTCGCTTATCGCCCACAGAAACGGCGGGCTCGAAAAAATCACCTCTTATTTGATCGACGGCTTCGTTTTCGGCTTTAAAGTGTTTGGCCCGGTCATACCGATCGCCGCCTTTTTTTATCTTGGCGATTCGGCGTTTACCGATTTGTTCGGAAAAGTGCTGCCCGAGACATCGCATGGGATCGTCAACGACCTCGGGGTAGCGCTGGCCGGACTTGTGCCGCTCAACGGGGTCGTAGGGGCCGTCACTTTGACCATCACGGGAGCGATCACCGGGCTGGACGGTTCGGGTTTTTCCGGCATATCACTCGCAGGCTCTATCGCCCAGCTATTTGCCGCGGCAACCCATACGGGAGCCGCGACGCTGACTGCCCTCGGCCAGGTAGCGGCGATTTGGGTCGGAGGCGGTACGCTGATTCCATGGGCGCTGATCCCGGCGGCCGCCATTTGCGGCGTCAGCCCGTTCGAGCTGGCCCGCCGCAACTTGAAGCCGGTGTTGATCGGTCTCTTTGCCACAACCGTTTTGGCGATCTTTTTGTTGTGATGCATCCCATATATTTACATCCCGAATACCGAGAGGTAATATCAAGCTGTTAGTGAAGGTTACCGCCCTAAACGAAGCAGAGGATGGAGACGATGAACAACAAGCTCGCATTCACGACATTGCCTGCCGCGGCGATGGATCCCATAACGGTAAGGAGCTGCAGAAGAGCCGCCTCCAAAGACACTCGCCGCGGAGTTTAGACGAATACTTCATGAGGAAACATAACGATTCGAAAACGGAGGAGGAACGTGACATGAAGCAATCCCGGACCGAAAGCAAATCCGAAAAGGCGCAGCATGCCAAGCCTGTCGGCATGACGGCCGCGGCGGGTTTTCAAATCGGCGTAAGAAGAACCCTGCCTTCGACCGTGCAGCAAGCCTGGTCGCTGCTGATCTCTCCCGAAGGAATGGAGTTGTGGATCGGGGAAGTGGACAAGCTGGAGCTGAAGCTTGGACAAACCTTTGCCGCGGCCGGCGGGATCACGGGCGAGTTTCGGGTGGTCAAGCCGCCGGAGCAGCTGCGCATGAGATGGAAGCTCCCCGGATGGGAGCATCCGTCCACGCTGCAGATCCGCGTTTTGCCTGCGGCGCAGGGAAAAGCGACCGTCAGTTTTCATCAGGAGAAGCTTGAGGACATGAGCGCCAGAGAGGCGATGAAAAGCCATTGGGAAGAGGTATTGGCAAGCCTGCGCGAGCTGGCGGATCAAATGGGATCGAAAAAATAGGATGGAAGCCTGATTACCCGGTTCGGCGGTGTGGATTTGCACGTACACAACCGGCAGGAGTTGCTGCGGTTCTATCCAATGCTTTGGCCGGCGCTTGGCTTCGGTGGCCGCAAATCCTGCCTGCCTCCCCTTGTTTTGCTAATAAAATTTTGGGACAATAATGACAGATTTCCGTTCCGATCTGTTAAAGTAGAGAGGTACGACAATTTTACGCTTTTTTGAAAAGAGGAACGTAAACCGATGAATAAACCATCCATTTATGGACTCACTTTGGATCAGCTTGCCGCATGGCTGGCTGAGCATGGACATAAAAAATCTCGCGCCCGGCTCGTATGGGAAGGACTGTACCGCAGCCGGGTGACCGAATTCTCCGAGATGCCCGAGCTAAAATCGGAGTGCCGGGCTTTGCTGGAGGAACATTTTGCGATCCAGACGCTGGAGGAGCATACCCGGCAGGAATCTGCCGACGGCACGATCAAATTTTTGTTCCGGCTGCAGGACGGCAACTTGATCGAAACCGTGCTGATGCGCCATAAATTCGGCCTGTCCGTCTGCGTGACGACGCAGGTGGGTTGCAATATCGGGTGCAGCTTCTGCGCCAGCGGTCTGCTGAGCAAAAGCCGGGACTTGACGAGCGGCGAAATCGTCGAGCAGGTGATGAAGGTCCAGCTTTATCTGGACAGCCGGCAAAAGGGCGAGCGGGTCACCCATATCGTCGTCATGGGCATCGGCGAGCCGTTCGACAACTTCGAGCATATGTCGAATTTCATCCGGGTTATTCGCGATCATAAAGGCCTGGCCATCGGACCGCGGCATATCACGGTGTCCACCAGCGGTTTGGTGCCGAAAATCCGCGAATTCGCCGACAGCGATCTGGGCACGAATCTGGCCATTTCCCTGCACGCGCCAAACAATGAAATCCGGACGCGGATCATGAAGATCAACCGGGCTTACCCGATCGAGCCGCTCATGGAGGCGATCGATTATTACCTGGAGAAAACGAACCGCAGGATTACGCTGGAGTATATTTTGCTAAAAGACGTCAACGACCAGCCGGAGCACGCGCTAGAGCTGGCACAGCTGGTGAGCAGCCGCAGACATCTGGCCAACGTCAACCTGATCCCGTATAATCCGGTAGACGAGCACAGCCAATATCAGCGGAGCTCCAAGGAGACGATTACCGCCTTCTACGATACGCTAAAGAAAAACAACATCAGCGTAAGCGTCCGGCTCGAGCATGGCACCGACATAGATGCGGCCTGCGGACAGCTGCGCAGCAAGCAGATCCAAAGCGAACGCGGGCGCAGCGCGAAAGCAAGCCGGGCCGCGAACGAGTAATAACGGGAAGATGAAAATTTCCATGAAAAAAGCGCATTCCCTCAAGCCCGGGATGCGCTTTTTCCGGTTAAAACGTATACTGCAGCTTCGCTCACCCTTGTGCCGCCGCCACGATAAACAGAACCCATCCGGCCAAAAAAGCCACGCCGCCCAGCGGCGTAATGGCGCCAAGCTTCCGGATGCCGGTCAGGCTCAGCGCGTACAGGCTGCCGGAAAACAGAAGCATCCCCGCAAAAATAAACCATCCGGCCAATACGGCCATGGAGGCATGCTGCGCCATTCCCGCATAAAGCCCGATCAGCACAAGGCCAAGCCCGTGGACCAAATGGTATAACACGCCGGTCTGGTATGTCTTCTGTTGGCTTTCGTTCAGGCGCTCCTTCAGGGCATGCGCGCCGAAAGCGCCGAGCGCCACCGCAAGAAACAGCATGATCCCGCCAAGCATCAGCATCGTACTCAAATGATATCACCTCTTAAGCCCATATTACCGACGGGATGGGGCAGGCGTCAATGCTGCCGGTATTTTTAAGCAATCTCCATTTATAGAGAATAATTTGTTAAAATGGTTGGGAGAGGAAAACGGAAGACACGGCACTGCCGATCTTAACAGGAAACCTTCTCCGCTTTTTGCAAACGCTTTAATGAGGCGGGTTTTGCCGCACTGTGGTTTGAATGAAGGCGTTCGGGACGGAGAAAGGGAAGGAAGGACGGGGAAACATATGGAGATCGTTCGCCAGCTTGGGCAAAAATTGAAGCAAAACATCGCAAACGTCATCGTAGGCAAGGAACGCGAGGTCGACCTGCTGCTGACGGCGCTGCTTGCCTCAGGGCATGTGCTGCTCGAAGACGTGCCGGGAACGGGTAAAACGCTGCTGGCCAAAAGCCTGGCCGCATCGCTCAGCCTCAGCTTCCAGCGGATTCAGTTTACGCCGGATCTGCTCCCTTCGGATTTGACGGGCATTCATTATTTCAATCAGAAGGACGGGGAGTTCCATTTTCGGCCGGGACCGCTGTTTTCCCGCATTGTGCTTGCCGACGAAATCAACCGGGCGACGCCGCGGACGCAGTCCAGCCTGCTGGAATGCATGGAGGAGCGGCAAATCAGCATCGAGGGGCGCACGATGCCGCTGGAAAGCCCGTTTATGGTGCTCGCCACGCAAAACCCGGTGGATAACCAAGGGACCTTTCCGCTACCGGAAGCCCAGATGGACCGTTTTCTGATCCGGATGAAGCTGGGATATCCTTCGGCTGCCGAAGGCGTGGAGATTTTACGGAGAACGGCGGCCGCGGGCAGCCTGAAGCCTGAAGAAACGACGCGGACGGCAACCGCGGAGGAAGTTCTGGAAGCGCAGCGGCTGTGCGGGCAGGTCCGGGTAGCGGACGATTTGATGGGTTATATCGTCGCTTTGGCCGAAGCGACCCGAAGCCATGACGAAACGGCGCTTGGCATCAGCCCACGCGGCACGCAGGCGCTGCTCCGCGCCGTTCAGGCCTATGCGGCCTTGCAGGGCAGGGATTACGTGCTGCCGGACGATATCAAGCAGCTTCTCCTCCCGGTATGGTCGCACCGGCTGGTGCTCAGAAAGCGGCACGAAGCGGGAAGTCAGGCCGAACGCATCCTGACAGGGATTTTGAACAGCATCCCGGTTCCGAGCGAAAAAGAACTTGAAAGCGGCGTGAAGTAAATGGCGGTGCTGTGGCTGTTTTTGGCCTGCGGGATCGTGATGGCGCTGCAGGGGCTGGTTCTCGGAAAATACGCGCTTGGCAAGCTGAACTATGACCGCCATTTCAGCACCCGGACCTGTTATGCGGGGGATTGGATCGAAATGGTGGAAGTCATCGAAAACAAACGCCGCGTGCCGATCCCGTGGCTTCGCCTGGAAGCGATGCTTCCCGCATCGCTGGGGTTCAAACGGAGCAAAGAGACCTGGGTCAGCGAAGGTGAGATCTACCAAAACCATACGAGCTTTTTTTCGCTGCCCGCCGGAACGAGGATTACGCGGACGCATCAGATCCAGTGCCGAAGCCGCGGTATATTCCGGATGGATACGGCAACGATGACCGGGAGCGATTTGTTTGCGATGTACACGCCTTCGCTGAAGGTAACCCTAAATAAACGTTTGGTGGTTTATCCGGCGCTGCGGAGGGACGACGAGCTGCCGTCATCCTGGAAAACGTGGCAGGGCGAATTGGCCGTCCGCCGGTGGATCGTCGAAGACCCGTTCCTGTATACGGGGGTCAGAAGTTATGCGCCCGGAGACGGGATGAACCGCATCCACTGGAAAGCCAGCGCCAGAAGCGGGGAGCTTCAGGTGCATCAGCATGGTTATTCGGCCGATCCAAAGGCGATGATCCTGCTCAACGTCGAAGTGTCGGAGCAGATGTGGAACGTGGTGACGAAACCCGAGGTCATCGAAGAGGCGTTGTCTTATGCGGCTACCTGCGCCGCCGCGCTCATTGGGCAGGGAATGGCAGCCGGGTTTGCGAGCAACGCCTATCTTTCGCCGCATGCCGATGCAGACCGGTCGTTTTTGACGCCGGATTACGGCCGTGCCCATCTGGAGGATGTATTTGAGGCGATGGCCGCCGTCGAGATGAAGGTCCAAAGGCCGTTTCATGAGCTGCTCAGGGGAGAAGCGGAGGCGGAGAGGGAGGAAACGATCGATTACTTTCTGGTCACGCCCCATATGTCCCCTGCAATTCGGGATGCGGTCCGGCTGTTGGAGCAGCGGGGCCACCGCGTATCGATCGCCGATCTGTACGAAGGAATCGAGGAGGCCGGGGCATGACGAAGCTGGGAAAAGACATGGTTATGCGACGCGTGCTGGCCCTGCTTGGGAACTCGCTCCTTGAGACGGCGGCCTGTTACCCCTTTGTACTGCTTTACATGGTATTTGCCATGGATCTCGTTCCCGGCTGGATGCCTCCGCTCATTTGGCTGCTGCATGCCTTGGGAACGCTGGCGGGCATCCGGCAGGCGGGAGGAAAAAAAGCGCTGCTGCCGGTCGCGGCGCTTATCGCCGCCGCCTTGATTCCGCTTGCGGCAGCCGGCCTTCGGGCCGGCGTTCTGGCGGCGCTCGTTTCGCTCATCGCCGTTTTTCGCGGACTCATCGTCGGCCGCAAGGAGCTGTGGCGGGAAATCGATCTGAAGCTTCCGCTGGCAGGGCTTGGGGCCGCTTTGATCGTGTATGGCGTCTCATCGAGGGTAGACGCTCTTGAGCCATACCGCATCGGGCTCTATTTCATGAGCTTGTTTACGCTGTTTACCGTTCTGTTGCGGTGGAACGGGGACCGCGTCCGCGATGCCTCGAATGCGCAGGAAACCGACCGTCAGCTTCTCCGCCGCATTTTGGCCCGAAACCGCCGGATGACATGGCTTACGATTGCCGTCATCGCGCTGCTCAGTTTATGGAACGGCCTCGGCCAGGGGCTGGCATATGTAAAGCATTGGCTGGCCGAATGGCTGCGCGGCCTGGGCGGCGGGGATCAGCCGCAGGCCGTGGAGGAACCGCCGGCTCAGCCGCAGCAGCCCGACATGGGGCTTCCGCCGGCGTCCCCTACCCCGCATTGGGTGCAGGTCGCAAGCCAAATCCTGTTTTACCTGCTGGCGGCCGTCGTAGCGCTTGTCCTGCTCGCCTTGCTGTACCGGCTGCTGCGGCGCTGGCTTCCCGAAAGCCTTCGCGCCTTGCTGGCCCGGCTGGCGCAGCGGCTGCGGTTGATGCGCGAGATCCGGCGGACAACGCTGGACGAAGGAGCTTACGTCGACGAAGTGGAGAAAATCGAACGCGTGCAGAAGCGTCCCGGCAGATGGCGGAGAAAGCGCGGGGACGCCCTGGACGGAGCCGGGGGCGGCGATCCGCGCAGGGCTTATGAAAGCCTGATTCGCCGCGCCGTCAAGCAGGGATACGGGTTTCGCGCGAGTCTTACTCCATCCGAGAATGGAACCCGGCTAACGTCCAAGGACGATTACACGGGGCTCGACCCGAAGGATGTCAACCGCATCGTTGACCGGTATAACGAAGTTAGGTATGGTTCTGAAGCGGAGACGAATCGCGGAGAAGGAGCAAGGAAACACCCATGAAAATAGACCGCTTATTAGCCATGACGGTGCTCCTGCTGAATCAGGGAAGGATCAGCGCCAAGGAACTGGCCGAACGGTTCGAGGTTTCGACCAAAACCATATACAGGGATATGGACGCCTTAAGCCGCGCGGGCATTCCGGTGACGGCTTATCCGGGGACTAGCGGCGGATTTGAATTGATGGAGCACTACACGATTTCAAGACAGTTTTTGACCCTTGAAGAAATCGCGTCTATTTTTACGGCTGTCAAAGGCGTCAAGGCGGCTCTCGACGACCGTACGCTGGACGGCCTGCTGGAAAAGGTGGGGGCGCTGCTTCACCGACCCCGTTTAGGGCAGGCGGCAGCTTTATCCGAGAATGTATTGTTCGATCTAAACCCGTGGGGCCAAGGAAAAGACGCCAGAAAGAAATTGGGCCTGCTTCGGCAAGCCATCAACCAGTCCCGGAGGGTTAGGCTGTGGTACATCAACATGAACGGAACGGACAGTAGGCGAGTGGTGGAACCGGGCAGGCTCATTTTAAAAGGGAATGTGTGGTATGTGCAGGCTTATTGCTTGCTTCGCGGAGAATTCAGGTTTTTTCGCCTTTCGCGCGTACAGGAGATCGACATGCTGGATGAAACATTCGAGCCCCGGGAGTTACCGCCGCAGGATCGCTACGATTGGAACCCGGAATGGTCGGGCGATGCGCCGGTCAGACACGTGACGCTTCGATTTTCGCCTTCGGCAAGGCATCGAATCGGCGATGCTTTCGATCGGTACCAAGTCCAAATCCTTGAGGATGGAAGCCTGCGCGTGCAAGGGGAGTTTCCGCTGGATGAATGGTTTTACGGCATGGTCCTCGGCTGCGGCGATCTAGTGGTCGTCGAAGAGCCGGCGCTTGCCGCCGAGGAAGTGATCCGTCGCGCGGAAAATATTTTGCGTCGCTACCGGAATGCGGACACGATGCTGTCCACTTAAGCCGGGTACAATGGTGCATCTGATCAAAAGGAGATGTAACCATGAATGAAACGATGACGCATATGCCCTCCACCGTGCTGACAGGCGTCTCCATTAGGACGTCCAACCTGCGGGAAAGCGGTCCGGAAGCGCAAATACCGCTCTTGTGGGAGAGATATTTCGCAGGCGGGCTTCAGCAGCAGCCGAGCCTTAAAAATCCGCATGTTCTTTACGCTTTATACACCGACTACGAAAGCGACGTGAACGGAGATTATACGCTGCTCCTCGGGCATGAGGTCGAGCCTCGTTTAGCTGGGGAAACCAGTCTGAATACGGCAGCGACCGCAACGACCCCGGATGCGGCATACATCAAATTTACGTCCAAACGGGGGCCGGTTCAGCGGGTGGTGCCTGAGCTGTGGCAGGACATTTGGGCTTATTTCCAAAACAGTGATGCGGAACGCGCTTATACGGGCGACTTCGAGCGGTATGATTTGCGCGGATTTGACCCGGCGGATGCCGTCGTGGACATTTTTGTTGCCGTCAAAGAAAAACACTGATCGGTTCTTGCGTGCAGGAAGTCTTTCGGGCTTTCCGGGCACGCTTTTTTATTGGTTTTAAAATTACAATTGTAATAGTTCGCCGAATCCATTATATTTACAAATGTAATAGTTAAGTCGAAGTGGGAAGGAGGAGATGAGAATGGAACAAATGCCGAAAATTTCGGAGTCCGAATGGGAGATCATGAAAATCGTCTGGAAGGAGCATCCGCTGACGGCGGAGCAAATCGTGCACATGCTGCCGAAAGGCATGGAATGGAGCGACCAGACCGTACGCACCTTCATCAACCGGTTGGTGAAAAAGAAAGCGCTCGGTTATGAAAAGTCGGGGCGGAGTTACCTGTATTTCCCGCGCATATCGGAAAAGGAATGCGTGAGGGAGGAAAGCCGGTCTTTTCTGAACCGCGTGTTTAACGGGGCGGCCGGGCTGATGATGACCAATTTTCTGGAGGAAACCCCGCTGTCCGATCAGGAGATCGAACGTTTGCAGCGGATTTTGACGGAAAAGCAGGGGAAAGGTTCGCAGGACGCATCACGGCCAAAACCGTGAAATTTGAAATTAAATGAGGTCATTCCAAATGAGTGTAGCCGAAACCCTCTTCGGATGGTTCGCCCTATCCACGTTGACGGCAAGTCTCGCCGCTGTGCTGGTCATGGCGGTCCAGCATGTCCTTCGCAGGCGTATTAGCGCCCGTCTAAGGTATGCGTTATGGCTGATCGTTCTGGCCAGGCTGATGCTGCCGGTAGTTCCGGAAAGCCCGGTCAGTTTGTTCAACATGATGCCCGAAGCCGCAGACATAAAAAAGGCTGTTTCCGGGCTTTTGTTTTCGCAGGACGAACCTGCTACCGAAGCCGAAAACAGCAAACAAAATACATTGATCCAACCACATTATACAACGAAAGAACATGACGGGAACATCCCGCAAACCTTCTTGCCGCAAGACTCTCCAAAGAGAGCGGCGGCCGCCGACACCGAATCGCATCCCGCGGTGCGCGTATTGTCCGTCGTTTGGCTGGCGGGTACGGCAATTTTTTTGACTTATCATTTCGTTTATCTGCTGCGAATGAAAAGAAAGCATAAAAACATCAGCCCTGTCAGCGAACCGGTCGTTCTGAACGTGGTCGAGGAATGCCGCGGTTTATTTTCGATCAAGCGGGAGGTTTCCGTTTATTCGGGACGATGGGTTCGCAGTCCCTACATCACGGGAATCCGGCGTCCTGCCGTTTACCTGCCCGAAGGGTTCGGTCATGAACGGGAGGATGCCGCCCGCCTGAAGCATGTCATCGCGCATGAGCTGGCCCATTACAAAAGAAAAGATATGGCCTGGAACATGCTGGGCAGCCTGGTCCTTGCCGTTCATTGGATGAACCCGTTTGCGTGGCTGATCATACGCAGAATGAAGGCCGACCGCGAGCTGGCATGCGATGCCTGCGTCCTCGAGGCGCTGGGCGAAACGGAGGCTGTGGCCTACGGCATGACGATCATCAGTTTTTTGAAACGTTACTCTTTACGGGAAAGCCAACCTCAGCTGCTGTATTTTAAGGGCTTGACCGGGGAAAAAGACATTGTGAGGAGGATACGGATGATTCAATCTTATAAAAAGGGTTCCTATAAATTTTCCATGCTGGCGATCCTCCTTATGCTGCTGATCGGCACCTTAACGCTGACAAACGGAAAGGTAACGGAAGCGGACGGTGCCGAGTGGGTTCATGCCGAAAGGGGCGGGAATGAGGTGCTGTTTCCGGAAAACTTTCGCGAATATGATAACCTGGAGAAAGCGGCGCGTATGGCGCCTTTCCCGTTTAAGGTGCCCGCGAAGCTCCCGGAAGGCTATCATTTTGACGCCGTGACGTTTGATTTAAAACCTCACACGTCGTCTGCCGACTCCGAAATCCGGTTTGACTTCTTAAAATCGAACGAGACGACGACTTTTGGACATATTAGCTTGAACATGACACGCGGCTCCGGTTTGCAGGAAGCCTATGAAAGGATTGCCGAATCCGAAAAAGGCAACTACGATGAAAAGGCCGGTCTCGTCGTCGAAAAAGAGCCGATTGCGCTCCCGGGCGTAAACGGGCTCAAAATTACCCTCCGCATGACCGGATGGAAAGGGCAGCCGGAGCAGTATTACTACGTCTGGAAGGATCAAGGCGTCACGTATCAAATGAAGTGCTTAGACCGGCTGCCGAGCAGCGATTTAGAGACGATGATTTCGTCGATGAAATCCCCGGATGCGGAGCTGAACCATCGGTATGAAAACAATGACTATCACGGGAAAACCATCAACTATCTGTTTGATACCGATGATATTAGGCGGGCGCAAAAACTGATCGGTTACGACGCCGCTTTTCCGCGCCGGCTGCCCGGAGGTTTCATCGCAACCGGATCGTATGTTTCAAGAAAAGTAAACTTCAACTATCCGGAAAACCAAGCGGATTCCATGCGAAAGCTGCTTGCAGTGACCTACAACCGGAAGGACCAGGACAAAACGAATAAAGAGAAAAAGACTTCGGGCATTAAAAGCGTCAAATTCACGCAAATGCTTGACGGACAGATGTATGGGGATATGAAAAAAGGCAATACGGTCTCCTTCGAGCGAATCGACGGCGAACGTCACCAGGTTAAACTGCAGCCGATCCTCGTTGGCGGCAGGGAAGTTCTACGGTCGGACAAATACAAAGTTGACGGTCCGTTAAGCAGCCCGAACGAAACCGATCTGGTCAGCTATTTCTGGCTGGACGAGGGCGTATGCTACCAGGCTCAGTTCACGGGCCAGGGCCCGGAGGAGCAGAAGATCGTTCAATATTTGATGGAGCGGAAATAAAGCGGGTCGCAAGCGCCGATTCCTAATCGATGAAAAATTTAGCGGCGGCGCTTGCCGATCATTCTATTTCCAGGCACCCATAAAAAGGAAGCCGTGGCGGTTTGACTTCCTCCAAAGCGAGTACTAGTATAGTTGTATGACAATTAAACTATCAAAAGAAGACGAGAAGCGGGCCAAAATTTTTAAGGCGCTGTCGGAAGTAAAACGGATTGAAATGATTCGTTACTTGCATGCGCACCGCAGCAACAACACCTGCGGGACGATCGGGGAAGCGATGGGAATGGACAAGTCCAACGTATCGTACCATCTCAAAATTTTGTACGAAGCCGACCTGATCGTAGTGAGCCGGGCGGGCCAAAATCGGCTCAGCCAGCTGAAAGAAGAGACGTTTAACGAATTTTTGCCGGGTTTCCTGGACACCTTATGATGGACGGGAAACCCTTATTTCCGGCAGATAGTTTTAAAGTTTTAAAACTATCCAACCAAAGATGGTCCGTCTGCGATAATTTTGTGCGTAACCTGCGGATGTTTTCTTTTGAATGAAGGATCTTATACCATCCTTGAACCACAAAATAAGAATATAGGAGATGTTTCTGCTTCATGAGTCAGCTAATGAATAAATCCATCGTTTTTGTATCCCGTCCGGTCGGTTTGCCTTCCATGGACAATTTCGAATTCCGAGAAGCGCCTGTTTCGGATCCTGCCGAGGGACAAGTTGTCGTGCGCTCTATCTACCTGTCCGTCGATCCTTACATGCGCGGCCGGATGAGCGATGCCAAATCTTATGTCGAGCCGTATCGTCTGAATGAAGTGATTAGCGGAGGCATCGTCGGGGAAATCGTCGAGTCCAAATCCGATCAGTTCAAGCCGGGAGACAAAGTGATCGGCATGCTGGGTTGGCAGCTGTACAACGTGGTGGACGCGAAGCTTGTCCGCAAGGTCGACGAATCCATCGCGCCGTTGTCCGCTTACTTGAGCGTGCTTGGCCTGACGGGGCTCACCGCATACTTCGGACTGCTCGACATCGGCCAGCCGAAGGCGGGAGAAACCGTCGTCGTCTCCGGCGCCGCCGGCGCCGTCGGCATGCTTGTCGGCCAAATTGCGAAAATCAAAGGCGCGCGCGCCGTCGGCATCGCCGGAACGGACGAAAAATGCGCTTATCTCGTGAACGAGCTGGGTTTTGACGCTGCGGTCAACTACAAAACGGCGGATTTGGACAAAGCGCTGGCGGAAGCCTGCCCGAACGGCGTCGACGTCTACTTCGACAACGTCGGCGGCCCGGTATCGGACGCGGTCATGAACCTGCTGAACGACTATGCGCGGATTCCGCTTTGCGGCGCCATCTCCTCCTACAACACCACGGATGCGGATGTAGGTCCTCGCATTCAAACGAAAATCATCAAAACGCGCTCGCTGATGAAAGGTTTTGTCCTTGGGGACTATGCTTCCCGGCAGCAGGAAGGAATGGTGGAGCTCGGCAAATGGCTGTCCGAAGGCAAGCTGAAATATGAGGAAACGATCATCGAAGGGTTCGATCATGTCATTGACGCTTTCCTGAAGCTGTTTGAGGGCGCGAACCTCGGCAAAATGCTTGTTAAAGTAGGGTAAGCTGGTCACCATCAGCCGCGGAATAACGTGTCGCAGATCAGCGGCTTACCTGATTTTATGCTATAAAACGAAGCCCGCTTCCGCTATCGGATGCGGGTTTTTTGCTTTTATGAAAAGGGGCCTCCCTGTTTTATGATCCAATTACCGTTCGGGTTGGGGGCTTTTTTTCGCGATCGACTTGTGCAGGCATGCCAAATAGAGTTATAGTGAAGACCTGTTCCCGTTTTGGGGCAGGCTGAAATTATAAGGTAAGGATGTTTCTGACGATGACTGCACAATTTAAAGGCAACAAGATGAATATCGCGGTGTTCGGGCTGCTGCTGGTTGCGGCATTGATCCGGCTCCTGCTGCAGTGGACCTCCGACTATACGCGGATGCAAGGCGCATGGAATATCGTCTTGGTGGCAGCTCTCGTGCTGCTGTCCTTCCGGTTCGTGTACGTTTATGTCCGTTTTATCCGCATTCAGGACGGCAGGGTCAAAATCGTGAATATTCAGGGTACGAGAACGTTTGAGGCCAAAGACGTGGAAAAGGTGCTGATTTACGACCATTGGATCCGTTTTACGATGAAGGCGGACCGTGACGTGTTTATTCATTTGAAGGATCTGGATGTGCCCGCCCGGGTTTCGTTTGTGGCATGGGTGGCGGAACATCTCCATATTGAAAAGGATTAGGGCGATTGAGACGCACCTAATCCTTTTTTTGGCTTACGCCCGGATATAAAACAGCAGCTCGCGGCCGTTTTTGACCGGCTCCTGTTCCAGCGTGTAACCGTGTTTGACGACTTCCTCCGGCACGTTGCGGAAAGCCGCCGGGCAATCGGCGATCACTTGGAGCAGCTCCCCTTTTTTCATACCCTGCAGCGTTTCCAGAGTGTAAATGACGGGATAAGGACAAGATTCCCCGCGAAGATCAAGCGTGTAATCAATGGACATGGTGCGTTTCCCCTTTCTTGAAGCCGACGCCGAAGCGGTAATTTTTTTGCCAAAAAACGGCCGTAGCGAACCCTGCAGCCAGCAGAACAAGCGTAACGACGAGCGCCCAAGCGGGCCCCATCACCGTGATAAGATTGACGGGTTTGCCCATAGCGACAAGCGCCTTCTGGATGCCGAGATGATCCCATCCATACGCAAGCACGGTAGCCCCGGCAATGTTGCCGATGAACACCGGCAGGAAAACGACCTGCCCTTCCATCAATCGATACATCATCCCGGTTTCGCAGCCGCCGGCCATGACGATGCCGATCCCGAACAAGAGGCCGCCGATCAGCGTGCTTGGGGCAGCTATTTTGGTGATGGGGTCCATCCCCCCCGCAACGATAATGATCAAGGTGACGACCGAGCTGACCGCCATGCCAAGCGTAATCGCTTTGGTCATCGTGGCGCGCCCGCTGATCCACAAATCGCGAAAGGCCGACGTGAAGCAAATTTGCCCCCGCTCGATCAATATGCCGAACCCTGCGCCGAACAAGGCGGCGGTGCCAAGCATCGTTTTGCCAGTCGCGTAAAGGTATACGACCAGTCCGGCATAGGCCAGCGCGAGGACGCCGCCGATGTAGGGCTGGATTTTTTTGCGTTCCTTCATCATCCGCGCCGTGTTTCCTTTTTGCAGGACCGGTTTTCCTTTCCACCAGGAGGTGCCGACGATTTTGGCTCCAGCGAAGGTGCCGACGGCTGTCGCCACGATAAACAACCAGGCATGAAGCGAAAACTGCGGCACGCCGGTAAAAAACGCCGCCAGATTGCAGCCGAGCGCCAACCGTGCGCCGAAGCCGGCCACGAATCCGCCGACCAACCCTTGCAGCAGCCGGCGTTTTTGCCGGGGCATCCGGATTTTGAAATTGTTGCTGAGGAGCACCATCAGCAGCGCGCCGACGAACATGCCCCAGACGATCCAGCCGTCGGTCCGGGTGAATGTCGTCCCTTGCATGTGAATCAAGTTAAAATAAGCCCAACCCGAAATGTCTACGCCGAACCATTCGAGGATATGTCCCCCGAGACGCGTAAATTCGCCGGTCACGGCCCAAACGGTGCCCGTGATCCCAAAGTACAGCGCGCTCAGCACGCCGGCGACGGCCATGACCAGGTAAGGGCTCCAGTATGTATTGAACACCTTTTTGAACACGAGTTCATTCCTGCCTTCCTTGTACCTAATTTCTCTTTCCATTTTACATGATTTTTGCGGCGGGTGCGTAAAATTCCGCCTACACCGTATAACAGATGCATAAGAATGGGAATAGCTCTCTATAAGACATATGAACATTATGAATCCTTAAATCGTTAATTCATTGTAAATTTTGTAAAATTGCTGCATGAAAAAATGGAACCGGGCGCTTTTTATGTTACAATGGTCCCTAGGACATGAAATAAGGAGATGAAAAAGCCATGAGCGGCACAATCAACGAGCAGGAGCTTGTGCAGTACATAGCGGCTGAGACGGGCGCTGAGCCCGAAAGCATCAGGGTTGTCCTGAAGCATGAACAAACGTATATCAATACGGCGGAAGCAAATGAACATGGCGAAGTGGAAATCGACAGCGATGATTTGGTCGACTACGTCATGAGCCGTAAAGACGTGAAACTGGATGAAGTGACCGTCGAAGCCGTGCTTGATGCCGAGATGGATTATCTGATGGATAAAGGAATTGCCGTGGACGAAGATTAATCGCGGCATTAAATGGAAACATGCAGCCCATAGGTCCCTTTTTTTCGGGAGTTGTGGGCTTTTCTTTTTGAAAATTTGAGACGGGCTGCCTGTTTATACATAAGGGAAATAATCTCCTTTTGGCAAATAAATAATGGAGAAAATATCTAAACGCTGCTATAATGGATCCATCCGCAATGGGAAAAAGTTCCGATTAACGTGCAGGTAGAATGTTATGGGAGATGAATCCATGGGTGACGTGTTTTTTGAAAGCATTCGCTGCGGTTTGATCGTTTCCTGCCAGGCGCTGGAGGATGAGCCGCTTCACGGGAGCGACACGATGGCCAAAATGGCTCTGGCGGCCGATCAGGGAGGGGCGGTTTGCATCCGCGCCAACAGCGTTCAGGATATCGCCGCGATCAAGAAAGCGACGAAGCTGCCGATCATCGGCATCATTAAACGGGATTACGAGGACAGCGAGATCTATATTACGCCGACCCTTCGCGAGGTGCGTGAGCTGATGGAAGCCGGCGTAGACGTCATTGCCCTCGATGCGACGAGCCGTCAAAGACCGGGCGGGGAAACGCTCGAAGAGCTGGTCGCCTTCATGAAGGGGCATGGTCAGAAAGTGATGGCCGACATTTCGACAATTGAGGAAGCGCTTTATGCCGAATCGATCGGCGTTAGCTGCATTTCAACCACGCTTTCCGGTTATACGCCTTATTCTCCGCAGCAAATAGATCCGGATTTCAACCTGCTGCAGGAGGCTGTGCGCCGTATCCGCATTCCGGTGATCGCGGAAGGAAGGATCAACACGCCGGAGCAGGCGGCCAACAGCTTGAAGCTTGGGGCGCACGCGGTAGTCGTCGGGTCGGCGATTACAAGGCCGAAGCTGATCACGGAAAGGTTTGCGGGCGCGATTCGCGGCGTAAGGAAGGGACAAGTGCACTAGCGGCCGACCAAAACGCGAAAGGATGGGGAATGATGAAGGTCATCGGCATCGATATTGGCGGAACCTCCATAAAAGGGATGGTTTTGGACGGCTCGGGCCGGCTGCTTCACCATGGGAAAATCAAAACCGATGCCCGGGAAGGCAAAGAGCGGATTTTGGCCAATGTGTTGTCCCTTCTTGATACGCTGCTGGAACATCATGCCGACGTTCAAGGGATTGGAGTTGGTACGGCAGGCCGGGTGGACGTGCGGTCGGGGGAGGTCGTGTATGCGACCGACAACTTGCCGGGCTGGCAGGGAACGAACGTGAAGGCGGTTTTGGAGCAAGCCCGCGGCCTGCCCGTGTTCGTGGACAACGATGTCAATGCGGCGCTTGCCGGGGAAGCCTGGCTTGGAGCGGGCCGGGACCTGGACGACGTGTCCATGCTGACGCTTGGGACGGGGGTCGGCGGGGCCAATATGATCGAAGGCAAGCTGTTCCGGGGAGCCCACTGGAATGGAGGCGAGTTTGGGCATACCATTTTGGTGCCGGGCGGACTTCCATGCAATTGCGGTCTTCGCGGCTGCATGGAGCAATATTTGTCGGGAACGGCTTTGGTCCGGGCGGCGAGCGAGGCGGCGGGCCGTTCGTATGCATCCGGTATGGAAGTTTTGGATGACTACGTGAAAGGCGTGCCCCAAACGGCCGACGTAATGAAACGGTTTGCGGAGCATTTGGCGATTGCGGTCAACCATCTCCATTTGGGCCTGAATCCGCAGGCTATCATTTTGGGCGGAGGGCTGATCGATTCGCAGCGGATCTGGTGGCCTTTATTGACGGAATCGATGGCGAATCTGAAGCTGAACGCGGATGTGCGTCCCGCGCTGCTGGGCAATAAGGCGGGCGCGATCGGAGCGGCAGGGCTCGTGTTGCAGCATCTGCAGGCGGAGGAGGCACGCTGATCATTTCCTATGAAAACATGCATACTTGGCAATCATACGTATGAGGACGAAAGGGCCCATATAATTGCAAATCGCATCGCCTTGATGGAACTTCATAACGCTTTGCAGGTCGGGGAAAATGCCGCGACGCTGAGTTAGGTCTAAATAATGAGGATATTGCAAAAAATCCAAAGAAGCGACTTTCAATCAGCATATATAGAGCGAAGCGGCTTAATTCGTCTGTATATTATACTCGGGAGCGGCCGGAATCGAAATTTGCAAAATCCTGTAGCGCAATTCAACAAGCCCCGGAGTTTCGCTCCGAGGCTTGTTTTAAATATTGTCACATGCAACCTTGCTGAATTTCTGGAATACGCGCTTTTCCATCTCCCGAAAGGTTTCATGGAATGCGGCCTGTCCTCCATTAAGGCTTTTTCACCACCGGAATCCACACCTCGCACCGGTATTCCGGGCTTGTCGTATCCCCGGGAGGATATACCTCCATCTCCGGGCCGGCGGCATGCTCATACCCGCTGGACGGAAACCAATCGCTGTAAATTTGCTGCCACACCTGCTGGATGGCGCCAGGCATCGGACCTGTGGACGTAAAGACGGCCCAGTTCAACGCCGGGATCTCACGAGAGGCGAGTCCTTCAGTTCCTTCTGCACCCGCAGCGGCTTCTACCCCAATCATGTAGTTGAATCGGCCTTCCCCCGTAAAATCCATGCAGATGCCGTACATCTCCCCTCCCTCATTCAAAGCCTCCAGCTTCATGGCGGTTCCATCCTGCGCGCATTCCTGCCAAAATGCCGGGATCTCCCTCAAATTGCTGCCGTCCTGCGTAGACACCTCGCGAATTTTGCCTGTCACGGTAAATGCTCCTTTTTCAACGATCCGATAATCCATGCCTCATCCTCCATCCCTTGAACGAATTTGGTTTTTCAACAACCGGTTCTTGCGATCCGGGATCTTATCATTCTTACATTCGCTTTGATGACCCTTCGTTCCTTCTTCCGGCAAACCGCGCAAAAACGGTCATTTTGACGGATTTTGACGAGCGTTGTTCTAATTTGTACGACGCTTTTTTTGAACTGTGAAATCATGAAAAACGGCAGCACGAAAAGGGCAGGCATCGCCCGGGTATCGGATGGACGATCTATGCTTTGGCGCATCGGGCGAGCGTTTCGAAAAAACGCCGGGCGGCAGGGGAGAGCGGCTCTTTTCGGGTATACGCCGAGATCGGATTGCTCAGCTCCGCGTCCTGCACATGTACGACAGCCAAACGTCCCTCCGTTATAAAGGTTTCGGTTTCGAGCGAGGAAAGAAGGGCTGCGCCGTAACCCTCGATCACCACCCGAAGGGTTTCATGCAGCCCGTTTACCTGTAAACCGGCGGCCGGGGCGGGCAGGCGCCGGACTTTGCACAAGGCCAGGAGCTGCTCCCGGGAGAAGCTCCCCTCTTCCCGGTAAATAAAGGGTACTTCGAGCATCTCGGCCAGCGAAACGTTCTTGCCGGCGAGGGGATGGCTCGGATGCACGACGAAACACATACGGTCCTCCAGCAGCGCCGTCTTGTCCAGCAGCGGATGTTCCTCGCGAATGCCGCCGACGATCGCGATGTCGGCTTTGTAATGGAGGAGCAACTCAAGCGCCTGGGCGGAGTTGGTCGTCGTCCATTCCAGCACCACGCCGGGATGCCGTTTTTTATACTCCGCAACAAGCCTTGGCAGCAAAAAGTTGGCGGGCAAATACGTCGCCGAAATATGCAGTCTGCCTTCCTTGCCCTCTTTGATTCCTTCCAACCGTTCCTCGATCGATCGTTCCAGGTCAAACAGCCTTTTCGCTTCGGCGGCCAGCATTCTCCCGGCATCGGTCAAGGCCACGCCGCGGCCCTGGGAAATCCAAAGCCGGATGCCAAGCTCTTGCTCCAGCCTCTTGATCTGTGCCGTTACCGCCGGTTGGCTGACTCTAAGCATCTCGGAAGCGAGCGTTACGCTGCCGGTTTCCGCCACTTTGCTAAAAAACCTCAGGGCATGTAAGTTCATCGGGTTTTCCGTCCTTTCTTGCAGCTTCGATGGCCAACTCATAACAAAATTTTATGAAAACAGAAATATAATATATTAGATTTATAGGATGTTTCTGCTTATTCTAATCCTGACAAGTAGCTTGGGGCAAGGGCTATATCCGATGCTCAAGTTCAAAATGGAGAGGATGAACCGGCGGATGAAACTGGAGTGCTTAAACTGCGGCCAAACATGGAATTGGCAGCAATTCATCTTAAAATGCCCATGCGGCGGCAGGCTGGAGATCAAACGGGATGTGGCCGGGCTTGACGGGGAGAGGCTGAAGGAGATTTTTCGGGAACGGTTAAGGGAACGGATGTCGGTATACGCAAGCGGTGTATGGCGGTATAAGGAATTAATCTTTCCGGAGCTTCCCAAGGACAGAATCGTGACGAAATACGAGGGGAATACCGGCCTTTACGCATCGGAACCAATCCGGAAAAACATAGGGATTCGCGGGCTGCACTTCAAAGCCCAAAGCGAAAACCCCAGTGGTTCTTTTAAAGACAACGGAATGACCGTAGCGGTTTCCCATGGCCGGCATCTCGGTTATACGCGTTTTGCCTGCTCATCGACCGGGAACACGTCCGCGTCGCTGGCCATGTATGCTGCCATGGGGGAAAGCTCTTCGTTCGTATTCGTGCCGGAAAGCGGCATTTCCGAAAATAAAGTGATGCAAACTTTGGCGTACGGGGCGAAGGTGATCCGTTTTGACGGCACATATGATGACGGCATCGTTTTTTTGGAGCAGTATGCAAAGGATTTGGGGCTTTATGTCTGCAACTCCATCAATCCGTTTCGGATCGCGGGCCAGAAAAGCATCATCTATGAAGCGGCCCAATATTTGAATTGGGAGCTGCCGGACTGGATTATTGTACCCGGCGGCGCGCTCAGCAACGTCACTGCAATCGGCAAAGGGCTTGAGGATTTATGGACGCTCGGGATGATCCCGAAGTGCCCGCGGATCGCGCTGGTTCAGGCCGAAGGGGCAAGCCCTTTTCATAAAATGATGGCGGCGGGGGCGGAGAAGCTGCGCCCCGAACCGGAACCGCAGACGGTCGCTTCCGCGCTGAACATCGGGAACCCGCCAAGCTGGAAGGCTGCGCGCCGCGTATTGGAATTTTGCCGGGGCGTCACCTGCAGCGTGACGGATGAGGAGATTTTGCTATCGAAGCAAATCATCGATCGAAGCGGGATCGGCTGCGAGCCGGCGTCGGCCGCTTCCTTGGCCGGCCTCCGCAAGCTTTTGGCCGAGAAAGTCATCGATAAAGACGAGACGGCGCTTTGCATATTGACAGGAAACCTGCTCAAAGATACGGACGTGCTGTCCAAGATGGCGAATCCTGGCCGGGCGGCGTGTTCCTCGCTGACGGTGGAAGAGATCGAAACATTATTGTGACCCCGATATGAAACCGCTTATAACCAAATTAATTTTAGGATTTTTCAAAAAAAAGTAAATAGATTGAAAGAAAAACACGCGCCACCGTGCTGTCCATGGTCAGCCAATCCGACGCGCTCGGCCAAACCGCAGGCGGACCCGTGGTCGGTTGGATCGGCAGCAGGGCGTCCGTTCGGGCATCGATTTTGACTGCGGGAGTGTTGCTGCTCCCGGTATTGGGCGTCTTCGGGCGCATTGCGCGGCAAAAGAAAGGCGATCCACAAAAAGAAACGCCAAGCTGATGTTTTCATATTTTTTACATTCACGTAACTTTTTACGAATGAAAGCCGTCCTGTTAACAGGATGGCTTTTTTAGATCGAAAAATGGAAGGTAAACCCTAAAATTAGCATATACTTTTTAACAATCATCCCGATGATTGTAAGCGGAGTGTTAAATATTGTATATTGGGAACGGAGGCGATTTGAAGAAAAAGTAATAAATAGAAATAAACGCTTGAACATTATGATTTTTCAAACCTGCTCTCATTCTCATTCTATCAAGAAGCGAGCTGATTATAGCCTGTGCATCGGTCAAAAAGAACTTGGCAGCTTATGCTCCTGGCCATGATATTCCTGCTTATCCTTACCTTTTTCCTTCCTCGCGGATTGACGAAGATCAGTCAGCCCGATTCGTGCGGGGAAGGCTGCAGCCGTTATGACATCGTGGTCATCGGCAGCGAGATTCAGGGAGTTCTTCTGGCCAGGGAAGCCCAAAATCTCGGACGAAGCGTCCTGATCCTCGACCCCCGGGAGAAACCCGGCGGGGAGCTGATCCAGGGCCAAATGCTTTTTCTCGACGAACCCATGGATCAAAAACGGCGAAGCCTGGTTCAAGGCGAGATCAAAAACCTGTTTGACGGCTACAACAAGGGCCGAATCCGCGATTTGCACGAATTCCAGGCTTATTACGATAAGCTGATCCAAGACGTCACGCTGAAAAGCGGCATTACGATCAGCGGCGTGGAAGAAGCGGCGGCAGGCAAAAGCCATATTTTAAAATCGCTTGTCTATAAGGACCGGAACCATCAAATGTACAAAGTGGAAGCCGGATATTGGGTGGAAAACACCGATTTTAACGCGCTCACCGCCAAGCTGAAACATAAGAAACGGATTCCGGGCATGGAATCGATCGAAAAAAGCAACAGCCCCGACTACATGGGTGCGACTTACATGCTGAATTTGAAAAACGTGGACTGGAAAGAGCTGAATAAAGACGTGCTGAAGCATTACCCGTTGTCCAACGTTCAGAAGGTATACGGCCCCAACACCTATGCGGATTGGAATTTCGCGGTGGGATTCAGCAACGTCATGGCCAAATACACACCGTCCGAGAAGCTCGTCCGACTCCGCGGCTTGAACATGGCGAACCAGGGAGACGGGAAGGTGATCATCAACGGGTTGATCATGTACAACGTCGATCCGTCCAGCGATGCCTCCGTCAAGGAGGCGCTGCGGAAGGGCGAAGCGGAAGCGCCGCGTATCCTCGGTTATTTGCGGACCCACCTGCCGGGTTTCGAAAAGGCGGAATTAAACGGATTTCCGAGCTACCTGTATATCCGCGACTTCAACCGGTTCGAAACGGAATACGTGCTGAAATACGAGGATGTGATGGGCGGCAAAATGTTCTGGGATAACGTCAGCATCGGCGCTTATCCGGTCGATCTGCAGGGCACGGTCCATATTCCGCACGGGATCGGGCTCGGCGTGCCGGGTCCTTACGGGATTCCGCTGCGCTCCTTCGAGCTGAAGGAATATGACAACGTGCTTGTCGTCGGAAAAAACATCGGGGCCGACATCAAAGCCTACGGCTCGTCCCGGATCATGGCGAACAACGCGCTGGCGGCGCAGACGATCGGCATTATCCTCGGGTACGAATCGGACCGGAAGCAGCTGAAGGAGCTGACGCCGGAAGACTTCAAGCGGATATACCGCTATCTAAAAAGAAGATATCACATCGATGTTGAAGATGTTTAAATGCCAGCATTCAAAACCGGCCATACCGTGAAGGTATCGGCCGGTTTTTGGATCTTTCGGAATGACGGAAATACCGGATGGACGGCATCGAACGGATATGAAGAAGAGAGATGATTGGGACGGATACAACAACGGGAGAACCTAAAAATCAACAGGAAGCGACGTTTTTCACGCCGTATATTTGAATAGTTATGACCTGGAAAAAGGAAATGATGTTTAAATATCTAACTTTAGTTCGTTTTTTTCAGAGCTTTTTCTTGCTAATCTGATGGTGAGAAAGCAAACAAGCTTAATTCGCCTCCTATGCGCCCCGTCTTTCTCCCCGATCGTTCCCCATGAACGTATTCCTCCCCCGACAGAGGGTTAAACCAGGCGGCTGCCAGGCTTAGCCCTTCTTCGTATGCCGCTTTTGATTTACGGTTTGGGCCGCGAGTTGCCAACCGGCATTGGACGCTTTATAATAAAATTCATCAAAATAATAGTAAACAGGTGTTTATTTATGCAAACGCTGAAAGAAGACGTCCGTCTCAACATTTTGCGGGCCGCCCTGACCGAGTTCAAATCCCATGATTACGCCGATGCTTCCATGCGCCGGATCTCGGCGGCGGCGGGCATCACGACGGGCAACATTTACCGGTATTTCAAAAACAAAGAGGAATTGTTCGAAGCGCTCGTCAAACCCGTTTACGAAAAGCTCCTTGAATACCTGCTTGACCTGAAAAAGGAGCTGGACCGCAGCTACGTTAACGGAAACGACGGATTCAAGTATTTTGGCATGATCGAGGATACGGTCGTTGGCCTTTTTGACGCGTACAGCGCGGAGCTGACGATCCTGATGAACCGCAGCACAGGCTCAAAGTACGCTGGGGTGAAGGCCGACATGGTCAAGCTGATCGCCACGATTTTGGAGGATGCGTTTGCCTCAGGCCGCGAACATGTCGATAAGCTCACGCCGGAGCAGCGCCAAAGCGCGCGGATGCTTGCGGGCACCGTTGTCGAAGGCGTCTGCCTGATTTTGCGCGAGCACGAGGACGGGGAGACGGTCAAGCGGCTCGTCAACGAGTTCATTTGCCTATACCATACGGGCTTGATGTGCGGGCGTCCGGAATAAAGAGGCGCCCCGCCCGGGCTCGGCACGAATAATTTTTTTGACGTCTTTATATGATGCATAGGAAGCTCTATTTTTTTGTTTGAAAAATGAACACCTGTTTACTAACACTTCAGCCGAGGAGGAAATTCAAGAGCATGCGGCAAATCATCAAATGGCGCTGGGCGATCCTGGTGCTTTGGCTTGTGGCTACCGTACTGCTGACCGTGTTTCAGCCGGACGTAAACGCCATTTTGCATGAGCGGGGGCAGGACCCTCTGACAGAAGACAGTCCGTCGAAGGTCGCAGGGAAGCTGCTGAACAAAATGACGGGCACCACCGGGACCAGCGACATCATCGTATTTCATCGGGAAAGCAAGCTGACGGACCAAGACATGAAACAGATCGAGGCGGGGATCAACAACATGATCCGGCACCAATCGGAGCTTGGCTTCAGCCAGCTGATCGATCCGGTGACGACGCCCGACGCCAAATCATCCCTCGTATCCGCGGACAACACCACGCTGATGGTCAGCTTCAGCCTGGATAAAATGGGACGCAACGTGGATGAAATCGATACACAGTTCAAAGACGTCCTGAAGGACGTCAACGTGCCGTATTATTTGAGCGGCGAGGATTTCATCCAAAACGACTATATTAAAGCGACAACCGCGGGCGTGGAAAAAAGCGCCGCCCTTACGGTCATTTTCATTCTCGTCGTGCTGGTCGTGATGTTCCGTTCGATCCTGACCCCGTTCGTCTCGCTGCTGACGGTCGGCATCACGTATTTGTGCTCCATGGGAATTGCGGCGCAGATCATCGACAAGCTTAATTTTCCCATCACAAGCGTGACGCAGATGCTGCTCGTGCTCATTTTGTTCGGGATCGGCACGGATTACAATATCCTGCTGTTCAACCGTTTCAAAGAGGAGTTGTCGCATGGGCGCACCGTCGACGAGGCGATCATCGCATCGTACAAAACGGCCGGCAAAACGATCATTTACAGCATCGCCACCGTCTTTATCGCCTTTGCGGGATTGAGCTTTTCCAGCTTCGGCATCTACAAATCGGCCAATGTGGTCGCCATCGGCACCGTCGTGCTTGTGCTGCAGATTCTGACGCTGACGCCGTTTATGCTGAAGGTGTTTGGTCCCAAGCTGTTTTGGCCTTCGAAAAAGGCGGCGGGGCATAAAGAGAGCCGGTTCTGGGCGAAGCTTACGTCCGTATCGGTCAAATATCCGGTTATCGTAACGGTGATCATCGTCGTTTTGATGATTCCGGCCCTGCTCACGAGCGGGCAAAAGCTCTCCTTCGACCAGCTCAAGGAGCTTGGCGACGGTTATCCGTCCACCAAAGGCTTCAGCATCGTGGCCGAACACTTCAGCCGCGGGCAGGCGCTGCCTACAAGCGTCGTGATCGAAGCCGACAAGGCCATGGACAATAACGACGCGTTAGGCGTCATCGACAAGCTGACCGATAAGCTGAAAGCCATCGACGGGGTAAAACAGGTGGCGAGCGTGACGCAGCCGCAGTCGAAGCCGATCGACGAGTTTTATATCAGCAACCAGTCGGAAACGGTAACGGACGGCATTTCGGCCTCCAAAAAAGGCGTGGACCAAATCAAAAGCGGCCTGGACCAGATCGCAGGCAAACTGACGACGCCGGATACGTCGAGCGCCAATCAGCTCGTGGACGGCACGGGACAGGTCAAAGACGGCTACGATCAAATTACGGCCGCCCTCGGCCAGGTTGCCGCGGGCATCGGCAAGGGTGCCGGCGGCGCGGGCGAGCTGAGCAAAGGAATCGCCGGTTTAAAAGGCGGATTGGATACGGTCGGCGCGAATACCGGCAAAATCAGCGCGGGCCTGTCGGAAATCGCCAAAGGTTACGCGGGCCTTGAGGCTGGCTATAAGCAGATTGGCGGACAAATTCCGCAAATCGAGCAAGGGTTGACGGGCATGAACGCTTTGATCGACGGCTTGGGCGCAAAACACGGCGAGCTGGCTGACGATCCGGATTATGCGAAGCTGAAGGCGACGGGTGCGACGCTGGCCTCTTCCTTGGCCCAGTTGAACGGAGGGCTGCAGCAGCTGGAAGCCAATTTCACGAAATTGAATGCTTCCCTCGGCGAGGCCTCGGGCGGACTCGGTCAAATCCAGGCTGCTCAGAAGCAGATGTCCGCAGGGCTTGCGGCTTTGCAAAAAGGCGCGGATGAGCTGCAAAAAGGGCTTCAGCAGGGCAGCAGCGGCTCCCGGGAAATCGAAGCGAACATGAAAAAGCTGAACCTGGCGCTCGCGGAGGTGCAAAGCGGCCAAAAACGGCTGATCGACGGGCTGTCCGGCCTCACAGGCGGCATGTCGCAGCTGAAGGACGGCATCGGCAAAAGCGGAAACGGGCTCGGGGACATTTCCGAGGGGCTGGGCAAAACCGGCGATTTCCTGACCCAGCTCAGCGGTTCGAAGACCTTCTTTATCCCGCGCGAAGCGCTGGAAAGCGAGGACTTCAAGAAGGCCGAGGACAGCTTTATGTCCAAGGACCGGAAAATCACGAAGCTGCTCGTCATTTTGGACAATGATCCTTATTCTCCGGCGGCGCTGAAAACGATCGAAAAAATCAACGATACGGTCGACAGCAGCCTGAAAGGAACCGTGCTGGGCAACGCCACGTACGGCGCGGCCGGGCCAAGCTCGACGACGTACGATATGAACAAGGAGCAGCTGAATTCCTTTAACAGCACCGCCGTGATCGTGATCGTGAGCGTGTTTGTCGTTCTCTTGTTTGTCATCCGTTCTTTCTGGCCGTCGGTATTCATCGTGGCGTCGCTTGTCGCTTCTTATTATGTGGCGATGAGCGCATCCAATCTGGTGACGACCTATATCATCAAAGCCGACGGGGTTTCCTCCTTCGTGCCGTTTTTCTCCTTTATCGTGATCGTGGCGGTAGGGGTCGACTACAGCATCTTCCTGATGGAACGGTACCGGGAGCATGGCGACATGGCCCCTGGCGAAGCGATCGTCAAAGCGGCGAAAAGCGTCGGCGGCGTCATCATTTCCGCCATGGTGATTTTGGGCGGAACGTTCGCCACCTTGATTCCGTCCGGTTTGGTCCTCTTGATCGAATTGGCATCGGCGGTCATCGTGGGATTGGTCGTGCTGTGCTTCATTCTGCTGCCGATGCTCGTTCCGGCGATGATCACACTGCCGGAGCAGCTGCAAAAGCGGAGCAGCAACAAGCTGCACGTCGCCCATGTAAGCGGCAAGGATACCGGAGGCAAACCTATGTAAGGAAGGCAAAAAGCAAAAGAACCGGAAGGAGCCTTGGCTCTTTCCGGTTCTTAATCTATGTCAAGGTTTAAGGTGATGCCTCAGAGGGGGAGCGGGCTGCCTTAAACCAGTGTTTTTAAGGCTTCCGGCGTAAACGCCTTAAGCTCGTCGAAACGTCCTTCGCGGACTTTGGCAGCCCATTCGGGATCGGCCAGAAGCGCCCGTCCGACGGCTACAAGGTCGAATTCCTGGTCCTCCAGTCGTTTCAGCAGTTCGTCGATGTCCTTTTGGCCGGCGCCTTTGCCTTCGGTGAAAAGGCTGGTGAACGCTTCGTCCAGGCCGACGGAACCGACGGTAATTACCGTTTTGCCGGTCAGTTTTTTGGCCCATCCGGCGAAGTTGAGGTCAGAGCCTGCAAATTCCGGTTCCCAAAAACGTCGCGTCGAGCAGTGGAAAATATCGACGCCGGCTTCGGACAAGGCGGTCAGCAGCTGTCCCAGTTTCTCCGGCGTGTCCGCCAGCTTTGCGTCGTAATGGGTCGTCTTCCATTGGGAGAGGCGGATGGCGATCGGGAAGTCCGGTCCCACCGCGGCGCGAACGGCTGCCACGACTTCGATGGCAAAGCGGGCGCGCTTCATCATGTCGCCGCTGTACTCGTCGGTACGCCGATTGGTTCTTTCCCACAGGAACTGGTCGATCAGGTATCCGTGGGCGCCGTGGATTTCCACGCCGTCAAAGCCGATTCGTTTCGCGTTGGCAGCCGCATCGGCGTAAGCCTGGATGACGCGCTTGATTTCCGCTTGCGTCATCGGCTCGGTCACGGGGTTGCCGTTCAAGTCGAGTCCGGATGGACCGATCGGCAGCGCCTCGGGGTTTGGCTGGGCGCCAACGGGGCGCGTCATGCCGATGTGCCAGATTTGCGGCATAATTTTGCCGCCGGCTTCATGGACCTGTCTGACAACTTCAGCCCAGCCGTTCAGTGCCGCTTCGCCGTGGAAGTTCGGCACGTTCGGGTCGTCGGTAGCTGCCGGGTGGTCGATGAGCGTGCCTTCGGTAATGATGAGGCCGACGCCATTTTCGGCACGGCGGCGGTAATAAGCGGCCACATCCGGACCGGGCACGCCGTTCGGCGAGAAGCTGCGGGTCATCGGCGCCATTACGACACGCGTCGGAATCGTCAGGCCGCCCAACGTGTAGGGCTCAAATAGAGATGCGGTAGAACGGACGTTTTGCTGCTGATTGCTCATGTATGGTATCCTCCCAAGTTTAGGTTTTACTTTTCTGCATTTCTATAAAAATAGATATATAAGATCAAAAGAAGGAGCTTTATGCTTAGTGGCAGACCATGATTATGAAAGCTCTTAAGCCTAAAGCTCTTTCTTGAGTTGTTCGATAAAGCGGCTTATTCCCTCCTCATTACGTCTGTAATAAGTCCACTGTCCCGCGCGGCGGGATTCCAGCAAGCCTGCCTTCTGCAATTTGACGAGATAACCCGAAACCACCGATTGGGCCAGCCCCGTTTTCGCCGAAATCGAACCGACGCAAATGCCGCCTTTAAAATCGCAAGATGCCGGCATATGCTCCTGGGGTCCAAAATGCTCTTCCGGATGCTTCAGCCATTCCAAAATGTTGAACCGGGTTTCGTTTGACAATGCTTTGATCGTTAATAATATATCCATGGGTCTTATTATATCTATTTTTATAGAAATGTAAATATCCATTCCGAAAAATGACCAAATATTTGTATCGGACAGGCTTTATGTTAGGATAGGAGGGGACTGAAATTCCAATCTTTTCAAGTGAAAGGGTGCTTGATATGAAGGAAAAGCTGGAGCGGTACAAAATCTTCCGCATTCTGGCTTCTATATACCGGATCAAGGCGGTTCGCCTGCTGATCCCGATCGCCGTGATCGGGTTCGTATACTGGGAAGGCCAGCGGGAGCTGCGCCAGATTTCCTTTGGCCGAACAATTGGCGAGCTGCGCAGGCTGCCGGCCTCCTCGGTCGCGGAAATTTTCCTGTTTGCCCTTTTTTCCGTGGCGGCGATGAGCCTTTACGATTTCATGATCCGCCGCCATTTCCGGTTAAAGGTAGGGTTTTGGAGCACCTTTCGGTATGCGTGGATCGCCAATACCTTCAACAACATTATCGGATTCGCCGGATTGACGGGAGCGGGCCTTCGAACGATCCTTTATAAAAAAAGCGGGATTTCGCCTGCATTGATGGCTTCCGCCGTCGTGTTCCTTTCCCCGGTCGTTGTGACGGGGCTGTCGATCCTTTCCTGGGGGATCATCTTCGGATGGTTTACCGTGGGCGGATTGCTGCAGGAGCATCGATGGCTTGTTTTCGCCGTGTGGGGAATGGCGCTGTATTTGCCCTTGTTTGTTTTGATGCAGCGGTCCACGCTGTTTGCGAAATGGTTTAACCGCGGCGAGGGGAGAACGCCGTGGACGACCGTCGGCGTATCGCTCAGCGCTTCGTTTCTGGAATGGGCCTGCGCCGGCGTCACCTTCTGGCTGATTACCGCCAGCGTTCTGCATGACGTAGCCTTTCGGGACGTGATCGGCATGTATTCGATTGCCGCGATCGCCGGCATTTTAAGCATGGCGCCGGGCGGCATCGGTGCGTTCGATTTGACGGTGCTGCTCGGGCTGGAGCAGATGGGTTTTCCATCCGGCCGGGCGATGGCGGTGCTCGTTTTGTTCCGGCTCTTTTATTATATCGTGCCGTGGCTCATCGGCTTGATCCTCTCCGCCTTCGAGCTGGGCAGCGCGGCCAAGCGCGCCGGGGAGAGCGCGGACCCGGCCACGGAGCTGCCTTTGAACGCCTGGCAGCGGCTGTGGCGCTGGCCGGGCCAGTTCCGCTTCCTCAGCGATCTGGGCGCATGGGCGCTCGGCAAGCTTGTGTTTATAAGCGGCATCGTCCTGCTGCTGTCGGCGGCGACCCCGGGATTGCTGTACCGGCTTAAGCTGTCGGAGGAAATCCTGTCGATGCCGATCATGCGGATTTCCCATCTGCTGTCGGTCATCATCGGTTTCATGCTGATCATTCTTTCGCGCGGCATCTCGCTGCGGATCCGCCGGGCCTATGTCTGGACGGGCATTTTGCTGCTTGCCGGCGCGATTTTCACGTTTACCAAGGCGTTTGATTTCGAGGAGGCGATTTTTCTGCTCGTTGTCGGCGTCACGCTTTGGCTGGCCCGATCGAGATTTTACCGCAAAGGCGCCGCCATCGACGTTCGGAACTACTTGATGTGGTACGTATTGTCCGCGGTTATCGCTTTTCTGTATTTCTGGATCGGAAGCCATGTCCATCACGGGTGGCTTCGGCATCTGCCGACGGCGGACCGCATCCATTGGATGTTCGGACCGAAACCTTATGCGATGACCGCTTGCATCGGATTGGCCGGCGCATGGCTGCTGCTTACGATGATGCTGCTGCTGCGTCCGAACCGGCGCATGGCGGCCGGAGCCGGGCCGGAGGACCTTCGGAAGCTGCGGCTGTTTCTTCAGGATCACCACGGCAATTTGCTCACCCATATGCTGTTTACGGGAGATAAAAGCTTCTTTTGGGCCCAGCAGGATCAGGTGCTGATCCCGTATGCCAAAGCCAGGGACAAACTGGTGGTGCTTGGCGATCCGCTTGGTCCGACGAAGCTGGTGCCGGACGCGATCGCCGAATTCCAGCAATATGCCGATGAATACGCCATGTCCGTCGTGTTTTATCAGGCGACACCCGAGTTTCTGCCCATCTATCATGAATACGGCTACCGTTTTTTCAAGCTGGGAGAAGAAGCGCTGGTTCATTTGGAAAACTTCACGCTCAGCGGCAAAAAAGCGGCCGATTTGCGCAGCGTCCGCAACCGCTTTGAGCGCGAAGGCTATCTTTTTGAAGTGGTAACGCCGCCTTTTGCCGATGCGTTGTTTGCAGAACTCAAGACCGTATCGGATGAGTGGATCCGGGGAAGGCGGGAAAAAGGCTTTTCGCTTGGCTGGTTCGATCGCATCTATTTGGAGGAGGCTCCGGTCGCGCTCCTGAAAAACCCGCAGGGGCTCATCCTGGCGTTCGCTTCGCTTGCGCCGGGGTATGACGAAGGCCGCACGATGTCGATCGACTTGATGCGGCACCGCAGCGGCACACCGAACGGTACGATGGATTACCTTTTTATAAAGCTGCTCGAATGGTGCAAGGAGCAGGGATATCAAATCTTCAACCTCGGCAATGCGCCGCTCTCCAGCGTCGGAGAAAGCAAAAGCGCCCTGCGCGAGGAAAGGCTTGCCGCGCTCGTCTTCCAATACTGCGGGCACTGGTACGGGTTCAAGGGGCTGCGAAGATACAAGGAAAAGTTCGCCCCCGAATGGGAACCGCGATTTTTGGCCTATCCCAACTGGGTGTCGCTGCCGGTGCTCACCGTCGATCTGGTTAGATTGGTGTCGAGAAGAGTGCGGGAAGGCGGAAAGCGATGAAGCGCCCCCGCGGCAGATTCCGGCACTCGTTAGGACGGCTGTCCGCACGCAGACCGTGAAACCTTCTGATCCTTATTGCTATGGACGGGATTCGCGGTCTGTCTTCCAGGAAAATACGTCGATAGACGTTTTTTCTTATCTCAAGGTTTTGCAAAATCCTCATCTAAAAGCATTTATCATTTCCGGTGTCCCCGCAAAGTTCCTAATCGGCTTCGAAGCCATAGGTCCCACTTTGCGGGGTTATTTGTTGGACCGCCAGGAAAATAGGATCGCCAGGCAATCTTGGCAAAGCTAAAAAGCCGCCTGTTCCAAGCTCCGAAAGAACTGGAACAGACGGCGGAATATTCGAAGATCCAAAGATTACTGCTTCGGAAGCCGGATCCGGAAAATGACGCCTTTCGGCTCGTTGTGCAGCGCCTGGATCGTGCCGTGATGGCTGTGAACGATCCACTGCGCGATGGAGAGGCCGAGGCCGGAGCCGCCCTGTTCGCGCGAGCGCGCCCGGTCTTCGCGGTAAAAGCGGTCGAAGATGCGGGAGAGGCCTTCCTCACTGATGCCGATGCCGGTGTCGCTGACCTCGATGAACGTTTTGTTCTCCTTGACGTACGTGCTGATGCCGATGCTGTCATGCTCGCCGGTATATTTTAGGGCGTTGTCCAGCAGGATGACCAGCAGCTGATGCAGCCGCCCCGGGTCGGCGTTCAGCCGGATTCCGCTGTTTAGGCTCAGCCACATTCGTTTCTCCGACAGCTCCGCGATTTCCTTATAAGGACTGCATACCTTATCCACGAATTCGTCCAGCTCGATCGTTTGTTTCTCCAGCTGCGTTTCGGTGGAATCGGCCCTGGCCAGCGTCAGCAGGTCGGACGTCATGCGCGACAGCCGCCGGGTTTCCGAGAGGGAGAGGGCGATATTTTCAAACGTGTCGATGATCCGCTTCTCCGGCATCGTCTGCAGCAGCTCCAGCTTGTTCTGGATGATCGTGAGCGGCGTCCGCAGCTCATGCGAGGCGTTTTCCACGAATTCCACCTGCTTCTCCCAGGAGCGGATGATCGGCTTCATCATTTTCCGCGACAAAACATAGCTCGCGCTGATCGACAGCAAAATGAATACCGCCGAGCATAAAATAATGATCCGCCTGAAGTTGTCGATCAAATTCTGCTCGGAATCCACGTTGATTAACAGCTGGACATAGGCTCCGTCAGCCTCAGGATAGGGGATGGAGACGGTCCGGAAATGGTATTTGCCTTGAACGGTCACGTTGGAAATGACGCCAATCGTAGAGGGGTTAAAGGTCATGTCGCTAAAATAATGATTGTAAACGATAAATCCGATTTGCTGGGCGTTGACGATTTTTCCGTCGCTCCACAGAAGCGGAATCACCCGCGGAGTAAGCGGCCAGCGGCCTTTGGCGCGGGGAATAAAGCCGTATTTGTCCGGGAACGGCTCGTTGCCGCCTTCCACGGCGGCTCCGCCTGTTTCGAGCATCCTTTTGGACGCAAGCAGGTCGGAATCGGTTTTGGCGTACAGCGTTGCTTTGATCTGGCCGAAAATGATCGCCCCGAAAATGCCGAACAACATGGTAAATGCAATCAGCGTATAGACCATGAACCGCAGCTGCTGGCTGCGGATGACTTTGTTTTTATTCATGGTCGTCTCCGTTTTCGGACAGCATGTAGCCCATGCCCCGGATCGTTTTGATGTATTTGTCGTAACCGAAAGGCTTGAATTTTTTGCGCAAATTGCTGATGTATACTTCGATGACGGTGTTGGTGGTGCTGGAATCCATCCCCCAGACGCGGTCGAAAATTTGCTCTTTCGTCAAAATGATGTTTTTGTTGTTGACCAAATATTCAAGCAAATCGATCTGCTTGCCGTTCAGCGCAAGCAGGTCTTCGCCGATCTGAACCTCCCGGCTTTTCAAATTCAGCTTGAGTTCTTTGAACAAGAGCGTATGCTGCTTGAACCCGCCGACCGAACGCCGTAAAATCGCCTCCAAGCGCAGCAGCAGCTCTTCGCGGTGGAAGGGCTTGACGAGGTAATCGTCGGCGCCTTGCTTGAAACCGCGGATTTTATCGTCGATCCCGTCCTTGGCCGTGAGGATGAGCACCGGCGTCAGAATGCCTTTTTGCCGGAGCCGTCCGAGCACTTCGTAGCCGCTGAGACCCGGCATCATCAAATCCAAAACGATGGCGTCATAAATGTTCTGCTCTGCCAGATACAGGCCTTCTTCGCCGTCAAACGCCTGCTCCGTTTCGTATAAATCCCGCGTCGTTGCGCAGATCGTGTCGGATAAATGCTTATCGTCTTCTATTACCAGGAGCCGCATGCCGGTTCACCCCGTTTGCTCTTTGCTTCCCGAAGCCAAACGCCTGCCTGCCCTTTACCGAAAAAAGGCGGATAAGCGTCCGGGAGTCATGTTTTGTTGCGGTATCAGGATTGCGTTTTTATTGAGTCTAAAAGTTGGCATCCTGATATCTAAACATAAACATTTCTCCCGGAAAGTCAAATGTTGCATTCGGACAAGATGCGGTTTATGCGGTCATTTCGGCCTTTACAGCGTTTTGATGCTTGCGGTGGAGCCCCGGTAGGGCGATCAGGTAATATACGCTGACGATCAGCATGCTGACGGCCAAAATCCAATAGAGAGCAGTGACGCCCACGATAGCGGGAAACGCCACGGAGATAAAGCCGAGGGCAATCGCCTGCCCGGTCGTGTTGAGCGGTTCGATCCAGGCGCTGACGCGGCCCATGTTTTGCGGTTCGACCAGCTCCGGGAGCCACCCGCCAAGCACGACGTTGACCGGGGCGAGGAGGATGCCGAGCAGCACCATGAATCCCAGGTAGATTTGAATGTTTCCGCAAAGACCGACAGCGAGCGTCAGCGCCATGGTCAGGAAAAGCCCGGTGATAAGCACGGCGACTTTGCCGCATTTTTTAATGAGCAGGGAACTGATTGCGCTGCCCACAAGGTAGCCGATGCCAAGGAACACCATGACCAGCGGGGTATACACTTGATAACGGTCGGGACTGAGTTCGTATTTCATCGTGAACAGAGGGAGAATGGAAAACACGCCGTTCACGATGCCGAAGAAAAAGAAGCCGAGAATGATGGCCAGGAGCAGCCGGGAACGGACGATATATTTGAAGCCTGCGCCAAAGTCGGCCGCCATGCTTTTCAGGCTGAGGTCGCTCAGCTTCGCTTTGCCGTTCGGCTGGCGCACTTCGGCCGGGAAACGGCATGTCGCAAGCAGGATGCCCGATACGATGAAGCTTACGGTATCGATGATGATGGCTCCTTCAATGCCGAGGTAATAGTAAGCGGCGGAGCCCAGGCTCATACCGAACAGCATGAAGATGCCCATGATCGACATATTCAGGCTGGATGCTTTCACATATTGCTCCGGTTTCATGATGCCCTGCATCAAGCTCATTTCGGCAGGAGTGAAAAATTTCGAAATCGCGCTGCGCAGGAACAGGATGGCGAAGGCGGGGATAATCCAGTCCTGATGAATGCAAAGCAGCAGCACGACGGACAAGACGGCACGAATCCAGTCGCTCTGCACGGCGATCCGCTTGCGGTCCAGCCGGTCGGCCAGCACGCCGACGAACAGGAAGACGACCAGCGTCGGCAGCGAATACATCAGTTCGGCGACCGAAGCGTAAGCAGGCTGATTGCTGAACCGGTCGACCAAATAGAAGGCGAAGGCCATGCTGCCGACCATCGAGCCGAGCTGGGACGCGAAGGCGGCCAGAAACATTCTGACAAACATAGCGTTGCGGAAAAGTTCCATAAGGGTATGCCTCATTTCTTTTTATAAATTTTATCCGGTACTCGCGTCCTGGCTGACTTCCGTACAATCCCCAGGCCGCAGGATTTGATATGAGTGTACAATATCCTGATTTTTCCGGATAACGGCGCGGGAAGGAAATCATTCTCGGTCTGTGGTCTGAGATGAAGGTCCGACAGCGCAAAGCAACCCAGCAAACAACCTCGCAAATAACCCCGCAAGTGAATCCTATGCAATAACGGTTTTTCCCGGTACGTGATGAAGGCGAAAGGCATGAAAAAAGGCTGCATCCGATGTTGGATGCAGCCTAATGCAATGTATCTTTTCCGGGGTCAAACCTGCTCCTTTGGAGCGTACCGCTGCTTGAGCTGCTCCGCCATCGCCGTGACCTCCCGCGTGCCCGGGAGCGTCAGCCGCGCGGCCGAAGCCGCGATGCCTTCGGCCGATTGACGGCTGCGGATGACGGTTTTGACCGCCTCTGCGAAGCTTGCCGCGGCTCCCTTGCCAAGACCGGCCAGTTCGGAAAGGGAGGCGGTGCTGCCGCCGTCCACCTGCGGGAATTCGCCGGGGTCCGCCCCTCTGCCCGCCCGGTCGTAAAACTCCCTCACGAGCTGGGCCCGTTCCTGCCCCGAGCCGTCGGCGATGACAAAGGCCTGCACCACGAATGCATGCGCCTGCCGCCGCTGCGCGATCCCGCAAAATTTGCGGCCGCCGATGCTCAGGTCGAAATCGCCGGGGCAATACGCGCCGGCGATTTCCCCTTTGTCGACGGTCACGCCGGTTGAGGCAAGCGCCTCGCGGATCAGCGCATACATGCGCTCGAAATCGCCGCGAAAACGTTCGTCGCCTTTGCCCTGCTTGGGCAGGATGAGCGACAGGTTCACGACGCCAAGGTCGAGCGGCACGGCCGCCCCGCCGGAATTGCGGATGGCCGTCTTGTACCCGAGCGCTTCCAGCCAGGCGCAGGCTTTGGCCGCTCCCGGCAGGCGGCTGTCGCGCAGACCGATAATAAAGGAGCGGGGATGGCGCCAAATATGCAGCAAGGGCGGTCCGCCCCTGCCGGTCTCCTTGCACAGCAGCTCGTCGAGCGCAAAGGGGTACAGCGCGTCCTGATGCGGATCGGGGTTCATCCGGTCCAGAATGAGCATGGAGCTGAATTCGTCGTTGAAATCGGACATCGGGGTTCACTTCCTTTCGCAAGCGTTATTTATGGCTATCAGCGGGCATGAAAAATTGGATGATGTGCTGAATGGCGACCGTCTCGTAGCCAATGGATCGGTAAAGCCGGATGGCGGCTTCATTCTCTTCAAAGACATTCAAGTAAACGTTCGGAGAAAAGGCTGCACCCGCGCGCGTGAGCTGTGCGCAAACCATTTTCCCCATGCCTTGTCTCCGGAAGGCGGGATCCGTTCCGATATTTCCGAGCTCCACGTAATCCCTGCCGTAAATGTGATACCCTCCTGCGGCGGCAAGCCGTTTATTGTCCATTACACCATAGAAAGGGTACTGAAGCTCTTCGGTAGAAAATGCCATGGTGCCGATCGTTTTCATCAAAGCCTCAATCCGTTCGAAATGGGGCGGTCCCAAGCGCTGCACCCGCGGATCGGCCGCAGGCAGCATCTGATGATGTATATGCTTCATGAGAAGCAGTTTTTCCGGGGGTTTGGCGAATGCTATTTGTCCGCAAAGATCGGCCATGTCCTCCTCGTGCACGATAAAGCTGCCGATCGCCTCGTCCGGCAGACGGAGCTCTTTTTTCATCAACGCCAGAACGGCCGGGAAATCAAACGATGGTTGCACGGGGAATACGGAAAAAGCATAAAACGGAAGCCCCTCCAGAAAAGCCAAAACGCCGAGCAGCTCGCCTTGGTCCGTAAATTGTCCGTAATGCGTCGTGCGCGGCTTGCGGAACGTCAAATACGAATAATACAAAAGATGTCTTTCGCGGTCGAGCGAGGCGAGGATGGCCTCCAGCTCTTCCGGCGCCAGTTTGCGAATCATGGTTTGTTGCTCCTATCCTTGTTTGTCTATTATACTTCTTCGACAACAAGGAGGCATTTCCTTGCCGTTGCCCGCATGGCCTTCGTGAGTAAGTGAACTGAACAGGCCCGTTTATTCAAATCCCTGCCGATGTCTTTTAATGTCCCCTGTTATCAAGTATAACGCTTTCATTTCCTTGTATGTAACGATTGATTTTGTGTCACCGGTTGTTTAAACGTTCACAAATACATATTGCAAAAAGGGAAAACCTGGGATACAATTTATACAGACCGATCAGTCGGTCGCATAAATTCGAAAGGCATTGAGATCATGAAAAAAAGCAAAGACGAAGCGGAACAAACGAAACAGGATATTGTGGACGCCGCCAAGGGGCTGTTTGCGGTGAAAGGTTACGCGGCCACCTCCATGAGCGATATTTGCAGCGCCGCCGGCTGCAGCAGGGGAGGCCTCTACCACCATTTTGGCAGCAAAGAGGATCTGTTTATTTATATCGCCGATCAGGCGTTTACCGTGTCGTGGCAGAACTGGGATGAGGCGATCGACGAAACGATGACGGCGACGGAACAGCTGTATAAGTACGCGGATTATTTTGTGGACACGCTCGAAAAGCCGCTCAATAAGGCGGGAGAGGAATTTATAAGCCGCGTCGGCGCGGATTCCGAGGTGGGTCAGCGGTTTCTGGGTATTTTGATGGGGTATATGCAGCGCTTCGAAAGACTCGTGCAAACCGGCCTGGACCGCGGCGAGTGGAAGGGCGACAATGCGCAGGAACTTTCCATGATGATTCTCGGTTATTATTCCGGCCTCAGTGACCATATCCAGATGATGGGCAAGGCAGATGCAAAACAGTTTTTCCGGAAAGCAACGAAGCTTTTACTCGAAGGGATTCAAAAATAAACCCAATTTCCTTGAGGAGCGATGAACAATGAGCACATTTGCATCCGGTTCCGACCAACAGATCAAGTTTTCCGTTATTATTCCCGCACGAAACGAGGAGAAGTATATCGGCCGCTGCCTCGATTCCTTGGTTGCCGCAGCCAAAGCTTATCCGGGACAGGTCGAGGTGATCGTGATGATCAACCGCTGCACGGACCGGACGGCCGACATTGCCGAATCCTACGGCGCTATCACGCTGCCGATCGATAACAAAAATTTGTCCCAAATCCGGAACGCCGGCATTCATGCCGCACGGGGAGAGATCATTGTCACGATCGACGCCGACAGCTGGGTGACGGACAACATGCTGACGGAAATCGACCGGATGCTGCAGACAGGCAAATATATCGGGGGCGGCGTCCGCTCGGCTTTTGAACGGAATTCGCTCGGTATCGCAATGTCGGCGCTTGTGCTGATCGTTCCGCTCCTTTTTAAATACGGGCCGTTAACCGTGGGGCTCTTCTGGGGTTACAAAAAGGATTTTGAAGCGGTGGGCGGTTTTAACGAACAGATGCTCATGGCCGAAGATATCGAATTTGCCAGCCGCCTGAACAAATGGGGTAAACAGAACGGAAAAAAATACGGTACCGTCACGAAAGCGCTGATGACGACTTCTTGCCGAAAATTCGACCAGTATGGGGATTGGTGTTTAGTTAAAAATCCGGGCATCGTGCGGGCTTACTTGAAGGGAAACGACCGGGCCTATGCGGATCAGGCCTATTATGAAATGGAAAAGAAATGATGAGATGAAGAGCCACCCCGTCGGGTGGTTTTTTCTTGCAGCTACACAGAATTGTCAACGGATTCCCTCTGGGATATTCCGCAGGCATATTATATATTTAAAGGGGACTTCCAGAAGTTTTAACACCGTCAAAAATTTTCCTTGTTAAGGTGGTGGTTGGCTATGACGTCGCGCAAATCCGCCAATTGGGCCGTGCCTCTATTTATAGGCTGCATGTGCCTCATGATGTTGTCGGACAGCTACGTTGTTCGGAGTACGCCATTCGGTTCCGACCAAAAGTGGTTAAGTTATGCGCTCCTCTTCGATTTTGTCCTTGTGGCTCCTTTTATGTATTGGTTGTTGATTGCGCGAAAAAAGGAAAGAGGATGGCTTAAGGTTCTCCAAGTTTTGATCCCGTGTATTCTGTTGGCTTGGTTTGCGCTTCCCGCATCCGGACGGGATCTGTTGCAACATGCCCCGCTGCCTTTGAAGATGCTGATTGCAGCGCTGGAAGCGGCGCTGATTGGCGCGGAAGCAAAACTGGTATACGGACTGGCCAAACGGTTACGCGAGGGGGCTTCGTACCGGCGGAGACCCGGCGGAAGCATTGAGGCTAAGCTTCGATCAACGCATGAAACAACCGTCGATCCTCTCCTCTTTGGTGGTCAATGATCTGTTGGCCGCATATTATTTATTTTTTTCATGGAAAAGAAAAGTGAAGCCGAAGCAGCCCGGCATCGCCGCGTTTTCCTATCACCGCAAGTCAGGACAAACCGTGATGGCGGCCGTGTTTACGCATGTCATTGCCATTGAAGCCTTCGGCGTCCATGTCCTGGTGATGCGATGGTCCGAAATCGCGGCGTGGGTTTTGACAGCGGCGGATTTGTGGCTGCTATTTATATTGTGGGCGGATTGCCGCGCTTCGGCGATTCAGCCGATCGAAATGCATCCGGACGGGCTGCGGATTCGCTACGGTATGCGTATTCAGGCCGATATTCCTTACCGATGGATTGCAGCCGTGGACACCGCACTCGAATTTCATCCAAGCAAGGCGGAAAGCAAACATTCCGTTTTGCCGATGGTCACCCCAAATGTCAAAATTACGCTTACCGAAACGACGACGGTGCAAGGACTGCTGTTCATGCCGAAGCAGGTCGAAAGCATTTATCTCGCTTTGGATGAACCCGCGGCGTTCGCGCATGCCGTAAAAAAGATGCAATATTAGTAGGATGACGAAATATATATAGTAAGACAGACCATCCCTTTTTAGTGGCGGAAGGGCTGGCCGGCCATTCTTTTCCGGATCGAACATAATTCGGCTCTTCCGGGTCATACTAAGGGAACAGCTGGGATGCTGACGAAAATATAGGATGAGGATGGGATTAAATGTACTTCGGTAAAAAAGTGGTTGAGGAAATTCCTCAAGCGGATACGGCGATTTGGTCCTGCACCAACGAGGACTGCAATGGCTGGATGCGGGATAACTTTGCCTTTGAGCAGGAGCCGGTTTGCGCCCACTGCAACTCGCCCATGGTCAGCGGCACGAAGATGCTGCCTTTGGTCGTCAACGATCATCCTATCAAAATGCTGAAGAAGGGCACCTTGATCTAGGTGCACGCCATCATACGAAAAGAAAAACAGGGCCGCCGGAAGGGACCCTGTTTTTCATTATATTACCGTTTCGGCAGCCGTTAAATTGTAACTTGGCTGAACGCTTTTTCAGCCGGAACGTAGTCATACCCCAGATCGCGGGCGACGGCTTCATGCGTCACATGCCCGTTAATGACGTTGGCGCCGCTGCGGATGGCCGGATTCGCCGCCAATAGCTGCTGCAGCTCCGTGCCCGCAAGCTTGAGCGCAAAAGGCATCGTGGCGTTGGTGAGTGCCAGCGTCGAGGTACGCGGCACCGCTCCCGGCATGTTGGCGACGGCGTAATGAACGACGCCGTGCTTCACGTAAGTCGGGTCGTCATGCGTCGTGATATGGTCGATCGTTTCGACGACGCCGCCTTGGTCGATGGCCACGTCGACGATGACCGAACCGGGCTTCATCGTTTTGACCATCGCTTCCGTGACGAGGCGGGGCGCTTTTGCCCCCGGAATAAGAACGGCGCAGATGAGCAGGTCGGTATCCGCGACCGCCTTGGCGATATTGGCCGGGCTGGACGCGAGCGTGCTGATCTGGTTTCCGAAAATGTCATCCAGCTGGCGGAGACGCGGAATGCTCAAATCCAGCAGCGTTACGTCCGCCCCCAATCCGACGGCGATTTTGGCGGCGTTCATGCCGACGATGCCCCCGCCGATGATCGTTACTTTGCCCCGGGCGACGCCAGGAACGCCGGAGAGCAAAATCCCTTTGCCGCCATGCGGACGCTCGAGCAGCTGCGCGCCGATTTGCGCGGCCATCCGTCCCGCTACTTCGCTCATCGGCATGAGGAGCGGCAGCGTGCCGTTGACGTTGACCGTTTCATAGGCAATGGCATGTACGCCTGATGCGACAAGCGCCTTGGCGAGCTCCGGCTCGGCGGCCAGATGCAGGTAGGTGAACAGGATCAGCCCTTTGCGGAAATATCCGTATTCGCTTGGCAGCGGCTCCTTGACCTTCATGATCATGTCGGCCTGCCCCCATACATCCTTGGCTTCCGGCAAAATGACGGCTCCGGCTTGTTCATATTCTTCATTAGTGAATCCGCTTCCAAGACCGGCGCCGCGCTCGACGAAGACACGGTGGCCATGCTGGATGAATTCCAGGGCGCCTGCCGGGGTGACGGCGACGCGGTTTTCGTTGTTTTTGATTTCTTTCGGTATTCCGATGTTCATGACAGATCACCTCTCCAAACCTAAGATTCATGTGTTGTCGGATCGCGCAAAACCTTGACAGTAAAAGTTTACAATCGATTTTAGGGTGAAGCATCATACGTCTTGTCAATGGAATAGATCACATGACAGGACATTATGTTCAACCGGACGAGCTTTTCGGCCGTATTGAAAATGGGACGCCAAACTTCTATAATGACTCCATTAAAGAGAGGGGATGTGACGGCTTTGGGCGGATTTACGCTAAATATCAGAGACGTGCTTGAGCGCCCCGTGTTTCAAAGAGCCCGGCTGATCGCAGGCGCGGGCGGAACCGGCCGCAAGGTCGGATGGGTTCACATCTTGGAAATCGCAAACGTGGCCCCTTACGTAACGAAAAACGATCTGATCATGACGACCGGGCTTTGGCTTCGGCATTATGAGCAGGAGCGCCTGTCCTACATGCAGCAGCTCATACGCCAGGAAGCGGCGGGGCTGTGCGTGGAGCTCGGAACGAGCATTGAAAACATTCCCCAAGAAATCATCGAGCTTGCAGACGCATCCGATTTTCCCCTGATCGTGTTCGAGCAGCCTGTCCGCTTCGTGGAAATCACCCAGGATATTCACGGGCTGCTGATCAACCAGCAGCACCAGATGCTGAAGGATTTGGAGGCTTTCTCCCGCAGGCTTCAGCAAATTACGCTTCAGAGCACCGACGTAAACGCCATCCTCCATGTATTATATGAATACACCGGAATGCAGGTTGTGTACTATTCCACCGTAGATACGAACAAATTTATGCCCCGCGGCATCTCCGCATCCGCAGCGGAAGAAATTACGGCCTTGTACAGAGGTCGGGTAGAAGGAAGCGAATCGGCCCACCAGGAGGCAGGCATGTTTGCGCTGCCGCAAGAAAGGCTGCTGCTGACGCAGCCTGTCATCTGCCTCGGGCAGACGCTGGCGCATGTCGGGCTGGTGCTGACGAACCGGCACGTGCAGGAGCGGTTGACGCTGCTGCTGGATTCCACCGCCAAATCGCTTGCCTCGCTTCTCCTTAGGATGCTTTTTCTGGAGGAAAAAATGCTCCGCGATCAAAACCAGCTCATCCAGGACATTTTGAATCACCAGATTAAAGACGAAGAGGAAGCGCGAATGCGCATGGGTCTGCGGCCGCCGAAGCAAAGCGAGATGTGGTTCGCGGGCGGGATGATCGAAACCGAATATGAAGAAGAAGCGGACCGGGACAGGATCGAATCCGATCAGCAGGATTTGCTGGTCCGGTTGCGCGCGCTTTTGAAAAAATACGCCCTTCAAAATCTGCTGATGCAAAAGGGCCGCCGGATCTACGTGCTGTGCGCGCGGGATAGATCCGCCAAGGAGGATACGCCGGTTTCCTTGCAGCAGACGATTCGCAAAATCGTGGAACGGCTGCAGCATCCGGCTTCCGGAGTTCCCCTGTTCCGGCTGCATGCCGGTTTTGGCCTTGTACGCAACCGAATGACGGATATGCACCGCAGCTTCAAGGAAGCCGAGCAGGTGCTCGAAGTGGCGCGATCAAGGGTGGCGGTGCAGGACGGTCTTTTTTATGACCGGATCGGGGTGTACCGTCTTCTGAAGGCGATCCCGGCGGAATCGCTTGAATCGTTCGTTCAGGACCAACTGGGCGCCTTGATCGCCTATGATCAGGAGCATCATCTGCATCTGCTGCAGACGCTCGACATGTATTTGAAATGCATGGGCTCCAAAAACGATACCGCCAAAGCGCTGTATATCCACAGGCAGACGCTGTACAACCGGCTGGATAAACTGATGGAGATTTTGGGCGAAGATTATTTGGAGCCCGAGCGGCGCGTTTGCCTGGAAATGGCGCTGCTCGCGCTGCCTCTTTTGGCTTGAATAAACATACAGACATAAAGGAATGATTGAACAATGAAAAAAGTCGGACTGGTCATGAGAAAAATTCAGTTTCGCGAAAACCAGGGGCCGCGCGTGTTTGCGGACCGCCTGAAAGCGATCGGGCAGGAGCTGGGCGTGGACATCGTGTTCATTTCCCCGGAGCGCCATGTCAGCGGGTATGATTGGCTGCCGGGATACGAGCATGAAAAAGGGGATCTGGTCAATTACGACATCGTGCTGGACCAGATCCACGAACACGGCATCGAGCATGTCATTTACACGGTGTCCGGTTTTACGTACCTGAAAATGTTCATCGAAAAAAGCGTCCTTTTTCCGCACAGCTTCCCGGATCCGGCTTTGACGGGATACGAAATGATGAAGCCTTTTTACCAAATCGTGGACAAGGCGATCGTGCAGACGGAATTTTTGAAAGAGGAATTTGCCAGAAACTTCGGGATTACCGACGTCGACGTCATCCCTATCGGATTTAGCGAAAGCTTGGCGCAAAAGCATTTTGATCCTTCGCAGGTCGTGCGTAACCGGATTTTATGGATCGGCAGGGACGAGGAGAACCGGCGGCCGGACCTGGTGCTAGAATACGCCAGGCGGAATCCGGACAAGGAAGTGTTTATGGTATTCGGCGGCGAGCGCTACCGGGAAAGCATGAAAAAATACGATATCCCGGATAACGTGCGCCTGCAATTCGCGCTGAGCCAGGACGAGGTGTTTGCGTTGATGAACACCGCGAAGGTGTATTGGAACTGCTCCCGTTTCGATACGTTCGCCATGCCGCTTACGGAGGCGCTTGCGATGGGCAAAATCGTCGTGAAGCCGGAGCATCCTTGCTATCGTCATATTAACGCCCGCCATTCGTTTTCGGGGCATGAGGAGAACTGGTTCGAGCTTGTGAACATGGCGGCCGCGCTGCCGCAGTCCCATTCGATGGACAACCGTTATTATGCGTTCGACCAGTTTTCGAGCCGGGTGATGAAGGAAGGATACAAAAACTTTTTCGATGTTTGGCTCAGAGATTGACGGAAGCGCTCCAATCGGCGAGTATGTATATATGTACATAAACCCGTTTCGGGTTCGGAAAAGAAGGACTGAAGTCTGACGAGCGGGAGGTGGGTGTTGCTTTGTCTTTCTTGCGGAAGTATGTCCGGAAATACGGGAAGCTGTTTTGCGTGGCGGTGCTTTTTTTGACGCTGGAGGCTTTCTGCGATCTGCTTCAGCCGACCATCATGTCCAAGGTCATCGATGACGGCGTGGCGAAAGGGAGCATGAACAAGGTATTCGAGCTGGGCGGGCTGATGCTGCTGGTGACGGGAATCGGCGCCGTGTCCGCGTCCATTCGCAACGTGATTTCAAGCCACGTGTCGCAGCGTTTCGGGGCGGAAGTCCGATCGGATCTGTTCCGCAAAATCCAGTCGCTTTCGTTTGAGCGCATGGACCGCTTCGACCGGGCGTCGCTGGTGACGCGCCTGACGAACGACGTGACGCAGGTGCAAAATTTCGTGAACGGCCTGATGCGCTTTTTCGTCAAAGCCCCCTTGCTGGGGCTCGGCAGTTTGATCATGGCCGTGCGTCTCGATGTTCATTTATCCGTCGTGCTCGCGGTGGTCGTGCCTGTGGTAGCGGTTCTCATCTTGCTGAACATGAAGATCGGTTTTCCGTTTTTTATCCGGGTTCAGCGCGCGCTGGACGGGGTAAACGGCGTGATGAGGGAATATTTGTCCGGCGTTCGCGTCGTCAAGGCGTTTAACCGGTTCGAATACGAAGTGGATAAGTTCAATGCGGCCAACGACGAGCTCACGGCCCGGTCCATGACCTCGATGCGCGTCATGTCGGTGTTCGGCCCGGGCATTTCCCTGGTGGTCAACTTCGGCATCATCGCGGTGTTATGGCTTGGCGGCCTGCGCGTCGACAACGGGCAGATGCAGGTCGGCAGCATCATCGCCTTTATTAATTACATGACGCAAATTTTGTTTTCGCTCATGATGATTTCGAACGTGTTCAACATGTTCGTGCGCGCCAAAGCCTCGACGGGCCGGATCGGCGAAGTGATGGCCGAAGAGAGCGGGATGCCGGGCGGCGCGGCCGGGACGGAGCCCTCGCGCGGGGAGCGGGGAAGAATCGACTTCGAGCACGTCAGCTTCGCGTATGCGGGTTCGTCAGGCGATCCGGTCATCCGGGACTTTACGCTGACCTGCCTGCCGGGACAAACCGTCGGCATCATCGGTTCGACCGGCGCCGGCAAAACATCGCTGGTTCACCTTATCCCGCGGTTTTATGACGTGACGTCGGGCGCCGTCAAAGTGAACGGCGTGGACGTACGGGATATGGATCCGGCCAAGCTTCGCGAGACGATCGCGATCGTGCCGCAGAAAATCATGCTGTTTACCGGCACCGTCGAGGACAATTTGCGCTGGGGCAAAGAGGACGCGACGGACGAAGAGCTGGAGCAGGCCGCCCGAATGGCGGAAGCGCACGATTTTATCATGGCTTCGCCCGAAGGTTACCGGAGCCGGATCGGCCAGGGCGGCGTCAATTTTTCCGGCGGGCAGAAGCAGCGGCTCTCCATCGCGAGGGCGCTTGTCCGCCAACCGGAAATTTTGATTTTGGACGACTGCACCAGCGCGGTGGACGTCGCGACCGAAGGGCGGATCAAACAGGCTTTGCGAACCTACGCGCAGGGGCTGACCTGCATATTGATCGCGCAGCGGATCACGTCGGTGATGGACGCCGACCGGATCGTCGTCATGGACCGCGGCGAAATCGCCGGGACCGGCACGCATGAAGAATTGATGCAAACTTGCCGCGTGTACCAGGAGATTTACAAGTCCCAAATGGGAAAGGAGATGCAGCCGAATGCCGAACCATGATGCTTCGCGCGAGCAGCCGCAGGCTCCTGCGCCCCAGGGTCCGGGCGTTCCCGGGGGAAGACCGGGTCCCATGCGGGGAATGATGGGCAGAGGCCCCGGCGGCAAACCGAAAAACTTTGCGGGAACGCTCCGGCGATTGTGGGGATATATCGGCAGGGAGCGGAAGCTGCTGTCCTTGATTATGCTGTTCATCATTGTCGATGCCGGCGTAACGCTGGTCGGGCCGTATTTGATCGGCCGTTCGATCGACGCCATGTCGCCCGGCATCGGCGGCGTCGATTTTCACCTGCTGTTCGTGCTGATCGCCGTGCTGGCGGCGGCCTACGTGACCGACGCGGTGCTCAACTTCGTGCAGGGCTGGCTGATGGCCGGCATATCCCAGCGGATCGTCGCTTCGCTGCGCCGGGCGCTGTTCGGAAAGCTGCAGAAGCTGCCGGTATCGTATTTTGACGCGCGGTCGCACGGCGAAGTCATGAGCCGCCTGACGAACGACATCGATAACGTAAGCTCGACCATCTCCCAGTCGACCGTTCAGCTGATGTCCGGCGCGATCACGATCATCGGCTCGCTTGTGATGATGCTCGTATTAAGCCCGATCCTGACCCTGGCGAGCCTGATCACCGTGCCGATCCTGTTTCTGCTGACACGGACGGTTACCCGGAAGACCAAGGTGCTGTTCAAGGAACAGCAGGTGCAGCTGGGCATGCTGAACGGGCATATCGAGGAAAGCATTTCGGGCATGGAAGTGGTCAAAGCCTTCAACCACGAAGATAAAGCGATCGATGAATTCGAGAAGGTGAACCGGAAGCTGTTCGAGGTGGGATTGAAAGCGCAAATCCGTTCCGGCTTTATGATGCCGATGATGAACGTGATCAACAACATCGGATTTGCCGCCGTGGCGCTGGTCGGCGGGGTGCTTGCCGTCAAAGGCCTGATCACCGTCGGCGTCATTGCCAGCTTTATCAGCTATTCCCGCCAATTCGTCCGGCCTTTGAACGATCTCGCCAACATTTATAACCTGCTGCAATCCGGGATTGCGGGGGCGGAGCGCGTCTTCGAAGTGCTGGATGAACGGGAAGAGCCGCTCGATGCCGAAAACGCCAAAGTGCTCGAGCGGATTCGGGGCGAGGTCGTGTTCGACCAGGTCAGCTTCGGGTACCGGCCGGACGTTCCGATCCTGAAAAATATCAGCTTCGCCGCCAAACCCGGCAGCAGCACAGCGCTCGTGGGGCCGACGGGGGCCGGCAAAACGACGATCGTAAACCTGCTGACGAGGTTTTACGACGTGACCGGAGGCTCGGTCCGCATCGACGGAGCGGACATCCGGGACTATACGCGGGACAGCCTCCGGCGCAGCTTCGGATTCGTGCTGCAGGATACGTATTTGTTTTCGGGGACGATCAAGGAAAACATCAAATACGGCAAACCGGACGCGACCGACGAGGAGGTCAGGGAGGCTGCGGCCATGGCCAATGCCGACGTCTTTATCCGGCGTCTGCCGGATGGTTACGACACGCTGCTGTCGGAGAACGGCGGCAATTTGAGCCAAGGGCAGCGCCAGCTGCTGGCGATCGCGCGCGTGCTGCTTGCGAGGCCGGCCATTCTCATTCTTGACGAGGCGACAAGCAGCATCGACACCCGGACGGAGCTGCATATCCAGGATGCGCTCCTGCAGATGATGCAGGGCCGGACGACCTTTATTATCGCGCACCGGCTGAACACGATCCGCGATGCCGATACGATCATGGTCATCGACCATGGTGAAATCGTCGAGCAGGGCAATCATGAGCAGCTGATGAAGCGGCAGGGCTTTTACGCCCGCATGTTCGAAAGCCAGTTTAAAAATCTCGAACACGCGGCGGATTCGGCCGAAGCGTCTGAAAGGCCGTAATCACACGCCGATGTATTGCCTGAAACAATGGATCGTGCGGCTTCATCAAAAAGGCGCCTAGAATCACAGGCGTCTTTTTGTTTTGCTTTTTCTTTTTTTGAACCAAAATATCGCGGCCACGACGATCGCCAAAATGACCATGGACAGCGCAAAGTAGCGGGAGGCGACGTGAAGCAGCTGCTCGATGTTCGGGCCGAACGTTTTGCCGATCATGACGTACACCAGCACCCATACCAATCCGCCGATGTAGTTCAAAATGAAAAAGGTGCGGGGCCGGATTTTCAGCACCCCGGACACATAACCGGTAAAATGGCGAAGCCCCGGCACGAAATAGCTGATCAGAATGAGCTTGTTGCCGTATTTCCCGAACCAATCCGTCACCTTTGCAAGCCGGGCCTGATTGAGAAACACATATTTCCCGTACTGTTCCAGAAAAGGGGTCCCCAGTCTGTAGCCGACAAAAAAGGTCACTGTCGTGCCGATGATCGCGCCCACGTAAGAATAAAAAATGATGAAGGGTATATGGAAGTCCCCGAATGAGGACATATGGCCCGATATGGCCATCGCCAATTCGCCCGGGAAGGGAAGCGCCAGCGATTCCGAAAATAATCCGAAAAATAACACAAGGTAGCCGTATTGTTCAAACAGTTGGTTCATCCACTCCATTATTCAATCTCCTTTTATCTCTAATGGCCGGATTGTCCGGTTGTTTCATTCAAAGGGCAGTACAACATTCACATCTTCAGGAATGAGTTTCCGTCTATTGTTCATTCTATAAGAAACGGAAGAGCATTCGGAACTGGCTGCGGTCCAGTTAAAGCACTAGACCTTGGTCTGGCCGTGCCTGCATGTGCCCGATATTCAATTAGACGGAGGAAACCCGTCGTTCCCTGCAAGTTTCATGAAAATGCCCCGGAATAGGGGATGTAGCGGGAACGGCGCAACGCCGCTTGAGACGACACACCCTGCCGACACGAGAGCATGAAAAAAGCACCCGCCCCCCAATCGGGGAGCCTGGTGCTCTTTCATCGCGCCTTACTTATTCGTGCTGTGCTGTTTGTTCTGCAGCTGAGCTTGAGGCTGGCCTGCGGCGCGCTGCTTGTTTTTGCGCTGGTTTTCCTGCTGCTCGTGCACCTTGTTTACGAAATCGCGCGTGCTGTCCGTCATGTTCTTATTCACGCTCCCTTCTGCTTCGGAAATGGGGTTCCCTGTTACGATTTCCGAAGAGGGCAAATGGAATTCATGGGATGCGAAGCATGCCTCCACGAAGGCAAGCGCTTCTTCCCGGATCGGGGCGAGCCCGTGCTTCGCCGAGGCCGGGTCCCTGCGCAGCTCCCAGAACTTGTTCATCAGTTTCCGGTCGCCGCCGAAGGTAAGCTCGGACAGCCGCTCCATTTCTTCGGCAATCGCTTTTCCCTCCCCGGATTCTGGTTCCAGACCTTCCCGCAAACACCGCTCGACCCGGGCAATCACCTGCACCCAGCCGCGCGTCAGTTCATCGCTGCCCTCGAGGCGGGGCAGTTTCGCCTTCAGTACAAGCAGCTCCTCTTCTTCAAAATAACTTTCCCAGCTGACGGTACGTTCTTTTGATCCTTTTACCAGCGGCAGCAGCGTCTCCCACCGGATTTTACCCTCCGCTTCGAGCAGATTCAGCAAGGCGTTCGTATTGTTCAAGCTTTCCTGCAGATTCTCCAGCTTTTTTTTCAAATGCTTCCGGTGCGCCTCCAAAATCTGTCCGATGGATAGTTCATCAAGCAGATGCCGGATTTCATCGAGCGGAAGCGACAAGGACTTCAGCAGCGATATTTTTTCAAGCCGCAATAAATCCTCTTCGGTGTAAAGCCGCCTGCCGCCCGCTTCTTTTTTGCCGGGGATGACCAGTCCGATTTGGTCGTAATAGCGAATGGTGCGGATGGACACCCCAAGCTTCGCGGCCGCTTGCCCCGTGGTCCATGTATGACTCATGGCGATCAACCCCCGCTTTCTTACAGGTTTAAAAATTTGTGCTTGCAGGTGACGTTGCGTCACCTTGTAGACTACACCTTAACCGAAGGAAAATATAGGGGGAATGTGCAAATGAAAGCAAACAACAAACAAGCTTGGGCCAAAGATCCTTGGTCGGTCAAAGAGCTGGCCGCCATCGTTTTTTTGGCTTTTCTGCTGGTGCCATGGCTGGTGGAAGTCAAATTATACGCGTTTCTGGAAAAATGGTTCGGCAACTTGTTGTATGCGGGTACGCTGATGGGCTTTATCCTGAGCATCGTGTACATGGCAAGTCTTTATCTTATTGCGCTCTACCCGCATAAAGCCGGATGGTCCGAGGTGGGTCTCCGTTCTTTTCCGCGCAAATATTGGAGCGCCATTCTGCTGTGGTCGGCTGCGATCCTGGCGCTCGGGGCGGCTATGCTGCTTCTGATGACGGTGCTTGGCGGCGGCTACGAAAACAGTAAAACCGATAGTTTGCAAAGCCATGCGAGCGTTCTGGGCATCCTGATCGCCGTTGCGGCCGCAGGCGTCATTTCGCCCATCTATGAGGAAATTCTGTATCGGGGTTTTCTATACCGCTGGTTTCGGACGCGCTGCGGGCCGGGATGGGCGCTTTTTCTCAGCTCCGCATTGTTTACGGTCGCCCACATCCCGACGTATAACACGCTGCCCCTCAATTTCGCTAGCGGGCTGATTTTCGCCTGGACCTATGAAAAAACGCGTTCCGTCGTTCCCGGCATGATCGTTCACGGGTTGACCAACACGGTGGCGGTGCTGCTGACGGTATTTGCATAAATTGTATACCGTTTTGTGCATAAATCCACAAAGTGGGCAGGCTGTAATCCTTGTGATTACGGCTTTTTCGTTGTCCGGTGATTTTGTATTGATCCCAAAATTCCTTGATTTGATCGGGATTTAACGATTGACAAAACCGGTCCAGCTGGTAGAATGATAAACAGAGTTGATCTAATTGAGAATGAATATCATTCTTAGTATATGTAATATGATGACATATAGTCTGGATAGAAAGAGTCTGATTCCTAATGAAAATTTGGTACTTGTGGGCAGCTTTTATCGTGTTATCCATCATATCCCTGTTCGTGGGAGTCAAAGACATCGCGCCTTGGGATTTGCTGCATCTGACCCCGGAACAGCAGCAGGTACTGTGGATCAGCCGTCTGCCTAGGCTTGTCAGCATTATCATCGCCGGCACCAGCATGAGCATCATCGGCCTGATCATGCAGCAGCTGACGCGCAACAAGTTCGTTTCGCCGACGACGGCGGGGACGATGGATTCGGCCAGGTTCGGCATTTTGGTGGCGATGATGCTGTTTTCGAACGCGAGCACGCTGGAGAAGATTTTGGTCGCTTTCGTGTTCGCACTGTTGGGCACCTTTATTTTTATGCGGATTCTGGATCGGGTAAAGTTCAAGGACGCGATTTTCATTCCGCTGGTAGGTCTGATGTTCGGCAATATCGTCAGCTCGATCACGACTTTTTTCGCCTACAAAAACGATTTGATCCAGAACATGTCCGCCTGGCTGCAAGGCGATTTCTCGACGGTGCTGAAAGGGCGCTACGAAATGCTGTACGTCAGCATCCCGCTGATGATCATCGCATACCTGTTCGCGAACCGCTTCACCATCGCAGGCATGGGCGAGGAGTTTGCGGTCAACCTGGGTCTGAACTACAAGGCGGTCGTCAATATCGGGCTGGTGCTGGTCGCGGCGGTGTCGTCGGTCGTCATTTTGACGGTCGGCACGATTCCGTTCCTCGGGCTGGTCGTTCCGAACATCGTGACGATGTACCAGGGCGACCATTTGAAAAAAAACCTGACGCATACCGCTTTGCTCGGAGCCGTGTTCGTCTTGTTCTGCGACATTTTGGGCCGGATCATCATTTATCCGTATGAGATTTCCATCGGCCTGACGGTCGGCGTGCTGGGCAGCGCGATCTTCATTTTCCTACTCCTGAGAAGAAAGGCATATGCGTCATGAAAAAAAAGCTCATTTTTCTGGCAGTTATCGCACTTGCCCTCATCGCCGTGTTCATGCTGATCCAGGCCGGAGGCCATTGGGATTACGTCCTTCCGCGCAGGGGCAAAAAGGTGCTGGCCATGATTTTGACCGGCGGGGCAATCGCTTTTTCGACCGTCGTGTTCCAGACGATTACGAACAACCGCATCCTGACGCCAAGCATCATGGGACTGGATTCGCTGTATATGCTGTTCCAAACCTTTATGGTTTACATATTCGGTTCGGCGGGCCTGACGGCGATGGGCAAAAACGTGAACTTCATCATCTCGGTCGGCCTGATGGCGCTTTTTTCGGTGGTCTTTTACAAACTGCTGTTCAAGCGGGAGGGGCAAAACATTTACTTCCTGCTTCTGCTCGGGCTGATCTTCGGCACGTTGTTCCAGAGCCTTTCGACCTTCATGGAGGTGCTGATCGACCCGAACGAATTCCAGATCGTCCAGGATAAAATGTTCGCGAGCTTCAACAACGTCAACACGGAGCTGCTCATCCTGTCGCTCGTGCTGATGGCGGGCGTGGCGGTATACTTCGCGCGTTATGCCAAGTACCTGGATGTCATTGCCCTGGGAAAGGACCAGGCGGTGAATTTGGGCGTGGATTACGACAAGGTCGTCAAAAGAATGCTTGTGGTGGTGGCGGTGCTCATTTCGATCTCGACGGCGCTCGTCGGCCCGATCACGTTCCTCGGGCTGCTTGTCGCAAATGTCGGCTACCAGTTCATGAGAACCTACAAACATCATTTCCTGATTCTCGGCTCCATGCTGCTGAGCATCATCGCCCTGGTGGGCGGGCAGCTGCTGGTCGAGCGGGTATTCACCTTCTCCACGACCTTAAGCGTTATCATCAATCTGGCCGGAGGAATCTACTTCCTCTACCTGCTGCTAAAGGAGAGTAAATCGTCGTGATCGAGGTCAAAAACGTAACCAAACGATACAACAACAAAACGGTCTTGGACGACGTGTCCGTCACGATCCGCAAAGGGAAAATCACTTCCTTCATCGGCGCGAACGGCGCGGGCAAAAGCACGCTTTTGTCCTTGATCAGCCGCCTGAACAAAAAGGACGAAGGCGACATTCGGATCGAAGGGCAGCCCATCGACAAATGCAAAAGCAGCGATCTTGCGAAAAAAATATCGATCCTCAAGCAGTCCAACCATATCAATGTGCGGCTTACGATCCGCGAGCTGGTGAGCTTCGGGCGTTTCCCGTATTCGCAGGGCAAGCTGAAGCCGGAGGATTGGCAATACGTCGACGAGGCGATCCGTTATATGGAGTTGGAGGATTTGCAGCATCAATATTTGGATCAGCTTAGCGGCGGCCAGCAGCAGCGGGCGTTTATCGCCATGGTCATCGCGCAAAACACGGAATACGTGCTTCTCGACGAACCGCTGAACAACCTGGACATGAAGCACTCGGTGCAAATCATGAAGGTGCTGCGGCGGATGGTCGACGAACTTGGCAAAACCGTCATTATCGTCATTCACGACATTAACTTCGCTTCGGTCTATTCCGACGATATCGTCGCCCTAAAAAACGGGCAAGTCGTCAAGGAAGGGCCGGCAGCGGAAATCATCGATTCGTCCGTGCTGAAGCAGGTGTACGGCATGGACATCCCGATCGAAACGATCAACAATCATCGCATTTGCGTGTATTTTGCGTAAAACCTGCGTTTCCCGACTTTGGTAATGAGATCGATGCACCGCCAATTGCCAGGGCCCGGCAGGACGGACTCGCGTCGCATTATTTATACATTTTGCTCTGTTTAAGCATTGCGTGCGGTGAACCCGCTACGTTGACGGATCGTTCTTCCGATCGCTGTTGTATCCAAATTTTCTTATTATATTTTTTCATAAATGTAGAAATTCGGATACAAAGGCGAACGCTTCGCTTCTTCAAAACGATTCCGTCCCCTTCGCTCCTTTTGAACCATATTTAGTTACCTTAGTAGTAAGAAGAGAGCCGTGCAAAGGTTGAAAAAATTCATTTAATATGAGGTGACCCCCGTGAAAACAAAAAACATGTTCATGCTGATCCTATCCGCGATGCTGGTGTTCGTGCTGGCAGCTTGCGGCAACAATAACAAAACGGCGGAAACGCCGGTAACGGAAACGTCGGCCAATGCGTCCGGCAGTTCCTCCGATGCATCCGGTTCGGAAGAACTGACGATCAAACATAAGCTGGGCGAAACAAAAGTGAAGAAAAACCCGCAAAAAGTCGTCGTATTCGACTTCGGGATTCTCGATACGCTCGATAAGCTGGGCATCAAGGTGACGGGCGTGCCGCAGGCGAACATCCCTCCATACCTGTCCAAATACGCCGATAAAGACGCTTATAAAAATGTCGGCAGCCTGAAAGAGCCCGATTTCGAAAAAATCAACGCCTTGTCCCCAGACCTGATCATCATTTCCGGCAGACAATCCGACGCTTACGATGAACTGAGCAAAATCGCTCCGACCGTGTACCTTGGACTGGATACAACCAAATTCATGGACTCCTTTAAAGAAAACATGACCACCGTCGGTCAAATCTTCGGCAAGGAAGACGAAATCAAAACCGAACTCGAAGCAATCGACAAGTCGATTGCCGAAGTGCATGACAAAGCTGCCGCTTCCGGCAAAAAAGCGCTGATCGTCCTTTCCAACGAAGGCAAGCTGAGCGCGTACGGCCCGAATTCCCGTTTCGGCCTGATCCATGACGTTCTCGGATTTGCCCCTTCGGATGACAAAATTGAAGTATCGACGCACGGCCAAAGCGTAACGAGCGAATACGTTGCCGAGAAAAATCCGGACTATCTGTTTGTCGTGGACCGCGACGCTGCGGTAGCGACCGATAAAGACGGGGAAAAAGCGAAGCAAACCGTCGAAAACGACCTTGTGAAAAACACGAATGCCTATAAAGACGGGCATATCGTGTATCTCGATCCGAACTACTGGTACCTCTCCGGCGGCGGTCTGCTGTCCGTGCAGGAAATGGTGAAGGAAGTCGGCGACAGCATCAAATAAGGCTGCAGATTGACTTCACAGGTTATTGAAAGGGAACGGCTGCTTGCATTCCGAAAAGGGGTGCGGGCAGCCGTTTTTGCATAAGGAACCATTTTAGCCTGGATGCTGTGATTCAACATTGAAAATCTTGGCGGGAAGAGGGCGAGTACGTCAGCACAGCCTGTTATGCAGCGGGATCTTGTCTGTAAAATCCTGTATATGATTTAATAGGCTTACTACTATTGAATGGAGCGCAAGGGGGAGAGAAACAAGCATGGCTTTTTTGAACTTTCACCCAAACGATTATTCGGTGTCCTATGGTTCGGAGACCGTCAGGCTGTTAGCGAAAGAATATGCGCTTCTGAGGTTTCTTTATCAGCATGCAGGCCGGACCTTCACGAGGGAGCAGCTGCTGGACCAGGTATGGCCGATGGAATATCCCGGGGAACGTACCGTCGACGATCATGTTTACCGCTTGCGGAAGAAGCTGAAGCGATGGAGCGGGAAGATCCGGCTGGCTACCGTGCGGGGACTCGGTTACAGCTTAATCATGCAGGACACCCCGGTGTTCAATATCCCGTCATGGTCGGACGGAGGCCTGCAGCAGCAAATCGCGGAGCTATTGGATACCTATCAGAAGCTTGGACAAAGCCGGTCGATGCTGGCGCTCGCGAACCAACAGGAGCTGCTTGGCGTGAACATTGATACCTTCCATTTGATGTTTCTCCGTTTTGTGCAGGCGGATTTGGATTGGTTTTTGCACAGCACGGAAGCGAAGGACCGGGATAAATTATACTGGCTGCTGGTTTCCTATTATGCCTTTTACAAAGAGCCGCAGAAATGTCTCCATTACTTTGAGCGGGCCATCAAGGCCAATATCATGCCGTTTCAAATGCAGCGGGAACTAGAAATGCTGAACATCATCGGGCTTTACACAGACAACGGGCGCATCGAAGAAGACTTGCTCAAAGTCGAAGAGGCATACCGGATCATCGAAAGGCTAGATGGAGAGCTTGATAGTTTTAAGGTGCATGTGGCCACGTCGGAAATGTACATTCATCTGAAGGCGCGGCATGTACCGGAGGCGGAGCGATGTTCGAAGCGGATCGAGGGCATGCTGGCCGACGCTCCTTATTTAAGGGAAATCTGCACCTATCACGGCTTAAAAGGAAGGCTCCTTCTGCTACAAGGCCGCCGTAAAGAAGCGCTGGCCGCTTTTGAACATGGCCTCGAAGTCGGGGAAGCGGCGCATAATGCACCTTTGCTGGTGAGTTCGGTCGCAGGCACGCTGGATTTCCTTGAAACGGTACATCATGATCCTCCTCTGCAGCGGCAGTTTCAAGCGCGTTATGATGAATTTGAACGGATGTACGGGCTTTCGGGGCATCAACAGCCGCTTGAGCGGATGATCGAGCGGATTCTAGACTCCGTCTGATATTCTTCTGATATTTCTCCGTTAATATGGAAGCATTCTGATTCATGGAGGAACTTTCATGTCAACTGTATCATCCGCACCCGGTAGCCGTCCGGCATCGATTTGGGGCAACCGGACGTATTCGAAAATGTTCGCGGCCTACGCCATGGCGTCTTTCGGCGAATGGTTCGATGCTTTTGCGATCGAAATTTTGGTAGCTTACCGCTGGCACGCCGATCCGTTTATGATCGCCCTGATTCCGGTGATGATGGCTCTGCCCGGCATACTGCTCGGGTCGTTCGCCGGCGTCGTCGCCGACCGGTGGAAAAAGGTTAATCTGATGCTGATCGCCGACGCGGCCGAAGCGGTGCTTACCGTTCTGCTTCTTTTTGCCCCGGGCATGTACTGGCTGCTGCCGCTCCTTGCGCTGCGTGCCGCCATGGGCGTTTTCCGCGTACCGGCGCATCAGGCGCTGACCCGCCAAGTGGTTCATGAAGATCAGCTGCTGAAGGCCACCTCTTACAACGGCCTCGTGAACCAATTTTCCAAAATCGCGGGTCCTCTCCTCGGGGCTGTAGCTTTGGCGGTCATCTCCCCGCAATTATGCATTCTTGTGAATGCGATGACGCGCCTGCTTTCCTGCTTGCTGTTGTTTACGCTGCGGCAAATCGACGCAAATGCGGCAGGAGGAAAGGCGAAAGGACCCGGTGATTCGCAGAGCGATGAGGAGCACAAGCAAAGTTTCGCCGAGTTATGGAAGCAGGGCTGGAGCGCGCTTCTGCAGCGCCGGATTTTGCTCAGCAGCTTTATCGTTAACATGGCCGTCATGCTCGTTATTCTCATGATCGATTTTCAGTTTCCGACGTTGTATCGGGAAATCGCTCCCCATAATGAATCCCTGCTCGGCTGGATGGTATCGGCGACAGGGGTAGGCGCGGTCATCACCATTCTGATCCTCAATCGTCTCGGCAAAGTAAAGTACGGAATCGGCATCGGCGGAGGTGTCGTTCTCGTTGGAGCGGCCTTTGGAAGCATGGGGCTGCTTACGCCGGGTTCGCCTGAACTGTGGAGCATTGTTTTGGGCCTTGTCATCGGCGTTGGAAACGGCCTGTTCATCGTCACCTACAACTATGTGCTGCAGCGGGAAACGCCGGAAGGCATGACCGGAAGAATTTTCGGCATCCAAAACATGTCCGCCAGCACCATCATGATTGCCGCACCCTTAATTGGCGGGGCGCTAATTCATGGATGGGGCGTAAATAGGGTATTTATCATATTAGGCGTCGTCGTGTTGATCATCGGATCGGCCTGCCTCATTTGTCAAAGGATTCTTTGGCCTACCGGGCAAATAACGGCAGATATTCAGAAATCGCAGAAGGCTTCGGGTTAGATCGTTGGCGGGCTTGGTCTTGATGGTGAAGGTCTTGCCCGTGCTTGCGGTCAACTTGGGTTGAAATACAAGGCGGTATCGAACATCTAACCTGGAGTCCTTTCCGAAAAGTCCCTTTGGCCAATCTGAAGCGGATGGACGAAAAAAATTTGTAACCCCTTCCAAAAAGTTGTTGTGTTCGCCTCACAAGTATGGTAACTTGTGAATGTAAAAACGTTTTTATCGCAAAACAGGAATGGATGGGGTTATATGGCCAAGGTTACGATCAAGGATGTGGCAAGAGAAGCCGGAGTCTCCATTTCTACGGTTTCAAACGCATTGAATGATGTAGATGTATTGAACCCGGAGACCAAATCACATGTGCTTAAGGTGGCAGAGAGATTAAATTATGTGCCAAACCTGAACGGAAAGCTTTTGAAATCAGGGAAGACCAAGATGCTTGGCTTCTTTACAACAAGTGTATCTGGGCCTTACTTCTACACACTGGTGGAGTCAATGTCACGCGAATGCGACCGTTTAGGTTATGGGTTGAACGTGTTTGTTACAAGGGATCGGCAAGTGATTATGAGCAACATTATGGGCGGCCGGGTGGACGGCGTCATCATCTTCGAAGAGCTGAAGATCGATGATAAAGACATCGCCGCCATGGAGAAGGACAAGATTAAGGCGGTTTTCCTGGATCGCGAGGTTCAGAATGAGACAATGGGCAGCATCGTTTTCGATTCCTATGTAGCCGGCTATGAAGCAACCAAATATCTGCTCAACCTGGGACATAAGAAGATTGCCTATATTTCCGGCGTGGATACCATGTTTGACAGCGTTCGGCGGAAGGAAGGGTACCTGTCTGCATTGCGGGAATATCAAATCCCGATTGATGGAGATTACATACTACAGGGATATTTTGAGGAAGAAGGCTCCTATTCGGCGGTGAAATCGCTTCTTCATCTGCATCCCGGCAAAGTACCGGATGCTTTTCTGGCAGGTAACGATGTGAGTGCAATTGGCTGCATCAAAGCCCTTAAGTCGCTTGGTTACGAGGTTCCGCAAGATATCAGCGTTGTGGGCTTCGATGATATCGATATCGCGCAGTATTTTACGCCGTCTCTAACGACGGTACGTAATCAGATTGCCAGACAGGGTATTTTGGCTGTGGATCATCTGGTTCGAATGATTCAGAAGAAAGAGAAGGGAAAGATTCAGAAGCTGCAAGGGGAGCTTGTCGTTCGAGGCTCCAGTCATGTGAGGGTGGATCGGAAGGATTCAGTTTAAGCGGCAGAATACCAGTTCAGATTTATTTTTTTTAAATGATTTCATGCATAAAGGGATTTTTTCTCTAAAAATAAAAACGTTTTTATGACAAAACGAATTTAATTAAAGGAGGCTAAGTAGGTGAGCAAAACAGCTGCAGCCCAGTCAACTGGCACGGATAGGGTTCAACCAGCCGGCAAGAAGCCAATGGGGCAGAAAATGAAGGAGTGCTTCATCGATTTCAGGCGGCAGTGGGAGCTTCAATCGATGATCATTCCCGGCGTCATCTTTATGGTTATCTTCTGCTACATACCAATTTATGGATTGACGATTGCGTTTAAGAGCTACACCGTTATCGACACGCTGAACTCTGCTCCATGGGTTGGACTGGATAATTTCAAAATCATTTTGTCGGACAAGTATTTTTGGGACTCAGTAGTCAACACGCTTGGCATCAGCTTCTTGAAATTGGCGGTTGGTTTTGTCATTCCGATCATTCTGGCCATTATGATTTATGAGGCGGGTATGGGACGTTTCAAAAAGTTCGTGCAGACGATCTCATATCTCCCTCACTTTTTATCCTGGATCGTATTGGGCGGGATGCTCATTACTTGGTTTTCGACATCAGGCTTGTTCAACGAAATATTGCTTGGTCTAGGACTGATCTCGCAGCCGCAAAACATTCTGCTTGACCCGAGCAAGTATTGGTGGATCGCGACGCTATCGGATATTTGGAAAGAAGCAGGGTGGGGGACGATTTTGTACCTGGCGGTTATGGCCAAGATTGACCCCACCTACTATGAAGCCGCCAAAATAGATGGAGCCAGCCGATTGAGACAAATCTGGAACATTACCATACCGAACATGCGAATGATCATCAGCTTGAATCTGATTCTGACTGTAAGCGGTTTATTGGGTTCGAATCTGGATCAAACCTTGGTTCTTATGAACTCGCAGAACCGAGAAAAGGCGGAAGTCATTAACTCGTACGTTTATCGGATGGGTATGACGCAGGGCGATTTCTCATATGCGACCGCCGTTGGTTTGGGGGTATCCATCATCTCCGTCATTCTGCTCATTACGGCGAATAAGGTGACCAGTAAATTAAATGATAATCAATCTGTTTTATAGGTCATGCAGAGGGAGGTAGCACGGTGAATTTAAAAGCAGTAAAAGGGGATATCGACAGCAAAATCTTTGATGCGATTAACATCATTATATTGGTTATGTTCACTATTATCATTGTCATTCCGTTATGGAACGTTGTCGTTTCATCCTTCAGTTCCGGCAGATCCCTTGCCGAGGGCGGGTTTATTTTCTGGCCAGCCGAATTCTCTCTCGAGAATTATCAGGCTGTATTCAGGGATTCGAGCATATGGCAAGCTTTCTTCGTCTCTGTGGCCAAAACCGTTGTCGGGGTCATCACGCATGTGTTCTTCTGTGCCATGGTTGGATATGGTTTGAGTAAAAAATATGTCCGCGGTCGCAAGTTCTATGTTGCGATGGGCGTCATCACTATGTTTTTCTCAGGCGGCATGATTCCGACGTACTTGTTGATTAAAGACCTGGGTCTTTTAAACAGCTTCTGGGTATACATTATTCCGGCCCTATTGAGCTTTTACGATGTCATTATTCTGATGAATTTTTTCCGTAATGTACCGGATTCCCTGGAAGAATCAGCGAAGATAGACGGAGGGGGCGACTGGAAAATTTTTCTGAGCATATTCATTCCTCTTTCTATGCCGGCCATGGCCACGATTGCTTTGTTTAATGGGGTAGGGCAATGGAATGATTTTATGACCACCAAATTGTATATCACGGATCAATCGCTGTACCCGTTACAGATGATGCTTTATGAGATTATTGTGCAGTCTCAGACGCAATCGATGCAAAATATCGGCTCTGTGGCGATCCAAACGACCACCAAAGGGGTCCAACTAGCAACAATTGTCGTGACTACGCTGCCAATTGTTGTGATGTATCCAATATTACAGAGATATTTTATCTCCGGCATGATGCTCGGAGCTGTTAAAGAGTAGGGAGCTGCTCTTTAAGGGAGTGGAAAGGAAGCTAACATGTAAAGCCAGAGTCGAAGAGGCAAGCGCTTTTATGAAAAGGGAGGGGTAAAGAATGTTTGTGAACAAGGCTTTCGGCAAGAAAGGACTTACACTGATTCCTGTATTGATGGCTTTTGTATTGATTGTAAGCGGTTGCGGTGGATCAGGCGGCAAAACCGATTCCAAGAAGGAAAATTGGATTTCGATCGAAGACCGTTACACGCCGGACCCGGAGAAGCCGGCTTGGCAGCTGGACAAAAAGAAAGAGCCCACCGAGCTGACTTGGTATGTGAATGCAGACTGGTGGAATACGGATTTCGGCAAGGACGTGGTGACAAAGAAAATCAAGGAGGATCTGAACATCAACATCAAATTCATTACGGGCGACGACACCAAATTGAATACGTTTTTTGCTGGTGGGAAGATGCCGGATCTGATCACAACGTTTGATTCGAACTCTCCGGTCGTGCAAAAAGCGGCGACATGGGCGTTGCCTTTGAACGACCTTGCCGAGAAATACGATCCTTATTTCAATAAAGTGGCAGCACAGGATACACTGAACTGGTTCCAACTGAAGGACGGCAAAACATACGGATATCCGAACTACTCCAATACGCAGAAAGACTATGACAGCGGTAATATTCCCGCCAAAACGGCATTTGTCATCCGCAAGGACGTATATGAAGCTCTAGGCAAGCCGTCCATGGGAACGCCAGAAGAATTCCGGGCCGTTCTCGCGGATATTAAAAAGAAATTTCCTGCTCTGATTCCGCTAGGATTCAACTCCATCGGCGAAGGAACGGGATCACTTGGCGACGTGCTGCAGGATTTCATCGGCGTTCCGCTGGAAGACGAGAATGGTGGCTTCTATAACCGAAACCTGGATAAAGACTATCTGACATGGGTGAAGGCACTCAATACCGTGTACCGTGACGGAGCAATCAGTGATGACAGCTTTGCCGATGACGGAACAGCTTTTGAGGAGAAAGTCAAAGCGGGTAAATACGCAACAATGATGCTGGACGGTACGCCGCAGCAGGGCGGTAATCTGCAAAGCTTCTACAGCAATAACAAAGGAAAAGAATACATCGCTATTGACGGACCTCAAAGTACGGTTGGACATGCGCCGACGCTGAACCAATCCGGAATCACGGGCTGGATGATCAGCTTTATTACGAAGGGAAACGCAGACCCTGCCAAGTCTATCCAGCTCTTTACATACTTGTTGAGCGAAGAAGGACAAATGCTGATGAACTATGGCATTGAAGGTGAGACTTATCAAGTGAATGCGGATGGAACGGTGGAGTTTCTCCCTGCCGTGAAGGATCTCCAAATGAACAATCCGGATACCTTCAAGAAAGACTACCGTATGGGCGAATTCATGTTCTTTGGGCATGACCGTCACAAGGCGCTGAGCGGGGATGCCTTCCCGGATGCAATCAAGCAAATGCAGGAATGGGGCAAAGGAAAGCTGACCCCTCACTTTATTCTGGAGAATATCAACCCTGACCAGGGAACACCGGAAGCGCGCTCCTTGGCGGCGATCAATACGAAATGGAACACCACGCTCGTGAGTATGATTCGCTCGAAGGACGATGCAACATTCGACAGTCTCTTAAATGAATATAAAAAGTTCTTAGGCGATAACAACTGGGATAAAATCGTTGAAGTCCGCAATGAGAAAATGAAGGCCAATAAAGAGAAGCTGGGGCTGAAATAGCCATGGGATAGGAATACCATAAGAAATACGGAGGGAAACAACATGCTGAACATCACCATCTACCAGTCAAACGGTGAAGAGGAATTATTCGTTAAGAAAACCAGGGAGCAGCTTTCACCCGTATCCCCGGATGCACAGCTAAATACGGTTTTGATCGACGAGGAGCAGACGTTTCAGGAAATAGATGGCTTTGGAGCGTCATTTACGGATTCCGCTGCTTATCTGATTCATCAAGTATTGGAATCAGAGCAGCGTTCGGAGCTCATGAAGCAATTATTCGATGTGAAGGAAGGAATCGGTTTATCGGTATTGCGCCAACCCATGGGCGCATCCGATTACGCACGGGATTTTTACAGCTATAATGATCTGCCGGAAGGTCAAACGGATGTCCGGCTGGAGCATTTCTCCATTGCGCACGACGAGGTAGATATTATACCGCTTCTGCAGGAAGCGCTGCGATTGAATCCGGATGTGAAGCTGGTGGGTTCCCCATGGAGTCCGCCAGGCTGGATGAAAACGAGCGGATCGATGATCGGCGGAGAACTGAAGCCGGAATACTATTCGGTGTATGCAAATTATTTCGTACGTTATATTCAGGGATATAAAGCCAATGGACTGCCGATTTATGCAATCACGCCACAGAATGAAGCGCTCTATTCGCCGGGGCATTATCCCGGTATGATCATGCTGCCTGAGGCGCAGTGCGACTTCATCAAGAATCATCTGAAGCCGCAATTCGTGAAGAACAATATCGATACGAAAATCCTTTGTTATGACCATAACTGGGATAAGCCGGACTATCCGCTAACCGTCTTGGAGCAAGCGGGCGACGCGGTGGATGGGGTTGCTTGGCATTGGTACGGCGGCAGTCCGTCGGCCCAATCGGAAGTGTTCGAGGCTTTTCCCGGCAAAGAGGTTCATTTCACGGAAGGATCAGGCGGGGAGTGGATTCCGCCATTTGAGCAAGCCTTCTCCAATGTGATGCGAATGGGCATTGAGATTCTACGCAATCACAGTAAGTCTTATGTGCTGTGGAATATGGCACTGGACGAGAAAAATGGACCTACTGTGCCGGGTTTTGGAGAAAGCACCTGTCGCGGGATTGTTACCGTTAATCAACAGACGAAGGAGCTTACTTATACGCTGGATTTCTACGCGCTGGCACATTTCAGCAAGGTGATCCGTCCGAAGGCACTGCGGATTGCTTCAACCAGCCATGATCGGATTCGCTCCGTTGCTTTTAAAAATACGGATGGTTCCATCGCAGCCGTATTGTTTAACGAGAGCGAGGTTTCGGAGAGCACGGCTATCCAGTTGCGCGGAAAAGAGGTATTGCGTCTGGAGATGCCGTCCAAAAGCGCTCTGACAGTTAGGTTGGAGAGCAGAGAGTAGGTACGGAAGGCGAAATCCTCCGTTTGGGACCATACACCGGAAAAAAAGCGCTAACTTTTGCCTGCCGCCATTGTTTAATGGATAAGGACGTTTTACCGTGCAGCGGCTGGAGGTGAACCGGTGATGGGTTTTTACAAAAGAATCCCCTTATTTTTCGGGGTCTACATGATTTTGGTTTTTGTTGTCTACTTCTTGGCGGAATTTACCCCTTCGACCGTTCTCATCGTGTTTTGGTGCTTGCTCGTTCTCGCGTTATTTCTGATGATAGCGTATCTCATTTATCATTACTTTTATAAGTCAGGTGAAAAACGGAGGGACCGGCAATGATACGTTATCCCATTTTAAAAGAGGGGGCCGTCATCGGCACGACCGCGCCTTCGTCCGGCGTGGAGGAAACCATGCACGGTTTGATTCGGGAAGCGACCCGGCGTTTGGAGAAGGATGGCTTTCGGGTCATAACCGGGGAAACCGTATGGACTCAAAACAAAGCAAAGTCCGCTCCCGCCAAGGTACGCGCCGCCGAGCTGAACCGGATGGTACGGGACGAGGGGGTTGACCTGATCGTGCCGCCTTGGGGCGGGGAGCTGCTGGTTGAGATTCTGGAGCATCTCGATTTGGAGAAGCTGCCGGAAAAATGGATGCTCGGCTATTCGGACATTAGCGTGCTGCTGCTTGCCGTGACGTTAAAAACAGGCTTGGCCACCGCCCATGGCACGAATCTGGTGGATTTGAGGGGCGAATATTCCGACGAGACGACGGCAATGTGGCGCACCGTGCTGTCGACGAAAACCGGGGAATCGGTTGTGCAGCATTCGTCGCCAAAGTTTCAGAAAGAATGGGACCATGCCAATCCGGCGCCATGCATCTTTCATTTGACGGAACCGACCGATTGGAAAACGGTAACCGGCGGCAAGGTTCATGTTCAGGGCCGCCTGCTCGGCGGCTGCGTCGACGTGATCCGGCATTTGATCGGCACGCCGTTTGGCGATGTCCGCACTTTTCAGCAGGAGCGGATCGGCGGGGAACCGATTTTGTGGTATCTCGAAAATTGCGAGCTGAATACGGCCGATTTGCGCCGGTCGCTGGTGCAGATGAAGCTGGCGGGGTGGTTCGATCATTGTTCCGGCCTGATGTTCGGACGAAGTCCGGCCAACCGTCCGGTGGAAAACTACACCGCCGAGGATGTATACCGCGAGCTTGCGAAAGAACTGCAGGTACCTGTCATCTATGACATCGACTGCGGCCATGTGCCTCCGCAGATTACCTTCATCAACGGCGCATACGCCGAGGTTGAAGTGGAAGCTGGGCGAGGGAAGGTTGTACAGCATTTTAGGGCTTGAATGGGATATATTCGAGGTAAAGACTCCGATGAGCAACCAACTTGTTCGTCGGAGTTTTTTTATCTGCTGAGCCGAAACTGCCGGAAAAATATCTTTTCAACCGCCATGTTGATCTGGATTATGTGCTATTATTTGGAAGAACGGTCCATAATCAAGGCAGCCGCTCGCATCTATAAGTTTTTAAAATACATATAGCAGCAACAAGGGAGTGATACGAATTGATTGAAACGGCGGGAAATCGGCAGGAGCCGGTCATATCGATCCGCAATCTGGAAATGAGTTATGGAAGCAAGCCGATTTTGCAGGGCATCGATCTGGACGTGCATAAGGGGCAAATCATCGGTTATATCGGCCCGAACGGCGCGGGCAAAAGCACGACGGTCAAAATCATGCTGGGTCTGGTCGAAGGGTACCAGGGCGAGGTGCGGATTTTTGGCAGGGACATCGCGGACGGGGACATCGAATACAAGCGGCGCATCGGTTATGTGCCGGAGGTGGCGGAGCTGTACGACAGCTTGACCGCACAGGAGTATTTGGTGTTTGTGGGGGAGCTGTACGGGCTCGCGCAGCGAAAAGCGGATCACAAAGCGAGACGGCTGATGGCCAAATTCGGGCTCGAAGAGGTTTATTTCGACCGGATTTCCTCGTACAGCAAAGGGATGCGGCAGAAAGTGCTTCTCATCTCCAGTCTGCTTCATAACCCGGACATCTTGTTCCTCGACGAGCCGCTGAGCGGGCTGGACGCCAACAGCGTCATGATCGTAAAAGAGATTTTGGCGGCATTGGCGGCCGAAGGCAAAACGATTTTCTATTCCTCGCATATTATGGACGTCGTCGAGAAGATCAGCAGCCGCATTTTGCTGCTTAACGGGGGGCGGATCGTCGCCGACGGCAGCTTCGAGGAGCTGCGGGAGCAGTCGCATGAACGGTCGCTGGAGCAAATTTTTAATGATTTGACCGGATTTCACGAATACAAGGATGTGGCGTCTTCGTTCGTGTCGATCGTTCAGGAGGTGTAGCGGATGGGTAGCGTGAAATGGCTGCAAATTCTGGATCCGCTGCGGGGGCTGTTCGAAAGATCCGGGATCGACTACGAAATGATGCGCCGCATCTTGGAGGTCAAGCTGTTGATGGACGGCCGCAGGGTGCCGACGCTTATTCAGAAATCCTCCAAAAATGCCGACCCTGACAAGCAGTCCAACCAATTTATCAAGTCGCTGTGGATTTACGTCATTATCAGCGTCATCTTGGTGCCGTTTGTCGTCATGAAGACGAATTACATGTTTCAGATGAGCCTGGTGTTCGGCATCCTGATGTTCATGATCACGACATCCATGATCTCCGACTTTTCATCCGTAATGCTGGACGTACGCGACCGGAACATTTTGTTTTCCAAGCCGGTGCAGCGCCGCACGATCAGTATGGCCAAAATGCTTCACGTGATGATTTACCTGCTGCTGTTGACCGGATCGTTGACCGTGGTGCCGCTTCTGGTCGGTTTATTCAAGCACGGCGTCTTGTTTTTCCTACTTTTCCTTGTGGAAATCGTGCTGATGGACTTTTTTATCGTCGCGCTGACGGCGGCGCTTTACTGGCTTGTACTGCGCTTTTTCGACGGGGAGAAGCTGAAGGACATCATCAATTACGTTCAGATCGGGCTGACGATCGTTATGACTGTAGGGTATCAGTTTATCTCCAGATTGTTCAGCGTCATCGATTTGAAGGTTGCATTTAGGCCGCAGTGGTGGGAGATTTTCATATTTCCGGCTTGGTTCGCCTCCCCGTTCGAATGGCTGCTTGGCGAAGGGAAGTCGCCGCTGGTCATCGTCTTTTCCGTCCTTTCGGTCGTCGGGACGGCGGCCGCCTGGGGATTGTATTCGCTGTTGATGCCTTCATTCGAACGGAATTTGCAGAAGCTCGCCAGCCATCACGGGCGGGGCAATACAAGCCGTTTCCGCCTGCAGGAAGGGCTGGGCAGTTTCTTTTGCCGGAGCCGGATTGAGAGGCTCTTTTTCCGCTTTTCCTGGGACATGATGGGCCGGGAACGGGACTTTAAGCTTAAAGTCTATCCGCAGCTGGGCTTTTCCATCATATTCCCGTTTATTTTCATGTTTAATATGCTGCGCTCGGAGGGCGGTTTTGCCGCCATGCGAATGGGCAAAGGGTATTTGTTTTTGTACTTCTGCGGGCTTATGATCCCAAGCATCATCATGATGCTCAAATTCTCGGGAAACTATAAAGGGGCATGGATTTATCAAACCGCGCCGTTAACGGACGTCGCCTCCGTCTATAAAGGAGCGCTGAAAGCGATGGTCGTCCGGCTGTTCGCTCCGGTATTCATTTTGCAGGCCGTCATTTTCCTGATCATTTTTGGCGCGAGAATTATTCCGGAACTCATCGTCATTTTGCTCGGGGTGCTGCTGTATGTGGTCGTCAGCTTTATGGCGTTAGAAAAAGGGCTGCCGTTTTCGAGGCCGTTTCAGAACGCCCAGTCCGGCGGCGGGTTTGTTATTTTTGGGCTAATAGTGCTGCTTGGCGTCTTCGCGGGTGCGCATTTTGGCTTTACATTTTTACCGTACGGAGAGTATTTATACATGCTCCTGCTGCTCATCCTTAATCTGGTTGCTTGGAAGCTGGCTTTCCGCGAGCTGCCTGCGTCTTAAGTACCTTATAGGTAAAATTACCCGGTCTTTTTTCCAAGAAAAACATTTGCACTTTCCTGCCTATATTTCACACTTTGATTATGGTTCAAAGAAGTAGTACATTAATAGATGAAATCATAAGGAGGTTTCTGAATTAATGTTCTATGAAGACAATGAGAACCTGACCATCATGACCTACACCTTGAATAGTGGCATTAAAGGAACTGTACCTTTATCGAATAAGCAAATTCAGGAATGGATCGAGTGCTATCGTACCGACGCGAAATTCATCACGGCTATTGGTAAGGAGTTTTTCGGCCTCAATCCAGAGCTGGTTGCGGATTTCAAAGTGCATAACCGTTTTTCCAACTACGCCGAAGTGCTGAAGCCGGTGGGCAACCGCCAGGCGGAATCGGATAATACCGAGCAGCTGTCCAAAGCGTACGAAGAGAACCGCGTGTACTTCAAAGTCGACTGCAAATGCGGCACGACCTATACGACCTATTCCCAGTACTACACGACCAAATGGTATTGTTCCAAATGCAACGAGATCGTGTTTTTGGACAAGAAAAAGGGCAAAGTGGCTACGGACAAAGGCGATGCCTGGTACATGACCAACAAATATTACGTAGCGAGGGACTAGCAGGATCTGCGCGAAACGCCCGTCGTTCGGGTGAAGACATAGAGGAAATATCGAATTTTAGGGGACTTTTTTCGGGCCGTATGGGCTTGGGAGAGTCCCTTTTGTTTGGTTCGAAGTCTAAAATTTTTAATATTTTGTGACATAATTCACATATTGGGTCTTTTGGACCTGTGGTTGTGACATAAATCACATTTAGAATGACGACGGTCTGCCAGAATACAGGAAGAAGAGATTTTTCAATCGGGAACGATTGAAGAAAGTTTGCAGCATCTTTAGGGGAGCAAATGGATGGGGTATATCCATCGCCCAAGGGTTCGAACTGAAAACTATTAGAAAGAGGGAAGAACAATGGACGTAATTATGCTGTCGCGGATTCAGTTTGCGGCAACGACGATTTTTCACTTTTTCTTCGTCCCCGTGTCCATCGGTCTGGCGTTCATGATCGCGATCATGGAGACGATGTACGTCGTCAAAGGCAAGGAAGAGTACAAACATATGGCGAAGTTCTGGGGCAAGCTGTTCCTGATCAACTTCGCGATCGGCGTCGTCACCGGCATTCTTCAGGAATTCCAGTTCGGCATGAACTGGTCGTCGTATTCCCGGTTCGTCGGCGACGTGTTCGGCGCTCCGCTGGCGGTTGAGGCGCTGCTCGCCTTTTTCATGGAATCGACGTTTATCGGACTTTGGATTTTCGGCTGGGAACGGCTTTCGAAAAAAGTGCATGCGCTTTGCATCTGGCTGGTTGCCATCGGGACGATTATGTCGGCGTTCTGGATTTTGGCGGCCAACTCCTTCATGCAGCGCCCTGTCGGTTTTACGATCAACAACGGCCGGGCCGAAATGAACGACTTTTTCGCGCTGATCAAAAACGGCCAGCTGCTGCTTGAGTTTCCGCACACGATTTTGGCCGCGTTTATGACGGGCGCGTTCCTGGTTGCCGGCGTCAGCGCGTATAAGCTGCTCAAGAAAAAAGATGTGCAGTTTTTCAAAAAATCGTTCGTCATTGCGACCGTGATCGGCCTCGTTTCTTCGATCGGCGTGGCGCTTGTCGGTCACCAGCAGGCCCAATACCTGGTTAAAACCCAACCGATGAAAATGGCCGCAACCGAAGCGCTGTGGGAAAACAGCGGCGACCCTGCGCCTTGGACGGTGACGGCGTTCATCGATACGAAAAATCAGAAAAATACCGCAGAGTTCCAGATCCCTTATCTGCTCAGCTTTTTGTCGTACAGCAAATTTTCAGGGGAAGTGCAGGGCATGAAAGAACTGCAGGCCCAATATGAGCAGCAGTACGGCCCGGGCGATTATATTCCGCCGGTGCGCACGACCTTCTGGAGTTTCCGCGTGATGGTGGCCAGCGGTTCGCTGCTCATTTTGCTCAGCATGTACGGGGTGTATTTGGCGGCGCGCAAAAAGCTGGAGAACCGGAACAAATGGTTCCTGGGCCTTATGGTATTTGCCATTTCGCTGCCGATCATCGCCAACACTTCGGGCTGGATTATGACGGAAATCGGCCGCCAGCCATGGACGGTATTCGGGCTGATGACGACCGCGGACGGCGTATCGCCGAGCGTAACCGCAGGCCAGGTGCTGTTTTCCCTGATCGCATTTACCGGAATCTATGCCGTATTGGCCGTCGTTATGGTCTACCTGTTTATCCGCGTCATCAAAAAAGGACCGTACGCCGCCGAGACGCCGGCGGAAACGTCCAGCGATCCATTTGATAAGGAGGAATACCGCCATGCTATCTCTTAATGAGCTGTGGTTCGTGCTCGTCGCGGTGCTGTTCACGGGGTTCTTTTTCCTCGAGGGCTTTGATTTCGGCATCGGGATGGCGACGGGCGTTTTGGCGAAAAACGATACCGAACGCCGGGTGCTGATCAATTCCATCGGCCCGTTCTGGGATGCCAACGAGGTGTGGCTGCTGACGGCCGGAGGCGCGATGTTCGCGGCTTTCCCGAACTGGTACGCCACGCTGTTCAGCGGATTTTATACGCCGCTTGTCCTGCTCCTGCTTGCGCTCATCGGGCGAGGGGTCGCCTTTGAATACCGGGGCAAGGTGGAGAAGGCTTCCTGGAAAAAAACATGGGACATCGTCATCCTGATCGGCAGCCTGCTGCCGCCGCTTCTGCTGGGTGTCGTGTTCGCCGATTTGATTCAAGGCTTGCCGATCGACCGGGCGATGGAAATGAAAGCTTCGTTTTTCGGCGATATCGTGAATTTCTATTCCGTTGTCGGCGGTTTGACGATGGTCGTGCTTTGCCTAGTGCATGGCTTGCTGTTTGCGACGCTGCGGGTAACAGGCGACCTTCAGCAGCGCGCGCGCCGCATGGCCCGCAGCCTGATGGTTCCGCTGGCGGTACTGGTTGTCGCTTTCTTTACGCTGACGTATTTCAATACCGGCATTTTTGAAGCGCGCGGCGGCATTCTGATTGCCGTATTGGCTGCTTTAGCCGTCGCGTTTGCGCTGGCGGTCGTATTTTCCGGCAAGAAAAAAGACGGCTGGGCGTTTGGCATGACGGGCGCGGTGATCGCGCTGGCGATCGCGACGTTTTTCATCGGATTGTTCCCGAACGTCATGATCAGTTCGATCGATGCCGCCTTTAACCTGACGGTGGACAATGCGGCCTCCGGACATTATTCGCTGAAAGTAATGACGATCGTGGCTTTATCCCTGCTGCCTTTCGTGCTCGGCTATCAAATCTGGAGCTATTTTGTTTTCCATAAACGGGTTCACGAGAAAGGGCATTTGGAATATTAATGGATCGGAATTTGCTCGGCTATAAAGGGATAAAGCCAATTCTTGCCGCCTCGTTGGCGTTAACGCTTGCACAAAGCCTGTCGATCATCCTGCTGGCAAGATGGCTGGCGGAGGCTCTCTCCGCCCTTTTTGCCGGCGAACCGCTTCATGGTCAATACAACAAATTGATGATGTTTCTGGGGGCATTCCTGGTCCGGCACATCATCGGTTTCATTCAGCAAAAAATGAGTTATGCCTTCGCCGAACGTACCGGAGCCGACCTGCGGCAGCAGGTGATGGAGAAGCTGTTCCAGCTTGGGCCGAGGTTCGCGAGGCAGGAGGGAACGGGCAATCTGGTCACGCTCATTCTGGAAGGAACGTCGAAGTTCCGCAACTATCTGGAGCTGATCGTGCCGCGGATGGCCGGGATGGCGCTCATCCCGTGGATCATCCTGGCGTACATTTTTTTGCAGGATATCACTTCGGGGATCATTCTGATCCTGTCGATGCCGATTTTGATCGCGTTTTTGATCCTGGTCGGGCTGGCTGCGCGCAAAACGACGGAAAAGCAGCTGGACACGTACCGCACGCTGTCCAACCACTTCGTCGACTCGCTGCGCGGGCTCGAGACGCTGAAGCTGCTTGGACAAAGCCGGGAGCATATCGGGAGCGTCGCACGGGTCAGCGACCGGTACCGGTCGGCGACGATTCGCACCCTGCGCGTGGCGTTCCTGTCTTCTTTTTCGCTCGACTTTTTTACGATGCTGTCGGTGGCGGTCGTGGCCGTTGGGCTGGGCTTGCGGCTGATCAGCGGCGATCTGGCGCTGGTGACCGGGCTGACGGTGCTTATTTTGGCGCCGGAGTATTTTTTGCCCGTGCGGATGGTGGGCGCGGATTTCCACGCCACGCTGGACGGCAAAGAAGCCGGAGCCGCTATGCGGAGCATCATCGATGAGCCGCTTAATGAAGATGCGGATGATGTGAAAACCGGCCGGGAAAAGAGGGAACTGCACTGGACGGCGAACAGCCGCCTGATCTTATCGAATGTGGGCGTGAGGCATCAGCAGGAGGGGCCGCATTCGCTGCTGAATATATCGCTCGATTTGCAAGGGATGGGCAAAATCGGGATTATCGGCGCCAGCGGCGCGGGCAAATCCACGCTGATCGATGTGCTTGGCGGATTTCTGAAGCCTTCCGAAGGGTTCATGGCGGTGGATGGCCGGCGGTTGGATTCGTCTTCGCTGGCGGAATGGAGAAAGCGGATCACGTATATTCCGCAGCACCCTTTTATTTTTAGCGGTACGCTTGCGGACAATATCCGATTTTATGCGCCGGATGCGTCCGACTCCGATGTGGAGCGCGCAGTGGCGGCGGCCGGGCTGAAGGAGCTGGCGCAGAGCCTGCCTCACGGCGTGCAAGAGACTATCGGCGGAGGCGGGCGCCAGTTAAGCGGAGGGCAGGGGCAGCGCGTCGCGCTGGCCCGGGCTTTTTTAAGCGAACGGCCCGTCATCCTGCTGGATGAGCCGACGGCGCATCTCGATATCGAGACGGAATATGAGCTGAAGCAGACGATGATGCCGCTGTTTGAAGGGAAGCTGGTATTTTTGGCGACGCATCGCCTGCATTGGATGCCGGACATGGATTTGATTATCGTGCTGGAAGGTGGGCAGCTGGCTGAAATCGGCACCCACGTGGAGCTGCTTTCCCGCAAGGGAGCCTATTATGAACTGATTGAATCGCAACGGGAGGGAGTCCATTGAGAGAAGAAAGCTGGCTTCGGCCTTATTTTCGGGCGTATTTCGGACGGTTTCTCGTCATTATCGCCCTAAGCTGTCTCACGCTCCTGACCGCGGCGATGCTCATGTTCACCTCGGGTTTTCTCATTTCCAAAGCGGCGCTGCGGCCGGAAAACATTTTGATGGTGTACGTGCCGATCGTACTCGTGCGCACCTTCGGGATCGGCCGTGCGGTCGTGCATTACGTGGAACGGCTGGTCAGCCATGACGCCGTGCTGCGAATTGTGTCGCGGATGCGGACCCGGCTGTACCGCGTGCTGGAGCCGCAAGCTTTGTTTCTTTCTTCCCGGTTCCGGACCGGGGACGTGCTTGGCGTGCTCGCCGACGATATCGAATATTTGCAGGACGTTTACCTGCGGACGGTATTTCCGAGCGTGGCGGCGCTTGTGCTGTATATCGGCTCGATCGCGGCTTTGGGACGGTTCGACCTTCGTTTTGCTTTGATGATGGCGCTGTACATTTTGGTGTTGATCGCCGTGCTGCCATGGGTGTCGCTACTCATCACCAGGGCGAAAAGCCGCTTGGCGAAAGAACAGCGCAGCGGGCTGTACGCCAAGCTGACCGACGCCGTGCTGGGCATGAGCGATTGGGTCATCAGCGGGAGAGAGCTGCAGTTTTTGACTGCATACGAAGCGGCGGCACAGGAGGCGGCCAAAGTGGACGGCCAACTCAAAAGCTGGGCGCGCTGGCGGCAGCTGATCGGGCAAAGCGTGGTGGGACTCTGTGTCATTTCGATGGTGGTCTGGTCCGCCGGGGAATACGCCGCCGGACATATCCCGGCCGTGCTGATCGCCGCGTTCGCGCTTGTCGTGTTCCCGATGATGGATGCGTTTCTGCCGGTGTCCGAGGCGCTTGAAAAAATTCCGGGGTATCAAAGCTCTTTGCAGCGTTTGCACGAGATTAGCCGGCATTCGGGGGCGGCAAACAGCGAAAACATGGCCGGAACAACGGCGAAGGCCGGATGGTTCAGCAGGGAAAACTCACAAGATGTCCATTTACAGGTGAAGAACCTGTGTTACCGTTATGACGATCATTCCCCTTGGGCGCTGCAGGATATTTCCCTGGACCTGCCGCAAGGGAAGCGGATTGCCGTCATTGGGCGCAGCGGCGCCGGCAAATCAACGCTGCTGAAGCTGATCGAAGGAGCTTTGGCGCCGACGTCCGGCAGCGTTCGTCTGAACGGGACGGAAGCTTGCGCCATTGGCGACGCGATGCCGCAGGTGGTTTCGGTGCTGAACCAAAACCCGCATCTGTTCGATACGACGGTAGCGAACAACATCCGCCTCGGCGACCGGGACGCGACCGACGAGGAGATCCGGCGCGCGGCGGCGCAGGCGAAGCTGGACCGTCTGATCGAATCGCTGCCGCTCGGCTACCGGACGCCGATGCACGAAACCGGGCAGCGTTTCTCCGGCGGCGAGCGCCAGCGGATCGCGCTGGCCAGGGTGCTGCTGCAGGACAATCCGGTGGTCATCCTGGACGAACCGACGGTGGGGCTTGACCCGCGTACGGAACGGGATCTGCTTGCAACGATGCTGGAAACGATGAAGGGCAAAACGCTCATCTGGGTGACGCATCATTTGACGGGTGCCGAGCATATGGATGAAATCATTTTTATGGAGAACGGCCGCATCGAAATGAGGGGCTCCCATGCGGAGCTGATGGAGGCGTCGGAGCGGTACCGCCGGTTGTACCGGCTTGACCGGCCGGAGTTTGGATGGTAAAGGGAATGAATAAGATCGCAAAATCCGCGCATCCTATATATGGTTAAAATGGCATGCGAAGGGGGTGCGATCGAATGGTTGACAACAACAATTCCCAAGAGCCGAGCAAATATGAAGTGCAAAGAACCGAGCTGAACAAAATGCCGGTGCCTAACAAGCAAAGAGAGGAATTTGCGAAGGAAATGGTCGAGGACGCGAAAGAGGCGTTCGGCGAGAAGCAATCCGAGTAGTTAGAGGCGAACTTCAAGGACAAAACATAGCTAAATCATCGCGATTACGAGGGGTGTCTTTCGGGTCTATGACTCGTGGGGACACCCTTGTTTGTCGTTACAGCCATCTGCCTTCCGCTCTGATGCAGCCCATTTATCTATTTTACCCATGTCCAATACTTGACTTATCGTTCAAGAAAAATTATAGTATAAGACACGAAAAGGAGGGCAATGCCATGGGCAGACATAAAGAGTTCGACCAGGAAAAAGCCGTCGACCAGGCTCTCGACCTGTTTTGGGAAAAGGGCTACGAAAGCACCTCCATCCAGGATTTGTGCGATCATCTGGGCATCCATCGGGGCAGCCTTTACGATACGTTCGGGGATAAGCACGAGCTGTTTTTGGCCTGCCTCGACCGGTTCAGCCAGCGTGCGGACGAAAATTACAATTATATCTTAAAAGAGGACGCCGATTCGCCGCGGGAACAGCTGGAGCGCTTTTTCTCCAGAGTCATCGACGTGTCGATGAACAACGCGGCGCGCGGGCGCGGCTGCCTGATGACAAATACGACGCTCGGGCCGGTGGCGTACGTGCCGAATGTGGCGCGCCGTCTGGAGGCGTATTACACGAACTCGGAATCTTTGTTTTTCAGCTATTTGATGCGCGCGCAGAAAAAAGGCTGTCTTAAGAGCAAAAACAGCCCCCGTGAATTGGCCCGTTTTTTGACAGGGGCCAAACAAGGCTTGCATGTCATGGCCCGGAGCGCGGCTGACCGCAGCGTATTGGAGGATTTTGTCAAGGTGACGATTTCGACCGTGTTCTAATTTTTTTTAATTAATTCTTGAATTACCGTTCAAGTATTATTTTTTCAGTTATGGCGCTTTTAAATGTTTGTGAAAATACGTCTGTCATCTTTCAAAATACGTCGATAGACGGTTTTCTTTTTCTATTTTCTTGAACGAACATTCCAAAAAAGGAGAGAATCCAATGAAACGCATGTTATGGGTGTTTTTGATGATGTCCATCGGGGCTACGTTTACTTCGCCCTTATTTCCACTTTACCAGGAGCACTATCGATTGAATAGTCTGCAAATCACCGTTTTATTTGCGGTTTATGCGTTGTTTTTGCTTCCGTCCCTGCTTATTTCCGGATCCAAAGGGAGCAGGTGGGGGCTTAAAAGAGTTTTGCGCTTCAGCGTGTGGTTATCCATCATCGCCACGCTTGTTTTTATGGTGAGCCAGCAGGCATGGCTGGTTTATGCCGCCAGAATTCTCGAAGGCATCGCGTATGGCACCTTTACGGGAACGGCCGTAGCCTTTCTGCTAAAGCAGACTCCGAAGGAGCAAACGGGCAAAGCATTAGCGCTGTCGGGAATAACGGTATCCGTCGGCTTCGGCCTGGGGCCGGCCATTACCGGGCTTGTCATTCAATATCTTCACCTCATGCCGCTGAGGGTGCCGTTTTGGATTTTGACATTGTTTTTGCTTAGCGGGCTTATCACGTTTGAAACGTTAAAAGACCGGGACTTCGAGGCTCGCAAACAGCTTGCCAAAACACCTCCGGCACCGATTTCCCTCGGAGTTCCTGATGAAATACGGAGCCCTTTCTGGTCCTTCAGCGCGCTGCCGATCTTTACGTTGTTTACGCTGAACGGCATCATCCTGTCCTTGATTCCTTCGTTTGTGAAAAGCGTGCTTCATTCGTCGAACTTGTCGGTATCCGGGCTGCTGATTTTGCTGCTGCTTGGAGGCGGCGCGCTGCTGCAGCTGCTGCCATTCGTCAAACACCCGGTCCACCGTCTGCGCGTCGGCATTGCATTGCTGTCGCTTGGCGCCTGGCTGGTCGTCTTTTCGGGTTCGACAGGAAGCATTGGCTTGCTCTGGGCTGGCGTTTTGATTCAGGCGCTCGGCAGCGGGTGGACGTTCCAGGTCAGTTTGCGCCTGGCCGGGGAACTGCCGAATCCAGAAGCCCGGTCGAAGGTCATTTCGACCTTCTATTTCGCCGGATATTCGGGATTCATCGTTCCGGTCGTCGGCACCGGCGTGCTGACCTATTTCTTCGACATGAACGTGTCGCTGATCGTCCTGAATATTCTTGCTTCCTTGCTGGTTGTTTACGTGCTGGCTTATTCCGTGAAGTTCGCCCGATATTACGCCAATCGAAACGGGAAGCCGCTGACGGGGAAGAGCCGAAGCGTATCTGCGTAACCCCGTGGCGACGAGCCGCCGGAACGTATAGCACGGAATGATTCAGAGCGCTTCGGTCGATGGGGCGTCGTGAATACAGAATTTTATGTGAATTAATTCTAATCATAGGGCTGCCCTTATAGGCAGCCCATTTTGTTCTATAGCTGCTCGAACAACTCCCTTCTTAGGCGTGTTAGCTCAAAAAAACATCAATTCAAAAAATTTCAAATGTCCCTTTTAAGCAATCTGAAGTGTTATAACAGATAAACAGAGAAGTGGGGGGTGAACTCTGAGTTGGACTCAGCAGAGGAGTATGTCAGTCGGGTGAAAGCAGGCGATCGGGAAGCTTTTCGACCGATTGTAGAAATGTACCAACAACAAATCTATGTATACTGCAGGCGTATGCTTGGGTGTAAGCAAGATGCGCAAGACGCGGTTCAGGATATTTTATTCAAGGCCTACACGAAGCTTGATTTATATGAGTCGAGAGCGACGTTCTCATCATGGTTATATAAGATTGCCTATCATCACTGTCTTAATATGCTTCGTAAACGCCGAATTCGTGATCGGGTATATCGACTTTTTAAACCTGCAACGTACACCGAAAGCGCGGAGCAGAAGCTCGACCATCAATTGTTCAGTCCGTCGCTTGAATATGCCCTGTCCAGGTTATCGGCGGATGAGCGAAGTATTCTGATTCTAAGAGTTTTCGAGGAAAAAACATTCGCCGAGATCGCCGACATTCTCGGTAAAAGCACCGATGCGGTGAAGAAAAAAAATACGCGATTAAAACAAAAAGTAATCCGGCTGATCAACGAGAAGGAAGGTGAGAAGGGATGCAAGATAGAGGAAGGTCTGGTCAAGGTCAAGCTCTGAGAAACATGGAACGCACGGAAAGTCATGATCAAATCGACGTTACATCCGCTGTAATGCGCAAAATTTATCAATACGAGGAAAGAAACTCTTCTCAGCGTTCAGGTGCTCGTCGGAGGATGGTTCTTATCGCCTCATTTTGCGCTGTGGTCCTGCTCTCATCCATTACTGTATACGCGGGCACCAGATTCATTGAAATTAGAAATCATGAAGGAAAGATCGTCATCACTTCGATTGCAGAGCAATCATACCCTTACGCAAACCATTACATAGACGTATTGAACAAGTATGAAGCAGAGCTGAAGAAGAAATTAAAGCCTGGCGAGATGGCTGCCTATTATATCAAGGACAAACAAATACAGGCGGCTGAGACGCTAAACCCGGTTCATTTCCTGTATGTCCCGTATATGCACCGCAGTTATGATGAATTTGCCAAAGAAATGCAAGCTACGGATACGCCCCAATTACGAGAGCCAACCTATATGCCGGAAGGGTATTTATTTGACTCTGGCAGTATTCAGGCCAAACCTGAACCTTTCGTGGGAACTCCTGAATATGAACATCTTCTCGCAGAACTGAAGGCGATGGCGGAGAAATCCCCGAATGACAAAGCGTTATTTTACAAAATGATTCCTCCAACGAAAGGGGCATCATCGATGGTTCGTTATCGCAAAGGGGACTATCAGATCAACATCATCGCCTTCTCCAAGCCCACGGATTCAACCGTTCAGGTCCCTTCCGGAAATGCCGAGAAACTGATGGTAAACGGAAAGGAGATGCTCCTGTCATTAACTGAATTGGGTTCAGCCGTATCCTATCATCGCAGATTAACGTGGCTTGACGCGACCGGACATGTATTATATAACATCACGGATGACGCGAGAGACCCTCTGCCCAAAGAAGAGTTTGCCAAAATTGCAGCCGGAATCATGGGTGAATGAACGAGTGGAAATGTTTTCGTAATTGTATAAAAAGTGTCCCTTTTCGGGTTAACAGATTGTTATATGTTATGTAATCAATTCAAATATGCAAGGCCTTGCGGCCGAAAGGAGCACGAATTTACATGTTAGGAACGAAATTGAAAACCGTTATTTCACTTGTGGCAGTCATGAGCATTGCAGGAGCGGTCAGCGCATACGCCTCGACTTCGTCAGTATTGCCAAAAGACTTGAATAAGGGGGGTGCCGTTGCACTAATCAAGGCAGACCCAAAGCCCGCAACTGTACAAGATCAGATTGATAAGCTGTACGCAAGTCTTAAGCCAGGCCAAGTCATCGCTTATTATGTGAAGGATCCAAAGCTTAACCCGTCCGATCGGATCTCATTTGCAGGGAGAGGTTTTGTGTTCCAGAAATACAACGATTATTTGGCCAAAATCAAGAACATAAACGCGCCTTCACTCGCGAAGCCTGTATCTTTACCAAAAGGTTATACATTCAAAGCTGGATTCTTATATCCCCAAAATCCGGATCCAACATCGGCATTATACGAGAAATTGGATAAAGAATTGAAAGAACAAGCAGCACAAGGAAAGAACATCTTGTACACCAAACCTTTGGAGGTCGTCGAAGAATCCAGTGCCGTTCTTACGTTCGTGAAAAACAAAGTAGAGGTGTCAGTGGTTGCGTCATTTGTGAAGCCCTCGGATCCCATAGGCGGCACACCTGTGCCAGGCTCCAATCCCGATCAAAAAACGGAAACCCTCGGAATCAATGGCGTTGAATGTACTTACACAACGGAGTTAAATGGGAGGGATCACTTAGATTGGACGGATTCAGCAAACCAGGTGCACTATTCGATTTCGGCTAAGAATGCAAAAATGGATGTAATCAACTTCGCTAAAAGCATGGTGAAGAAATAATCTGTTCTGTAATGGAATGCTAAAAGCAATGAGTATATAGAAAAGGGTTAGAATGTACAGAAAAAAAGGTAGCTCGGTCGACGAGCTGCCTTTTTTGATCAAAGTTTTTAATTCAGAAGGAGGTCACGCCCCTACTAGCGTTAGCGATTATTGGAGACTCCAATCATTGGAATTTCTTTTCCGGAGTATAATAAAAGGAGTTTTGATTAATACTAATAAATTCTGAAAAAAAGAGGGAAACGAGCTTTAGAGAGTTTATCTAATGCTCGTTTTTTTTGCTTTGTGCAAGAAAAAACCAAAAATCATGCGTTTTTTCCAATTCATCAAGTAAATTCTTATTTTTTTGTATAATATTTTTAAAAGTAGAATGATGGGGGGATCTTATTTTTATGGTATATGCTCTCTTAGTTGTTGGGCCGTTATTGGGGGTTTTATGGTTCTTAAATTTCACTAATTTCCTCAAAAATTTAAAAAACAATAAAAGCACACATAATCAAAATGTATTAGGGGCAGTTTTAACCTTTATTCTCATTTTTGTATTGATGTACTACTATCTTGGTACACTCTAACCCCTATAGTTAAATTCTTTCATGACAAGTCAGATGCTAACGGATGTTCTTAGTCGTATACATCAAGTCATAACAAAATACCGTTCCTTTCGTAAATGGTGGATCGTATTTCCAGTTTACCAAGAATTATAACAGACAAAGGAGCCGCCCGGGGTCATCTGACTTTTGGAACGGCTCCTTATTAATCATAGCAAGCGATGCACGCCTCGCAAATATAACATTATTCTTTCGGATGGATCATTTGCTCCGGTCGCACAACGGCGTCAAACTGCTCTTCGGTGAGCAGGTTGCTCTTCAGGGCCGCTTCTTTCAGGGTCAGCCCTTCTTTATGCGCCAGTTTGGCAACCGCTGCGGCATTTTCGTAGCCGATATGCGGGTTCAGCGCAGTCACCAGCATCAGGGACTGGTTCAAGTTGCGCTCGATGACGGCACGGTTCGGTTCGATGCCGACCGCGCAGTGGTCGTTGAAGGATACCATCGCATCGGCGAGCAAACGCGCAGACTGCAAGAAGTTATAGATGATAACCGGCTTAAACACGTTCAGCTCGAAATTGCCTTGGCTCGCGGCAAAACCGATCGCCGCATCGTTGCCCATCACCTGACAGACGACCATCGTCATCGCTTCGCTTTGGGTCGGATTCACTTTGCCCGGCATGATGGAGCTTCCCGGTTCGTTCGCCGGAATGGTGAGTTCCCCGATGCCGCAGCGCGGACCGCTGGCCAGCCAGCGCACGTCGTTGGCGATTTTCATGAGATCGGCGGCAAGCGCTTTCAGCGCGCCGTGAACATACACGAGCTCGTCATGGCTGGTGAGGGCATGGAATTTGTTTGCGGCGGAGGTGAAGGTTTTGCCCGTCAGCTTGCTGATGTTGGCCGCCGTCATGTCGCCGAATTTCGGATGCGCATTGATCCCCGTGCCGACCGCCGTTCCGCCGATGGCCAGCTCACGCAGCGATTCGATGCTTGCGCGGATCATGCCTTCGCTTTTTTCCAGCATCCGGTGCCAGCCGCTGATTTCCTGTCCGAGCGTAAGCGGAGTCGCGTCCTGCAGATGCGTTCTGCCGATTTTGATAATATCCATATAAGCTTCGCTTTTCTCGCGGAACGTTTCCTTCAGCTTTGCGATCGCAGGGAGGACTTGATCCTCGACGGCAATCAGGGCCGCAATATGCATCGCGGTCGGGAACGTGTCGTTCGAGCTTTGCGATTTGTTGACGTCATCGTTCGGGTGCACGCGCTGCTCGCTGCCTTTTTCCTGCAGCATTTGGTTGGCGCGGTTTGCGATAACCTCATTGACGTTCATGTTGGACTGGGTGCCGCTTCCGGTTTGCCATACGGCCAGCGGGAAGTGTTCGTTCAGTTTGCCGTCGATCACCTCATCGGCCGCCGCGATGATGGCATCGGCTTTTTCGGCGTTCAGCTTTCCAAGCTCTTTATTGGCGAGAGCCGCGCTTTTTTTCAGGATCGCAAATTCGCGGATCAGCTCCAGCGGCATTTTTTCCGTACCGATTTTGAAATTTTCAAAGCTCCGCTGCGTTTGGGCTGCCCACAGCTTATCCGCGGGAACTTTAATTTCGCCGATGGTGTCTTTTTCGATTCTGAATTCCACTAGCATTTCCTCCTTCACCACTCGTGAGTTCATATTCGTTTCCAAGGCGCATTTCCAGGCCAACCCGGCCGAAAGAAACCGACCTGTCTCCATATGAAATATATCATAATCTTCCGCCTCATTGAAATCGAAAAAAAGAAAGTGCCGCGAAACGAAAAACAATTAAACATAGCGTTTACATTTCTCCTCATTTCTTTTCATAGTTGCCCTCTATACTTGCTTCAAGAAGGACCGATATAAAGGAGGAATTGGGATGAGCAAAAAGAAACGCAGTATCGTACAAGCCGCTTTATGCCTCACGGCGGCAGCCAGTTTGGTGATTTCCGGGGGAGTCGTCCAAGCCAAAGGGAACGCCGCGGCGCCCGCCAAAGCGAAAAACGTCATTTTATTCGTCGGGGACGGCATGGGAGCGGCGCAGCGCGATGCCATCCGCCTGAACACGGTCGGTTTGAACGGTAAGCTGCAGATGGACGATATGCCTTATTCGGCGCTTTTGCGCACGCATTCCACGGTCGCGGTGACCGATTCGGCCGCTGCGGGAACGGCGATTGCCAGCGGCGTCAAAACGTATAACGGAGCAGTAGGCGTCGATGCCAACAAAAAACCGGTCAAAACGCTGCTTGAAGTGGCGAAAGGCCTCGGCAAATCGACGGGGCTGGTAACGACAAGCCAAATCACCGACGCCACGCCGGCCGCGTTTGGCGCCCATGTCGAAGACCGTTCGCAGCAAAGCAAAATCGCCAAGCAGTATCTGGATAACAGCAAAGTCGACGTGCTGCTGGGAGGCGGGGAAGACTTTTGGTATCCTGCAGGCAATCCCGGCAAATTCCCGGATCATCCGGCCGAAGATCCAAGCGAAGAAAGCAAAGGAACGGAAGGCAATCTCGTCGAGCATGCGAAAAAACTGGGTTACCAATATGTAACGAGCAAGGAAGAGCTGCAAAAAGCGAAAAACGGCAAAATTCTCGGCCTGTTCGCCAATGAAGAAATGTTCCAGCAAAAACCGGAAGGCGAAGGGGATGTATACAACCCGGTCGTTTCGCTAAAGGATATGACGCAAAAAGCGCTTGATACGCTTTCCTCCAACAAAAAAGGCTTTTTCCTGATGGTCGAAGAGGAAGGAACCGATGAAATGGCGCATGAAAACAATGCGAAGCTGACGATCAAAGCCGGGCAGGAGCTGGACAAAGCGGTAGGCGTCGCCAAAGAATTCGCGAAAAAACATCCGGACACGCTCGTGCTGGTGCTGGCCGACCATGAAACCGGCGGCTTTTCGCTGGAGCCGGTCGACGACAAGGACGAATCCGGCGACGGCATTTCGAAAGAGGACGGACCGTTCAGCATCTTCGGGTCGAAAGAGCAGTTTTACGTCGATTGGACGACTTCCGGACATACCGGCGTGGACATCCCGTTGACGGCGATGGGAAGCGGCGCGGAGCTCTTTACGGGCGTTCACGAAAACACGTACGTGCATGACGCGATCCTGAAAGCATGGGGCGTGAAAAAATAAAGATACCTTTTCGAAACGTCAAAAAATCCGCTCTTTATTAAAAGGGCGGATTTTTCGTTTCGTCTATTTCGCGGGTTTGGTCCTTTTGGCTTTTCGCGCCCGGCGCAGGAAGAAGGACAACACCAATGCGATGATGGCGATCCAGGTTGCCACGATAAAAGCGTCATTAATGCCTTCGATGGTGGCTTTTTCGGTCACGACGCCAATGACGCTTTGCAGTGCAAGCGCGTACCCCGTTTCTGCCGGAACCCCGGCAGAGGCGGCGATGCTTTGACTCACCGCGGCCAGGTTTTCGGCCATAAACGGATTGTTGGGCGTATACAGTTCCGCGGCCTGCTCAACGTGAATCGTCGTGCGGGTAGACATGACCGTCACAAGCAGCGCCGTCCCGATGGAACCGGCCACCTGCCGCATCGTGTTGGACATGGCCGTGCCGTGGGCCCCAAGCCGGGGAGGAAGCTGGTTCAGCCCTTCGGTCTGCACCGACATCATGATCAGCGACATGCCGAAGCTGCGGATCGTGTACAACAGCATCAGATGCGGAAAGGTGGTGTCCGAGGTCAGCTTGCTGAACTCGAACGTCATCAGCGCCGTAATAAGGAGGCCGATGATCGCCAGCGGCCGCGCCCCGGTTTTGTCGAAAATGGCCCCGGAAATCGGGGACATGACGCCCATCAATAGAGCGCCCGGCAGAAGCAGAAGACCGGACTGAAGCGGGGTGAATCCGCGGATGTTTTGCAAATAGATCGGAAGCAAGAGCATCGCGCCGAACATGGCCATGTTGACCAAACCGCCGATAATGGTGGAAAACGTAAAGATATCATACTGAAACACCCTGAAATCGAGCATCGGAACTTTCATGTTGAGCTCGCGCACGACAAACAAAGCGATGAAGACGAGCCCGACGAACATTGAGCCAAGCACGATCGCGCTTGTCCAGCCCTTGTCCCCCGCCGAACTAAAGCCGTAAAGCAGTGCGCCGAAACCGAGCGTCGAGAAGACGACTCCCCAGAAATCGAACTTTGGCTTGGTGAGTTTGTTGACGTTCGTCAGCCACCGGAAAGCAAACAAAATGTCCAGCACCGCAAGCGGAATCACCATGATGAACAAAATGCGCCATGTGTAATGCTCGACGATCCACCCCGAAAGCGTCGGCCCGATCGCAGGGGCGAACATCATGGCGATCCCCATCGTACCCATCGCGGTTCCCCTTTTTTCCGGCGGAAAAACGGTTAAAAACACGTTCATGACGACAGGCATGATTATCCCGGCGCCGCTGGCCTGAATGATCCGCCCGATCAGCATAATGACAAACGTGTTGCTGATGGCGCATATGACCGCTCCGGCGGTAAACAGCCCCATCGCCGACATGAACAGGGCGCGTGTTCCGTACGATTCGATCAGAAACGCCGTAACCGGCACAAGCACGCCGTTGACGAGCATGTAAGCGGTGGAGAGCCACTGGACGGTCGTGGCCGAAACGTTGAACTCATTCATCAAGTGGGGGATGGCCACGTTCAGAAGCGTCTGGTTCAAAATGGAGACGAAAGCTCCCAGCAGCAGGACGGTGAGCGTTCGGCCCATATGAAATTCTCTAGCATTTGCCATGGCAGGCATGCCCCCTCGCTAAATGTGGATTCGGACCGTAGCGTTCATGCCGGGAACAAGCCCGAGACCTTTGTAGCCTTCGATCGTGATGACAATCGGAACGACTTGCGTCACTTTCGTGTAGTTGGCATTCGAGTTCGTCGTCGGGAACATCGAAAACGTCGAGGCGGTAGCCAGGCCGATTTGGTCGATTTTACCGGTCAGCGTCGTATCCGGAAATGCGTCGACATAGACGTCGACCGTTTGGCCGACCTTGATTTTGTCCAGCTTCGTTTCTTCGATATTGGCGCTGATCCATAAATTACTCAAATTGAAAGCCCTTGCCAGCGTGGTGCCGGGAGCGACGTACGTATGGGGAATGGCATTTTGCTGTACGATCGTGGAGCTGACCGGAAACGTGATATCCATCCGGGTTCCTTGCGCCACGATGCTTCCCACCACTTCGCCCGTTTGGTAATTGTGTCCGACCTGCCCGTTCCAACTCGCAAGCCTTCCGGCCACCGGCGCATTAATGGAAATGGCTTGTCCGGTCACCTGCGCATTATCGGTTTTGACGTAATTCGACGTTTGATTGTAATAGTAGATTGCCGCACCGCCCAACGCGAGCACGATGATGACGACAAGGACATTGACGAGTAGCGCGCGAGAGTTCATACGTGTTAAGTCTCCTCCTAATCTTGGATAGCTAGTTGCAGCCAGATAAACAGAGCATCCCCTAATTGGGGAAGACGTATTCAGGCGTGTCGATTTTTGTAAGATTCGGCAACGCTTATGGATAAATCAGAGGGTAATGGAGATAAATAAGGCATCAAAGCTGGTTAAGGGGGATCATCCGCATGAAAATTTACGTGGTTTATGACAGCGAAAATGGACATACCGAAGCGCTCGCCCGTTCCGTGGCGGAAGGCGCACGCGAGGTTGACGGGGCGGAAACGGAGATCGCCCATGTCAACGACGCCGATATTTATAAACTTGAAGGAATGGATGCGATTATCTGGGGATGCCCGGGGCATTTCGGCACGATCAGTGCGGGCTTGAAAACATGGATCGACCGTCTGGGTTATTTATGGGCCCAGGGCAAACTTGTCGGAAAAGTCGGCGGCGTATTTTGCACGACCGCTACCGTTCACGGTGGCCTGGAGTCGACGTTGATCAATCTGATCACGCCGATGCTGCATAACGGCATGATTGTCGTCGGGCTTCCCGGCAACATTCCGGAAAACGCGCTGTACGGCTCCTATTATGGCGTCGGTGTCACATGTCCCGTGGAATTGTCCGACGAGGACCCCAAAAACCTGCCGAGCGAAAACGACCTGGCCCTCGGGCGCGCTTTGGGCAGACGGGTGGCTGAAGTAACCAAACAACTGGTTGCATCGGCTTCAAGGTAAGGTGAGCGGGACATGGTCATTGCTTTTGTGGTGCTCGCCGTTGCAGCGCTCGTTTTTCTTTTCGTGTACAACTCCCGTGCCGCCAAACGGTCCGGCAAACGTGCAGAAAAAAGGGAAGAGCCTGCAAAGCAAGAAACGCCAACAACGCCTGAAGCTCCGCCCGCGATGTCCATTCAGGATCTTCCTCCTTCAGTTGAGCCCCCAGCCGCGGCCAAGCCCGAGCCGGTTAAGACGGTTGCGCCCCGGACAGCGGACAGGACCGCGCTGACCGAAGCCGAATCGGAGGCGCACCGATCCGCAAGCGAAAGCGACCGTATTTACCGCGAGGCGCTGCGCAAGTTTGCGGGTTATGCTCCGGAAGAGGTTCAGCAGGCGAAGGCGGAAACGAAACCCGATCCAAGCTCCGACGATGCCTACCGCGAAGCGCTGCGGGCCATGGCCCGCAAACAGAAGAAGGACTGATATCTGGATTCAAAAGCCTTAAAAAGCAGCAGTGGTGGTCAAGCCGCGTGCTGCTTTTTTGATGATATAAGCCCCTTTCGGAGGGGATTTGCGTCGATGGGACATTGTGAAAGACTTCGCCAGATGGTATGTTAAAAAGGAACATATTGGGGGATTTTGCAAAGCCCTGATTACTGGGGATGTTCTTCGCGAATTCAGGCCAAGGAGGAAAACATGACTGCGGCATCGATTGTCCTTATATGCGCAATTGTCATCGTGCTGATCCTGATCGGGGCCAGCATGTATTTTTATAATGTCGGAATCAGGCGCAGCCAAAAAGAATTTCTCGAGACGGATCCGGCGCTTGTCAAGGTGGACCATCCGTGGGAAATGGAAGAGGAATGGCTCGGCAGCCAGCCGGTCGAAACCCTGCATATTCAAGGAGAGGACGGGCTTCCTTTAACGGGATATTACATTCCGGCCCCTCTGCCGTCGAACCGGACGGCCATCGTGGTTCACGGCTATAACAGCCAAGGAAGGGAAATGGGCGCTTTCGCCAAACTTTACAGCGAAATGGGTTTTCATGTACTGATGCCGGATAATCGGGGCCATGGGCAAAGCGGCGGGAATTACATCGGTTTCGGCTGGCATGACCGCAGGGATATCGTACAGTGGATTCATTATATCCTGGAGCGGAGCGGGCCGGATGTGCAGATCATGTTGCACGGCGTCTCCATGGGCGGCGCGACGGTGTTGATGACCAGCGGCGAGCAGCTGCCGGATCAGGTGAAATGCATCGTTTCGGACTGCGCGTATACCTCGGTTAAGGATATTTTGACGTACCAATTGAAGCAGATGTACAAGCTGCCACCGTTTCCGCTGCTGCCGGTGACGAGCTTGGTGTGCAAACTGCGTGCGGGATATTTTTTCGGCGAAGGTTCGGCTTTAAAACAGGTTGCCCGGACGCGCCTTCCGATTTTGTTTATCCACGGCGACAGGGATGCATTTGTTCCTTTCCCTATGGTACATCGTCTGGCGGCGGCAGCGGGAGGGGAGAAAGACTTGTATGTCGTGCCTACTGCGGCCCATGCCAACGCCTATTTTGTGAACAAAAAAGAGTATGCGCAGCGCATCGCCCGTTTTGTAAACCGCTATTTGTCCCCTTTGCCGGAACCGGCTAAAAGCGAGCCGGTCGTGTAAACAACCTAGGACTCGGTCCGCACCGAAAAAGAGCCCCTGAGCCGCATGGACATGGATGTCCGGTGCGGTTCGGGGGCTTTTAAGGTTCAACGACGTTATTTGGTTTCGATGATGAGCGGAACAAGCTCTTGTTTATTGACGTCAACCAATCCCAGGTCCGTAATTTTTGCCGCCGGGATGACCGGGAGGGTTGCGACGATCATACGGTGGATCGGATTTTTGCCCGGCATCATGCCGCCATGGATGGTATCGATAAATTCCTTGATTTTCGGCGCGAACGTATCGGCTTCTTCGAGGCTCATGAGTCCTGCGAGCGGGAGCGGAAGGAACGCGACGACTTCGCCGTTTTTGACGGCGATCATGCCGCCGTGGCGTTTGCGGAGCTCGTTGGCTGCCATGACCATGTCGTCCGTATTGACGCCAAGCACCGCCAAATGATGGCTGTCATGCGCGACCGTCGTCGCTACCGCGCCTTCGATAATGCCGAAGCCTGCAAGCAGCCCGAGCGCCTTGTTGTTGTTCAAGCCGTGGCGATGCCAAACAGCGACACGGTTCAGCGGTCCTTTGTGCCCCTCGTAGGCTTCGGGGACGAGCTCCCCGTCTTTCACCGGCAGTACCGTTTCGATGAAACCGGTTGGAAGGCCCGGCGCAAAATCGTATTCAATGACGCGTACGCGCGCTTCGGTCGCGTTCGCATCTTCGACCTCAAGGCGCAAATCCTCAGCATGGATTTCCGGAAGATGCACGGTTTGCAAATACTCCTGCGGCGGCTCCAAATGCTGCTGGCGCTTGATCAGCTTGCCTTCCTTGACGATGTTTTCGCCCCCGATGAAAACATCGGACACGTTCATCGTTTCGAGCGCGTCGACAAGCACGATGTCGGCAAGGCGTCCCGGAGCGATCGCTCCGACATCTTTGCGGTTCAAGCGGTTCGCGGCGTTCAGCGTCGCATAACGGATCGCGTCCACGGCCGGAATGCCTTCTTCGATCGCCCGGACGACGACATGGTTGATATGGCCCCGTTCGACCAGATCGGAGGCAAGCACGTCATCGGTGCAAAGCGTGACGTTCGGCAGATAACCTTTGCCGACGATCGCTTTGGCCACTTCGGCCATGTTCAGCGAAAAGGAGCTTTCCCGGATGTCCACGATCATGCCGGCGCGAAGCTTGGCGATCGCTTCTTCCATCGTGCGGCATTCGTGGTCGGAGTCCGGTCCGGCAACGAGGTATGCCGAAAGCTCCCGGCCGACGACCGTCGGCGCGTGGCCCTGCGGAATTTTGCCGGCGCGTTCGTTCGCTTCGAGGATGCCCATCATGCGCGGATCCTCATGAATGACGCCGTGATAGTTCATGACTTCGGCGACGCCGTCAATGCCGTCCCAGGTGAGCATCCGTTCGATGACCTCAGGGGTGAAATCGGCTCCGGCCGTTTCCACGGACGGAGCGGACGGCACGCAAGAAGGCGCCAGCGTCATGACGCGCAAATCCAGCACTTTGCTGGCTTCGACCATGTAACGGACGCCTTCCTCGCCAAGGACGTTGCCGATTTCATGCGGGTCGGTGACGATCAGGGTCGTACCGTGCGGCAGGACGGCTTCGGCGTAGTGAGCGGGCGTCAGCATGCTGCTTTCGATGTGCAGATGCGTATCGATCAGGCCGGGAACGGCGAACTTGCCTTGGCCGTCAATCGTTTGGGCGGCTTCAAGCTCCGTTTCGCCCGGCGCGGTCACGTGAACGATGGTACCGTCCACGATGCCGATGGCCGCCGGATAAATTTCCCCGGTAAAGACGTTGACCAACCGAATGTTGTTGATTGCCAAATCCAGTGGATGATCGCCGCGCGCTGCGGCTATAAGTTTGCGGTTCATGCTGAATCGATCTCCTTATCCCAGATTATTTAAGCCAGAGGTAATAAATGAGCGGTATGCACAAAATCCAGAGTCCGATGTGGATATCGCGGAATTTGCCCATAAATACTTTAATGACGACGTAAGACAAAATGCCGAATACGATTCCGTTCGCCAAGCTGAACGTAAGTCCTGCAGAAATGACCGTAAGCAGCGCGGGAAGGGTTTCTTCCAATTCGTCCATATTGATGTTTTTCAGTGTCGCGAGCATGGACAAGCCGATAACGATCAGCGCCGGAGCCGTTGCCGCACTAGGGATGAGCAGAATGAGCGGCGTGACGAACAAAGCGAGCAGGAACACGATCCCCGTCGTTACGGCCGTCAAGCCTGTGCGTCCGCCGGCTTCAACGCCGCTTGCGGATTCAATGTAGGTCGTAATGGTCGTTTGTCCGAGCAGGGAACCGCCGACCGTAGCGATGCCGTCGACGATAAACGGCTTTTTGATGTCCGGAAGATTGCCTTCTTTATCGAGCAAATTCGCTTTGGCGCCAACGCCAAGCACCGTACCCATGGTGGAGAAAAACTCCCCTGTAAAGAAGGTAAACATAAGCGGGAAAAACGCCAGCTTCAAAGCTCCCGGAATATCGACCTGGAAGATGATCGAGGACGGATCCGGCGGCAGGGAGAATAAATCGCCGAAGGAATGCGGAAGCTTCGTAATGCCCATCGGGATCCCGATGATGGACGTAATGATGATCCCGATGAACACCGCCGCTTTCAATTTGCGCGCCATCAGGCCGATGATGATGACCAGCCCGATCAAGGAAAGCAGCACGGTTGGCGAATGCAAGCTGCCGAGCGTGAGCGTTCCGGTTTTATTTTGTACGATGATGCCTGCATTGGCAAAGCCGGTGCCGATGATGAACAGGCCGACGGCGGCGCCAATGGCGTGCTTAATATTTTTAGGAATGATGCGTGATATCGTTTCGCGCAGCCCAAGGAAGGTCAGAAGCAGGAAAACCACGCCCGAGATGAACACCATCCCGAGTCCCTGCTGCCATGTCGCCAGTCCTGCGGCCACGATGCTGTAAGCAAAAAACACATTTCCGCCCATGCCGGGCGCGACGCCAAACGGCCGTTTGGCATACAGACCCATGATAATGCTGAAAAGGCCGGATGCAATCAGCACCGTAACCATGACGGCGCCTTGATCCATGCCTGCGGCTTTCATCAGGTCCGGTTGAACGACGATGATGTATGCCATCGTAACGAATGTGGTGAGACCGGCAAGAATTTCGGTTTTAACATTCGTCTTATAATGGCTGAGCTTAAAGAAGCGATCTAACCAAGATAATTTCGTGGTGTTCATGATTGCTGAAGGACTCCTTTGTCTTGTTGTGTTTTCGTTTCTTCTGCCTTGTAACTATATCATGTACATTTCGGACACGTCAAAGGAAAAAGCGAACTTTGTGCAATATCACAGTCATTAATGTTCGTATTTATAGATTAATTGGATCGGATGAGACAAGAAAATAGCGGACTTAACCGATACATAGAAATTTTCCCGCGGCAGTGATATGGTGTATAGATGTGAGGAAGAGTATGCAATAAACCGTTTTTCGGACCGGATTTTGCAGGAGGCTTCCGACGACCTTAAGATGGGAGCAAAGGAACATATGGAGACGACAGAACAACTTATCGAGTGGCTCAGCCGTTATGGAGCGGATGAAGACGGCGGGGTTACCCGCCTTTTATATACGCGTTCCTGGAAGGAAGCGCAGGAGGCGCTGGCGGACAAGATGAAGTCGCTTGGCTTGCAGCCGGCTTTTGACGATGCCGGAAATCTGTTTGGACGTTTGCAGGGGACGGATCCGGAGTCGCCTTGCATTTTAACCGGTTCGCATGTGGATACCGTGCAGCGCGGAGGCAAATACGACGGCGCGTACGGGATCGTGGCGGGCCTTGCGGCGCTTTCCCGACTTCGCGATCGATACGGCGCTCCCAGGAAAACGATTGAAGTGGCGGCTTTTTGCGAGGAGGAGGGAAGCCGTTTCCCTTATAACTATTGGGGATCGACCTTTATGACGGGCGCTGCGGATTACAAGGACATCGAACATGCGCACGACCGGCGGGGAGTTTCCTTCATGCAGGCGATGAGGGAATCGGGGTTTGGTCCGGGCAGCCACGGACGGGGACCGCGCAAGGATATCGATACCTTTATCGAGCTGCATATCGAACAGGGGGCGATTTTGGAGCGGGAAGGGAAAACGATCGGCATCGTCGAGCAAATCGTCGGTTTGCAGCGTTATACCGTCCGCGTCAAAGGGGAAGCAAACCACGCCGGGACGACGCCGATGTCATACCGCAAGGATGCGATGCGGGCGGCAAGCGAAATGGTGGCCGCCGTCATGGACAGCGCCGATCAGATTGGGGCTCCGCTTGTCGCTACGGTTGGACAAATGGAGCTGATTCCCGGCACGCCAAACGTCATCCCCGGGGAAGTCATTTTTACCATCGACGTCCGCCATCCTGACGGCCTCCGGCTGGAAGAAGCTTGCGCCCGCATGATCGGGCTGCTGCGTTCGATTGCCGAGCGGCGGGATGTCGGTATCGAGGTCGAACGCTGGATGAATACGGCGCCGGTTGACATGGATGCGGAGCTGACGGGCGCCATCGAGCGCTTATGCCAAATGCGGAACTTAAGTTACCGCCGGATGCCGAGCGGAGCGGGCCATGACGCCCAAATATTGGCCGCATGCTGCCGCACGGCGATGATTTTTGTGCCGAGCCGAAACGGCGTCAGCCATTCGCCTTTGGAATATACGAAACCTGAGCATTTGGAGGCAGGCGTGCAGGTGCTCATGGATTTGCTATTCCAGCTTGCCTATGAAGCTTAAAAACACAAATAAGCCCCGCTCTGACAAAAGGTCAGAAGCGGGGCTTGCTGCTTTTTTGCAGGCTCACTTAAGCGGCTGCTGGTTCACGTAGCTGTCGGACAGCTTCAGCAGCTTGAGCGCGCGGTCGTATTCGTCTTTGGTGGTGCCATTCCCGATCGAATCCCTTCCGCTCAGCGGGTATTGGGTTCCGTCCTCGTAGCCGCTGCCGGACATAAACATGGCGTTGTCGTTCAGGAACGAGCCGGACGGCAGGTAATACCGTTGAGGCAGCAGATTGTACGTCTGATTAAGCAAATCCTGGCCAAAATGGATGTGGTCCTTCATGGAAATGCCGAGCAGGTTCGCCACCGTCGGCATAATATCGGTTTGCCCGCCGACCTCCTCGCGGATTTGCTCGTGCGAAACGCCGCTGCCGGTAATGATGAGCGGTATGTTCAGCATGTCGGTGTACGAATATTCATGCCCGTAAATTTCCTTCATCAGCGCTTTGTCGTCATGGTCGAGGGAATAAATCGGCAGTCCCATATGATCACCGTAAATGACGATCAGGCTGTCGTCCCATAGCCCTCTTTGCTTCAAATCGTCAATGAAGAGCCCCAATGCGTAATCGGCATAGTTTTGAGCCCGGATGTAATCCCCGACAAAGGTTCCCTGATAGCGTTCAGGGAGCTCCATCTTGTATTTGTTGGCCGGAATGGTAAACGGGTGATGCGCCGACATCGAAATGATCTGGGCGTAAAACGGTTTGTCTTCCCTGTCCAATGCCTGCAGCTTTTCGGCCGACTTCGCGTACAGCACCTCGTCCGATGCGCCGAAAAATACCATGTCCTCTTCGCCGAAGAAGGACTGGTCGTAATAATGCTGAAAGCCAAGCGAAGAATAAAGCTCGCCGCGGTTCCAGAAGTGGACCTGGTTCGTGTGCAGCGTAAGCGTGTTATATCCGTTTTCCCCCAGCAACCGCGGCAGGCTTGGCAGTTTTTTATCCACATATTTCTGCGTGGCCGCGCCGTCCGGCGGGACGTAAAAGGACGTATTCACGACGAATTCGGCGTCCGACGTATTTCCTTGCCCCACCTGCTGGTTGAAATTCGAAAAATACAGCTGCTCATTGGCAAGCTTGTTCATGTTCGGCGTAATTTCCTTGCCGTCGATTTTCAGGTTGATCAGGAAATTCTGGAACGATTCGAGCTGGATGATGATCAGGTTTTTCCCTTTGGCGTTCCCGAAAAATTGCGGGTGCTCCGGAACCTTGATCCCCTTCAGCTTATCGATGGCCGCTTGGTTGATGTTTTTCAGCGGAACAAGCGGTTCCTTTTTCTGCGATAAAATCGTGAAAGCCTCGTAGTTGAGAATCCCCATTTGCTGGGCTTTTTTGATTTCGTTCATGCTGGCCCGGTTCGGCCAAATGTTAAACAGGCAGACGACAAGGCACAAAATGAAAACGACGGACACGACGCTTTTTTTCGTCTTGCGTTTGATGCTGATTCTCCATTCCTTCACCTTCCGGCTTTTCAGCAGGAGCACGACCAGCACGATAATGTCGGCAAAAACAAGCAGGTAATACGGGTCCATGAGCGAGAAAACGCTGCTTTTGACCTCGGTTACCTGGTTGACCTGCGCCAGGGCATGGTACGTGACGATAACGCCGTAATATTTGAAATACATGATGACCGCGAAAAAAATACCGGTTAGGATGATGTTTACGATCGTATAGGCCATCAGCTTGCGTTTGGAGGCGCACCATTCAATCAGGCTAAATACGAGCCAGATGAAAGGAAGCTCTGTGATCAGCACCCTCCAGGGGAGCCAGTCGCCAAACGTTACGGCCCAGGCAAGGTATCCTTTTAACAGCAAGAGGACGGTAAAGATCGCAAACGGTTTTTTTAGTACTTGGGCAATGGATTCACGTGACACGATACGACTTCCCTCCGTTAAAAAACAATCAGCCGCCCGCGAACGGGCAGCGAAGCAGGCAATCCATCGGAAATTTTCGGAGCTTTCATGAGTCGGGAGCTTGCAAAATCCGGATCATAATAAAAATATTATGCCCCTCGCAGGAACAGAAGTCAAAGCCCCTGACAATGGATTTCAGGTTAAAAAGCGGTAAATGAGCCGTTCAATCGCCAATAACAAAAGCATCCGGACCCAGGAAGAAAATTATTTACCGCAGGGGCAAATTTCTTCCGGAACCGGATGCTTTTGACCATAAACGTATGATACCGGGATTAGATGACTCCTTGAGCGATCATCGCGTCAGCCACTTTCACGAAGCCGGCAATGTTCGCGCCGACGACGAGGTTGCCCGGATAGCCGTATTGCTCGGCCGCTTGGGCGCTGTTGTTGTAAATGTTGATCATGATTTGATGCAGCTTCTCGTCCACCTCTTCGAAAGTCCAGGACGTGCGGATGCTGTTTTGGGACATTTCCAGCGCGGATACCGCTACGCCGCCGGCGTTGGCCGCTTTGGCAGGCCCGAACAGAACGCCGTTCTCAAGGAATACGTCGATGGCTGCCAGCGTCGAAGGCATGTTTGCGCCTTCCGCTACGGCTTTCACGCCGTTTGCAATAAGCAGCTTCGCCGCATCTTCGTCGATTTCGTTTTGCGTCGCGCAAGGGAGGGCGATGTCGCAAGGGATGGTCCAGATGTCCGAACAGCCTTCGAAGTATTTTGCGCCCGGATGCAGATTCACGTATTCGCTGATCCGTTTTCTTTCGACTTCCTTCAGCTGTTTTACCGTTTCGAAATCAATGCCTTCCGGATCGTACACGTAACCGCCCGAGTCGCTGCAGGCCACGACTTTGGCGCCGAATTGATTCGCTTTTTGGATCGCGTAAATCGCCACGTTGCCGGAGCCGGAGACGACGACCGTTTTGCCTTCCAGGCTGTCGCCTTGCGCTTTCAGCATTTCGTTGACGAAATATACCGTGCCGTAACCCGTCGCTTCGGGACGAGCCAAGCTTCCGCCGTAAGTGATGCCTTTTCCTGTCAGGACGCCGGCTTCGTTGCCGCTGCGAATGCGCTTGTATTGGCCGAACAAAAATCCGATTTCCCGGGCGCCTACGCCGATATCGCCGGCAGGAACGTCAACGTCGGATCCGATGTATTTGTACAGCTCGGTCATGAAGCTTTGGGTAAAGCGCATGACTTCCGCATCCGATTTGCCTTTCGGGTCAAAGTCCGAACCGCCTTTGCCGCCGCCGATCGGCTGGCCTGTCAGGGAGTTTTTCAAAATTTGTTCAAAACCGAGAAATTTGATGATGCTGGAGTTTACAGAGGGGTGAAAGCGAAGTCCGCCCTTGTAAGGGCCAATTGCGCTGTTGAATTGAACGCGGTAACCGCGGTTGACGCGTACGATTCCTTGATCGTCTACCCAAGGTACGCGGAAGGTGATGAGTCTTTCAGGCTCTACGAGTCTTTCCAGAATGCCGTTTTCCATGTATTTGGGCTCTTTGGCAAGCACCGGAACTAGCGAATCGAGGATTTCCTTTACGGCCTGATGGAATTCGCTTTCATTCGGGTTCCTTTTACACACCGTTTCGAAGACTTCATTGACATACGTTTTGGCTTTTTTTTCCGCAGGCAATTCTACATGCAAAAATGTCATTGGCTTCTCTCCTTATCCTGGATTCAAAATTACAGAATGCTGAAGCATTAAGAAGCTTGCTTAAGGCTTACGCATTCGGTAAGCATGAATCTGTATTTAAACAAGAATTATACACGAGAGTGTCGGAAATCTTCAACCCTTTAATACTTTAAACAGGCAATATTTTTTTTGCGTTCCGAAACATTTCAGACAATATTCTGGAACGGAAAACCTTTTTCTGGAAATATGAGGTGGGCCGGGGGTAAACGATGTGGTATGATATTAAAAACAGAAGGGGAACGGGTGATCCCATTGACTGGCGTAGAAGAACAAACAAATACCGTCCATATTTCGGTGAGGCCGCTCGTGGAATATGTATTCAGCGGCGGGAGCATTGATTCCGGCTTCCGGACCGCGTCGGCGATGCTTGAAGGCACCCGGATTCATCAGCAGGTGCAGCGTTTGTACCGGGAAGGGGATCAAAAGGAAGTATACCTCAAAACCGAGATTCCGTTTGACGGAATTATATACCAAATTGAAGGAAGATGCGACGGTTTGATCGAAACGGACGAGGGTCTGACCATCGACGAAATCAAATCGGTCTCGTCCGGTTTGGACATGCTGGAGGGCGGAAGGGCCGTCCATTGGGCGCAGGCGGAAACATACGCTTATATCGTAGCGAAGGATCACGGGCTTGCGAGCATCGGCGTTCAGCTGACGTACGTGGACGCGAAAACAGGCGAAGAACGGCGGTTCAAACGCGTCCGCACGATCGCCGAGCTGACGGATTTTATCACGGATGCCATTCGGCGCTATGCTCCTTATGCAGTTCTGCGAATGAACAATGTTCGGCGCAGGGATGAAAGCATCCGGGCTTTGCCGTTTCCTTTTCCTGCGTACCGCGAAGGGCAGAGAAAACTTGCCGGTTCGGTCTACGGGGCGATTTTGGAGAAAAGAAAGCTGCTGGCCAAGGCGCCGACCGGCATCGGCAAAACGATGTCGACCCTTTTTCCGGCCGTGAAGGCGATCGGAGAAGGGCTGCTCGGGCAAATCTTTTATCTGACGGCAAGAACGATTACTCGAACCGCTGCGGAGCAGGCGTTAGAACTGATGCAGGAGAAGGGGCTCCGCCTTCAGGCTGTGACGATCACCGCCAAGGAAAAGATCTGCTTTCAGGAGGAGACCGTATGTACGAAGGAAGCCTGTCCTTATGCGGATGGGTATTACGACCGGATTAACGACGCCGTACTCGACATCCTCGCAAACGAAACGATCATGACGCGTCAGGTGCTGGAGCGTTACGCCCGGAAACACCGGGTCTGCCCGTTCGAGTTTTCGCTCGACACGGCTTATGCGGTCGATGCCGTCATCTGCGACTACAATTACGTGTTTGATCCGCGCGTGTCCTTGAAAAGACTGCCGGAGGAGCAAAAGAGACGGACGGCCCTGCTGGTGGACGAAGCCCATAACCTGGTGGACCGGGGGCGGGAGATGTTTTCGGCCGGGATCGAAAAAGCCGGTTTTCTGCAGATCAAACGGGATTATAAACAGCAAAACCGGGCCGTTTCCCAGGCTGCGGACGCCGTCAACAAATATTTTATCGAGCTGAAGAAGGCTTGCGGCGAAGAGCGGACCCTTGTATCGCAGGAGGCTCCCGGGGAATTGGCAAGTCTGCTCGAGGTTTTTGCGGCCGAGGCGGAGCGTGAATTGGCCGCGGGCTCGGGGGAGCACCAGCTTCTGCTGGACGTTTATTTTGCCGCCCAAAATTTTATCCGCACGTCCAAGCTGTACGACGAACGCTACGTCACCTACGCGGAGGTTCTGCGCGGCGACGTCATGATCCGCATGTTTTGCCTGGACCCGTCCCATCTGCTGGCGCAGGCGGAAAAAGGGTATCGTTCGACGGTGTTTTTTTCGGCGACGTTGACCCCGCTTTCCTATTACCGGGACATGCTTGGGGCGGACGCGGACGATTATGCCGTATCCATCCCCTCCCCGTTCAAGAGGGAGCAGCTTGAGGTTCAGATCCATCCGCTGTCCACCCGGTACCGGGACCGGGAGCGGACGCGCGAGGCGCTGGCGGATTTGCTGCATGGGCTGGTTAGCGGAAAACGCGGCAATTACATGGCTTTTTTCCCTTCCTATCAATATTTGCAAAGCGTGTACGACGTTTTCGCGGCAAAATACCCGGAAGTCCGGACGATCGTGCAGGGTCCCGGCATGGCCGAGGAGGAACGCGAGCGATTCCTTTCCGCTTTTCAGGCGGACAATACGGAGACGCTGGCCGGATTCGCCGTCCTTGGCGGCATTTTCTCGGAGGGCATCGACCTTCAGGGAGACCGCTTGATCGGCGTGGCCGTCGTCGGCGTCGGGCTGCCCCAGCTTGGGCTGGAACGGAACCTGATTCGCGACCATTTTAACCGCGAAGGCAAAAGCGGCTACGATTACGCTTACGTTTTGCCCGGAATGAACAAGGTGCTTCAGGCCGGCGGCCGATTGATTCGCTCGGAGCAGGATACCGGCGTATTGATGCTGATCGACGACCGTTTTACGCATCCGCATTACCGGGCGCTGCTTCCCGAGGAGTGGAAAGATTGATGCCGCTGTCGGAGAAATGTTGAGTATAAAGTGATGGTCAGCCTTCCCGGTGTCCTGTATGATATGGGATAAATAAGCGAGAGGTGGGATCTGTCATGACTCTGCAGATCGGAATGATCGGGACAGGTTGGTTCAGCAAGGTACACGCGGATTTGTTGGCGGCGGCCGAAGGCGTCAAGGTACGGGCTTTTTTGGGCACAAGCAAGGAGAAGGCCGAGCGTATGGCACTGCCCTACGGGGCAGCAGGTTATGGCGACCTGACGGAAATGCTGGATACGGAGCAGCTGGACGCGGCATACGTTTGCGTGCCTCCGATGTCGCACGGGGCGATTGAACGGGAGCTGATCCGGCGCCGCATTCCGTTTTTGGTGGAGAAACCTCTCGGACTGGACGCGGAGCTTCCGCGAAGCATCATGACAGAGGTCGAGGAAACCGGACTGATCACTTCGGCCGGGTACCATTTCCGTTACCAATCCAACGTGGACCGGATGAGGGAGCTTCTTCGGCGGCAGCAATCGGGCATGGTTCTCGGACGCTGGATGGACAGCATGCCCGGCGTTGCCTGGTGGAGGAAGCAAAACGGTTCCGGAGGACAGTTTATCGAACAGACCACGCATTTGGCGGACCTGCTTCGTTATTTGGCCGGCGAGGTGCAGGAAGTGTATGCGCTTTACGGGAGCCGCGTCAAACATGAGCAGGAGGAAGGGGTGGACGTGGCGGATGTAGGTACGGTCACGCTTAAACTGGAAAGCGGTCTGATCGCAAACATATCCAATACGTGCATACTGCCGGCGGGAACCGAAGCGGACGGCGTCGGACTGGCCTTTTACACGGATCAGGGAGTGCTGGATTGGAACCCGCAACGTCTATGCCGGATGCAGCCGGGAGAGCGGACGGAATACCGCGAATCCACGAATCCTTACCAAAAAGAAACGGAAGCGTTCCTCCATGCGCTGCGCACGGGTGACCGCTCCCGGATCCGTTCCGATTATGCCGACGCGTTCAAGACGCAGGCCGTCACCTGCGCCGCGCTGGAATCCGCGGGTACCGGAAAGCCGGTACGCGTCGGTTATGAATGAGACTGCATGATCTTTTTGATCCTACGAGATGGCCGTCATGAAGGTGGCCACACCCAGCGTAAACAAGGCGGCCAAAATCATCGAAATGCTGGAGATCGTGCCGGATAAGGCGCTCATCTCAAAGGCTTTCGAGGTGCCCGCGCCATGCGAGCTGGTGCCGTACAGGATGCCCCGGGCCACTTCGCTTTCGATTTTGAACAGGCGAAGCACGAACGGCCCGATCACGGGACCGAGAAGTCCGGAAATGATGACGAACACGGCAGTGATGTTAGGCACGCCGCCGAGAACCTGCGAGACGTTCATCGCGATCGGCGTCGTGATGGAGCGGGGAATCATGCTCGTGACGAGCGATCCGTTCAGATGAAGGCATTTGGCCAGAAATGCCGACGAAACCATGGCGATACACGAACCGGTAAGCACGCTGACGATAATTTCGACGGCGTGCTTTTTGAGTACCTTGAAATTTTTGTACAGGGGCACCGCAAACGCGACCGTCGCCGGCTGCAGCATGGTGCTCAGCCATTTGCCTCCGGAATTGTAGGATTCATAAGGTGTTTTGGCCCAGATCAAAATAAGGACAAGGATGATGGGCGTAACCAACAGCGGCGATAAATAAATTTTGCGGTATTTGCCGTAAATGCGCTTGGACACGAAATAAATGCCGAGCGTAACGAGCAGGCAGACAAGGCCGATCATCGCGAAGCCCTCCGTTCTTTTTGTTTGGCGATTCGGGATGCAAGCAGCCCCGAGCTGGCCATGACGATGAATGTGCTGAAAACGACCACGATCAAAATGCGGATACCGTCGCTTTCCATCATCGGGATATATTTCATGATGCCGACAGCTGCGGGAATGAAGAACAAAAGCAGTTCCGCAAGCAGCCAATTGGCGCCGAGTTCGATCCACTCCAGGCGGATAACACGGGCTTCCAGCAGAATAAACACCACGATAATCCCCAGAATGCTGCCGGGAATCGGCAAATGCAAAAGTCCGGCCAGCTTGTTCATCAGCAGCGAAAATGCCATCAGTGCCGCCACCTGCACCGTTCCTTTGACCATGTTGTTCACAGGGATTCTCTCCTTTCATTTACGTGAAAATTTTACACCCCTTGTTTTCATGAGTAAAATGAATAAAAAGAATGATCACCATTCCTTTTTTCTATAATAAGGAGCAAGGTATTTGAACCTGACAAAGGCGCTTTGAAAGGAGTGCGAGACAGCCATGGATATCCGGCATTTGCAGTATTTTATGGAGGTCGCCAGGCTGCAGAGCTTTACGAAGGCGGCGGAGACGCTGTATATCACCCAGCCGACCATCAGCAAGACCATCCGTCATATCGAGGAAGAGCTGGGGGTGACGCTGTTCGACCGTTCCAACAAAAAAATCGAGCTGACCGACGCCGGCAAAATCATTTACGAGCAGGCGCAGCCGATTGTAAAAGCTTTTCAAAGCTTGTCCGCCGAGCTCGGCGATTTGAAAAATTTGCAAAAAGGGCATATCCGGCTCGGACTGCCGCCCATGGTCGGCTCCAGCTTTTTTCCCGAAGTGATCGGGCGGTTTCATAAAACCTATCCGCAGGTCACGATGCAGGTATTCGAGGACGGGGCGAAAAAGGTCATGAAGGACGTGGAGAGCGGACTGCTCGACGTTGGCGTGGCGGTTCTGCCGACCGACGAAAATCTGTTCCACCATTTTTCGTTCGTCATGGAAAATCTGATGCTGCTCGTCCATCCCTCCCACCGGCTGGCCGGACATGATGCGGTACCGCTGAACGAACTGGCGGAGGAAAGCTTCGTGCTGTTCCGGGAGGATTTTGCATTGCATGACCGCATCATTACCGAATGCCTTCGCGTCGGCTTTCAGCCGCGCATCGTGTACGAAAGCTCCCAGTGGGATCTGATCAGCGGCATGGTGGCCGCCAATCTTGGAATCGCGCTGCTGCCGGAAACGATCTGCCGCGAACTGGACCAGGAACGGATCCGCATTTTGCCCCTGATCAACCCCTCCATTCCTTGGCAGCTGGGCATGATTTGGCGCAAGGACCGCTACTTGTCGTTTGCCGCGCGGGAGTGGATTTCGTTTACGCAGAAGGTCTTGATGGGAGACAGGGAGTAGACGGTCATCATTGACCGTCATTTTTTTCGGGAAAGCCAAGGAAAAAGGCAAGTACACCATTGTTGGACTTTTTTATATATGTTTTAATTGACATAAAAATCGGAAAGGTTATATAATTAGGTTGCCTATTTAATTGGTAACCTAATTATTTTTTGGTGTGGGATAACATCCCTTTATAACACGCTTTGGAAAGGAGGATGATCTGCGTCATGAACGACGATGGCAATAACCGGCAGGAACACGGCTGCCAGGCTGCAGAACCGCAGGAACATGATCGGCATCACGAAACCGTTGTCCAGCTGCTTCAGGCTGTCATGCGGTTTAACAGAGGCGAGTTTCGCCAGCGGGTGGTCGAAGGATTGAAGCTCAGCGAGATGGGATTGATGGTTTTGCTCATGCGGCATGTCGAGCCGGGTACCCCGGGACTGAAAGTGTCTGAGATCAGCGCGATGCTGCGCGTCACCTCTCCGACCGTCACCCAGTTCGTCAAAGCGCTGGAGAAGAAGAAATGGATTGAACGGACTCCGGATGAGGTGGATCGGAGGGTGGTTCGGATCAAGCTCAGCGAAGAGGGGCGGAATGTGATTTTACAGGCCCGTAAAGCGACGATCCATTCCTTCAAGGGGCTTGTCGATCACTTGGGCATCGAGGAAAGCGAGAAGCTGTCCGAGCTGCTGAACAAGGCCTATCAGTATTATGAAAGTAACATGCGGAATGATTCATCGGATGGAGGTGAAGTGCCAACATGCTAAAGCTGTTTCGGACTTTGAAGCCTTACAGCGCGCCGATTCTGTTTGTTTTTTTGCTCGTATTCATCCAGTCGCTGTCGGATCTTTATTTGCCTACGTTGATGTCCGACATCGTGGATAAAGGCATCGTGCACGGGGATATCCCTTATATTTGGAAAATCGGCGGATTTATGCTGCTCGTAGCGTTGGGCGGCGCATTCTGTTCCATCGGAGCCAGTTATTTGTCGGCCAAGGTGGCGGGCGGTTTCGCCAAAAATTTGCGCAGCCGGGTGTTCCGGCATGTTCAGCATTTCTCCCTGCAGGAGTTCGACAAGCTGGGCACCGCTTCGCTGATTACCCGCACGACCAACGACATTACGCAGATGCAGCAGGTGCTGACGATGATCCTGCGGATGATGATCAGCGCGCCGATGATGTGCATCGGCGGGATCATTATGGCGGTATCCAAGGACGCGACGCTGTCGCTGGTGATCGTCGTGATCGTTCCGGTTTTGGCGGGGGCGATCTTTATCATCGCCGGAAAAGGGATGCCGCTCTTTAAAGCGATGCAGGTCAAGCTGGATAAGCTCAACCGCGTTTTGCGCGAGAACCTGACCGGCATCCGGGTCATCCGTTCCTTTAACCGGATCGAACACGAACAGAAGCGTTTTAATGAAGCGAACTACGATTTGACGCAAACGGCGGTCAAAGTCAACAAAATCATGGCGGCCATGATGCCGATCATGATGCTGGTCATGAACTTTTCGACGATCGCCATCGTCTGGTTCGGAGGCATCCGGATCAGCAACGGCCATATGCAGGTCGGCTCCTTGATGGCGTTCATCCAATACGCGATGCAGATCATGTTCTCGCTGATCATGGTGTCGGTCATTTTCGTCATGGTGCCCCGTGCATCCGCGTCGGCAACCCGGATCAACGAAGTGCTGGACATGGAGCCACAAATCGTCGATCCCGCCCATTCGGCCGCCGAAGGCAAAGAAGGGGAAAAACGCGGTTACTTGGAGTTCCGGGATGTGACGTTCAGCTATCCGGGCGCCGAGCAGCCGGCGATCCGCCATATTTCGTTTAGCGCCACACCGGGCGAAACGACGGCGATCATCGGCGGCACCGGCTCCGGCAAATCGACGATGCTCAGCTTGATCCCGCGATTTTATGACGTGGAAAGCGGCAGCGTGATGGTGGACGGCAGGGACGTCAGGGAAATGACCCAGGAGGAGCTTCGGGCTAAAGTCGGTTTTGTGCCGCAAAAGGCGGTTCTCTTTACGGGCACGATCGCGGACAATCTCCGCTACGGCAAAGCCGACGCCACGGACGATGAGATTCGTCAAGCGGCGGACATCGCGCAAGCGACTGAATTCATCTCCAAGATGAAGGACGGTTTTCAGTCCGAAATTTCCCAGGGCGGCAACAACGTATCCGGCGGACAGAAGCAGCGTTTGTCCATCGCCCGGGCGCTGGTCAGAAAACCCGAAATTTATTTGTTCGACGACAGCTTCTCCGCGCTTGATTTCAAGACGGACGCCAAGCTGCGCACGGCACTGAAAGAGGTGACGGCGGACGCGACCGTGTTGATCGTGGCTCAGCGGGCCAGCACGGTTATGGACGCCGACCGGATCATCGTGCTGGACGAAGGCCGGATTGCCGGCATCGGCAAACACCGCGAGCTGATGGAAACCTGCGACGTATACCGTGAAATCGTATCCTCGCAGCTGTCGGAGGAGGAGATTGCATGAGCGAGCAGAGAAGACATCCCGGCGGCCGTCCTCCGGGACCCCGCCATCCGGGCGGCCATCCCGGTCAGATGATGCCTGCCGAGAAGGCCAAGGATTTTAAAGGCACGCTGCGAAGACTTTTGGGTTATTTGCGGCCGCGCCGCGTGACGCTTGCCTTCATTTTTCTGATGGCGATCCTGAGCACCGTGTTCAGCATCGTAAGTCCGAAAATTTTAGGGAAAGCGACCACGAAGCTGTTCGAAGGCATCGTCGCCAAAATGCAAGGCGTGCCTGGCGCTTCCATCGATTTCGGCTATATTACGCAAATTTTGCTCATGCTGGTCGGATTATATCTGTTCAGCGCCGTCTTCAGCTACTTCCAGCAGTATTTTATGGCCGGCGTGGCGCAAAAGGTCGTGTACGACATGCGCGAGCAGATCAACCGCAAGCTCTCGCGCTTGCCGCTGAAATATTTCGATTCGAAAACGCATGGCGAAATTCTCAGCCGCGCGACAAACGACGTGGACAATATCAGCACAACGCTGCAGCAGAGCTTGACGCAGCTGATGACATCCATCGTCACCCTGGTCGGGGTCATCGTGATGATGCTGACGATCAGCCCATGGCTGACGCTGATTCTGATCGTGACGCTTCCGCTCAGCTTTATCGTGATCCGTATGATCGCATCGCGTTCCCAAAAGCATTTTATGGGGCAGCAGCGTTCCCTCGGCCAGCTGAACGGGCACGTCGAGGAAATGTACACCGGTCATAAAATCGTCAAGGCGTTCGGCCGCGAGGACGAGTCGGTGGCGACGTTTAACGAAATCAACGAAAAGCTGTACCATTCGGGTTGGAAAGCCCAGTTCATCTCCGGCATGATCATGCCGATGATGTCCTTTATCGGCAACATCGGTTACGTGCTGGTCTGCGTCGTCGGCGGCATTTTCGTGACGCATAAAACGATCACCATCGGGGACGTGCAGGCGTTCATTCAGTACGCCAGACAGTTCACCCAGCCGATCATGCAAACGGCGAATATCGCAAACATCATTCAATCGACGATCGCATCCGCCGAACGTGTCTTCGAGCTTCTCGACGAGCAGGAGGAGGTGCCGGAGGCGGCCGAAGCGGTGGAACTGAAAAACCCGAAAGGCGCGGTTGCCTTCGACCATGTGAACTTCGGTTATAAAGAGGGCGAAACGCTGATCGAGGACATGCACATCGACGTCAAGCCGGGACAGACGATTGCGATCGTCGGGCCGACCGGCGCCGGCAAAACGACGCTCATCAACCTGCTGATGCGTTTCTATGAAATCAATGACGGGGCGATTACGATCGACGGCGTCAATATTACGAAGCTGAAGCGCAGCAACCTGCGGAGCATTTTCGGAATGGTGCTGCAGGATACATGGTTGTTTAACGGCACGATCCGCGAAAATATCGCCTACGGACGCAGCGGCGCGACCGAGGAGGATGTGGTGGAGGCAGCCAAAGCGGCGCATGCCGACCATTTTATCCGGACGCTGCCGGACGGCTACGATACGGTTCTGAACGAAGAAGCCTCGAATATTTCGCAAGGGCAAAAGCAGCTGCTTACGATCGCCCGCGCCATTTTGGCCGATCCGTCGATCCTGATCCTCGACGAAGCGACAAGCAGCGTCGACACCCGGACCGAGGTGTACATCCAAAAAGCGATGAACGAGCTGATGAAAGGCCGGACCAGCTTTGTCATCGCGCACCGCCTGTCCACGATCCGCGACGCCGACCTGATTCTGGTCATGAACGGCGGCAGCGTCATCGAAAAAGGCACGCACGAGGAACTGCTGGCCAAAGGCGGCTTTTACGCCGACCTGTACAACAGCCAGTTTACGGGCGGAAAAGTGCAGGAGGTCGGCTAGACGGCCGATGAAACGGCCATAAAATTCAGGGATTTTGACTTGATCCATAAACGAGGACGCTCCGGATACGAGGGGCGTTCTTTTTTTGAAAATCTGCAAGGGTGTAATTCAGCGTCCACCGGGAATTGCCGGAATCGGCTTGAAAGCCAAGACACTGCGCCTGCGGGACTATTTTAAGCAAAAAGGTTTACGTATGGAAATTTATAGATTAAAATGAGCCTTTGGAAAACTTTTGACAGCGCTACCATTTTCCAAAAAAAGTATAAAAAGAAAAGGGGACTCAAACATGTTTAACATCAAAAGCCGCTTTAAAAGGCTGGCGGGGTTCGCTTTGGCTTCCGTGCTGACCGTATCGGCAGCCGCCGGATTGCAGCCGGCAAGCGCCAAAGCCGAGGCAGATCAGGAGACGCACATTACGCTGCTGGCTACCTCCGACGTTCACGGCCGGTTTATGCCGTGGGATTACGCGATGGATACGGCCAATACGAACGGCAGCTTCACCCAGTTGTACACCCTGATCAAAAAGGTTCGCGCCGAAAACCCGAACACGATTCTGCTCGATGCGGGCGACGTCATTCAGGACAATTCAGCGGAGCTGTTTAACGACCAGCCGAAATCGCCGATGATGGTCGCCATGAACGAGATGGGGTACGATGCTTGGGCGATGGGCAATCACGAATTTAATTTCGGCCTCGATACCTTCGACAAAATTACGGGGCAGTTTAAAGCCGCGAAGCTGGCGGGCAACGTGTACAAAGAGAACGGTGAACGTTTCCTGCCGGCCACGACGATCATCGATAGAGGCGGCATCAAGGTCGGCATCATCGGGATGACGACGCCGCTCATTACCGATTTCGAGAAAGACACCGATCACCTGAAAGGGCTGGTCGTCAAAAATCCGATCGATGAAACGAAAAAGGCCGTCAAAGAGCTCGAAGGCAAAGTCGACGTCATCATCGGCCTGATGCACATGGGGCTGGATAACGAAAACGCCCTGCCGGGCACCGGCGTGACGGACATCGCCAATGAAGTGCCGGAGCTGACCGCCATTTTCGCGGGCCATATGCACACGCTGGTGAAAAGCGCAACGGTCAACGGCGTGCTGATCGGCGAACCGGACAAATACGGAACGCATGTGTCCCGAATCGATCTCACCTTCGTCAATAAAGACGGCAAAATGGTGCTGAAAGACAAAACGGCCACCGCCATTCCGGTAAAAGGCGAAGACGGCACGCCGGCGGTTTCCGACCCGGATCTGGAAAAAGAGCTGCTGCCCTACCATGAATTCGCCCGCAAGGACGCCAATATCGTCGTCGGCGAGTTGGTCGGGAAGCATAATATGGTGCCAGAAAATGAAATCAAGGGTATTCCGGCCGTGCAGGTTCAGGAAACGCCGCTGTCCGACTTTTTCAGCGAAGTCATGCTGCATTACAGCAAAGCGGACGTCGTGGCGCACCAGATCGACAATGATAAAGCCAGACTGGACGTAGGCCCGATCCGCAAAAAGGATATCGCCTACAACTATCAGTTCGCGCTCGGCGAGGTGACCAACTATAAAGTCACCGGCAAGGATTTAAAAGACTATATGGAATGGGCCGTAGGTTATTTCAACAGCACCCGTCCGGGCGACGTGACGGTCAGCTTCGACAAAAAGCGCAGATCCTCCAAATACAGCACCAACGATTTCTTTGGCGGCGTCAAATACGATATCGACTTGTCCCAACCTTACGGCAGCCGGATCGCCAACCTGAGACGTATGGACGGCACGCCGATTCAGATGAATGATACGCTGACGCTCGGCATGAACTCTTACCGCATGGACGCTTTGGTTGCCAAAGGCGGCGCGCTCGAAGGCCGCAAATTCGAAAAGCTGTGGACGTCGAAAGCGGAAAGCGCCTATGGCGAAACCGGCGGCACGATCCGCAACCTTGCGATCCGATACTTGAAGGAGGTCATGAACGGGAAATACGAAGCGAAACTCCAAAACAACTGGAAAATCGTCGGCGTCGATACGAACTCCAAAGAACGCGCGGACGTGGTGGAGCTGATCAATGCAGGCATTCTGACCGTGCCGGCCACGGAGGACGGCAAATATACCAACATCGCTTCCATCAATATCCTTGATCCGGTCAAGGCGGAGGACGTGACCTTGTTGGCGGAAAAAGCGGGCGTCGACGCTGCGCTGCTGACGGGCGTAAAAACGAACGGCGAGTTGTACCACGAACTGAACGAGGCGCGCAAAGGGGCAGCCAAACCGGAACAGCCGGTAGAAAAACCGGACAAGCCGGAAAAACCTGAAGCGGAAAAACCTTCGACCAAACCGGAGGAGAAACCGGACCCTGCCAAGCCTGCAAATCCTGAGAAACCGGCAAACCCGGCTCCGAAGCCGTCTTCCGGCAAGCAGGCGAAAATTACGGCGGATTACCTGAACATTCGGGCAGGGGCTTCCGCCAAGGCAAAAATTTTGGGCGCGGCTCCGAAAGGAACTGTGCTTGAAGTGACGGGAACGGCGCCTTACGGCTGGGTTAAAGTCGTTTACCAAGGGAAAACGGCGTTTGTTTACGGAAAATACGTCACGATTCTTTAAAGCGGCATTCTAAGCATCATGTGAAATTTCATCACCAAAAAGAAGAGAGGGCACTCCCCGCCGGGAGGCCCTCTTCTTTTTCTGAAAATATTTCAGTTCATATTCAGTTCATACAGCCCTTTTATAATCGTGGTACAAAAGTTAAAGGAGCTGAAAAAATGGAAAATGCATTAAAAGGCGGTCAGGGGATCCTAGAGAAGAAAAATCACAAGGTCCTTGTCATGATCGGCTTGCTCATAGGAATTATATTTTCCGAACTGGACGAAACGGTCGTCAGTACCGCGATGCCGACGATCATCCGCGAGCTCGGCGGACTGTCCCTATATGGATGGGTAGCCGGGATTTACATGCTGGCCATGTCGGCGTTCATGCCGATTCTAGGGAAATTGGCGGACTTGTTTGGCCGGAAAAAGATTTATTTGATATGTATGGCCTTATTTATCGGCGGCTCCATCGTGTGCGGATTATCGCATTCGATGACCTTATTATTGATTGGACGCGGCATTCAGGGGATCGGCGCCGGCGGTTTGATGCCGCTTGCGATGACTATATCGAGCGATCTGTTTCCGGTGGAGCAGCGTGCTAAAGTGCAGGGCTTGATGGGACCGGTCATGTTCATTCCCATGCTGCTCGGTCCATTGATGGGCGGTTTTTTCGTCGACCAAGTGAGCTGGCATTGGATCTTCTTCGTGAACATCCCGGTCGGAGTGATCGCGGCGATCTTTTTGGCAAGCGGACTTCGCGAGTCGAAGCAGGCGAAGAAAGTGGCTATAGACTGGGGCGGGGCCATTCTATTGGTCGCTTCGATCGTATCGCTGTTGATCACGCCCGTGCTCGTTCAAAATAACGGATACGCCTGGGACTCACCGCTCATTGTAAGTATACTCGTATTAGGAGCTGCGTTGCTTGGAATCTTTGTATGGGTTGAGTCCAAGGTAAAGGAACCGATCGTTCCGCTGCATTTGTTCAAGAACCGCAATATTGTGGTTTTATCAACGATTGTATTTATAGTGGGTCTTGGACTGATGGGTGCCTTCTCGTCGTTTCCGTATTTCGGGCAAAATGTGTTAGGGCTCACGCCGACGGAATCCGGTTATTTGCAGCTGCCCATGATGGTTGGCGCAGTAGCTTCGTCCATGGTTTGCGGATTTTTGTTAACGAAGGTTCGCTACCGCGAAATATTTGGCATCGGATTTATTCTGCCGATGATCGGTTTCTACCTCTTTTCACATATCAATATGGATACGACCATCGTACAGATTATCATTTTCTTCGTGATCTCGGGCCTTGGCATGGGCGTTCTGTTCGGCAGCGATAACTTGATTGTACAAGAGTCTGTTGAAAAAGAGCACATAGGGGTTGCCTTGGCAACCGTTCCATTATTTCAAACGATTGGCGCAACCATCGGTGTTAGTTTGTTCGGCAATCTCTTATCGTCGACGCTCATCTCGAAAATAGGAAGCTTAGGCCCGCAGCTGCCTGAGAGCGTCAAAGGACATATGCAGGATTTGGCCGCAGGCGGGATACCTAAAGATCTTGCGCCAAATCTGGTCACGACGGTAAAAACGATGTTCGTAGAGTCGTTCCAGTATATCTACACGTACTCCTTTGCCGCGATGATCATCGTGTTCATATTGTGCTGGTTTTTGAAGAAAGAGGTTTTGTCCTCCAAGCCTAAGGAAGCTGAGGTGCAAACCGGGGCATAAAAAAATCATCAATCTCTAACAACTTCGAATATCATATATAGAAAATGCTTGCTAACTTGTTGCATTATTTCCAATTCCTCGTATAATGACTATTGTGAATTTCGATGAAAAAGGGGATAAAGATACGGAATTGGAGACTATACGCTTAAATCAGATCGCCCAAAAGCTGCTGGAGCGGTCGGAGGTTGATGTTACCGTTCGGCTTGAATCCCGTTTTTATGGCGGGCGTCTGGTCGGCGGGAAGTTCGGCATGCATTCCAGAAGCATTACGATGTACACCGGGGCGATCGAGGAGCAGTGCATGCAGATGTTCGGCTCGCTTGAACGGGTGGAGGAATACTTTGCGATTGTGCTGGCCCATGAGCTTGGTCATGCGGCAGATCCGGATCTGTCCTCGTTGTGCGAACAAACGGAGGATATGAGCCTCAGCGAAGGAACGCGAATGCGGGCGGCCCTCCAAATCGAAGAGAATGCGTGGAATTACGCGCTGACCCTGCTTCCCGAGGCGGATAAGGTCATGGTAAGCAGCATCATCGATGAATCCCTCGAAGCTTACCGCAGCCGGGTCCGGCAGGCCGAGATGGAGGCCGAGGTGGAGGCTGACATCGCCTCATAAATGTTAACGGGAATGAGCACCGTCTTGTCGCTTTATAAAAAAAGGATAGCACCCGCAGGTGGCCATCTGCGCATGCTATCCTTTTTCGCGTTCTCTATTCCGGCTGATTCGGCTTTATTCAGTTCTGCTTGTCTAGAATATTCGTTCCTTTAGAGATTCTTCCAATAGAAAGAGGCCTTCCCCGGGAAAGCCTCTTTTTTCCGGTTCCGTCTAACCATGATTCAGCAAATACAAGAACCAGACGGCATGGTTTTGCTCATCCATGGCGATACGGCGAAGCGTGTCCTTCAGGGTAGGATCCTGCGCCCGGTCGGACATTTTCAAATAGAAATCAACGGTTTCCTGTTCGTCGAGGAACGAAGATATCAAACCTTCCTTGTACTGCTTCGGGCACGTTTCCGTCTGAACGGGCTCGGACGTTTGTCCGGTCAGATGACGGTATGCCTGCTGAAAAAAACGCAGATGCCGTACTTCGTCGTCGCGAATTTCCAAAATGCGTTTTCTGGCATTCTCGGATGGGGCGAGTTTCGCCAATTGCTCGTAACAGGTTACCGAGCTAAATTCGCCATTGATGGCTTTGATCAGATCTCCGGCCAGCGCGGCGTCGGGACTCGTTGAGGGCCGGTAGTAGGCTCCGTATAGATTCAAGGGGCTGGTCTCCTCTCCAACTTGATGGGCTAATATACCTTATGCAAGCGAAGAAAGAAAGGTTCGATCGGATTCGGCTTCATGTTAAGGTCATTGGGCGCCCCCGGAGCGGAAGTTCGGTTCAATCCCGACGCCGTTCCAGAACAATTCGATGATGTCGCGGGCCAGCTCCTGGGGCGACGGATTGATGTCCGTGGCCACTTCCCGGTTGCCGAGCATCAGCATCGAGGCCAGCGTATGGGCCATCAGCAGCGGGTGCAACGGACGAACCTCCTCTTTTTGAATCGCCTCCGTGAAGCTGACCGTCAGGACATGATGAATGCTTTCCTCACTCCGGCGGATGCTTTCCAGCTGCTCTTTGGTAAGAGAATCGGACGCCTTGCGCAGAATCGTCTCGAAATCGCCGTGCGGGAACCGGAGCTTGCGTTCGGCCAACATAACAAGCCGATCGTATAACGGCAGCTCCTGCTGCATGATCTCCTCCGACGTTTTCCGCGCCCTTTCCATCATGGTCGTAACAGCCGCGGTGAACAACTGCGGTTTATTTTCGAAATGATAATAGATGGCCGCTTTGGTAATTCCGCATGCATCGGCAATTTGCTGCAGCGATATCGGCTCATAGCCGTATTCCATAAACAGGTCGGAAGCGGTTTTTAAAATAAACTGGCTGGTCGCCTCCTCGTGTTCCTGCCGTTTCGGGCGGCCGGGAGGACGTTTCGTTTTGGCTTGGTGTGCGGAATGCTCCATGTTTACCTCCGTAGAAAAATGCTTGTTCAATAATTAACCTTCCAGTATATTTAATTATTGAGCGAACGTATGAATAAGGTAATCCCTTACGAATATACCACTTCTAGATCATGCATATACACAACTATACCATTTACACCCGGATCGGGGTGAGGAGGAGACTATGGAACAGCATTCGGGATTTGGGCGATTCGTTGCCGGAAAACGAAGCAAATGGATCACGCTTGCCGTCTGGATCATCGTCGTGGGCGTGCTCAGTGCCTTATGGCCGATGGTAAACAAAGAGGTGAAAAACAATGCCGCCAATTTGCAGGCGGACACTCCGTCCGTTCAGGCGGAAAAGGTGGCCGCAGAGCAATTCGGCAGCTCCGGCATCCCTGCTCTGATCGTTTGGCATCGGGGAGGCGGCCTCAAAAATGACGATCTGGGGCATGTCCAGAAACTGTACGCCGAGCTTGGAGCAACCCCTGTCCAGCACCAGGAGTTCGTCCCGCCGCTGGATAAGGTGCCCGTTCAGGCTTTGACGGCGCAGTTGTCCAAAGACGGGAGCACATTAGTGACGCCGGTTCTTTTCAGCAGCGGCGCAAGCAGCGACCAGCTGAAGGAAGGGGCGCAGCAGCTGAAGGAGCGGGCGGCCAAAACGTTCGGCGCCGATCTGTTTGCGGCTAGTGCGGAGTCCGGCAATGAGCTAAGCGCCCGGGTGACGGGACCCGCCGGCATCTCTATCGATGCGTCCGGGCTGTTTAAAAACGCCGACTTTAAGCTGATGATGGCGACCGTCTTGCTGGTTTTGATCATTTTGCTGCTGATTTACCGTTCTCCGATTTTGGCGCTGATCCCGATTGTGGCCGTAGGCTTTGCATACGGAGCCATCAGCCCGCTGCTGGGACTGATGGTGGCTAAAGGCTGGATTACCGTCGATTCGCAGGCGGTCTCGATCATGACGGTTTTGCTGTTCGGCGCAGGTACGGACTATTGCCTTTTCCTGATCTCCCATTTCCGCCATCTTCTCAAGGAAGAGGCCGGCAAAGGCAAGGCGCTGGTCCGCGCCATTACCGAAACCTCCGGCGCCATCGCCATGAGCGGGTTTACGGTGGTACTGTCGCTGTTTGCGTTGCTGCTGGCCAAATACGGCGCTTATCACCGTTTTGCCGTTCCGTTCAGCGTATCGATTTTCGTGATGGTCATCGCGAGTTTGACGCTTGTGCCCGCGCTGCTCGCGATCTTTGGCCGCGTTTCGTTTTACCCGTTTATTCCGCGCACGCCGGAGATGGAGGAAGAACGTGCCCGGCGCAAGGGCAAACCGGTTCGTTCTCCGAAGCGGAAAAAGGAAAGCTTTGCCGGCCGCTGGGTCGTAACGAAACCGTGGCTGATCGTGATCGTCACGCTGGTCGTTCTCGGAGGACTTGCAGCCTTTTCAAGCCAGGTGAAATTCACCAACGACATCATGTCCTCTTTCCCGAAAAATATGGCATCGCGGGAAGGATACGACCTGATCGGCAAACAGTTTTCCCCTGGAACGCTTGCGCCCGTCAAGCTGATGGTCGATACCGGGGGCCAAGAAGATTTGCTGGGCGAAAAGCTCAAAGGCATGTCCTTTGTCAGCAGCGTGTCCGAGCCGAAACAAGGAGAAAAAAATGCAAATATTCTCGCTTACGATATCGAGCTGAACATCAATCCGTATTCGCCTGAGGCGATCGGCCTCATCCCGGATCTGCGCGGCATTGCGGAACGATCGCTGCAGGAGGCCGGAATCGCCTCGCCTGCCGATAAAGTATGGATCAGCGGCCAAACGGCGACCCAATACGATACGAGGGAAACGGGCGACCGGGATACGATGGTGATCATTCCGGTCGTGATCGGCATGATCACGCTGCTGCTGCTCCTTTATTTGCGTTCGGTTACCGCCACCGTATATCTTGTGCTGACGGTCATTCTGTCTTATTTTTCGGCGCTGGGCCTCGGCTGGATCATCATCCATTACGGGCTTGGGGCCGATGCCATCCAGAGCGCGATTCCGCTGTATTCGTTCGTATTCCTGGTGGCGCTCGGCGAAGACTACAACATTTTTATGATCTCGAGCATTTGGAAAAAGAGAAAAGAAATGCCGCTCAAGCAGGCAATTAAGGAAGGCGTCGGGGAGACGGGTTCGGTCATCACCTCTGCCGGCCTGATCTTGGCGGGAACGTTTGCCGTACTGGCATCGCTGCCGATCCAGGTTCTTGTCCAATTCGGCATCATTACGGCGGTGGGCGTGCTGCTGGATACGTTTATCGTGCGGCCGTTCCTGGTGCCGGCGATCACGACGCTGCTCGGGCGTTTCGCATTTTGGCCGTCGAGACCGGCCGAAGTCAAAGAAGAAGCGGTGCATGTAGAGAGATAGAACGAGAAAGCGAGTTCACGAAGATATCAAGTTTGCCCCGAACCCGCGGCCTCTTTTAGGGCTATAATAGGTTCGAAAACAATAGACGGAGCATAAGGATGATGGGCGATGATGATGGATCATAACGTTCTGCTGCGGGAAGCGGAAGATTATATAAGGGCATGTTATGCCGAGCTCGGAAAAACGGAGCGGGAAGCTGCCGCGAGGCTTGCGGACATTCAAAAGGAAATCGAGTCGACCGGAACCTACGGGCATACGTTCGAGGAACTGGAGCATGGGGCGAAAATGGCTTGGCGGAACAGCAACCGCTGCATCGGAAGACTGTTTTGGGATTCGATGGTTGTGCGGGACCAGCGGCATTTGGAGCACCCGGACGACATCTATTCCGCCCTGCTGGCGCATATCGGAGAGGCGACCAACGGCGGCAAAATCGTCCCGACGCTGTCGGTTTTCAAGCCCGCGGGGCCGTCGGGGAGCGGGGTCCGCATCTGGAATCACCAGCTGATCCGGTATGCGGGATACGGGGCGGAAGACGGGATCGTCGGCGATCCCGCTTCGGTCCCGTTTACGAATGTGTGTCTGAAGATGGGGTGGAGGGGCAAGGGCACGCGGTTTGACGTTCTTCCTCTCGTCATTCAGGCGGAAGGGCGGGAGCCGGCGTTGTATCCTATACCGGAGGAACTGGTGCTGGAGGTGCCGCTGACGCATCCCGATTACCCCGCCTTTGGGGATATGGGCCTGCGCTGGTATGCCGTACCGATCATCTCCGATATGGAGCTGGTCATCGGCGGGATTCATTATGCGGCGGCGCCGTTTAACGGCTGGTACATGGCAACGGAAATCGGCGCCCGCAATTTCGCGGATGAACAACGTTACAACGTTCTACCGCAAGTAGCCGAGCTGATGGGGCTGTCGACCGCAAGCGAGACCTCGCTGTGGCGCGACCGGGCCTTGGTTGAAATGAACGTGGCCGTGCTGCATTCGTACAAGCAGGCGGGCGTCAGCATGGTGGACCACCATACCGCGGCGGCGCAGTTCCAGCTGTTCGAGCAGCGCGAAGCCAAATGCGGCCGGAAGCTGACCGGGTATTGGAATTGGCTCATCCCGCCGGTGTCTCCGGCGACGACTCATATTTTTCATCAATCTTACGACAATACGATCGTTTATCCGAACTTCTTTTATCAGGAGCGGCCTTACTAAATATCTTTGAGGATAAGAAGCCAGAGTGTTATAAACAGAGATCTTCAATAAGGATGATCAACGGCTTCAAGCAGTTCCTGGACGATCTCCTTTTCCGTGGACGAAAGGGTGGCGTCGGCTTGCCATTTTGCAATTTCCTCTTTGACTTGCTTTGTATCCTTATAACTTAAGCCATAGGCAATCATGCCGACGACCGATTGCCGCCGATTCGGATTGTCCATGACGGACAACGCATGAATCGCGGCTTTTTTGTCCGCCCAAAACAGCTCGCTCACAAGTGCGGCGTAGCTTTCGCTCCCGGCCCCGTCCAGATTTTGGGTGGCCGAGAACATCGCTTTGTAATGTTCCGGCTTGATCATGCTGCGGTTTCTGTATAGATAGCCCAGCGTTTCGTCCATGAGAGGAACGTCTTTTTGGAGCTCGCGATACGTTTTCCAATCCAAATCGGTGATGCGGCTCATCATGTTTTCGATTTTTTCCTGATCGGACGAGCTTTCCTTATATGCGGCGTAGAAGGCTTCTTCCGGCGTTTTCTGCTTTTCGGCAACGGAGCCGGCCCCGGCATCGCTTTTTTGCTCGGAAACGGGTTGTCCCGAAGTTTTGGCGGCGGGCGGTTCGCTCGCGCTTTGACCGGAGCAGGCGGTTAATGATAGCGCGGCTGCGATGATGCCAAGCGCGGTCCGCAAATGAAATGGGGTGCTTTTCATCCTAATTCTCCTTTTCGCAGCCCGGAAGGGATCGCTGCTTTTTTTCTTCCAATGATCATGACGGATGATTTCCTGAAAAGGTTGCTTATGGAAATCAGCGTATGTCCCCAGGCAAGTTCTGTCAATAAAAAAGCGCTCCTTTTGCCGCACGGCAAGAAGAACGCCTTTTTACGTTATATTCCAGACATCCGCCCGAAACGGCCAAGCAACCCCTTTACAGTATGCAAATCTGTGCCCGCAGATTAAATCCGTTCCTCCAGCTTGTCAAGCGGTTTGGTCGCAGGCCCTTCGATGACCTCGCCTTCATACGTATAACGCGAGCCATGGCATGGGCAATCCCAGCTGCGCTCGCCTTCGTTCCACTCGATTTCGCAGCCCATATGGGAGCAGGTCGTATCGACGATGAACAGGTTGCCTTGATCGTCCCGGTAGCCTCCGGCCCGTTTCCCGTTATGCGAGATGACGCCGCCTTCCCCGGGTTTAAGATCGTCCGCTTTTCGCTGGATGAGGCCGACCTTGCCTGCAACAAAATGGGCGGCGACGTCCGCATTTTGCACGACGACGTTTTTGATTGAAGGATCGGCTTTGAAACGCGAAGGGGTATAAAGCTCCGCATACGGATTATCGTTGCCCAAAATGAGATCGGAGAGGATCATCCCCGACAACGTGCCTTGGGTCATACCCCATTTGTAGAAGCCCGTCGCCACATAAATCCCTTCGTCGCCCTGCGTCAGCTGCCCGATGTACGGTACTTTGTCGAGCGTCTCCAAATCCTGGGCGGACCAGCGGAACGGAATTTCCTTGATGCCGAACAGCTCCGAGCCGAACTTTTCGAGCTGCTCGTAATGGTCGTGGGTGCGGATGCTTTGGCCGGTTTTATGGTTTTCGCCCCCGGCAATGATCACATCTTCGCCGTTATAGTTCGCCGTGCGCAGAGAACGTTTGGGAGAAGCGTTGCCGACGCTAAGGTATGTGCCGCCCGGAAACGGACGTTCAGGTCTGAACGCCACCGCATAGGAACGGACGGCATGCAGACGGGCGAAGTACAGCCCTTTTTTGTCCAGGAACGGGAAATGGGAAGCCGAAACGATCCGGCGGCAGCGTACTTTGGCTTTGCCGTGATAGGCGCTAAGCGTATACGGAGGCCCGCCTTCTTCAAGCCTGGTGATCGTCGTGTGCTCGTAAATTTTGGCGCCGTTTTTTACGCTTTCGTCGACGAGCGGCTTCAAATAATGCAGAGGATGGAATTGGCCTTGGTCCGGCATTTCGATGGCGCCTTTCACCTTCAGCGGGATCGGAAGCTCGTCCCTCCACTGTCCGGGAATACCGATTTTGATGTAGGCGTCGAACTCTTTTTTCAAACTTTGGATGTCATCGGTTTTATCCACGTAAATATAGGCGCTTTCGGGCCGGAGATCGCATTCGATGCCAAGCTCGCCTACCGTGCCCAGAATAAAAGCTTTGGCATCCATGTTGGCTTTGTAATACATTTGCGCTTTTTCTTCGCCGAAATGGTGCAGCAGTTCATCGTAAATTTTTCCGTGTTGGGCGGAAATTTTTGCGGTGGTATGGCCGGTTGTGCCGTTTAAAATGACTCCCGCTTCCAGCACGGCCACCTTGACTCCCTGCTTCGACAGCAGGTAGGCTGTCGTAATGCCGGCGATGCCCGCGCCGACGATCGCAACGTCGACCTCGATATCCTCGTCCAACCGCGGGAAGGAGGGCAATTCCGTCGTCGCTCTCCATAGGGATTCGGGGAACTGCGGCAACCGCCGGGAAAAGGATTCTGATTGTTGCATGGCGTATCCTCCTCATCATATTCAACACCATAGTTATTTCCATATTTTAAGGAAATGAAACCGGCCCGCTTTCCATCGAAACGGCGGTTGTTTACAATAAGGGAGGAAGAATATTCTAACGGGGAGGGTTTGCTTGTGGCGATGAAATATCGGAGACTTGGCAAAAGCGGACTAAAGGTTAGCGAAATCAGCCTGGGCAGCTGGCTTACGTACGGAGGTTACGTTGAGCGGGACAACGCGGTTAAGGCTATACAGACGGCTTACGATCTTGGAATCAACTTCTTCGACACCGCCAACGTGTACGAACGCGGAGCGGCGGAGGAACTGCTGGGCAAAACGCTGAAAGCTTATCCGCGCGAATCCTACGTGCTTGCCACGAAGGTATTCGGCAAAATGGGCGACGGACCCAACGATATGGGGCTTTCGCGCAAACATATTATGGAGCAGTGCGAAGCAAGCCTGAAACGGCTCGGCCATGATTACGTCGACCTGTATTATTGTCATCGCTATCATCCGGAAACGCCGATCGAGGAGACGCTGCGGGCGATGGATGATCTGGTGCGCCATGGCAAGGTGCTGTATGTGGGCGTCAGCATGTGGACGGCGGCCGAGATGGAAGCCGCGCTTGGCACGGCGGACCGGTACCTGTTGGACCGGATCGTGGTGAACCAGCCGGTGTACAATATGTTCAGCCGGGACATCGAAAAGGAAGTTATTCCGCTTGGCGAAGCGAAAGGCATCGGACAAGTCGTGTATTCGCCGCTCGCTCAGGGACTGCTGACCGGCAAGTATACGACGCCGGGACAAGCGCCGGAAGGCAGCCGCGCAGCCAAGCTGAACTGGAAGGAAGAGCAGATCGGGGAAGCAAAAATCGCGAAAGTGCGTGAACTCAGCGTCATCGCCGATAAGCTGGGCCTGAAGATGAGCCAGCTTGCGCTTGCATGGGTGCTGCGCCAGCCGAACGTCGCCAGCGCGCTGATCGGCGCGAGTCGTCCGGAGCAGGTGACCGAAAACGCAAAAGCCTCAGGTGTCGAAATCCCGGCCGAAGTGCTGGAACGCATCGAGGAGATTTTGGCAACATAAACGAAACCATGGCAGAGACCGTTCGAAAGGGGATGCTTTCCTTTCCCGAACGGTCTATTTTTATTGGGCGAACGGCGGTTCGCACATGGGTTGACTAATCCTTTTTTAAAACGGGCATTCTCAGGATGAGATGCCTACTCAGGGCGTCCCGGCACGGTGCCGCTTTACATCGGCCGTCTCTTGCTAGTAAAGTGGTTCTGCTGCCGTCTCACCGAAAGAAAGGATACGAGCGGCTCTGGAGGTTTTGGCATGAAACATCGGTACGAATTCATTGAGCATCATGAACAGATGCCTTTTGCATTGTTTATCAACAGCATTGACCATATCCCGTTCCATTGGCACAAGGAAATCGAGCTGATCTACGTCCTGAAAGGCTCGGTGGATCTTTTTTTGGACAAGCGGCGGTTTATTCTCGGCGAAGAAGACTGGGTCGTCGTCAACAGCATGGACGTTCATAAACTGGATCGAACGGAAAAAGAAAACGTGCTGTTGACGCTACAGTTCGATCCGGGGATCGTTCAGGGCCTCGGCGGGCCGGAGAAACGGAGAATCGACTGCCACTCGGCCGAAAGCGGGCAAAACGGCGTGGAATTGTCCGAGCCGGTCCGCGCCTATTTGGCCCAAATGACGTGGGAACTGAATAAGCGAAACGACGGGTATCAAGATAAGGTGCTCGGATTTTTGCATTTGCTCACGGGCCATCTCGTCCGGTATTATTCTTCGCCGGATTCCCGGGACGAGGGGAGCGGAACCAGCGATGTGGATCTGGAGAGGCTGCGCAGAATCATGCAGTACGTGGACGAGAACTACATGAACAAAATCCATCTGAACCAGATGGCCGAGCAGGAGCATCTCAGCTTCTATTATTTTTCCCATTTTTTCAAAAGCAAGATCGGCATCTCCTTTCAGAAATATTTAACGCTGGTACGGCTGGAAAAGGCTGAAATCGAGCTGAGAGAGACGCAAAAAAACATGATCGACATCGCGGCGGACTGCGGTTTTGCCAACGTGAAGCTGTTCAATAAAAACTTCAAGGAGAAAATGGGCGTTACGCCTTCGGAGTATAGGCAAAAACATCAGAAAAGCACTGCGTCTTCCCCGGGGAAGCATCTGCCTTTTACGAAGGATACGACCGAATACGGTTCCTACATCCAGGTGGATACCGTCAAAGTGCTGGACGGGCTGTACCGCCATCTTCCCCGTACGGAACATGTTTCCGAGTTACGGTCCTCTTCCCGATCCGCAGAAAAGAAAATCGCCATCCGGGCCGACGAAGAGGGCGAACAATTCGAACATCACTGGAACTGCTTATTGACGGCCGGAAGGGCAGCGGAGGGGCTTCGGGAGCAGTGGCGGAGGCAGCTGGCCGACATCCAGTCGGAGCAGCGATTTCAATATATCCGTTTTCACGGCATTTTTAACGATGAAATGATGGTTTACGACGAAAACGACGACGGCGAACCGGAATACAACTGGAATTACGTCGACGAGCTGTACGATTTTTTGCTGTCCGTGCAGATCCGACCGTTCGTGGAACTCGGATTTATGCCCGGCAAGCTCCGCCGTTCGGACGAAACGATATTTTGGTGGAAAGGCAACATTTCACCCCCGAAGGATATGGGCAAGTGGAGGCATCTCGTAAGCTCGTTCGTCCGCCACTGCATCAACCGTTATGGGCTGGCTGAGGTCAAGCGGTGGTATTTTGAAGTTTGGAACGAACCCGATGCCTACGAGATTTGCTGGGCGGGCACGAAGGAGGAATATTTCGAATTTTATGCCGCCACCGTGGATGCGATCAAGGAAATTTCGCCGGATTTGCGGGTGGGAGGCCCTGCGCTGAATTACATTACCGTGTGGGAAACGGAGTGGATGCAGGAGTTCCTTCGATATAACGCCGATCATGGCGTGCGCATCGACTTTTTCTCCTTTCACAGCTATTCGGAGTATTGGCCCGGCGGAGAAAAAGGGAAGGGATTGTCCAATACGCAGCCTCCCGGCTTTTTCGTGGACACGATCCATAAAGTGAGGGAGCGTATCGCCGATTCCCCATTTCCGCATTTGGAGCTGCATTTGACGGAATGGAACTTTTCGCTGTATCCGGGCAACTTGCTGCATGACACGATGTTCATGGCTCCGTTCGTCGTCAAAAACGCGATCGATTCGATCCGTTTGCTGAAGTCGCTGGGTTTCTGGACTTTTACGGATATTTTCGAAGAGACCGGCGCAGGGCGAAGTCCGTTTCACGGCGGCTTTGGGTTGATAAACATGCATGGTTTAAAGAAGCCGTCTTATTATGCGTTCGCCATGCTGAACAAGCTCGGGCGCCGGCTGATCGGCCGCGGTTCGAATTACGTCGTCACCCGGGAAGGGGAGAATATTCAGATCCTGGTTTGCAATTACGTCCATGTGGATGCGTTGTTTGCCAGCGGGGAATGGTCGGCGATCAGCGAAAAAAACCGGTACGGCGTGTTTGAAAACGGGGAGCCGCTGGAGCTTGAACTCGAATTGGACGGACTTTGCGGGGATTACAAGATTACGTTTCAGGTTTTAAGCAGGGAGCAAGGTTCCGTATTCGACGCATGGCTTGAGATGGGGGCGCCGGAGTTTTTGGAGCCGGAGGAGGTTGATTATTTGCAAAAAAGAAGCGGTCCTGCGCTCCGCACGGAAATGCTGCGCCAAGCTTCGTCCCACACAATCCGGATCACAGTCCCGCCGCACGGGGTGCAGCTGATTACCTTAAATAAACGATATTGATCCGGCCTCCGCGCCTCTTGAGTCTTTACCGCAAAAAACAGGGTACAACAAAACAAAAGAGAAGAAGATCGGGAAGCCGTTTGATACTAAAATGGAAGCAGACGGGACGATACCTCGTAAAAGGATCGGCTTGTTCTGCCGTATCAACGGTTTTTGTCATGCTTATAGGTTCTGGAAGCGTCTACACTTTACTTACATTACAAAAGGAATGAATATATCATGAGCAACGTTGTCAACGATCTTCTCTCGTCGCTTACCCTGGAGGAAAAAGCGTCCCTCGTGGCAGGCGCGGACATGTGGAAAACCCGGGATATCCCAAGGGCCGGCATTCCTTCGATCGCCATGTTTGACGGCACGAACGGCGTGCGGAAACCGGCAAGCACAAACGAGATGGGATTGTTTACGGAGAATATACCCGCCACCAGCTTCCCGACGGGCGTCGCCCTGGGATCGTCTTGGAACGCGGAACTGCTGTATGAAGTGGGTGCCGCTCTCGGCCGGGAGAGTCTGGCCCTGGACACGCAAATTTTGTTGGGTCCCGGCGTCAACATGAAACGTTCGCCGCTGGGAGGAAGGAACTTCGAATATTATTCGGAGGATCCGGTCCTGAGCGGCGAGCTCGGGGCAGCCATGGTGAAGGGGTTACAGAGCATGGGCGTCGGGGCCTCTGTCAAGCATTTTGCCTGCAACAACCAGGAAACGGAAAAGATGATTTCAAATTCAGTCGTGGATGAGCGCACATTAAGGGAAATTTACCTGACCGCTTTCGAAATCATCGTCAAGAAAGCCGATCCATGGACGGTTATGTGCTCGTACAATCAGTTGAACGGCACGTATACAAGCGAACACGAACATCTGTTGAAAGATATTTTGCGCGACGAATGGCATTATGACGGTGTCGTCATGTCGGATTGGACGGCGGTATACGACCGTTTGAAGGCGCTTCGCGCGGGGCTTGACCTGGAAATGCCGGGACCGGCGAGCTACAATGCGGCCAAGCTGGCGGCAGCTGTTCGCAGCGGCGAGCTGGAAGAAGAAACGTTGAACGCTTCAGTACGCCGGATTCTCACGCTGGTGGAAAAAACAACGGCAGCCGCCAAATCGGCAGAAGGAACATGGGACGTCGAAGCCCATCACGCGTTGGCGCGGAAGGCCGCAGCCGAGAGCATCGTTTTGCTGAAAAACGAAAACGGCACGCTGCCGATCGGGATGAATGAGACGAAGTCGATTGCCGTCATCGGGCAAAAAGCGAAAAAGCCGCGTTTCCAAGGGGGCGGTAGCGCCCGGGTCACGCCGACGAAACTGGACATCCCGTACGACGAGATGGAAATAATCACCAATGGAAAAACCTCTTTGTCTTTCGCGGAAGGCTACAGAAATGACAACGTGCCGGATGAAGCGCTGATCGAAGAAAGCGTCCGTATCGCCAAATCGTCGGACCTCGCGGTCATTTTCGCCGGGCAGCCGGAGGGAACGGAATCGGAAGGCTACGACAGCAATGCGATCGACCTCCCGCCGGCGCAGGTAGAGCTGATCAAGGCGGTTTCGGCCGTCCAGCCACGCTGCGTTGTCGTCCTTTGCAACGGTACGGCCCTTGCGATGAAGGAGTGGATCGACCGCGTTCCTGCCGTCGTGGAGCTGTGGCTCTCAGGCCAAGGAAGCGGCGCGGCGATCGCCGGCGTCCTGTTCGGACATGTCAATCCGTCGGGCAAACTGTCCGAGACGTTTCCGGTGAAGCTGTCCGATAATCCTTCTTACCTCACCTTCGGGGACGGAAACCATCAGGCCGTTTACAGCGAAGGTATTTTTACGGGTTACCGGTATTACGATAAAAAAGAGTTGGACCCGCTGTTTCCATTTGGACACGGACTGTCCTATACCACCTTCGAATACCGGGATTTGAAGGTAACGATTCAAGGGGACAAAGCTGCCGTTGAATGCCAGGTTCACAATACGGGCAGCATGGAGGGGAAAGAGGTCGTTCAACTTTACGTCCATGATGAAGCCAGCAGGCTAATCCGTCCGGTGAAGGAGCTGAAAGGGTTCGCCAAAATCCCGCTGCAGCCGGGCGAAACAAAGACGGTGACATTTGCGCTTGAACCAAGGGACTTCTCCTACTTTGATCCCAAACAAAACCGTTGGGTCGCCGAAACGGGAGCTTTTACGATCATGGTCGGCAGTTCCTCGCGGGACATCCGCCTGTCGAGCCGGATGAATCTGACCTTCGAACCGGGGCCGGCACCGGAGTTGGGCCTGTACAGCCTGATTGCCGACTGGATGGCCGCGCCAAACTCGCGGGAGGCGCTGCTTCTGTTTATCGAAGAGATGAACCGGCATATTACCGACAAAATTGCGCTGGACGACCAATCGATGGCATTCCTGGGCGATTTCCCGCTGGTGAAGCTTATTCAGCTGTATGGACAGGAAATGCTGCAGGACCGGTCTCCGGAAAGCGTCGTGCAGGAACTGATCAAACAGGTCAACGGGAAACAAGCGTGATTGAGTTAACGAAATAACGGGCAAAAAAACGCCGGAAGGCGCGAAAGTTCCTTAGCGGGAACGCGCGCCTTCTTTTTTTGATTTAATAAGAATTCATTATTTTTTTAGAGGTTCTGAAAAGCTCTTGAATCGATGTTAAAACCAAGGTCCGCTTTAGGGGGATTTTCCCCCGAAGAAAACAAAAAAGAGGAAGGTTCTCAACAAAAAACGCAATGAAAGCGATATCATGGTTTTCTATAATGGACCTATGATCGGCAAGACATAATAGAGATGCCGGCAGTAAACACGATGCCAAAATGGAAAGAGGGCAATACAGATGAAGGTTCAACACAACAATGCCGGGGCGCCGGTTTACGGCAGGCTCAGTTCTTTCCGGATGATGGGGTACGGCCTTGGCGACGCGGCCAACAACTTCGTCTGGGGTATGACGTCCGTATATTTGATGTTCTTTTACACCGACGTATACGGAATCAGCGCCGGCGCGGTCGCTTCTTTGTTTCTGGTCGCCAGATTCCTGGACGCGATTTTCGATCCCGTGATCGGATTGATCGTAGACAAAACCAACTCCCGTTGGGGTCGCTTCAGACCTTATTTATTATTCGGCAGCATCCCGCTTTCGGTGATGTTTGTCTTATGTTTCTCCACCCCGAATATGGGAGATACCGGTAAGCTGATTTATGCGTACGTGACGTATATCTTGCTGGGCTTTTTATATTCGCTCGTGAACATTCCGTATTCCGCGATGTCTCCCGTCATTACGCAGGACCAGCGCGACCGGACCAAATTGATGACGTACCGGATGATTTTTGCCAATACGGCGACGTTGATCGTTTCTTACGCGACGAGCCCGCTGGCCGATTGGTTCGGCGGGGGCAATACGGCCAAAGGCTACCAGTTTACGGTCGGATTGTACGCCATCGTTGCGATCGTGCTGCTGTTCGGCTGCTTCAAAAGCACGGAGGAGAGAATTCCGATCCAGAAGGAAGTCAGCACGAAAGGCGGACTCAAGACGCTCGCGAAAAACAGACCGCTATTGCTTTCTTCTTTTGCGATGATGCTGAGCGGCGGGGCTAATACGGTATTTTTTGCGATCCCGGCGTATTATTTCAAATATAACGTAGGCAGGGAAGATTTGGCCGCATACTATATTCCGGTCGTGCTGCTGGCCGGCATGGTCGGCATGGCGTGCGTGCCTTTCGTGGAAAAAAGGATCGGGAAGAAAAACACGCTGCAGCTAAGCTTTCTCATTACGATCGTCGGAAGCTTGTGCCTGTATTTCACCAGCTACAGCAACATCCCGCTAATCTTTATTTTCTCGGCTTTTATTGGCCTTACGTTGACCGTGCCTTGGGTCGTCGGATGGACGATGGCGGCCGACTCGGTGGATTACGGCGAGTGGAAAACGGGTGTGCGTGCCGAGGGGATCAGTTACGCCTCCTTCAGTTTCGCGCAAAAAGTAGCGACGGCGCTGGCAGGCTCCCTGTCCGGGATTCTGCTGACCATTACCGGTTATGTGGCCAACCAGCAGCAGACCGCAACCGCCCTTCACGGCATTGCGTTCGCGCTTACGCTCGCGCCGGCCATCTTGACCTTTGGCGCAATGATCCTCATCTTCTTTTATAACCTGACGGATAAGAAATACGCCGAAATCATTCAGGAGCTGGAGCGCCGCAAAACGGCTACCCAGGCGTAACATCCGAAAAGAATGGCCCGAAGTGGCCATTCTTTTTTTCAGGTTTTCCATCGATTCGCAGACCCGAAACATTGGCTTTCGCCTTCAGGGAACGATATACTTGAAAATATACCTTTGCCTAGGGGGAGAATGGGTTTGGAATGGCTTAAAATCGACGATGTCGCCAAAGAAACGGGATTGACCAAACGGTCCATCCGCTATTACGAGGAAATCGGCCTCATCAAATCGCCCGAGCGGTCCGATGGGGGAATTCGATTATATACGGAAGAAGATGTACAGCAGCTCAAAAATATCGTTCTCGCCAAAAAGGTTCTCGGCTTTTCCCTGCAGGAAATCCAGCAATTTTTGCAAATTCACGATCAGGTGATGAAGCACCGCAGCAACGCCTCCTCGTCTTTGGACGAAGCGCAGCGGCAGGCCGAGCTGGAGCAGATGGCCGAAGCGGTGAGCAAGCAGCTTGAGCTGGTCGATTTTAAAATCGAAGAAATGACCAAGGTTAGGCAGGAACTTGCCGATCTCAGCGGACGGATTACGACAGCGATGCGCAGATAGAAGAAGGACAGCCCAAATGAACTACGGGTTGTCCTTTTTTTACGAAGCCCCGAGCATGGGCGTACTTTAAAAATGCCCAACGGTCAATTACGGAAAAGCTTGTTTTTTTCGCATGTTTTTTTCACTCGATGCCGTAATCTTCTGTATTTCTAGTACTAGGCCTCTTTGCCTATGAAGAGGATGATGATAGAATAATCTAAAGGAATTGGATAATAGTTGAAAAAAAGTTTGTGCATATTTCCGATATATTATGAATAAGTGCCCAAATCGCTATATCCAGGCATAAATGAATTATGCCCCAAGTCCTAATGATACAGAAAGGAAAATGCCATTGTGAAACGATTTTCGATTACCATTAAAAGAAAACTATTGATCACGTACCTCATCGTTTTGCTTGTCCCCAGCTTCATGATCGGCATTCTATCCTATCAATCGGCCAAAAACGCAAACGCCAAGGACCTGATGAACAGCGCGCTCGAGAGCACGAAATCAGCGGACAATATCATTACCCAAAACGTCCAGGCTAAAATGAACGATATTGAATATTTGCTGAAGCAGCCGTATTTGGAAAGGGCCGTTGAAGATCCGCTCGGGAAGGGAGGGGAGCTTAAACTCCAGCTGCGTCAGTACATGGACATGCATCAAGACGTGAAGGACGTCATTTTGGGAATCGAAGGCGGATACTTCGTCCGGGCATCCGAGGATCCGCTGCCGCAGCAATACGACGTGACGAAGCAGGATTGGTACGTACAATCTCTTAAACAAGGAAGCAAACCGGCGGTATCCCCGGTATTCAAAGCGGCCAACGGCAAAATGGCCGTCTCGATATCCCAGGCGGTTGCATCCGGGAAAGGCGTCCTTTCGATTGAGCTCAATTTGGACAACGTCCGGACGCTGACCAATATGAAGCTCGGAAACAAAGGGTACATCTTTATTACCGACCAGGACCAAAATTACGTCGTCCATCCGAAATATACCGGCCAGAAGGCGGAGGGCGATTTCCTCGGACCGCTTTACGGCAAACCCGAAGGAAATTTTTCGTATACCTTTGAAAACGAGGAGCGCCGGCTTGCTTTTACGACGAACAGGCTGACAGGCTGGAAAGTGGCCGGATCGATGTTCGAATCGGACATCGAGGCGTCGGCGCAGGGAATCCGAAATTCGGTGATTATCGTCATGACGGTGTCCATTTTGGCGGCGCTCGCGATCATTTTCCTGAACATCCGCTCGATTATCCGCCCGATCAGCAAGCTGACGCAGGCGACCGAGCGGATCAGCCAAGGAGACCTGACGGCGCAAATCGACACCTCGAGCAGGGATGAAATCGGCAATCTTAGCCGGCATTTTCAGACGATGGTGGACAATCTCAGAAGCATGATCGTCAATGTCCAGGAAATTACCGCCCAGGTCAGCTTATCCGCCAAGGGGTTGTCAACGGGGGCTGATCAAACGACCAAGGCCATCGAAACCGTGACGGAAGCGATTCAGGAAGTGGCGGCCGGAAGCGAACAGCAGCTGCGCAGCGTAGAGACAAGCATGGGCAGCATGGACGTCATGTCCACGCAATCGGAGCGGATCCGCGGGCACATGGATGACGCTTCGGCGAAGATGGCCCGTACGACCCGGTCCGCCGAAGAAGGGCATGCCGCGGTCGTCGACGTCACGGGCAAAATGAATGACATACATACAACCGTCAGCGAACTCGACGAAGTCGTGACCCATATGAGCGATCGTACCGGCCGGATCGGGGAAATCGTCACGCTGATGGCGGAAATCGCCAAACAGACCAATCTGCTGGCGCTGAACGCCTCCATTGAGGCGGCGCGCGCGGGCGAGCATGGGAAAGGTTTCGCGGTCGTGGCGGTTGAGGTCCGCAAGCTGGCGGAGCAGTCCGGCCATTCGGCGCAGCGAATCGAGGAACTGGTGGAAGGCATGCGCTCGGAAATGCAGCGCGTGCTTGCCGCGATGGGAGATGCCAAGGGGCGGGTATCCGAAGGTATGGATGCCGCTGACATTACCGGCAAATCGTTTACCCGCATCCTCAAGGCCGTTCAAGGAGCGGCGGAAGGCATCCACTCCGCGGCCGAGGCTTCGAGGGAGCTTGCGAGGAACGGCGAAAGCGCGGTAGCGGCGATCCGGCATATCCAGAGTTTGTCGGAGGTCGCCGCCGACAATACGCAGTCGGTATCGGCTTCCGCTCAGGAGCAGCTGGCATCCATCGAAGAGATCGCTTCTTCCGCGGAGCACTTGAGCCGATTGGCCGAGCAGCTTCAGGAACTGGTGGCCAAATTCAAAATCGCATCCTAACGTTCTGCTAGATAAGGAACGGTTCGCGCTTTTCATAAGGCGCGGCCGTTTCTTTTTTTGCTTCGGTTGGCCGTCCCCCCTCGCACATAAATTATCCAATTTTGGCACAAGCTATGGCGTAACATCCGGAATACACCGGCATACGAGGGGGTTAGGGCCGTGAGCAAACGCAAACAACATACCGGAAAAGCCGCCGGCTTGCCGTCCGGCGTACCGCTCGGACTTCCTTCTCCTCCATGGGAGAAGCTGGAGATCCAGAAAAGCCTCGATCAAAACGTCCAGACGTTGAAAACGATTTTTAGGGATTGCTCGGATATGGTGTACCGCTCGATCGAGATTGCACCGGGCATCAACGCATTCATCGCTTACGTCGAAGGAATCGTGCTCTCGTTGGAACTCGAGGGCCATATGCTTGAGCCGATCGTGGAAGCGTATATGCGGATGAAAAACGAGGCGCCTCCGGAGCAGATCAAGCCGGAGGATCTTGAGCCGCTGGAAAATACCCGCGTATCGCTCCCGCAGGTCATGAGCGCGACGAAATGGATCGATGCCGTCGAAGGGATCTTGAATTCCAGCGTGGCGGTATTCGTGGACGGCATCGGAGAGGCGCATCTGTTTAACATTAAGGGCGGCATCCGCCGTCCGGTTCAAGAGCCGGAGACGGAATCGGTCATCCGCGGCCCGCGCGAAGGTTTTACCGAGATGATCCGCATCAATACGGCGCTTGTCCGCTTTAAGATCAAGACGCCGAATCTCAAGATGTACCGCATGGTGCTGGGGACGAATACCAAAACGGATATCGTCGTTTCGTACATCGAAGGGCTCGCCGATCCCAAGATGGTGAACGACGTCAAAAACCGGCTTAAAGACATTAAAATCGACGGCGTGCTCGAGTCGGGCTACGTCGAGGAAATGATCGAAGACCATCCGTATTCGCCGTTTCCGCAAATGATGTACACGGAACGGCCGGACAGCGTCGCCGCGCAACTGCTTGAAGGCCGGTGCGCCATTTTTGTGGACGGAACGCCGTTAGTCCTGATCGCTCCGATCACGTTTTTCCAGATGATGCAGGCGAACGAGGATTATTACGAACGTTTTTTCATTACGAACTTCGTCCGGTGGATTCGGTATATTTTCCTGTTTATCGCCTTGTTCCTGCCCTCTCTTTACATAGCGGTCACGACCTTCCACCAGGATATGCTGCCGACGACTCTTGTCCTGAGCATCGCCGCGGCGCGGGAGGCGATTCCTTTTCCGGCGCTGGTCGAAGCGTTAATGATGGAAGTATCCTTCGAAGCGCTGCGCGAGGCGGGCATCCGATTGCCGAAGACGGTCGGCCAGGCCGTCAGCATCCTCGGGGCGCTGGTCATCGGCCAGGCGGCGGTTCAAGCGGGGATCGTGTCGGCGCCGATGGTCATTATCGTATCTATGACGGGGATTGCGTCCTTTACCATTCCCCACTTCAATCTTGCGATTACGATTCGCCTGCTCCGGTTTCCGCTGATGCTGCTGGCCGGCGTGCTTGGGCTTTTCGGCATCATCCTCGGCATCACCTGGATTCTCGTGCACGTGACGCAGCTGACTTCATTCGGCGTGCCGTTCATTTCCGGCGTCAGCCCGTACCATAAGCAGGATCACAAAGACATTTTCGTTCGCGCTCCATGGTGGACGATGGGCAGACGGCCGTCCTGGCTGTCGAGGAAAAATCAGGAACGGGAGGAGCCGGATATCAACGGCTCGCCCGCTTCCAACAAGGTATGGTGATGGTTCGATGAAAAAAATTTGTACCGCGGGGCTCCTTTTATGCGTATCCCTCGGGCTTACGGGATGCTGGGACCGCACCGAGATTAACGATATCGCGTTTGTGATCGGGTCCTGCGTGGACAAGGAGGACGGCTTGTACCGGAGCACGCTGCAAATCGCTCTTCCGGGAAGCCTGGGCGGGAGCGGAAGCGAAGGCGGCGGCGGCGGGACGGCCGGGAACAAAAAGTATTACCTCGAATCGAAGACAGGGATTACGCTGCGAAACGCCAACTTGAAAATCCAGGCGGGGAACTCGAGAAAACTTTCCTATGCCCACCGCAGGACGCTACTGGTCGGCGAGGATTTCGCTAAGGGGGGCATCAACCAAATGCTCGACCAATTCGCGCGCATTCCGCAGAACCGGCTTTCGTCCCTTGTCGCCATCACGGAAGGACCGGCCTATAAAATCATGGACGCCAGCGCGCCGATGGAGCAGTTCCCGAGCGAAATGATCCGCGAACTGATGAATCAACTCACGAGAAGACCGATCACGCTCAAACGACTGGCCAATGATCTGCTGACAACCGGAGTTGATGTTTCCTTGCCTTATATTTCGCTGCAGCAGGCCGTCCCCGAATCGGTCGGGGATAAAAAGGAAAAAAAGAACATCCAAATCACCGGCCTTGCCCTGTTTACGGGGGAGCGGTTTGCAGGCATCCTCAAGGGACCGGAAGTGAAGATGATCCTATTGGCGATGAACCAGTCGAAATCTTCGGACGTCGTGGTGCCGAGCCCGATCGGCAAAGGATATATCACCCTCATGTTCACGGAAAGCATGGTAACGTTAAGCCCTGTCATTCACGGCGACAACATTACGATGCATATGGATATTTTGGCCAAAGGGTCCGTCATCGAGAACAACTCCAATTACGATCTCGGCAACGAAAAACATATGAACCGGCTCGAGCAGGAGGCCAGCAAGGAAATGATCGCTCAGATCCGGTCCGGGCTTCATAAACTTCAGGACGAGTACCATAGCGACGCCCTTGGATTCGGCCGGACGATCCATGAGAAGAAACCGCGCGACTGGGATAGGTTGAAGTATCGCTGGGCCGAGCTGTATCCAAAAGTGAACGTCGTGATCAATACCAACCTGCATGTCGAAAACATCGGCGCGGTCAACAAACCGTTTGGCAGAAGGGACGTGGAGCTGCACCATGAATAAAATTTGGATCATTTACATTGTCGCGGCGGCGATTATTTTGATCGTGGATTTCAAGGTAATCCGCGATCTTCCGAAGATAAACCGCTGGTTTACCTACATTTTCCTGTTGGCGGGACTGGGTATTTTCGCGTATGCGCTGCAGATCAGCCGCGTCGTCTATGCTACCGTATGGCTGGAGAAATGGCTGAGCCCGTTGGTGCCTTTTTGAAACAATCAGATCAGGTAAGGAGGAATAGTTCACGTGCAAAAAATTACCGCCCGCCAAGTCGTGCTCATCGGCATGACCTACGTCATTAACACGACGATGCTGAACGTACCCAGCCAGCTGATCACCAGGGCTAGCCAGCATGCCTTTATTTGCTACTTGCTGTCGGCCGTTCTGGTTCTGCTGATGCTGTATTTGCTGACGCGAAGTTCCCGGCGGTTTCCCGAGCAGAATCTGTTCGAATCGTTGAAAAGCCGGTTTCCGGCGGTCGGCAGAGTCATCCTGATCCTGTACATCCTGTTTTTCTTCATGATTCTTGTCAGGGACATCCGCATCATTTCGGATTTTACGAACGTCGTGTTGCTGCCGCTGACTCCGATCCTTATCAGTTCGCTTTGCATAACCGCGACCGTGATTTACATCGCCCGGGGCGGCGCAAGGACGGTGCTCGGCATTACGGAGCTTTACGGTCCGATCATTATCATCGTTTTTGCTCTGATGCCGATCATCGCCTTTCGGGATTTCGACTTTGGCCTGATGCGGCCGCTTTTTCATGTCAATTGGCGAAAAGTGACCGAGGGAAGCTGGATTTCGGTGTCCTATATCGGGCAAATGCTGATCCTTCCGTTCATTTTTTCGAGCAAGGATTATAAATTCAAGCACGGCGTCTACTCCATGCTCTTTGCCATGGCCCTTCTGGTCGGGGCTATCATTATGGTCATCCTGCTGCTCGGGGTGGAGGTTTCCGAGCGGATGATGTACCCGACATACGAACTGGTTCGACAGCTGCGGATCACGGACTTCCTGGATCGTTTCGACCTGATCGTGGTGGCCATTTGGTTTCCGAGCGTGCTGCTGAACCTGGCGATCAGCCTTTACATCATTTGCTACGGCATGAAGCTGGTGATCCCGTCCGTATCGGGGAAAATGATGGCCGCCCCCATCGGCCTGTTAGCCTTCAGCTGCGGGTTTTGGTTCTATTCGAACTCCATCCAGCTGTTTAATTTCAACGAGGAGTGGACGTTGATCGCCCTCTTTTTCATCCTCGTCCTGCCGCTGGTCATCTTTCTCATTCACCGTCCCGCGAAAAACGCGGACCGAAAGGGGCATTCCGGCAATGTAGCGTTAGAAAAAGGGACGCGGAAATGATACAATGAGCATAAGGGCAGGCCTTGACGGTACGGCTCTCCATGCGGCTTACCGCCGCTTTGGACTATGAAGGGTGATCGCATGATAAAAAAACAAAAAAAATACAACCTGTTTCATAAATTTTGGCGAAAGCTCCGGTTCAACATGATCAAGCTTTTCCGTTCTCCCGGAGGAGCCAGGAAGGTTTCGCTCGGCTTCGCGATCGGGTTCGGGCTCGAAATGATCGTCATTTCGACCGGGTCGCTGGTTTACCTTATTTTTTATCCCACCGTCAGACTTGCCGGAGGATCGCTCCCGGCCGCCATTATCGGCAACGTGATCGGCAAGCTGACCTTCCTCCCTATCGTTCTTCTTCCTTTTGCAAAGAAAATCGGGGAATGGCTGTTTCCGAAAAAGGTCATCGGCATGCCCCTGCAGGAGCATGCTTGGCGTAATTTGCTGCACGGAGACTTTACGATCTTCAAGCATTTGCTCCAGGGCGGTCTGCACGTGCTGATCGGCATGTCCGTATTCGGGCTTGTCCTCGGCTTCATTTCCTATTTTGTCGTCCGGTATTTGTATAATCAACGGAGAAAACACCGCCTTTCCAAAAGGGCCGGCGCATCGATGTAACCGGGTTTTTCCCGGCTTCCGCCGGCAGGAACATACAATCCCTTCCCCTCTTTCCTTCGGTCAAGTATACTGGTCAAAACAGATTGCTTCCGGGAGAGGGGATACGTGAATGGCAAGCCGATTAGCTGGCAAAACGATTGTACTTACAGGCGCGCGCAAAGCGGAAGAGATGGTTAAAATCGTGGAAAAAATGGGCGGAACGGCCCTCGTCCGCCCGGCTCAAGGCACGGTGTTTTTGGACGACGAACAGGTGCGGGGCGACCTCGAGGACTGGATGGCGCATCCTCCGGCATGGACCATACTGACGACCGGCATGGGCCTGGATGCTTTATTCGGCATCGCGGCCGATATGGGGGAGGAAGAGCGGTTTCTTGCGGCCCTCCGCCGGTCTTCGCTGGCCGCGCGGGGATATAAAACGGTCAATGCCCTCCGCAAACGCGGGCTCGAAGCGATGGTTCGCGACGATGACGGAAGCACGTCAGGCCTGATTCGCGGGCTGGCCGAATATCCGCTCGGCGACGCGGAAGTCGTGCTGCAGCTGCACGGCGATTCTGCGCCCAAGCTGGAGGAGTGGCTTGAAGAGCAGGGGGCGAAGGTTCGGAAGGTGCTGCCTTACCGGCACATACCGCCTGAGCCGGAACAGCTGGCACAGCTGCTTTCGGACGTTTTGAGCGGCAAGGTTGATGCCGCAGCTTTTACAAGCGCCCCGCAAGTCCGCAATTTGGCGGAATACGCGCGGAGCCATGATAAGTTTGAGGCGCTGGCGGCTGCGTTCGAGGGACCCGTCGTAGCGGCGGCTGTCGGCAAATTGACGGCGCAGGCGCTGCGGGAAGAGGGAATTTCGCGGGTCGTTTATCCGCAGGAAGACGAGCGAATGGGCAGCATGCTCGTAGAGCTTGCGCGTTATTTTCAAGCGGAGGATGCGTAAGAATCATATAAAATGTGTTTATTAAGATATAGGGATGCGTACGAAAGCGGCATCCCTTTTTGCATAAAATTGCCCCTTCGCCCATTTATGCATTCAACATGGCGGAATACGGCAAAATAAATGCGACGATACGCGCTTACCGAAGGAGGAAAAGCTTTGTATAACAAAAAAAGCATTTTGCTCGGCGATTATACCCATCCGAAATTCCATCCTCTGCAGGGAGTGGATGCACAGATCAGCTATATATTAAACGAGGTTATCTCGGTCCAATGCAGCGAAAACAAAAATTTGCTGCTGCTCGAGCATTTGAAACCGTTCGACCTGTGCATCTGTTATTTTGATCTTTGGGATGACCAGGTATCAAAGCAGCAGACTTCGGGCCTTCTTTCGTACGTCAGCCAAGGGGGAGGCCTCCTCGTGCTGCATAACGGCTTGTCGATCGGCAATCGCCGGTATGAGCTGGCCCAGCTGATGGGCGGCCGGTTCGACGGGCATCCGCCGATCCAGCCGATCTCCTTCCGCGTCAGCGGGGAGCATCCCGTAACGGAAGGCGTAGAGCCCTTCGAGCTGGAGGAGGAGCCTTATCAAATCCGGTTTGATCCGTTGACGGAGAAGGAAGTGCTGCTCGAATACAAGCTTGGCGAGGATTGGTACCCGGCAGCATGGACTCATGAGTACGGACTCGGCAGAATCGTATATTTTATGCCCGGCCATCACGAGCCGACGTTCCAGCATCCGCAGATCCGCAGGCTGATTTTGCAGGCGGCCCGTTGGGCGGCCCATCTTCCGGGTTGACGCCGGAGCCAAGAGGAATTATTTTCACCCGATTCGAGACGAGAAACTGCCGTCTTTCAAAAAAACGCCGTAATTACGGCAGACGATTTCGGGGTATAATAAGGGAAAATAAGCCATGGGAGGGAATGCAATGAGCGATCTGTTGAAAAAAGCCATCTCGCTCGGGTGGGGCCTGACGATCGTCAGCAAGGAAAAAATCGAAAAGACCGTTGAAGAGCTGGTCAAGCGGGGCGAAATTGCGCCGGCCGAGTCCAAGGACATGATTGATAGGCTTGTCGAGCGCGGCGAGGAGGAAAAATCCCAATTCAAAGATTTTCTGCGGGAGCAAATCCAACGCATTTTGACAGAACTTCATGTGCCTTCCGAAAAGCATGTTGCCGATCTGGAACGGCGCATCGAAACGCTGGAAAAAAGAATCGCCGAACTTGAAGGAAATGCCCCGGAACAAGGGCCTGAAACGGGACATTCGTAATATGGCCGTACGTATCAGGCATACCGGTCGCTACCGGGAGATCGCCATGGCGCTTATGCGTCATGGCTTTGGCTACATGGTGGAGGAATTGGGATTGTTCCAAATGCTGTCCTTGCCGCGCCGCCGAATGAAGCAGCAACAGCCGGAGACAAAGACGCTAGGGGAACGGGTCCGACTCGTGCTCGAGGATCTGGGCCCGACATTCGTGAAGCTGGGGCAGCTTGCAAGCACACGTTCCGATTTGCTGCCCGAATCCGTGATCCGGGAGCTTGTAAAACTTCAGGACCAGGTGCCGCCTTTTTCGGCGGAAGCGGCGCGAAGCATTTTGGAAGAAGAGCTGGAAATGCCGGTAGGGGACATGTTCGCTCGTTTTGATGATATTCCGGTCGCCGCCGCTTCCATCGGACAGGTTCATTTAGGCAAGCTGAAATCCGGGGAAGAGGTGGCGGTGAAAATCCAGCGCCCCGGCGCGCTGCAAACCATTACGCGCGATCTGGCGATTTTGCATGACCTGTCCCATATGGCCGAAAAGCGGTGGGAGTGGGCCAGAAGATACCAGCTGGTCAAAATCGTCGAGGAATTTTCCCGGTCGCTGCTGGCGGAAATGGATTACAGCCGGGAAGGCCGCAATACGGAAAAAATCGCGCTGCAGTTTCAAAGCGATCCCCATATTTTTATTCCGCAAATATTTTGGCAGTTCACTTCTTCCCGCGTCATGACGATGGAATACGTCGAAGGCGTCACTCTCAGCCAACCGGAGCAGTTGGAAAAGGCCGGCTTCGATCGGAAGCTGATCGCCAAACGTTTCGTGAACGCCATGCTGCATCAAATGTTCATGGAGGGGTTCTTTCACGCCGATCCGCATCCGGGCAACCTGCTCGTCCGGAAGGACGGGAGCTTGGCATTTCTCGACTTCGGAATGGTCGGACGGCTCAGCAGCGATATGAAGGACCATTTATCCGAACTCATTATAGCTCTTATGCGTAAAAATACGGACAGCATGGTCAGCGCCATTCTGCATCTCGGGCTGCTGCCGGAAGACAATGATATGGAGTCGCTGCGCAGGGATTTGGACGTGCTTCGGGACGAATATTACGATCTGCCCTTTTCCGAGATCGGCATCGGCAAAGCGCTCAGCGACCTGTTTGGGGTGGCTCAGCGGCATGCGATTATGATGCCCCCGGATCTGACGCTGCTCGGCAAGGCGCTGCTTACGATGGAGGGCGTCATTCAAAAGCTCGATCCGGAGCTGAGCATCATCGACATGGCGGAGCCGTTTGGACGGAAGCTGGTGAAGGAGAGGTTCAGCCCCCGCCGCCTGCGCGGCAAGTTTCTCGGAAGCGCGGCCGGGCTGGCCGAGGCGCTGCTGGACATTCCGTCCCAAGCAAGGCAACTTTCCGCGCTGATCAGCAAGGGCAAGCTGAAGGTAGAGCTCAGCATGCCGGAGATGGATTCGCTGATGCGCAAGCTGGACCAGATCAGCAACAGATTGTCCTTCAGCATCGTCTTGTTGGCATTCAGCATCATTATGGTCGGTCTGATCATCGGCTCCTCCATGAACCGCCAGTCTTCGATTTTGTGGCATTTTCCGGTGATCGGGATCGGCTTGGGCGTCGCGTTCCTTATGGTCGTATGGCTGCTGTACGCCATTTTCAAGTCGGGCAGATTTTAGAAGTTGATAACGGCGTTCTCGCCAATCCGGAGCTTATCCGGTAAAATAAGTTTTTTGGCGGTTTTCAAAAAAACCGGGATTACGAAAAGATGAATTTAACGAGGTGGATGTTTTGCCAAATTTTTTAGAGCTGGGCATTGAGGAGCCGTGGGTTGCCGCCCTGAAGGAAAACGGGATCGCCGTGCCGACGCCGGTGCAGGCCGAAACGATACCGCTGCTGCTGGCGGGCCGGGACGTCATCGCCCGGGCCAAAACCGGAACGGGGAAAACGATCGCCTTTTTGCTGCCGATCCTGCAGCGGCTGGACCCAAGCCGCTCCTATCCGCAGGCTTTGATCATTGCGCCGACGAGGGAGCTGGCGCTGCAAATTACGGAAGAGGCGCGGAAAATCGCCCGCGGGACGGAAATCCGCATCCTTGCGGTCTACGGAGGCCAGGACGTGGAGAAACAGCTGCGCAAGCTGGAAGGCGGACGGCATTTGATCATCGGAACCCCGGGAAGGTTAAACGATCATCTCCGGCGCGGCACGCTGGAGCTTGGGGGCGTAAAGACGCTGGTGCTGGACGAAGCCGACCAGATGCTGCATATGGGCTTCCTGGACGAGGTGGAAGCGGTCATCCAGGCGCTGCCGTATCAGCGGCAGACGCTGCTCTTCTCCGCGACGATGCCGGCGGAAGTTAAACGGCTCGCTTCTTTCTATACCCGCGATGCGGAAGACGTCACGATCAAGGTGGAACAATCGCCCGTGCCGCTGAAGTCGATCAAGCAGCTGGTGGTGGAAGTGACGGACCGGACCAAGCAGCAGGCTTTGGTATCGATGATCGACATGTACCGCCCGTATCTCGCGATCATTTTCTGCCGCACCAAACGCCGGGCATCGGCGTTGAACGCGGCGCTGCTGGAGCGGGGATACGCATCGGACGAACTGCATGGCGATTTGTCGCAGGCGAAACGGGAGCAGGTCATGAAACGTTTCCGTGAAGCCAAGCTCCAATTGCTTGTGGCAACAGACGTGGCGGCCAGAGGCCTGGACGTCGAAGGCGTAACGCATGTCTTCAATTACGACATGCCGCATGAGGTTGAAAGCTACATCCACCGCATCGGGCGCACGGGCCGGGCCGGCGGCAAAGGAATGGCCGTTACGCTGGCCTCTCCGAAGGACAGGGGGGACCTGCAGCGCATTGAGCAGGGCATCCAGTACGCTATCGAGCGCCGGCGGTATGAACAGGACGGCGCCATTGTCGAAGTGCGGGGACCGGGAGCATCCGGCGGCAAGGAGGCGGGCCGCCATAAGGAACAGGCCGGCGGCCCAGGGCGCAAGGCCTCCGGCGGGCGCGGAAATGCCGGGCGGGACGGGCAAAGACGTTCCGGCCGGGAAGACAAGGCGGTTCGGGCCGCCTCACACAACGGAAAGGATGCCCGCGGCGGCTCCAAGCGCGGCGCTTCCGGCGGCCGTAACCAAAGCCGCGGCGGCACCCCGCCGCAAGGCCGCAGAGGGCGCGGGACAGATGCCGGGCGCCGGGGCGGAAGATCGGGACGTTAGCATAACGGAATGCAAGGAGCCGGAAGGGATGGATGTTCAAACCTTCCGGTTATTTTTTCTTCCGAGGCGGCCAAAGCGGCGGTTTTGAGCCGCGGCTTGCACTTGTCTTCGACTTGTGTATGATGGAAGTAGAGCGCAAAAACACGGTCCGGTTGGTAGTCCGGGCGCACGGGGCGGCCAGCGCGCGCCGATCCGTGTCAGTAACCTTCCCCCCCTCGGGATGTCCGGCGTTCTGATTTTGAACAGAGGGGGAATACCAGTGAAACTAACGGTATTTTTCGAAGAGCCTTATTGGGTCGGCATCGTGGAAACGGAAAAAGACGGCAAGCTGTTTGCGGGCAGGCATATTTTCGGAGCGGAGCCTTCGCTTCCGGAAGTGTGGCAATTTGTCTTGCACCGGCTGCCTGCCTTGGCGGATCGGCTCTCCTGCGGCGTCGACACCGCCATATCTCCGCTGAAAACCGTAAGCCCCAAAAGGCTTGCCCGGCTTGCGGCCAAGGAATCCAGGGCACGGGGGGTCAGCACGGCGAGCCAGGAGGCCATCAGGCAGGAGATCGAGCTGCGAAAGCGCGAAAGAACGCGTCTTGGCAAAGAGCAGCGGGAAGCCGCAGCCGAGCGCAAGCGGGAAATCGCCGTCCGGAAAGCCAAAGCCAGGCACCGGGGCAGATGAACAACGATATGATCATAAGAAAGCGAGGGAATCCAAATGTCGGTATATTCGTATTCAGCCGCCACGCCGGCGGGCAAGGAAGTATCTCTCGAGGATTACAAGGGCAAAGTGCTGGTCATCGCCAACACCGCAAGCCAATGCGGATTGACGCCGCAGTATGGCGACCTGCAAAAACTGTATGAACGTTACCGGGACCAAGGGCTTGTCGTTCTCGGATTCCCGTGCAACCAATTCGGGGGGCAGGAGCCGGGCAGCAGCGAAGAAGCCGCCTCGTTTTGCCAGCTTAATTACGGGGTTTCCTTCCCCGTGTTTGCAAAAATCGACGTGAACGGGGAAGAGGAGCATCCGCTTTTTGCGTATTTGAAAAAGGAGCAGCCCGGAACTGCTGAAAGCAGCGATATCCAGTGGAATTTCACGAAATTTCTGGTGAACCGCAGCGGCGAGGTGGTAGCCCGCTATGAACCGCGCGAGGTTCCGGAAACGATGGCAGGCGCCATCGAGCAGCTGCTGTAAGCGAAAAAAAACGAAATCATGAGAACCTGCCGCGAAAGCGGCGGGTTTTTCTTTTAAGGCAAACTGCGTACCCGCCATGCGGCCTCGAATTTCTTTTGCGCATTTGCCGCCTGCCCATTAAGATATCAATAAGAGAGCGATAAGAACCAGAGCGACAAAGGGAGAGTGGGGCGGAATGTTAGACCAAAAAAACGGCGTGTTCCCGGCGGTATGCCCGCTGGACTGCCCGGATACATGCGGCCTCTTGCTGCATAAGGAAAACGGCAAAATCGTCAAGGTTACCGGCAATCCGGAGCACCCGATCACGCAGGGAGCGATATGCAACAAGGTCCGCAATATGACCGAACGGATTTACCATGAAGAACGGGTTCTTTACCCGCTGAAACGGACGGGCCCGAAAGGCTCCGGAGAATTTAAGCGCATCTCATGGGATGAGGCTGTCAGCGAAATTGCCGGAAGGTACCGGGAGCTGATCAACGAATACGGGCCGGAATCCATTTTGCCTTACAGCTTTTACGGCAATATGGGCATTCTCAGCGTGGACGGCATGGACCGGCGTTTTTTCAACGCGCTTGGCGCCAGCCGGCTTGATCAAGCGATCTGCAACGCAGCCGGAAACGCCGGCTGGAAATATACGATGGGCTTCAAAGGGGGGACCTCGCCGGAGGACACGGAGCACGCGGATTTGATCATCGTTTGGGGCGGCAATTTGATCAGCACGAATATGCACCAAGTCGTCATCGCCGAGAAAGCGCGCAAGCGCGGGGCGAAAGTGGTCGTCATCGACGTCCACAAAAACCGCACCGCCCAGTGGGCCGATTGGTTCGTTCCGCTGTACCCGGGGACGGATACGGCGCTGGCGCTCGGCATGATGCATGTTCTGTTCCGTGACGGATGGACGGACGAAGCCTTCCTGAAGCGGTATACGGTAGGGCATGAAGAGCTTAGGGAGCATGTCAAAAGCTATACCCCGGAACATGTGTCCGCGATTACGGGCGTACCGGCGGAAGATATCGAGAAGCTGGGGCGCATGTACGGCGAGGCCTCCGTTTCCTTCATCGCGATCGGCAACGGGCTTCAGCATCATGACAACGGAGGCATGAACGTCCGCAGCGTCGCCTGCCTGCCGGCTTTGACGGGCCAGTGGCTGAAAAAGGGAGGCGGAGCCATCAAGACGAACGGAGGCTATCACGCCATGAACAGCGACTATTTGGAGCGGCCGGATTTGCGGCCGAACCCGGAGGCACGCAGCATCAACATGAACCGGATCGGAGAGGCGCTGCACATGAAGGAGCAGCCGATCAAGGCCGTGTTCGTCTATTGCAGCAACCCGCTTGTCGTCGCACCGGACACGGAGCGGGTACAGGCAGGTTTTGCCCGGGAGGATCTGTTTACGGTCGTGCACGACTTGTTCCTGACCGACACCGCCAAATACGCGGATATCGTGCTGCCTGCAGCTTCTTCGTTCGAGACGACGGAACTGTACGCATCGTACTGGCATCATTATGTACAGCTGCAGGAGCCGGTGATCGAAAAACTCGGCGAAGCCAAAGGCAACGTCGAATTGTTTGCGATGCTGGGCCGGGCCATGGGACTGGACGCCGGGACCTTTGCCGAAACCGAGGAGGAACTGATTGCAGGAGCGCTGGATTATCCGGAGAATCCGTATTTGAACGGAGTTACGCTGGAGTTGCTGAAGGAGAAGCGCTTCGTGAAACTCGACATGACGCCGCAAGCTTCCTATCTGGATCGGCTGACGACGCCTTCCGGAAAGATCGAGCTTTATTCCGAAGCGATGAAAAAGGCGGGGCTGCCGCCGCTTCCGGAGTATATCCCGCTGCAGGAGGGGTATGACGGCACGAAACGGCCCGGCCCAAGCGAATCGTACCCGCTGATGTTCATATCGCCGCCGAACCATAACTTCCTGAATTCCACCTTTGCCAATTCGGAGAAACACCAGCGCCTGGAGAAGGAGCCTTTGCTTCAGATCCACCCGCAGGATGCGGCGCAGCGCGGCATTCAGGACGGGGACGACGTCGTCGTGTATAATGATCGCGGACGGCTGGAGCTGAAAGCGCAGGTCACGGATAAAATGCTCCCGGGAACGGTCGTCAGCCAGGGATTATGGTGGAACGGGAAAGGCAGCAAACGGCGCGTCAATGCCTTGACCCCGGACCGTCTGGCGGACATGGGCGGCGGGGCCACTTTCTTTTCGACCGTTGTCCAAGTAAAGCGTTAACAGATGCTATTGCCAGGACGGCAAGGATCATGGATACTGGGATTTGGGACAAGAAAAGATCGTATTTCCATTGCTTTAAAAGCCCCTCGGGGCTTTTTTGCATCGAAAAGCCCATCATCGGGACGTAACGCATCCCGGATGATGTCGAGATCCTGTCACAGCTTGTCATTAACGGAATTTGCATAAAGCAGGGGAAAATAAACGTTATGAAATTTTTGCAATCCTATCCGAAAGAAGTCAAAATATTTCTTGCCGCGAGCCTGATCAATTCCGCCGGCGGGTCGCTGATGTGGCCGCTGACGACGATGTACGTATTCGACGAGCTTGGACGAAGCATGGCCGATGCCGGCCTGGTCGTCATGATTCAGGCGTTCGGCGGCATTATCGGCCAGCTGCTGGGCGGTGCGCTATATCATCGCGTCGGGGTCAAACGGCTGATCGTCGGCTCGCTCGGGTTATGCGCGCTCGGTCTGTTCACGCTGCCTTTCATCAGCTCGATTTGGGCCTTGTACATGGTCATGATGGGGTTTATCGGCCTTTGCAACGCAGTTTCGATGCCCGCCATCCAGGCATTCGTCGGGTTCCGTTTTGCGGACCGGCGCGGCGAGCTGTTTAACGTCATCTACGTGGCCAACAACATCGGCGTGGCGCTGGGGACGGCGCTGAGCGGTTTCCTTGCCGACGTGTCGTATCACCTCACATTCATTCTGAACGGGGCGACATCGGCCGTATTCGCCTTGTTTTTCCTGAATTATTTGAATCGGCTGGATAAAGAGGAAGGACCCGTTCATCTCGCCAAAAAGGCAAAGAAAGAAACGGGGGAAAGCGTGCCTGCGCTTCTCGGCAATACGAGGTTGTATCTGTATCTGGGGCTGGGCTCCCTGTTCCTTTGGTTCGGCAACTCGATCTGGAACACGGGCGTGTCGCCGCATATCATATCCGAAGGCATGCCTAAGCGGGCGTACGGCTTTTTGTGGACGCTGAACGGAATATTGATTTTCGTCGCGCAGCCGGTGACCACTTGGATCAAACGTTGGTTTGCCAAGGACTCGTCCTCGCAAATGACGGCCAGCGGCCTGTTTTATTTGGCGGCATACGTCGTCATTTTGACGCTCCCGAGCTATCCCGGGCTGGTGCTCGCGATGACGCTGGCCACGCTGGGGGAAATGCTCATTTCCCCGGCCGTCCCGGCGTTCATATCGGACCACGCCCACAAGGCCGCTCCGTTCTATATCGGGGTGACGGGCGGCATGGCCGCCCTCGGACGTATGATCGGGCCCTATTTTATGGGCATCTTGTACGACCGCGGGGGGTTGGCTCCGGTGGCCTGGCTGTCCATCGGCATCGCCGTCGTAGCCGTCGCCTGCTTTGTCGCGCACGCGCTGCGCAACAAAGCGGCCGAACGCTCGTTATCCGGGTCCATCGAGGGATGATGGCCGGTATTTGCAGCATTCCTTGTCATTTTTGTTCGTTTTTCAGACATCAAATGATTGTCAAAAAGAGGTGCGATTGCCATGAAGCTGTATGAGCGAACGCTCACGATCCGGGTTTCCAGGATGAAGGATGCCCAGGCATTAATGGATATCGATGAACTCGTTTGGACGGAGCGAACCGCGCCTGAGCCGCTGCGCTGGACCTCCCGCGAGGAATTCCTGAGGCATTGCCCTCCCGAATCCCAGCTGGTGGCCGACGCCGACGGGACCGTGTGCGGTTATGTCGGTTTTCGGGATCCGACCGGCCTTGCGGCGCATGCGCATGTCTGCGAGATCAACATCGCCGTGCATCCGGCATACCAACGGGAAGGCATCGGCACCCGGCTGATCGGCGAGGCCAAGGTTTGGGCGGCCGGGCAGGGCAAGCTTAAGCTGCGGCTGCGCGTGCTTTCGACCAACGCCGGGGCGATCCGGTTTTACCGGAAATGCGGATTTGTCGAGGAGGGCCGTCTGCATCGCGAATACCGCGTCGGAGGCGGGTACGCCGACGAAATTTGGATGGCATATTTTCTGGATGTATAACCTGAATTTGATATTTTGCCGCGACGGGCTTATGCTTAATAGAATAGAGTGAATAGAATGGACTTTCACGAAGTGAAGGTCCTTTGTTGCAAATGTCCGTTTCGTCGGACGTTCATAAGGGTAATGAAGGTTATGTGTGTTTTTTTGGGTTATCAACGGGCGGAGGTTTGATATAATCGGTATTTTTCATCGTCGCAAAATTCAAGGAAAAGGGGATGCATGATGGACTTACAGCTTCGAGGAAAAAAGGCGTTGGTTATTGCTTCAAGCTCGGGACTCGGAAAGGCGATTGCCGCAGAGCTTGTCAAGGAAGGGGCGGACGTCATGCTGAGCAGCCGCAGCGACGACAAGCTGCAGGCGGTGCAGCAGGAATTGCAGCAGCTCGGCAGCGGCCAGGTCGAATATTACGCGGCGGACATTACGATTGCGCATGAAGTCGAAGGGCTGATCCGCTATACGGCCGAAACGTTCGGGCGAATCGACATCCTGGTCAACAACGGCGGCGGCCCGCCGGCAGGAACGTTCGAATCCTTTACGGACGAAGACTGGGAAAACGCGTTCCGGCTGAATCTGCTCAGCTATGTGCGGACGATCCGCTGCTCGCTCCCGCATATGAAGGAACACGGGGGGCATATCGTTAATGTTACGTCCAGCTCGATCAAACAACCGATTCCCGGCTTGATCCTGTCCAATACGTTTCGGACGGGCGTGGCGGGCATGAGCAAGACGTTATCCCAGGAGCTCGCCCAATACGGCATCCTCGTCAATACCGTGGCCCCCGGGCGGATCGCTACGGACCGCATCAGAAAGCTGAACGAAAACAACGCCAGAGAAAAAGGCGAATCGGTACAGGCCATTGCGGAGCAGGCGCAAAAGGAAATCCCGCTCGGGCGTTACGGCGAGCCGGAGGAGTTCGCCAAAGCCGTCGTTTTCCTGTTGTCCGGGGCCAACACCTATATTACGGGCAGCACGCTGGTCATCGACGGAGGGCTTGTTGAGGCTCTTTGACGGCCGTGAAGATCGAACCGGATAAAAACCTTTGAGATCGCTCCCCTTCTTTTGTTATGATAAGGTTCAAACATGTTGGCAGGGGGTTGGATCAGGTTGGAGGAGAAGGGCATATACGGCATCGTGTCCGTCAATGTGGGCAAGCCGGTGACGGTCGAATATTTGGGCAAGCCGCTCACGACGGGCATCTATAAACGCCCGGTTCAAGGCGAAGTGTTCGTGGGGCGGACGCAGATGGACGGCGACGGACAGGCCGATACGGTCAATCATGGGGGCCCTGACAAGGCGGTTTGCGTGTATCCTTATGAGCACTACGCTTATTGGGAGCAGGAGCTCGACAAGAAACTGGATTACTCTGCATTCGGGGAAAATTTAACGGTCACCGGGCTGCTCGAAACCGGGGTGTGCATCGGGGATGTCTTCGAAATGGGCGAGGTCGTCGTTCAGGTCAGCCAGCCCCGTTTCCCGTGCTTTAAGCTCTCGAGCAAACATGCCGTCAAGGATTTTCCCGCGCGCGTGCTGGATACCGGATTCAGCGGCTTCTATTTGCGGATTCTTGAGGAGGGCCGTTTGAGCAAGGACTCGCGGATCGTGAAGCGCTCTTCCCATCCGATGCGGGTGACGGTCGCTTCCGTTTTGAAGCAGCAGGCTCTCGGACGCCGCGGGGCGGACCGGGACGAGCTTAGGCGGCTGCTGGAAGTGGACGCGCTGGCAGCCGGAGTAAAAGAATCTTTTACGAAATGGCTTCAGGAAGGGTAACGATAGGGTAAGGATCATTTAGGAAGCCGCTCGCCGGATCATGAAACACGGCCGGGCGGCTTTTTCGATTTTTTAAGAATTTATCATTTCCGGGGGCCTTCAAGGCACCTGAATCGGTTTCGAAGCCAATGGCCCCCGCTTCCGGGGGTATTTTGCGTTTAGGGTTATCGGAGCAGCTTCCATTCACTCTTAAGCATGCCGTAAATGGCGTGGTTCACATATCCTTGCGGAAGACACTCCGCTTCGCGGACGATCCCCTCCAATACGAAGCCGAGTCTTTCTGGAATGGCGCGGCTGCGATGGTTGCCCGTGGCGCAGCGGATTTCGACCCGGTTCAAATCCAAGTCCATCATCGCGTAATCGACAAAAGCACGGCAGGCGCTGGTCATGATGCCTTGGCCTACGTAATTTGTTCCCAGCCAGTAGCCGATGCTGACGGAACGGTTATGCCAGTGGATTTCATGAAAACTGATGATGCCGGCAAGATCTCCCTGCACCCAAATGCCTGCGGAGACGGCGCCGTTTTCGGCCCCCTGCTTGATGGCGTTTTTGACGTAGCTTGCGGTATGCTCCACGTCCGTGATGGCATCGACCCAAGGGAGCCACTCGCGCAGCGTCTCGCGCGAATCGACCGTCAATTGGTACAAGGCGCGGACATGCTGCAGGGCGAGCGGCTTCAGTTCGATGTGATCGTCCAGTAAATATGTAAACATATAATTTCAAACCTTCTTTCTATGTGGGAATAAAAATGTACAGCATTTGCCGCGCTTTTTGGCTTTCGTTTCCATTCTATTTTTCCATGCTACCCTAATCCCGTGTCTTTCGTCAAAGCACAAAAAGCCGAATCATTGAACTATCCGGTTATTACAGGTATATTTAAATGAAACACGCTTATAAAGAATAGATGTAGGGAAGAGCAGGAAACTGCTGTCGGTTCAATCTATGAAAGGCGGACATAATTCAGGATGAAAGGTTGATTACTGTGGAGAAACCAAGCACCCCCTCCAACTTTATTAAAAACGTGATAATCGATGACCTGGAGTCCGGCAAAGTCCAGAAAGTGATTACCCGCTTTCCGCCGGAACCTAACGGTTATTTGCATATCGGACATGCCAAGGCCATCTGGATCAACTTTACGCTTGCACAGGAATTCGGCGGTTCGACGAACCTCCGTTTTGACGATACAAACCCGCTGAAAGAAGACGTCGAATACGTCAAATCGATTGAAGAGGACGTCAAATGGCTCGGATACGAATGGGCGGAAAAGCGTTTCGCTTCGGACTATTTCGAAGAAATGTACAAGCGCGCCGAGCTGCTGATCCAAAAGGGAAAAGCTTACGTGGACGACCAAAGCGCCGATCAAATCCGCGAAACGCGCGGCACGCTGACCGAGCCGGGACAAAACAGCCCGTACCGCGACCGCAGCGTCGAAGAGAACCTGGACCTGTTCCGCAGAATGCGCGCCGGCGAATTCAAGGACGGGGAAAAAGTGCTGCGCGCCAAAATCGACATGGCTTCGCCAAACATCAACCTGCGCGATCCGGTCATTTACCGGATTTCCCACGCGACCCATCACAACACGGGCGACCAATGGTGCATCTATCCGATGTATGCCTTTGCCCATCCGCTGGAGGATGCGATTGAGGGCGTAACCCATTCCCTCTGCTCGCTCGAGTTCGAGGATCAGCGTCCGTTTTACGACTGGGTGATCGCGGAATGCGAAATGGAAAGCACGCCGCATCAATACGAGTTCGGCCGCCTGAACGTCGCGCAAACGCTGACGAGCAAACGGAAACTGAAGCTCCTTGTGGACGAGAACATCGTCGACGGCTGGGACGATCCGCGCATGCCGACGATTTCGGGTCTCCGCCGCCGCGGCTATACGCCGGAAGCGATCCGCAGCTTCGTATACGAAACCGGCATTTCCAAAAGCCAAGGCCTCATCGACCTGCAAATGCTGGAGCATTTCATCCGCGAGGACCTGAAGCTGAAGGCGCCGCGCACGATGGCCGTGCTGAAGCCGCTGAAAGTGGTCATCACCAACTATCCGGAAGGACAGGTGGAATGGCTTGAAGCGGAGAACAATACGGAAAATCCGGAGATGGGCAGCCGTCAAATCCCGTTCTCGCGCGAAATTTACATTGAGCAGGACGATTTTATGGAAAACCCTCCGAATAAATATTTCCGCCTGTTCCCGGGCAATGAAGTGCGCCTGAAAAATGCGTATTTCATCAAGTGCAACGATTTCATCAAGGACGAAAACGGGAACGTGACGGAGATCCACTGCACGTATGACCCTGAAACGAAAAGCGGCACCGGCTTTACCGGACGGAAAGTGAAGGGCACGATCCATTGGGTGGAAGCCTCTCATGCCATACCGGCCGAATTCCGCCTGTACGAGCCGCTCATCAAACCGAAGGAAGACGAAGAGGCTGAAGTCGAGGAAGCACTCGAAGAAACGGAAAAGGTCGAGAAATCGTTCCTCGATGAAATCAACCCGAATTCCCTCGAGGTGCTTCACGGATTCGTGGAACCGGGCATGAAAGATGCGAATCCTCAGGACAAATTCCAATTTTTCCGCCACGGATATTTCAACGTCGACCCGAAATATTCGAAGCCGGGAGAGCCTGTTTTCAACCTGATCGTATCGATGAAAAGCTCGTTCCAGCTGCCGAAGTAAGCCGGGAGCGCTTCGATCCAATGCAACAAAGGAAAAGCCAGCCGCAGTGCCGATGCTCTGCGCGCTGGCTTTTTACATGTCCTCGAATTCTTCTTCAGGGATGTTCGTTTTCGGATGATGGCCTTGCGAACGCAGCCAATACCACATGAAGCCGAATCCGGCCGCTCCGGCGAGGGCCATCATGAAACCCATGTTGTACATTGCGGCGCCGCCGAAATTTTGGTACAGCCATCCGCCGGCCAGGCTGCCGATGACGCCGGAAATGCCGCTCCAGGTCAGCGTAAATACGGACTGCGCCGCAGCGCGGTGCACAGGAGGCACGAGCTGGCTCACCACCTGAATGCCGACGTAGAAATACCCGCCGAACGTAATGCAGTGCATAATTTGAATGAAAGCGACCTCCAGCGGATGCGAGGCACCCGCCATCAGCAGCCACCGCACGCAGAAAAGCACGCTGACCAGCCCCAGACAGCCGATCAGGGTGGTGAGGGAGCGCTTCAGGTAGCGGTGGAAAAGGAACAGCACGGCCACCTCGAGAAACGACGAGAGAAAGACGGCCAATCCGACCATCGTTTTGGAGCCGCCAAGTTCCGCAATATACAGCGACATAAACGTATTATTCATGACATTGGGGACGGAAACGACGATCCCAAGCAATATAAACGCGACAAAATATCGGTTCATGACGAATTGGGCAAGTCCCCTCAGCCGGATGGGCGGCGTCTCCGAAGCCGCCTTCAGCGGCGGGAGAAGCAGAACCGTGCCGATGGCCAGCACTAAAATGCCGGTGACGAGAAACGACAGACGCGAAATGCCGAGCCGGTCGATGACCATGCCCGCGGATACGGCAACGACCGCCCAGCCGATGGACCCCCAGTTCCGGAACGAGCCGAACCTTTTCGGTTGGTTTGCGGTATATCCCAGAATGAGCGTGTTGCTCTGTGCGAACATCGGGCTTTGAAAGAAGAAAAAGAGAATCATCGCCAAATAAACCATTCTGTACGTGCCGGCATGGAACACAAATTGTATAAGCAGCAGGGTGCCCGTCATCATGATCAGCAGGATGCGTCTCGTATTTTGCAGGCGGTCACTCCACTTCATCCAGAACGGATTGGCGAAAAGAGACACCAAAGGGCCAAGCGCCATTAAGCTGCCGATTTCGGATTTGTTCATGCCTGCGTCCTGCAGGTATAATTGAAAAAAGCTGGTGAAAATCACCATGGTTCCGTAAATAAGAAAGTTAAATGCCTTAAGCGGCAGCAGCTTGGACTGTTTTTTTACACGATCATCCACGTTGCACATTCCTTTCCGACCGAATGCAAATCGACAGAGGCTAGGTAATAGAAGCCGCCACCCCCACTTTATCATTTGTTGAAAAGGGATACAAACCAATTATTGTTAAAGTGCCCTCCGGGCGCGGTTTTTAAACGGTAAACGGAGGTCATCGGAAGCGTTGTGGAACGAAAATTTTCAAGGAGGTGGTTAGATGACGGGAACGGGACTTACCGGCGTTGTGCTGGCAGGCGGCGGGTCGCGGCGCATGGGTCAAAATAAAGCGCTGCTTGCCGTCGGCAACGAAAAGGTGATCGGAACGATTATCGGAGCCATGACGGAAGCGGGCCTGGAAGTGATCATCGCCGCAAACGATCAAACCGCGGATGATTATCGGGACCTGGGCAGAGGGATCGTTTATGACCGCTTTCCCGGGCAGGGGCCTTTGTCCGGCATCCACGCCGCGTTGCATGCGGCCAAGACGCCGTGGATCATCGTCGCTGCCTGCGATATGCCCTTCGTGTCATCGGCGCTGTTCCGATATTTGGTCAAAAGCGTGAAGGAAGCGGAAGCCGAACGTGCAGACGGCGATAGCTATCAAGCGATTATACCGGTAGAGGAAGGCAGGGTGCAGCCGCTGCTCGCCGCTTATCATGCCAGCGGGCTTGGGGCGCTGGAGGATGCGCTTGGCGGCGGCAGACTGCGGATGATGGACTGGCTTGAGCGGCTTCGGGTCCGGTATATCCCCGAGGATGTCCTCGTGCAGGAAACGGGATTTGAGGCCGGCCAAGTCTTTTTTAATATGAATCATCCCGAGGACTACCGCGCGGCGCTTGCGAAAAAGCGCGAAGAAGAGGCAGGGGACTAGCGAGGCCCCGTCTTTTTGGTTTGGCGCATAAAAAAGAGCCTTAGTTCCATGGAAGCTCATGGGCTAAGGCTCACTTTGCGTTACATAGCCTGCATCGGCTCAGGCGTACAGATATCTCAACTCAATTTAATGCCCTAACATTATTCCTCATGCTCATGGATGTGAATGACAACCACGTTCGAGCTGACCAGGAAGGTTTGATTCGAGCCTTCCGGTCGGAAGGAAGCATTCGCGAGATTGCTGACCTTCCTCTTCGGCGGTACGCTGACGGCTTTGACCGTGAACACCACCTTGACTGTCCGACCGGGAGCCAGGCTGTCTAGCGGGATGCCGGATTCCGGGTTGGCCCCCGGAGATGGCTTGCCGTCAATCGTGACACTGCCAGGCACAAATCGGATGCCTTTCTCCAAGGAGTCAGTCAGCACCGTATCCAGGGTTGGAACGGTACCGTTGTTGGTGACGAGCAGCGTGAATTGGAACTCTTCCTGCACGAAAACTTGTGTACTGCTGGTTTCCTTTACGATGTTTAGCGGCGGGGCAATAACGTTTAGGGTCGCCGCGGCCGACCGCGGGCTTATGCCAGGCGCTGAAACCTGCACGGTATTAACGATTTTTTCTCCGGCTGCAGCTGTTGCAGGTACGGTGAACGGGATTGTCAGCGATTCCGTTTCGTGTGGAATTTGCATGACTATAGTGCCTTGAATCCCAAGCAGCGGGTCTGATAAACGGATGTTCTGCAGCGGAACGTTCCCCGTATTGATGACACTCAAGAAGAATAGGACGGTCTGACCAGGCAAAGCCGATTGCGGCTGAACCGTTTTTTTCAGTTCAAATTGCGGGACACTCGCGACGGTAACCAAAGCTTCGGCTTCAATTTCTCCGATCTCCGGAGATTCAAAGACGGCCGTATTCAGCAGCGTTGTTCCGCCCAGTGTTCCTTGCGGTATCGTAAAGGAACGGGTGATGGTCGTGAAGAACCCGGCAGGAACCGCGTTGAAGATATTCTCGATGCCCAGCAGCGGATCGGAAAAGACGAGATCCGTCAGAGGGGCATTGGACAGGTTCCTGAATACGATGGTAAAGGTCACCGTTTCCCCGGGGACAGCCGTCGTCCGGTCTACCGTTTTGGTGACTGAGGCGCTAAAGGCCGGCAGAACGGTTAAAGAATCCGAAGCCGTCGTTTCTCCGGTTTGATCGGAAGTCGCGGTTGCCGTATCGACAATCACCGTACCCGCCGGAACCTCGGGCACAATAAACGGATATTTGACGGTTAGAAGCGTTCCGGCCGGAAGCGAAGGAACCAGTGACTCAAAGCCAAGCTGCGGATCACTCAGAACGATATTGGTTAGATCCGTGTTTCCCGTGTTCTGCAATGTCAGGATGACCTGAACGGTTTGCCCTGGTCTGGCTTCCGGCGGTTCGATCGCCTTATTCAGCTGCAGGCCGGGAGCCGCGGCCACGGTCACAACGGCGGAATCCTGAACAGGGTCGGTCTCATCGGAATTGACGATGGCCGTGTTGATGATCGTCGTACCGGATAAAATGCCGGCAGGTACGGTGAAGTTAAAATGCAATGTCCGGCTCTCGCCTGGGGCGAGCGTTCCAAGCGATTCGGAAATACCCAGCAGCTCGTCATTAAGGGTCACATTCGTTAACGCGCTTGCGTTCGGGTTGGTGACGGTGATCGTATACTGCACCGTCTGACCCGGGGCGGCGGAGGTTGGGTTTGCCGTTTTATCAACAGACACTGTAAAGGCAGGCGCATTCACGATAACGCGGGCGATGGCCTCAATCGATTCGGTCTGATCCGACGTCGCTGTGCTGATGTTCGTAATTATCGTTCCGTCCGGGGTACCGGGCGGAACGACGAAGGTCGGGGTAAAGGTGACGGACTGGCCGACCGCAAGCACAGGGATAACTTCATTCAACCCAAGCAGTTCATCCCCAACCCCAACACTAATTAAATCCATATTTCCGGTATTGGTGACGGTGATCGTATACGTCACGGTTTCGCCCGGCATGGCACTTGCCACGCTTGAGGTTTTGGTCAGCGTGATGGATGGTGCGCCTAAGGCCGTGACGGTAGCCGAAGCAGTCTGAGCTTCCGTTTCCATAGGCGCTGCAGTCAGCACGTTAGTGAACGTCACTCCTGCCGCTGCATCCACAGGGATCACAAACGGAATAGAGCCGCTGGTCGAGGCTCCCGGCGCCAGCGTAGGAATCGTGCTGGTGAAAGCCAGCAGCGGATCGGATAGCGAAATATTTGTCAGCGGGACGTTTCCTGTGTTGGTTAAGGTATAGGTGAACAACACCTCTTCACCAGGGAAAGCTTCTGTCGGGTCTACCGCCTTGGTTAACGTAAATGAAGGCAGGATGAGAGCCACCGCAGCACTTGCCTCTGCCGTTACTTCAACGGGACCGAAATGACCGATGACGTTCGCTGTATTCACAAAGTCGATACTTTCATGTTGCGGGATGACAAACGGAACGGTGATCGTTCTCGATTCGCCGATGGCGAGGGAGCCGATTTCTTGGCTGATGTTCAGCAGCGGATCGGACAGCAGCACATCGGACAGTGTGGTATTGCCGGTGTTGGTCACGACAAAGGTATAAGTCACCGTGCTGCCGGGGGAAGCCTCCGTCGGACTGACCGTCTTCGTCAGCGCGATGGCCGAAGCTCCCGTGACAATGACATCCGCGTTGGCGGTTTCCGGCCCGACTTGATCGGAGGTGGCCGTCACGACGTTGTGGATGATATCACCTTCACTGGCTGTCGGCGGAATGACAAAAGGAGCGTCAATTTGTATGGTATCCCCCGGGGGCAGCGCGTCGAATATCTGATCGACACCGAGCAAAGGATCGGTGATACGCACATTCGTTAACGGCGCGTTGCCGGCATTGGTAACCGTGATCGTATATTGCACGGTTTCGCCGGGCGCTGCAGTAGGATGATTGACGGTTTTAAAGACGAATAGGGCCGTGACGGTGCCGACAATAATTGCCGAGGTGGCAGACACCGTACCTGTCTCTGCCGGGCTTGCTGTCGCCACATTCGTAATGACACTCCCAGCCGTAGCCCCGGCAGGTACGATAAACGGAACGATAAAGGTTTGCGATGTGCCTTCCGCCATAAATGGCACGATCGTCGTAAAGCCGGTTAACGAATCTTCAACTACGACATTCGTGAGCGGCGCATTGGAGGTATTCGTCACGGTGATGGTATAGTTCACGGTTTGCCCCGGAGTAACGGAAAACTGATCCGGCGTTTTCGTAATTTGAACGCTGAATTCGGCCAGCACTCTCACATCGGCTTCCGCGGAAACCGGACCTGCCTCATCGGACACGGCGGTCACGATATTGCGAAGAACGGTCCCCGCCGGAGTTCCTGGCGGCACGACGAAATCCACGAAGAACTCTTCCGCTCCGCCGGGATCCAGGCGGGAGACCAACTGATGAAGACCCAGGACCGGGTCATTGATAATGATATTATTCAAGGGAGCCGAGCCAATGTTGAATACGGTAAAGGTATAATGAACGACTTCTCCAGGAAAAACGCTGACCGGGAACGCGGTTTTCTCAACGGCTATCTCCGGATTCAGGAACGGCGTAACGACCGGGTTGGATACGGAAGTCCCGCTCTCGAACGGACCTCCAGCAACGAATTGATACTCAAATTTAATCAAAGCTTGGTTAATGATCACATCTCCCGGCGGGCGGGAAGCGACTTTAACTTGAAAGGTAAGAACATGCTCCTGACCGATCATCAGATTTCCGAGCGGGATTCCGTCGGCCGGATTAGCCCCAGGCAGCTGAACCCCATCTAGAAATACACTGTTATCGACAAATACAGTTCCCTCGGGAATTTTGTCTACAAGGGTAGCAAAATCGGCTTCAGCCGTCCCGGTATTTGTGAAGATTACGGTATAGGTCAAAATTTGACCAAGGATTGCCGTAGGCGAATCTACCTCTTTTGTGATATTAATTGTTGGAGCATTGAGATCGATTTGAAGACCGAAAGCAGAGACAATATAGACATCGGCTGAAGTTCTAAATTGCACCGTTGCCTGCGTCTGATTGTTAACCAACGTTGGAGAGACATCGACGTTGGTAATGTCCCACCCCTGTCTGCCGCCAACAACATTCGTCCCGGGACTGCCGTTAATCTGGTTTCGTGTACCGAAGGTCCCGGATACATCCAGATCACCATTATCATCGTTAATCTGGGAGGCAAAGAAATTGTTAGCGAAGTTGTTAGGACCGCTTAATATGGTTAGACTGCCTGGAGCGGGACCGAATAACATCTGATCTCCCGCCCCTTCAGCATCTCCTTCTTGACCCGAAACAGCCAACCGACCTGAGACAGGTCCTGTAACTGGCGTTCCGAATCCGCTAACCGTAGTTGTAACTGTACTGTTGCTGCTAACAAGGACACCGCCGACAAAAATGGATAAATTCCGGAAAGGAAGTGAAAAATTTTGGTAAGCAACGCACAGTGTCCATCCGCAATAGTTCGCAACCGCATCCGGAAACGAAATAAGACCGGCGACCCCGCCGGCGGTATATGTTCCCGGTCCGGCATCCTGGACGATCGAAGTCACATTTGCAGAACGTACATACCCATTGACACCTGTGTTAATCATCAAATTATTCGTAGCTGTGGCCGGATCAGGGGCAATATCAAACACATTTCCTTGGGGTGTTGTAAACGAAACCGACTTATCAATAAAATCACTAACATTCCCCGACGTGTTTGTATAAGTAGCGCTCCAGACCAACTCTGCATATAGCACCGTGCTGCCCGGAGGTACGCGCAAAATTGCACTGGAGCCGTTCAAATTGAAATCACTTGTCGTTCCTGGTGGATAGCTTCCAAATTGTAGCGAGGTATCTGTTGTAATAAACGCGCCGATAGACCCTTCCGTCCCAGGTACCCCAACGGTATTGGACCGGCTAAGCCCCAGCGTGTTGCCCGTAAAAGTAATCGCCCCGGGCTGATTATCGACAAACCTCAAGTTTAAGGGCATTCCCTACCCTCCTTTGAATTATTTTTGAACAGAACAACTTATACAGCGTATGTCAATTCTTATCTGAATTTGCCTGTACATGACTAATAACCAGGGCGAACAAGAAGATAGGTTAATGCAGGAGGATAAGTACATAGACATCTTGTTTGCCTGTAGAATAGCTTAAGAAGAAGAGGGTACAAGTACAAGTAAAAGGAAAAGAAGGGATGGGGATGAGGATTGATCTCGGCTCTGGAAACCATAAGTTCCGGGATTGCATAGGCATAGATCGAATCGCTTATCAGGATACGGATCTGGTACTGGACTATAACCAAAGGCTTCCTTTTGAAGATGATACCGTTGAATTCGTGATGGCATCTCGAAGTCTCGAATATGTGGATGATCTTCAAGCCGTTATGCAGGAGTTGTACCGAGTCTGCCGGCATAAAGCCATGGTATGCATTGTTGCGCCCTACGCGCATGTCGGATCCCATATGGTCAACCCGGAATATAAGCAGCTATTTAATGAGCATTCGCCTCGTTACTGGACTTCTTCCACCGATACGATCATCGACGAGGATGAATTTATGCTGTCGCGGCAGGATGCGTGGCCCTTGTTGAAAAAGGAACATGCTGCTATGGATTTCAGAGTGCTTCGTATGGAATTTTTCTACTTCCCTGCCTATTACACGGGGTATGATCCTATTGAGTTATCGTTATTAAGGCAATCGCAGTTAAACGTCGCTTACCAAATCATGTTCCATTTGCTTGTCGTCAAAAAGCCGATCTTGATGGAGGAACTGCTTCTGCTCAGCCAAACGGCGGCATTTGAGGAACCGGACTATGTGAAGGAACAAAGAAATGCAGCGGAAGGGAAAGAAGATGCAGAGCAATTGTTTTACGTGAATCATATGCCGTACACGGAGCAGAATCTTGCTTCGGGTGAAGTAGTGCTTCCTAGAGAGCCTATGAAGCCTATGAAGCAACCCAAACGCCGAAAAAGAAGGCTGATCGCAAGAAAACAGCGCCGCAGATAAATTGATAAATATAGAGTCACCAAATCCCGCCGGGAAGCCCTTTTTGTATTCTTGAAAATCAGTAGGAAACAAGACGGGATCTCCTTTTGGAGATTCTGTTTTTACTTGTGATTTTCAAGTGTGCTGAAGGCTTGCTAGACTGAGATTTCATATGAGATTGTACAAGCCAACGTTCACTGATAATTGTTTGAACTTTCCGAAAATGGGCGGTTTAATATCCGCCGATGTGAATCATATCACATAACGCCGGCTCCGATTCAGGTAAGCTGGATTCAGGAAAAAGTTTCTTCAAGACAATCCGGACCTGGATCAAGGAGGGGCGGCTATGACGACAACGCTGGAACCGCTGCTGGATACGTTGGAAGGAGCCCGCTGGCATCAAGGAAGGGGCTGGGCGTACCAGCTGCTGATCGACTTTTTGGAGAATCCGCCGGGCCTGGCGCAGATCGCGCCTTGGCAGCGCCAAGCGGAGCTGCGGGAAGAATTGGCGCTTACCGATGGAGGACGCAGGCTTCAGGATTATTTGGGCCGTTTAAGCCCGGGACGGCTGGTCGAGGCCTGCCGGAAAGAAACGGCGGAATATGAGCGGCTGTTTATCGGCCGGGACGCAGTTTTTCCTAGCGTTTGCGAAAGCGCATACCGGACCGCTGACCCGCGCAGCGCCTGGCGCTGTATAAGGCAAATCCGCGAGGCTTACGAGGACTGCGGCATCGTCTTTAACAAGCTGCAAAGCGAAAATGACGATCATCTGACCATCGAACTGGAGTTTATCGCGGTGGCCGGAGAACATATGGCGTTTACCGCAGGTTTGCCCGAATGCAGGCTGATGTGGCTGGATACGCAAATCGATTTTTTGGATCGGCATCTGCTTCAATGGGCGCCGCATTTCGCCAAGGAACTTACGGAGCAAGCCCGAACCCCGCTGTACCGGGAGATCGGCAGCATGCTGGGTGAATTTATACCTTATGATCTGCGGATGCTGAAGTCGATGCGGAATGAACTGGCGTAACGCAAAAACGGCGCATGCCATCATGGCATGCGCCGTTTGCATTCTAAGTCAGGACCCAAACTTTACTAAAAACAGACCTCGTCTTCGCATAACCCGTCACACATATCCGCGGTTGGAACGGCATCTTGCTCAAGGATCATCTTATTGGCTGTGCTTTGAAAGAACCTGCTCATATACGCTTTTCGGGCGTAGGCCGACCAGCTTTTCCACCGGCTCCCCGTTATGGAACACGATCACTGTAGGTACGGACATCACCTGGTACCGGCTTGCCGTTTCCGGGGATTCATCGCAGTCCACCTCCAGAAATCGGACCTGCTCCCCTTGTTCGTTCGACAGCTCATGCAGCATGGGCAGCAGCGCTTTGCAGGGAGGGCACCACACCGCTCCGAATTCCACGAGCGTGGTTCCTTCCGGCTTGATATGTGCTGCAAACGTCTCGTCATTGACGGTTTCGATGCTCATCTTTATTCCTCCTGACCGGATTTTGATCGTTCGAGCAGGATGGCGTCGATGCGGTCCGTCAGGTTCTGCCGGATGCTGGTCAACAGCTCGATTTGTTTGTCGATTTCCTGCAGCTTCAGCTGATAAATCGGCAGCACTTCTACACAGAAGGCTTCTTTGTTCATCAGCACGCACTGCAGGATGCCGGCAATCTCATCGGTCGACAGCCCCAAATTCAAATAAAGCTGGATGGTCCGTACCTGCTCCACTGCAAACGGCGTATATTCCCGGTACCCGTTGTCTTTGCGGAGCGGAGCCAGCAGTCCTTTTTGCTCGTAGTAACGGAGGGAGCGAATGCTTGCTCCGGTCAGCTCCGCCAATTCGCCGATATTCAACCGCGACCTCCTCCTTCCTGCCCGAATACGCTTATTGTAAACCCTGACATCAATGTGAGGGTCAAGAGGGTTCCGGCTATTTATTTCATACAACAGTTTCTGGTCTCTAACAGCAAATTCCTGCCGGTGGTTATACTAAAGCGTTTTGATAAGAAAGACTTCTATCAACGTACCTTCACAGATACAGACTGCGTTTAGCTGATGTTTTGCCTGCGATCTTGAAAAAAGGACGCGCCCTTCCCGGTCGGGAAGGAACGCGTCCTTGGGCGATGATCGATTCCATCGTTTGTTTTTAGTCTTCCACCTTCGGTCTGCGGAATTTCATCAGGAATTCGTACACGACCGGCACGATGACGAGCGTCAGCAGGGTGGAGCTGATGAGGCCGCCGATAACCGTAATGCCAAGGCCTCTGGAGATGATGCCTGCGCTGCTCTCCAGTCCGCTGACGAGCGGGAGCAGGGCTCCGATGGTCGCCAGCGCGGTCATCAGGATCGGACGCAGACGGGTCGCGCCTGCCTCCAGCAGCGCTTCACGCGTCGACAAACCTTCGCGTTCCTTGTGAATGACGCGGTCGATCAGGACGATCGCGTTGGTTACAACGATACCGATCAGCATCAGCGCGCCCATGAGCGAGGAGACGTTCAGCGTTTCTCCGCCGATCCACAAGCCCACAAGAGCGCCGATGATCGTAAACGGCAGGGAGAACAGGATGGCGAAAGGCGCCAGTCCGCCGCCGAAGGTCACGACGAGCACGAAGTACACGATCGCGATCGCCGCCGCCATGGCGAGGCCGAGCTGCGTGAAGGTATCGTTGATTTGTTCGGTCGTGCCGCCGAATTTCACTTCCACGCCGTCAGGGAGATTGATTTTGTCAATTTCCTTCTGCAGGTCGGTAGAAGCTTTGCCCACATTGTTTGTCAAAATGTTCGCCGTGACGTTGACGACCATTTTGCCGTCGGTGCGCGTAATCGTATCCGGCGAAGAGCCTTTTTCCACCTTGGCGACGTCTTTAATCGGCACGTTCATGCCAAGAGGGGACGCAACCGTTTCTTTTTCGATATCGTCGATGCTCTTGTACTCTTTGCCGTCGGTTTCGATATACACCTTGTATTTTTTGTCTTCTACCTTAACCTCGGTCAGGACCGGACGCTCTCTTTGCGGACTCAGCTTCATGGCGATTTGCCCTGCGGTCAAGCCAAGCGAGCTCAGTTTTTCCTGGTCGGCTACGATCGTATATTGGTCATAGGCTTTGGACAGGCTGGTTTTCGCTTTTTCGAAATTGGTCTTGTCGGCTTCCACCAGTTTCAGAATTTGGTCGGCCACCGGTTTGATGTCTTCCAGGCTGTTGCCGAAGACGCTGACGCTGAGCGAGCTGCCGCCCATGCCGCCGGCCATGTCCATCGTTGACCATTCACCTTTGGTCACTTGCTTTTTGAGACCTTCGATCAGGTTCTTTTTCACCGTTTCGAAGTCTTTGGTATCTTTCTTGTATTCGATATAGAACAGGCCGGAGTTGGAAGCGCCGCCGCCCAGCGGATTGCCGCTGCCGCCGACGGAATATTGCATTTTATCCACGCCAGGCTGGTCCAAAATATATTTCTCCGCGTCAAGCGCGCGCTTTTCAACCGTTTCAAGCTGTGCACCCGGCTCCGGAGAGTAGGTGACCATAACGTATTTGTCCTCCTGCTCCGGCATGAAGCTGGTACCGATCAGCGGCGTCAAGAACAGGCTCGCAACGAGCAGGACGACGGCCAGGCCGAACGTGATCAGCTTATGGGAGAGCGACCAGTTCAGGATGCGCTGATAGCCGCGGGCCATTTTGCCCGGCTTGTCATGATCATGGTTTTTGGAAGGCTTGATGCCTTTCTTGAACAACGAATGCGCAAGCATCGGCACGAGCGTGATCGCGACGAGCAGGGATGCCAGAAGGGCGAAGACCATCGTCAGCGCAAACGGCATGAACAGCTCGCCGACCATGCCGCTGACGAAAGCAAGCGGCAGGAACACGGCGATCGTCACGATCGTCGAAGACATGATCGGCACGAACATTTCGCGGGTCGCTTCCCGGACGAGCTCTCGTCCGCGCAGCTTCTCGCTGCCGCTGGTCATCCGCCGGTATATGTTCTCGATGACGACGATGGAGTCGTCGACGACCCGGCCTATGGCTACGGTCATCGCGCCGAGGGTCATCATGTTCAAAGTGATGTCCATTCTCCATAAGATCAGGAGCGCGATCAGCAGGGAGAGCGGGATCGACAAGATCGAGATGATGGTCGAACGGATGTTTCTCAGGAAGATCAGGATGATCAAGACGGCGAACAAGGCACCGAATACCGCTTTGCTCATCATCGTGGACACGGCGTCCTCAATCGGTTTGCCCTGGTCGAGCAGAACCGTCAGGTTCATGCCCTTGAATTCGCCTTCCAGTTCTTTCGCTTTATCTTTAACGGCGTTGACCACATCAACGGTATTTGCATCATTGTCCTTAACGATCTGCAGGCCGATTGAAGCTTTGCCGTTTGTACGGGATACGGACTCGGCTTTGCCGATCACTTGAATGTCGGCGATATCGCTCAATTTAACCGTCGGGATGCCCGCAGGCGCATGTCCTTGCGCTGCTCCGCCGGTCATGCCGGCGCCCGCGCCAGCGGCATTCCCGCCGCCTCCGGCAGTTCCTTGAGCGCCGGTTCCAGCGCCTGCGCCTTGAACAGGCGTACCTGCTGCGCCCTTCCCTGGAGCCCCGGCAGCTCCGGAGGATGCGCCTCCCGCGCTCGGGATAACAGGGATGGCCAGATTTTTCAGGTCATCCAGCGTAATGATGTTGCCGTCGACAACGACGGCCTTCGAGGATTGATCCAGGGTGAACAAGCCCAGCGGTACATGGATCGAAGATCCTTGGACGATGCCCTTGACGGTATCTTCGGAAAGGCCGAGCTTGGCCATTTGTTCTTTGTTGAACTTCAACTGCACTTCCTTGACGTATTGCCCCGAAATCGAAATGGAGGCGACGCCCGGAATTTTTTCAAGCTCAGGTTCCACCTGGTTTTCGATATTTTTGGTCAGCTTCTCCAGATCGTTCGAATCGTCCGAAGCGCTGAGGGATACGACGGGGAAGGAGCTCATGCTGAATTTGGAGATGGTGGGCTTTTGGGCTCCATCCGGCAGTTTGACCTCGTTCAGCGCTTCACGGACGGCCGCGGTCGCTTGGTCGAGGTCCGTGCCGTAGTCGAATTCCATCGCAATGTTGGCCGCGTTTTCCATCGAGGTGGAAGTGACGGTTTTCACGCCGTCCACGTTGCGCAGCCGCTGTTCCAGCGGAATGGTCACGTCCTGCACGACGCCTTCCGGGGCAGCGCCCGGATAAACCGCGGTCACGCTCAGAAACGGGATGTTGATGTTCGGAATGGTTTCCTGTTTCATCGAAAGGCCGCTGTACAATCCGGCAACGGCAACGATGACGGTCAGAATCCAGATCGCAAACTTGTTGTTCAGTGAGAAATTAATGATTCCTTTCATCTCGCAGGTTTCTACTCCTCTCCATATACCTTCTAAGTACGGGTTAAGCCAAAATCGTCGTGTATAATCATCGCTGCTCGGCTCTTGAAGCAATGTAAAGCTCGTAAATTCCTTTCAGTTCCTTGTTCAGCGGCCCAAGTTCCCCGATTTGCTCCAGGTTGCTCATCATGCCGGCCAAAATGGCTTTGCGCGGCTCGATATCCAGCAGCTCCTTTTCCATGATTTGTATGGAGTCAAGGGCAAATTCCTTTCTGAATTCATCGATGCCGGCATCCTTCAGCATATCCTTCATCTGTTTGGTCACCATGAGCGGATGGCGCGGGCGATCCGGGCTTGTCATGTATTTGTCCAGCCACTCGGACCACACCCCCGTAGCGATCATCGGTTCCATTTGCTTGCGAAGCGTGCTTTCAGCCACGTCGTCCAGCAGCGCAACGAGACGCTCCGCCATGCGGCGAACGTTCAGCGGCAGTCCCGGAATCATCAGCATTCGGATATACCCGCCGAGCATGCCGGTAACAAACAGCGTCAGATCCATTGCGTGAGGCAGGATGTCCTGCCCGTAAATAAGGGCCAATTTGTCGTGGAACCATTGCAGCGCATGGACGTGTTTTTCGTGAATGCGTGCGTTCAGTGGCGGCCTTTTGCCGCCCATATGCTGATCATGGAGCTGCATGATCGCAAACTCCCTAAGCTCGACCAAACGGTTCAGAAGCACTTCGACCTGCTTTTGAAGCTGTTCCTTCGGAGTCAGAAGATGCTCCTGCTCCACCTGCATGACGCTGTCGCGGATCATCCCTTCGCAATACGAATAAATGCTTTGTTCAAGCTCTTCCTTCGATTTGAAATGCAAATAAAGGCTTCCCTTGGACATCCCGCAATACTCGGCGATTTCCTGCATCGACGTGGAGGAGATCCCTTGGGTGGAAAACAGCTGCAGGGCGGTCTTCAAGATCTGTTTCTTTTTGTCCGCCAACTTCTCAGACAAACGAACATTCACTCCTTTCTGAACACTTCGGTTCTTAATCTGACCGTGTAGTCAGAAAAATTATATTACAAAAGGAAGGGGGGATTCAAATCTACGCCTTTGGTCCCGGTTTTGGGCCATCAGAAATGGCGCTTCAAAGGGGGAGAGGAAATAAAAAAACCGCCTTGTTCAAGGCGGACGAATATGTTCCCATTTATTCGCGTTCTAGGCCGTTACACACGCAAATGCAATAACTTATACGGGTTTTTGATCATGTACAAATGCTGCAGCCGGTTTCCCGATTCGGTAAACCGGAAGCAAAACGCAGCTTTCACCTCGTGACCGCTCGTAAAAACGATGGCGGTTTCGCCGTTGAGTTCCGTAATCCGGGTGTCCCAAATCCGCATGTCCCGGTAGGCTTTTTGCGATACGAACAATCTCAAGATGCGGTCGCGGCTGAAAATCGGCCGGATCGCCGTGCGCGCCACACCGCCGCCGTCGGATATGAGCATGGCGTCTTCCGCCAGCAGCCCAAGCAGCATTTTCGGATCATAATGGAGAAAAGCATCCGCAAACCGCTCCACGGCCGCTTTCCGCTGCTCGTCGTCCACCGGGGATGCGGGCGGTTCGCTCCCTTTGAACTGCTGCTTGGCCCGGCTGAATATTTTCCGGCAGTTGGCTTCCGTTTTGCCCGTCATGTCGGCAATCTGTGCATAATCGTACTCAAACACTTCCCGCAAAAGAAAGACCGCTCGTTCCATCGGACCAAGCCGCTCCAGCATGAGCAGATAAGCATAGGAGAGGGTGTCCTTTTGTTCCGCCGCCAGCTCGGGAAGATCCGTCGAAGCCGCAATGGGCTCCGGGAGCCATTCGCCGATATATTCCTCCCGGGTTTTCCTGGCGGAGCGGAGCAGATTCAAGCAGCGGTTGGTGACCGCTTTGGCAATATACGATTTCATGTTTTGGATTTCCGCCGGATCTTTGGCCGCCAGCTCGGCGAACACGTCCTGAACGATATCTTCGGCGTCGGTATACGTCCCCAGCATGCGGTATGCGATCGACAAGCCGTAAGCCCGATAGGTCCGGTAGATCGTTTCAAATGCCGTCGTTTCCGTGATGTTCAGCCTCCCTCCCGATTTTATGCGTTTATATCCATTCGGCGTCCAGGAGGGATCGACCTTCCCGCGAATGAAAGAAACCCTGCGCCTTTGCACAGGGCAGGGTGATTCACTCTTCGATTTTTGCAGACGTTTTTATGCTCTGCCGTTTTGCGACGGTGAAAAACATCCCGGGAACATTCCCGTCGAAATGGCGATCCGGTTCCAGCTATTGATCGTATTGATGGCCAGAATCAGCTCCATGAACTCTTTTTCGTCAAAATGCTTCCGGGCTTCCGCATAAACATCCTCCGGCACCCCTTGCTCGGAGATAAGCGTCACCGCTTCGGCCAGCGCAAGCGCCGCCCGCTGCTCCTCCGTATAAATCGGCGCTTCCCGCCACGCATTAAGCAAAACGATATGATTCCCGTAATCCCCGTGTTTCATTAAATCATTGGCATGCATATCCAGACAAAACGCGCAGCAGTTGATTTGCGATACGCGGATTTTGATCAGCTCCACCAGGACGATGTCGAGCGAAGAGTCCGAACTGGCCTTTTGCAGATTCGTCATCGCTTGAAATACTTGCGGACTCGCGGTCCGATAATTTAATCGCAGTGTCATTTCAAACTTCCTCCTTTATTTTCCAAAGATATGGACCTTACATATAGGAAGACAAAGAAGGCCTTTGTTTTGTGACAAAATTCAGAAAGTATAAACTACAGAGCCATTGCATCCTGATATTGCAAGAAAAACCACCTTTAAACGCGGTCTGTCTTCTGTGGAAGTACGTCGATAAATGTTTTTGTTATAATATCAGAAAGTATAAACTACAGAGCCATTGCATCCTGATATTGCAAGAAAAACCACCTTTAAATGCGGTCTGTCTTCTGTGGAAGTACGTCGATAAATGTTTTTCTTACATCTCTTACGAAATTAATTTCAAACCAACCGCCGAGCCGAGAATCATCGCGATAAAAAGCATTCGGCGCCATTCCTTCGGTTCCCCGAACACGAACATGCCGACAAGCGTGCTGCCCACGGTCCCGATCCCGGTCCATACGGCATACGCCGTCCCCATCGGCAACGTGTTCATCGCAAAGGAAAGCAGGGAGAAGCTTGCTGCGAAAGCCGCGAACAACAGCAAATAAGCGGTCCAGCCCTTTTTTTGCGTCACGCCCTTGATGCCGATCACGCCGAAAATCTCACACACGCCGGCAAGTACGATCGCTACCCATGCCATTACGCATCCGCTCCTTTCTTGGCTCCTTCGTCAGCCGTAATGAGCTTCAGCCCGATGACGCCTGCCAGCAGCACGAGAATCAGCAACGTTTTCGGCCAGCTGAAAGGCTCTCCGAAAACGAGCATTTCCGTTAAGACGGTACCGGCCGTTCCAAGACCCGTAAAGACGGCGTATACCGTGCCCACGGGAAGATGCTTCGACGCCTCGATAATGAGATAAAAGCTTACCGCTATGGCGGCAATCGTCAAAATCCATTCCAAAATGTTGGCGGAGTGTTTCAGACCCGATACCCACAGCACCTCGACGACGCCGCCCAAAATAACGTACAACCAATGCCGGTTCACGATGTTCCCTCCTCGTTAAAATCCGTTAAGTTTTTGCAGCTTGAATGCCCGCCCAAAAAATGGGCCAGGATGCTTTCAGTCTCCGCTTGGCGCTTGCCAGGCCGCCGTACACCATTTCGACGAGAATGCCGTCCACCAAGGTCATATAGGCCACCGCCGCATCCTCGGGACTGGCAATCGGTGCCGTCCCGTCCGCCTTCGCCTGCTCCATCAGCCGCAGGACCCGCCTTTCCATGGAATCCAAAAAAGGATAGATCAGTTTCATGACTTCGTCGTACAAGGAAGAAGGCGGAAAAAAGGACATTCGAAGCACGAATTTGCTCTCGCTGCTGCGGGTGTACTCCTCTTGAAGAAAGGCCAGCAGCTCGGCCAAACGCTGATCCAGCGGCTGGTCCTTCCTGCTGATGAAATAGCGGGTGATTCTCCGCTTTTCTTCTTTCAGCGCGTTTTTCAGCGAACGGAGGAACAGATCGTCCTTACCCTTGAAATGGGCGTATATCGAAGGCTTTTTGATCCCGACGTCTTCGGCTATTTTTTGCAGGGAGGCTCCTTCGTAACCATCCTCCGCAAAATGCGCCAGCGCGGTATCCAAAAGCAAACGTTTTGCATTCATAACATCACCTCCATCAAAACTACCTAACGGTCGTTAGGGATATCTTTTCACGAAACCGTCCGTCTGTCAAGGTTTTCGGTTCATTCTGTTTGATCATGGCCTTGAAGAGGCGTCTTTATGCTGAAGCGGATTTTTTCGGAAGGACCGGGTCTGGTCCTATTTCGAAGCCTGTCCCAAAGCGTTTTTTCCAGCGATCTATAGGAAGATTGTCATCGTTGATGTAGAATAGAATTTGCTGGCCGCGTCCGAATTTTCGCCAAATTTCGGAAGCGGCAGCGCTTGATGGAAAAGTGAACGAATCGGGGGAACCTATGAGAAGGGCTATACAGGCTGTACTTATTGCGGCTTTATTATTTGTTTTTTATTATGTCGGATTCGGATTTTTCGGCAAAACGGCAGGCACGATCGTCAGCATATTTTCGACCCTGACCGTCGTCTCGCTCGGATTCATGATATTTATGGAAAACAGAAACCCTTCCTCGACGATGGCCTGGATATTGCTGCTGGCGCTGGTGCCGGTCGTGGGACTGTTTTTTTACCTGTTGTTCGGGCAAAACTACTTCAAACGCCGCAAATTCGACAAAAAGGCCGAGCAGGATTCCAAAATCTATGAAATGCTCGAGGAAGGAAGCGTGCGGGTTCAGCAAGACCTGTCGGATTTTAATCCGATGCAGCAGCAGCTGCTGAAGCTTTCGCAGAGGCTGGCGAGGACGCCGATCTCGTTCACGAGCGAAACCCGGATTTTGACCAACGGCAAAGAAACCTTCTCCACGCTGCTGCAGGAGCTGGAAAAAGCCAAACATCACATTCATATGGAATATTACATCTATCGCGCGGACGATATCGGCACCCGGATTCAGCGGATTCTGATCGAAAAAGCGAAAGCCGGGGTCCACGTGCGTTTTTTGTACGATGCCTGGGGCAGCATGCAGCTGCCGAAGTCGTTCCTGCGGGAAATGGCCAACGCCGGCGTCAAGGTTGCGGCTTACGGAAGCTCCAAAGCGTTTTTCCTGTCGAGGGTGAATTTTCGCAATCATCGTAAAATCGTCGTCATCGACGGGAACGTGGGTTTTATCGGCGGCCTGAACGTCGGGGACGAATATTTGAGCCGCAGCGCCACCTACGGCTTTTGGCGGGACACGCATATGTCGGTCAAAGGCGAAGCGGTCAGGACGCTGCAGATCATTTTCCTTCAGGACTGGAACTATATGACGGGCGAAAAGGTGCTCGAAGCCGAATATTTGTCGCCGCTTCTGGCGGAGCGGAACAGCGGGGCCATCCAAATCATTCCGAGCGGGCCGGACAACGACCGGCGCACGCTTAAAAACATATTTTTTTCCATGATTACTTCCGCGCAAAAATCCGTTTGGCTGGCTACGCCTTATTTCATCCCTGATGAAGACATTCTGACCTCCCTGCGCGTCGCCGCCATGTCGGGCCTGGATGTTCGCATCCTGTTTCCGGCAAAACCGGATAAATGGCTGCCGTTTCTGGCATCCCATTCCTATTTTCCGGCGCTGCTTGATGTCGGCGTCCAAATTTACGAATACGAAAAGGGCTTCCTGCATTCCAAGCTGCTCATCATCGACGGGGAAGTGGCCACAATCGGCACGGCGAACATGGACATGCGGAGCTTCCATTTGAATTTCGAGGTCAATGCGCTGCTTGTGCAGACGGAAAGCGTGAAGCGGATCGTATCGGATTTCGAGCGCGACCTCAAATCGACGAAGCAAATCGTGCTGGACAAGTTTATGAAAAAGAAAATTCCCGAACGGATTCTGGAGTCGCTCGCCCGCCTGATGTCCCCGCTGTTATAGCGGGGTGGGGCCGGGCCGCCTGTATTGACATTGGTTACGGGACATTTTATATTTGTGATAATGATTATCATTTGCTGCCTGACGGAACTTTGGTTGAATTTCGATAAAAATGAAGAACAGAATGAGGAGGTAACCGGCGATGACCCTTTTGCAAACCGAGGAGCTGACGCTCAGTTACGGAGATACGGAGATTATCAAGGACCTTAGCCTTCAGATTCCCGAGGGCAAAGTGACCGTGCTCATCGGCAGCAACGGATGCGGCAAATCGACGCTGCTGCGTTCGCTGGCGCGCCTGCTCAAACCGAAAAGCGGATCTGTGCTTCTGGATGGAAAGGAAATTCATCGCGCTTCGACCAAAGAGGTAGCGAGAAACATGGCGATTTTGCCGCAGGGGCCGACGGCGCCCGAAGGACTGACGGTGCTTCAGCTGGTCAAGCAGGGGCGGTATCCCCACCAGTCTTGGCTGAAGCAGTGGAGCGAAGAAGACGAACGGCTCGTGCGGGAAGCGCTGGAGATGACCGGGCTGTCGGACATCGCGGAGCGGGCGGTGGACTCGCTTTCGGGAGGACAGCGGCAGCGGGCGTGGATTGCCATGACGCTGGCGCAAAATACCGATCTTATTTTGCTCGACGAGCCGACGACGTATTTGGACTTAAACCACCAGATTGAAGTGCTGGACCTGCTGTACGAGCTTAACCGCGAACAGGGGCGCACCATCGTGATGGTGCTCCATGACTTGAATCTGGCCTGCCGTTATGCCGACCATATGATCGCGGTCAAAAACCAAGGCGTGTTTTGCGCCGGGGCACCCGAGGACGTGCTGACGCCCCAAATGGTGAAGGAAGTGTTCTACATGGACTGCATCATCGCCGAAGACCCGATTTTCGGCACGCCGATGTGCGTACCGCACGGCAAAGGCCGTTTATGCGGTGACCGCTGCCAGTTTAAGTCGGTTTGCGAGAAGCCGTAAGGAAAATGTCGATGAATATAAGAAGGCGTTCTGCGTTAGGCAGAGCGCCTTTTTTGCCTATGCGGCGGACGCTCCGTCATATAAGCGGAACCTCCCGCGTCGGGAGCAGCACGCCGTGCGTTTGCAGGCAGGAATCACGGAGTAATGACATATCTCTGTTGAGCCGGAAAACCTTGAGGCACCGCTTAAAAGGTAGTGTATCGAACAGCCTTCTGGATGCGGTAAATGAGGTCTTCGTACCAGGCGGACTTGTAGGCGCTTAAGTCTAGACTGAAGGAACCGTCCCTGTTGTTCCATAAACGGTCGAAATAACGGCGCATCTGCATATCCAGCGGCGCGCCGGACGGAACGGATACCCACAGGTCGTTTTCCAGGTTGTAGTCGTTCAGGTTGCGGGGCGTCATGTTGGCGGCGCCGCCGACAATGACGGAGTTTCCGGCCGGCTTCTCAATATACATCATTTTCGTATGGTATTGCTCCTGCGTCGTATGGTACCAGCGGATCGAAATTTTGCCTTGTGAGCGTTTGACCAGCATCGAAACGACTTGGCGGTTCGGAATTCCGATTTTTTTCTCTCCGAAGGCGTTGTTGTTCGGATCGAGCAGCAGACGGATGGCGACGCCACGTCCCGCTGCGGACAGCAGGGCGTTCAGCACCTTCCTATCCTCAATATAAAACATGCCCATCCAAAGCGTGTCGCCTTTTTGGGCGGCTTCGATCTCCTGGAGTACGTATTGATAGGTTTTACCCTCCGTTACGTACCGGATGCCGATCGGTCCTGCGTTGATTCCGGGATTTTGCTCGGGAACGTAAGCCGGAAGCGCTCCCCCTTTGGACAGGCCGGCGGCCGCCTGCTCTGATTTGAGGATATCCCCGATCACGGGGCCGCCGACCTCAAAGGCGATATTCGAATGATAGGCGCTGGCATCGTGAACGTTGCCCGAAAGGACAAGCGCACGTTTTTCGCTGAGGACGACTTTACGGTGGTTGGCTTTAATGTTTAACAGCTTTAAGTAGGAACGGATCGTCATTTTCGGGGCGTTCGTCGCCATCAGGTCGGGTACCCAGCCTTTGCCGGATACTCCGAACCATTGAATGAACGTGCGCCATACGGCCGAGTAGACCGGGTTCGGGTCGCGAAGCGGATTCAGGTCGGTCACGATGACCCGGATGCCCGCCGCTTTCAGCCGTTCCAGCAGCGCATTGGGGGCGGAGCCGTAGCTTGTGTTGACGGGATCGGTAATCACTACGATGTCCATGTCGGAAAATTCCCTTTTATGCCGTACCAGCCTGTCCGTCAATTCTTCGCTGACCTTCGGAAACTGCTGGCCTTTGTGGGCGTAGTTGTTGAACAGGAAAAGGTCAATGACGAGAAATTTCCTGGACTCATCCACGATCTCGCCGATTCTTTGGCGGATTTGCTGCTCGGCGACGATCCTGCCGGACGGATCGGGGTAAGTCAGGTCGTACAGAAACCGGACGTCTTCGGTATAATGCAGCGGGCTTTCATAGGAAATCCCCGGAGGAAGGGGTTTATGCGTCTGATAAATAATCACGCACACGAGCCATAACAGCAGAACGGCCAATAGGGTGACGACCAGGCGCCGTTTGCGCCGTTTGCCGCGATTCGGCTTGTCGATCGGATTGTCTGAAGCGGTTTGATGCGTGCTGCCGGCAGCGCCCCATACCTGATCTTGTCCCATGGTTTGATCCTCCGTTTAGGCTTATGTTCTTTCATGCTCGGTTCATGCTCGGTTCATTGTAAAATTCATCCTATAGTCTGGACTAAAAAAGCATTTGTCATGAATCCGATTTGAAATTCAGAGCGCCAAGATGAGATGATAGAAGAATATTTTGACGGATGGATGTGTAATCTACTGTTAATTTTCGGCCGGATTGGGTATGGTCAACGGGAAATACGGAAGGGGATCTTGATGAGCGAAAATCATGCGGGCAAAAAATCGCTTTTGCCGGAAATCGCGACGGGAGAACGAAAAATCGAACATGTGCGGATCAGCCTGTCGGAGGAGGTTAGCGGCGTAGGCGTAACGAACGGCTTGGAAAAATACAGATTCCGCCATTCGGCTCTGCCGGAGATCGATTTTGACGCCGTTACCCTGGAATCATCCTTTCTAGGGATGCCGGTGCGCACGCCGCTGCTGATCAGCTCCATGACAGGCGGAAGCAAAACGACGGGCGCGATTAACGAACGTCTGGCTGCAGCCGCCGAGTCGCGGGGCTGGGCGATGGGGGTCGGTTCGGTACGCGCTGCCGTGGAGCGCGAAGAGTTAGGGTATACCTTTGATGTGCGCAGGCATGCTCCGACGATTCCCGTCATCGCGAATTTGGGAGCGGTTCAGCTCAACTACGGCTTCGGCATCGAGGAATGCCGCCGGGCGGTCGACATCGCCGGAGCGGACATGCTGGTGCTTCACTTTAACGGGCTTCAGGAGGTATTTCAGCCTGAAGGCAATACGAACTTCAGCGGACTTCTGTCCAAGATTGAGCAGGTGTGCCGGCAGCTTGAGGTTCCGGTCGGGGCAAAGGAAGTCGGCTGGGGCATTGACGGCGGAACGGCCGCAAGGCTGCTGCAGGCGGGTGTCAAATTCGTGGACGTCGCCGGTGCCGGCGGCACCTCTTGGAGTCAGGTCGAAAAGCACCGCAGCAAAGACAGCATGCGGCGCGCAGCGGCCGAAGCCTTTGCGGGCTGGGGCAACCCGACGGCCGAATGCATTGAGGAAGTCCGCAAAGTATGTGCGGATGCCGGGCTGATCGGCAGCGGCGGACTTAAAACCGGCGTGGACGCTGCCAAGGTGCTGGCGCTGGGGGCCGATCTGGCGGGATTCGGACGCAGCGTGCTCGGACCGGCGGTGGAGTCGGAGGAGGCGCTGCACGCGGCGCTGGCGCAGGTGGAGTTCGAGCTGCGGACAGCCATGTTTGGCATCGGAGCGGCGACCGTCGCCGCGCTCCGGGCGACCGACAGGCTGGTACGGATCCAGCCGTGAACGATGCCGGGCAGTCCCCGGCCGATGGGGGCCGAGGGGCGTTTTGGCGCGGACTGACGGTACGCCGCCTTTGTCTTGATGCCCCCCTGGTTCTAATATATAATGGGTAGGATTGAGAGGCTGCGCAAGCGCAGCGGTTGGTTGCAAGGTTTGCGTATTTTTATTTCCGTTTAATAGATGGGGATTTTTTCGAATCCTTCAAATCATTCGGGCTTTTGCCTAGTCCAATATGAAATAGGAGTGTCATATCGATGGCTTTGAAAGCAGGTATCGTGGGATTGCCGAACGTCGGCAAATCCACTTTGTTTAACGCGATTACGCAGGCGGGTGCGGAATCCGCAAACTATCCGTTCTGCACGATCGATCCGAACGTCGGCGTCGTGGAGGTGCCGGACGAGCGTCTGGACAAGCTTACCGAGCTTGTGCAGCCGAACAAAACCGTGCCGACCGCGTTCGAATTCGTGGATATCGCCGGCCTTGTCCGCGGCGCGAGTAAAGGCGAAGGGCTCGGCAACAAATTTTTGGCCCACATCCGTGAAGTGGATGCGATCGTCCATGTCGTCAGATGCTTCGAGGACGAGAACATTACACACGTCGACGGGAAAGTGGATCCGGTCAGCGACATCCAGACGATCAACCTGGAGCTGATTCTCGCCGACCTGGAGAGCGTCGACAAACGGATCGATCGCGCCCGTAAAAACATGAAAGGCGGCAACAAGCAATACGAGCAGGAGATCGCCATTCTGGAGCGCGTGAAAGAAGCGCTGTACAACGACCAGCCTGCGCGCAGCGTAGAGCTGTCCGATGACGAGAAGGTCGTGCTGCGCGATTTGCACCTGCTGACGATGAAGCCGGTCCTCTATGCCGCCAATGTCAGCGAAGACGGCGTGGCCGATGCGGACAGCAATCCGTATGTGCAGCAGGTTAAGGATTTCGCGGCGGCCGAGCATGCCGAGGTCGTGCCGATCAGCGCCAAGGTCGAAGCCGAAATCGCCGAGCTTGAAGGCGAGGACAAGGCGATGTTCCTTGAAGAGCTGGGCCTTGAGGAATCCGGCTTGAACCGCTTGATTAAAGCGGCATACCGTCTTCTCGGCCTCTATACGTATTTTACGGCCGGCGTTCAGGAAGTACGGGCATGGACGATCCGCAAAGGAATGAAAGCGCCGCAGGCTGCGGGCGTCATCCATTCGGACTTTGAGCGCGGGTTCATCCGGGCGGAGGTCGTTTCCTACGACGACCTGATGGCTGCCGGCAGCATGAACGCAGCCAAAGAACGCGGCCAGCTCCGCCTCGAAGGCAAGGACTACGTCGTTGCCGACGGCGACGTCATGCATTTCCGGTTTAACGTGTAATACAGTGTAATACTAGAGCAGTGGTAGTTAAGGGCTGTCCCGACGCGCACTGTACCCGATTGTTAGTCATGCGATTAGCAAAGAGGTGCAGCTTGCCCAGGGGCAGCCTTTTTGGCGTGAGCGCCGACAATCACGGAATGGGGCCGCCGGTGGCCGGACACTATAGGAATACATGCATTATGAAAGGTTAAAGGGGGAGAATCTGTTGAGTCAGGACATCAGTATTTGGACGCTCAAAAAAATGCCCTTGCAGCAGGTCATTCAATATATTGAGCGGAACAGCACGCCCGATTATCGGGCGCGGATGGCAAAGATAAGCAAAACCGATTATGAGCGCCTGCCGGCCGCACAAGCCCAGGATAAGCTGGCTGCCGCGATTTCGAACATGAGCGAGGAAGAATATACGGATTATTTATTGGAGCTGGTTGATGAATAAATGGGTAGGGGCGAGATATGGGAAAGAACCCGGATCGGCATTCATGATCGAATTTGGCGAGCGGGTTTTGGAGCAAAAATCGGGCTTTCAAGATATGGAACCTTGAAGCCCGATTTTTCAGATATTTTCCGGAAAACGTCTCCCGTAAACAATGAAGGATTAACCATCCTTATCGGTTGCTTATTTTTTTAGTTCTCGTAATTCACTTTGATGCTGCCGTTGGATGTCGTCAGCTCGACATGATGGGAACCGTCGCCAATCATGGCGCGTTTACGGTTGTCGCCGCCATCCTCGGCCCACGCGATGCTGCCGCCGATGGACGAATTGGAGGTTTTGGCTTTAATTTCGGCGCTCGCGTTTTCAGGCACCTTAAGGTTAATGCTGCCGTTCGTGCTGCTGCAGGTCCAGTCGCCGCCAATGGCAGAAGTGCCCCGGATCGCTCCGTTGGTCGTCTTGGCGGTTACCTCTCCGGCGACGCGATCGATCGTAAGGGACCCGTTGGTTGATTTCAGCTGTGCAGAGCCGCCGATGTCCGCCACCCGAACCGCCCCGTTCGTCGTTGAAGCGGATACGTTGCCTTTTACTTGCTCCAGCGTGATGGACGAATTGGTGGTCACGGCCGTGAAGCCGGCGTCCAGTTGCTTCCCGATCACCGAGTCGTTTTTGGTACGAACCTCGACCTCAAGCGATTTCGGCACGGATACGTTCACATATTCCTCATCAGGGAAGAAACCGATTTGAAACAAGACTCCGGGATTATCTTCGAGCGAAAGGACGAGCGTGTCTCCGGACGGACTAACCTTCCATCTTTCCTTGGCTTTCCGATCGGCATCTTCCTGGTTTTTAGCGTCACGGAACCGGAATTTTCCGTCGTAGGTTAGCTTGGCATCTTCGGTGCCGGTGACGTTGACTTTCCCATGGTCGACCTTGATCTCGACGCGTTTGATGCCGCTCCCTACTTCCGTTTGGCCTTGAACGGCGCCGACATAACCGCGGTTGAACAAGCCGCCTAGATCCGGCAGCACGGTCTGGACCGTGCTAACCAGCAGCAGAAGAATCAGGATCGTCACGCTGAAGCCGCCAAGCCGGACTCTTCTTTCGGAGTGGATGATATTGGCGATCACCACCTCGACGCCAAGAAGAATAAGCAGCATGGGCCAAACATATTTAAGCGCCTCGGATGAAATGATGTTGTTGAATTGCAATAAAACGATGACGCCGACGCCGATCAGGCCGATGGCGGAAGTCCAACGGCCGACCTTGATGGGCGGAGGCGTCTGATTCACTGGGGGGTTCATAAAGATTCGCTCCCTCTACGATCGGGTTTTTTTAACAGCAGCCGCAAGCCGTAGCCGATTAATGCGACGGCGAGCAGGAAGCTGGCCGTATTTTCCTGAAGCACCCAATGCCAGAGCGCTGGAAAAATGGTCACGAGCAGCACCGCGGCGCCTGCAAGGACGCAGCCGACCCCGGTCCAAACCGGATTCAGCTGGTTTTCCCGCGGATATCCGCCCATTGCCATTAAATCCTGCATCGACCAAGGATATCCGAAGGTCTCCTGGCCCATCATCATGCGTTCATGCTCCAGGGCCGCGGCTTTCATCCAGGCCGCTCTTTGCAGCGCGTCGAACAGCTGGTAAAACCAGAGAATCGCCAGCGCGAACGAGAAGATCATCGGAATGGACGGAATCAAAATGATGCAGGCTGCGGTTCCGATCATAAGTTGCAGTCCTTGTTTGGCGAATCCAAGATACAGGTGTCCCACACCGGGAATGAGCGCGAGCAAAAACGTAAGCCATCTACTTTTTTTAATCATCGTTTACCCTCCTTAAATAAGTGATTTACGGAATGCGAGAAGATTTCGGTCGCCTGCGAAATGCCTGAGCTCAAATGTTCGAACACGCCGAACTGGAACAGGCAGAAGGCCAAGCAAGCCGCCACCCCGAAATGGGCGATCACCGATTTTCGGGAATTCCTAGGTCTCATTCGCGAAGCCTGGCGCGTATATAGAGGCGGCATCTGCCGGATTTCACCCATGATGTCCGCCGTTAAATCTGGAAAATCGGTCTCCTGGTCAGGCTGCTGCCAGATGAGGGCCATTTCCTGCACCTCCTTGTGCCATGCCTGACACGCAGGACAGGTACGCAGATGCTGTTCGATATAAAGGGAGGATTCAGGAGGAAGTTCCCCAGCGGTATAAGCCCCCAGTTGATATTGGATCAATTCGCATTTCATCGTAATTCCTCTCCTTTCTTTCGCATCATGGCCCTTGCGCGGTACAGCTGGGATTCCACCGTTTTGGCGGTAATTCCGCGCCGTTCGGCGATTTCCTGATAAGAGCACTGCTCGAAATAATACATCCGGACGGCCGACCGGTACGGCTCAGCGAGCTCGTCGACCATCCTTCGGAGCCTGCTGCTCCTTTCTTCCGACAACACGATTTGTTCCGGGGTCTCATTGGTGACCCAGTCGTTTTCGCTGACTTCTCCCGGACTCCGCCGCGCCTGCTCGCGCTGCTGCGCGCGCTTCCAGTCGAGACATTTGCGGACGGCGATCTGGTACAGCCAAGTGGAGAAGGAGGAATCCTCGCGGAAGGCGGGAAGGGCGGAATAAGCCTTCATGAAAATGTCCTGCGACAAATCTTTGGCCGACGTTTCGTCGGATGTTATTTTAAGGCACACGTGGTACACCATGTTTTGGTACCGCTGCACCAGAAATTTGTAAGCTTCCGGATGGCCGGCCTTGACGGCCCGGACCCACTGCAACTCTTCCAGTCTTCTCCCCTCCTCCTGTTTCATTTCGTTTGACGACGGGCCCGGAACGAACCCTGCAAGATTTTTAAAAAACTTTTTTCCATTGTACCGCATGGCCGAAGAATGCTGCGTTTTATTTTGGAACGATAGCGATAAAAACATCTCCGCGAAAGCGGATCGGCATGTATCGGTCAAAGAGGGGCAAGGGCTCCGAAGGTTTTGTCGATGGCCTTTGCATGCTTCTCATTTTGGTAATAAAATAAGGTTTAGCCATCGGCATGGCCCTCAAACCGGGAAGCTTGAAGCCCGGCAGTTTCGCGTTCCGTGGGTCCCTGTTTTGAGGCTGGAAAAAACGAATGATTCATGGTATAATAAAAAGTCGTCTGTCCATGGTATGTTAACAAAAGGATAAACGGCTTTTTCTTCATATGATACTTAAAGCACTTTAAATAGCCCCATAAAGTGACGAGCGGCCTCTGAAGCTTATTCCGATTACTTTGCGGGGCCCCGGAATATATTAAAAAACAGGAGAGGTGACCCCCCTTGTTGGACCGATTGCAAGCCTTGGCAGACCGCTACGAAAAACTGAGCGAGCTGCTGTGCGACCCTGACGTTGTGAACGACAGCAAGCGACTTCGGGAATATTCGAAGGAACAATCCGACTTACAGCCTGCTTACGAGGCTTATACTGAATATAAAACCGTAACGGAAGAGCTGGAAGCTGCCAAAGCGATGCAGGGCGAAAAGCTCGACGACGACATGCGCGAAATGGTCAAAATGGAAATCGAAGAGCTGACCGCCCGGCAGACCGAGCTTGAAGAGCGCATCCGCGTTCTGCTGCTGCCCAAAGATCCGAACGACGACAAAAACGTCATCGTCGAAATCCGTGGCGCCGCAGGCGGCGACGAAGCGGCGCTGTTTGCGTCTGATCTGTACCGCATGTACACCCGTTATGCCGATACTCAAGGCTGGCGCGTGGAGCTTATGGAAGCCAACATGAACGACCTTGGCGGCTTTAAAGAGGTCATCTTCATGATCAACGGCCGCGGCGCGTACAGCAAATTGAAATACGAAAGCGGAGCGCACCGCGTGCAGCGCATTCCGGCGACGGAATCGGGCGGGCGGATCCATACGTCGACCTCGACGGTGGCCGTCATGCCGGAGGTCGAAGATATCGACATCGAAATTCTCGACAAGGATATCCGCGTGGACACGTTCTGTTCCAGCGGCGCGGGCGGACAATCCGTCAACACGACCAAATCCGCCGTGCGGGTGACGCACATCCCGACCGGGATCGTAGCCACCTGCCAGGACGGAAAATCGCAAAACTCGAACAAAGAAAAGGCGCTGCAGGTGCTGCGCGCCCGCATTTTCGATATGAAACGCCAGGAAGAGGAAGCGAAATACGCCGGCGAGCGCAAAAGCAAAGTCGGCACCGGGGACCGCAGCGAGCGGATCCGGACTTACAACTTCCCGCAAAGCCGCGTGACGGATCACCGGATCGGCTTGACGCTGCATAAGCTCGATCAAGTGATGAACGGCGAAATCGAGGAAATCATTTCCGCCCTGAACATTGCCGAGCAGGCGGAATTGATGGAAAAAGGGGAATAATGCTTTGCAAGAAACCACATTCGTGATGACGCCAAAGCAAACGATACGGGAAGCCTTTGTTGAGGCTTCCTCTTTTTTAAGCGCGTGCGGCGTGACGGAGCCGCAGCGCAGCGCCCAGCTGCTTCTGGAGCATGTGCTGGGGCTGGAAGGCGCTTCCTATTACATGGCCTTGCCCGAGCCGTTTCCCGGGGAGCGCCGCGAAGCTTGGGAGCGGGCGGTGTCGCGCCGCGGGGCCGGGGAGCCGGCGCAGTACATTATCGGGATGCAGGAATTTTACGGCATCCCGTTTGAGGTGACGCCGGCCGTGCTCATTCCGCGGCCGGAAACGGAACTGCTCGTGGAGGCCGTGCTGGCGCAGGCCGAGCGGCTGTGGCCGGAGGGCGCCGCGCGAAGCGGCGCTCCAGGCGGACCCGATGCCTCCGGCGAAGGGGCATCGGGCAAAGGCGGCGCGCTGCGCAAGCTTGAGTGCGCCGACATCGGCACCGGCAGCGGCGCCATCGCGGTCACGCTGGCGCTGCACGCCCCGCGCTGGCATGTCCGTGCCAGCGACATCTCGGCGGACGCGCTGCGGGTCGCCGCGCGCAACGCCGCCGCAAACGGCGCGCAGGTTGACTTCCTGGAAGGCAACCTGCTTGAGCCGTTTGCGGGCGGTTGGTTGGACATTCTGGTGTCCAACCCGCCGTACATCCCTGCGGCCGACATCGCCGGCCTGCAGCGGGAGGTGCGCGACCACGAGCCGCGCACCGCTCTCGACGGCGGCACGGACGGACTCGTCCCGTACCGCCTCATGATGGAGCAGCTGCCGCTGCTCCAGGCCCCGCCCCGGCTCATCGCCTTCGAGCTCGGGCAGGGGCAGGCACGGGACGTGGCGGCGCTGCTGCGCGCCGCCGGCCATTGGGACGAAATCATTATCGTCCCCGATCTTGCCGGCATCGAGCGTCATGTGATCGGCATTTCGAATATGCCGCGGTAAATTTTTCTTTGCATCCGGTTTAAACTACAATAGAGGTATTGAGGCTTGGGGATTTCGCCAAATCCAAAACATATTGGAGGATGCCGCATGCTGCAGAAATTCAAACGTATGGACATGTCCATCATTTTCATCCTGCTTGCGTTGATGGCGTTCAGCCTGTTTTCCATTTACAGCGTCACGGCGGGCAGGCCGAAAATCGGGCACTATTCGGAGCGGATGGCCGTTTATTATGCGGTCGGTTTCGCGGCCTTTTTGAGTTTCTCGCTGACCAGCTACAAGCTGCTGATCAGGTATGCCTTATATATTTATTTGTTCGGCTTGATGCTGCTGGTGCTGGTGCTATTTTTCGGTAACGAGTATTACGGCGCCAAGGGGTGGATCACACTCCCGGGCGGCCTCAGTCTGCAGCCGGCCGAATTGTTCAAACTGTTTCTCATCATTTTCATATCCTTCCTCCTGATGCGGAAGCGGAAAAACAAACTGAAGTTCTGGCGGGACGTGGTTCCGCTCGGTTTTGTCACTCTTGTGCCGTGGGCGCTCGTGATGCTGCAGAACGACCTCGGCAACGCGCTCAGCTACATGGTCATTTTGGCGGGACTGCTTTGGGTCGGCAACATCAAATACAGCCATGCCTTCATCGCTTTGGCGGTCGCCTTCGCCGCGGTGTTTGGCGGCATCCAGGCTTACATCCATTATCATGACAAGGCGGTCAAGCTGATAAGCGAGGATCTCGGCAAAAAGCACTGGATCGCCCGTTTTGACCCGTGGCTGGTGCCGGATCTCGCCTCCCGCGACGTCAGCTGGCAGACGTACAACGCAAAGCTGGCCATCGGTTCCGGCGGGATCGAAGGCAAAGGCTACATGAAAGGAACGACGATCCAGTCCGAGCGCGTGCCGCTGGCCTATGCCGATTCGATTTTCGTGCAGATTGCCGAAGAATACGGCTTTATCGGCTCTTCGGTGCTGCTTTTGCTTTATTTTATCCTGATCCACCGGATGGTGCTGATTGCGGCGGATTGCCGCGACCGGGCGGGGCCTTATTTGATCACGGGCATCATCACGATGTTCGTCTATCAGATTTTCGTCAACATCGGCGCATTTATCGGCCTCATGCCGCTGACCGGCATCACGCTCCCTTTTATCAGCTTTGGGGGGACCTCGCTGGTCATCAACATGGTGAGCATCGGGGTCGTCATGAGCATCCGGATTCACGGGCAGGAGGAGGAAGAGCCGTTTCCGCTTCCGGAAAGTACGGTGGAAAGCGGCTGGTACGGCAAGGTTTTCCAGCGTATTCGCAATGGATTTAACAGGAATTGAATATGGGGCTGCTATTCCATTACAATAGTACAGTGAGTTTTTAACTAGGATCACGGCAAGAAGGGCGGGAGAGGCCCGCACAGGGGGATAGCACATGCTTCAAAAGCTGAAAAAAGTGGATTATGTCGTCGTGTTTATACTTTTGATATTCATGGGCGTCAGCATTATGGCGATATACAGCGTCACGACGGGGACCAAGTTTGCGGGCTCTCACATCAAAATGCTGTATTTTTACATTTTGGCGTTTGTCGTATTTTTCGGACTGGTTTTATTGGATTACAAGGTGCTCGTTAAATATGCGTTATATATCTATTTGTTCGGGATATTGCTGCTGATTGCCGTCAACTTTATCGGGTCCGATGTGAACGGTGCCCAGGGGTGGATTAAGTTCGGAGGATTCAGCCTTCAGCCGGCCGAGCTGTTTAAGCTGATTTTGATCATTTTCCTGACGTACTTATTGATGAAAAGGCCGAAGGCCAAACTCTCGTTATGGAGAGACGTGCTGCCGATTGGGGGTCTGACCTTCATTCCGTTTGCGCTGGTTATGGTTCAAAACGACCTCGGTAACGCCCTCAGCTATATTCTCATATTGCTTGGGCTGCTGTGGATCGGCAATATCAAATTTCTGCATGCGTTTCTGGCCCTCGTTATTTTGGCGGCGGTGGCTGTCGGCGGAATTTTTTCTTACATCCATTTCCATGACAACATCGAGAAATTTTTGAAAAATATCGGGCGAGAGCATTGGACGGAACGGATCGATCCTTGGCTCGTTCCCGATAAGGCGACGGCCAAGGCCTCGTACCATACGAAAAACGCCAAGCTTGCCATCGCCTCCGGCGGCATGATGGGCGAAGGGTACATGCAGGGAACGTCGGTGCAGTCCGGCCGCGTGCCTTACACGTATTCCGACTCGATTTTCGTGGAAATCGCCGAGGAGTTCGGATTTGTCGGGTCATCGGTCGTTCTGCTGCTGTATTTCATTTTGATCCACCGGATGATCCTGATTTGCCTCGAATGCCGGGACCGGGCGGGGCCGCTGCTGATCGTCGGGGTCATATCCATGATGCTGTATCAAATTTTTGAAAATATCGGCGCGTTTATCGGCCTCATGCCGCTGACGGGGATCACGCTTCCGTTCATCAGCTACGGCGGCACGTCGCTCCTCATCAATGTGGCCAGCATCGGCATCGTGATGAGCGTTCGCGTTCACGGGCATGAAGTTAGCGAGGATATCGTCTCGCCGGCGCCGCAGAAAATGTCGGCCACCAAGCAGGCTTGATCGAATAGGTCCGTTTTTCCTTGCCTTTAACGGCAAGGAGAAGCGGCCTTTTTCATTGCAAGGAAAGTGTAGGGCTTCGAAAACCGTACGCTTGCGCCTCGGAAAAACCGTCGATACATGCGATGCTTTCTTCGGAGCTCAGTAGACACCTTTTTATTTTTTCGCTAGATTCATAGACTGCCGGGTTTAGACTCTATCATTTTCGGCCATACTGGTCAGTATCATAGCAGGATTTGATAGAGGGGGCGCGAAAGGCATGTGGAATCATAACGAAAAAGAAGACCGCTTGCGGTCTTTGGTTAAGAATACCGCCATTATTTTTTGTATCATGTTGATGCTTGCCATGACTTGGGAAGCGCAAAAAACGGACGCCGCCGTTGCCGGGGGGCCGATTCCCCAGGAATCGATCCGTCTGCGCATTTTGGCCAACTCCGATAATCCGGACGACCAGCTGGTCAAAAGGCAAATCCGCGATGCGGTGGTCGAGCAAATGGATGCATGGGTACAGGAGCTGGACAATCCGCAAAGCCTGGAGGAGGCGCGGAAGACGATTCGGGAGCATTTGCCCGAAATAAACGAACTGGTCGGAAGGGAATTGGGGAAGAAGGGGATCGACTATGAATACAGCGTAGAGCTGGGTGTCGTTCCATTCCCTACGAAATTGTACGGAGGAACGGTTTATCCGGCAGGCAACTATGAAGCGCTGCGGATTACGCTGGGTGCCGGCAAAGGCCAGAACTGGTGGTGCGTGCTGTTCCCGCCGCTTTGCTTCATCGACGCCGGCAGCGGCGATGCTGCGGCGCAGCCGGCGGCCAAAGCGGAAACGGCCAAGGCGCAGGGCAAGGCGAAAAAGACGGCCTACAAACCGGGAGACCCGGAAGGGAAAACCGTAAAGGCTTCGGAGCAGGCGCCGGTCAAAGCTTCCGAACCGGAGGTTCGATTCTTCCTTTGGGATCTGTTAGAAGGGATCTTCAGCTGGTTTAAAGCTTTGTTCTAAACGATTCGGATACGGGGACACTGGTTTCCGTACGGATCGGCCGGTTACAACCTTCGTTTCAGGTGTGGTAATATAGGGGTACAATATATACGCGGTAAATTAGGATTAAAACGGCTCAACGTCACAATCATTGCTAGGCGTACGGAGGTTGAACGGCTTTACGGGCCGGCCGCCGCAGCATTGATTCGTTTTGAGCCTTTTTCGATACCGGGTGAACCATTCGACAGAAAGACAGGGATATCCATGGAACATACTGATCAAGAGCTTGGGACGGGGCGGCCGTCCACTCCTTTTTGGCGCATCGGGCCGGAACTATTGTCCGATCCTGCCAAGCTGCGGGAGGAACTGAAGCCGGCGGCTGCGATTCTTCGGGAAGGAGGCGTGGTCGCGTTTCCGACCGAAACGGTGTACGGTCTTGGCGCGGACGCGCGTTCGACGGAGGCGGTCGAGGCGGTATTTGCGGCGAAGGGCAGACCGTCGGATAATCCGCTTATCGTCCATATTGCGAACCGGGGCGGACTGGACGGACTGGTGAAGGCGGTGAGTCCTGCGGCACAGCGGCTGATGGATGCCTTCTGGCCGGGGCCGCTGACGATCGTGCTGCCGGTTCGGCCCGGCGCGCTGTCGCCCCGAGTGACGGCAGGACTGGACACGGTGGGGATCCGGATGCCGGATCACCCGGTGGCGCTGGCGCTCATCGCGGAATCGGGCTGTCCCGTGGCGGCGCCGAGCGCCAACCGTTCGGGACGCCCGAGCCCGACGCTGGCCGGCCATGTGATGGAAGACCTGGCCGGCACGATCGGCGGCATCGTCGATGGCGGCGCGACCGGCGTCGGCGTCGAATCGACCGTCGTTCAGGTGGCGGAGGACGGTTCCGTCATCGTTCTCCGTCCGGGGGGCGTCACGCTGGAGCAGCTGTCGCAGGCGGCGGGAGCGCCCGTGCGTTTGGACCCGGCGCTCTTGCCCGACGCCGGGAGCGACCACATCGAAGCTCCGAGAGCTCCCGGGATGAAATATACCCATTACGCCCCGAAGGGCGTGCTTCGGATCGTCGCCGGGCCGTCGGCGGCGGGAGTGTCCGATTGGATCAGCCGGAGCTTGCGGGAAGCGGCTGCCCGCGGCGAGCGAACCGGGGTTCTCGCTTTCGAGGAGCACATCGGGCGTTACCAAGCCGATTGCATTGAAAGCCTGGGCAGCTTGTCCGATTTAAGCGCGGCTGCGCATCGCCTGTACGCCGCCCTCCGCCGGATGGACGAGGAGGGCATCGGTTTTATTTTATCCGAGGCTTGCCCGGAAGAAGGACTGGGAGCCGCGATTATGAATCGTCTCCGAAAGGCGGCGGGACAGCGCGTGATCCGGCTTGATTGAACTTTTCGATAGCTTGGCCGCCAGAACGTACAAGTCATGATTGTCCACATGTCCGCATATGGTTGTACAAGAACCTAACGGACATGGGGGAATTGGAATGTTGGAGACATCCGCCGGTTTGGGTCAGCTGATTGCGATCCTCATTATGGCCGCGGCACTTGGTATGGATGCTTTTTCTCTGGGCATCGGGATCGGCATGAAAGGGATTCGCCTGCTGCATGTGTTGAAGATCAGCGCGCTCATCGGCATGTTTCATATCCTGATGCCGCTTTTGGGCATGTACGCCGGGCAATACATGAGCTCTTTGCTTGGGCAGGTGGCGGATTACGTTGCCGGAGGACTGCTCATCCTGCTTGGGGTCCACATGGTGTTCGGCTCTTTTAAAAGCGGGGAGGACCGGGTGATCGACCATCGCTCGCTGCTGGGCATGATGCTGTTCGCCTTGAGCGTCAGCGTGGATTCCTTTTCCGTCGGGCTTTCGCTCGGGATGTTCCAAAGCAATTTGGCGTTTACCGTTTTGGCCTTTGGAATCAGCGGCGGGGCGATGTCGGTATTGGGGCTCATGCTGGGCCGGAGGGCCAGCCGCAACCTGGGGGACTACGGGGAGGCGCTGGGAGGTGTAATCCTGCTGGCATTTGGCCTCGCCTTTATCTTTTGATACAATAATCGCCAAAGAACAATCCGGGAGGTGCGATAGACGTGAAACATATCTTGTTTGTGTGTACCGGGAACACGTGCCGCAGCCCGATGGCGGAAGCTCTTCTCCGCAAAATGGCCAAAGACCGCGGCATCGCTGTCGAAGCCCGTTCCGCCGGCGTCGCGGCGATGGACGGCTTATCGATGTCGCGTCATGCGGAAGCCGTTTTGCGCGACCACGAGATCGATGACCGTCTGACATCAAAATCGTTGAAGCCGGATGCGGTGGATTGGTCCGATTTGATCCTTACGCTTACCCAAAGCCATAAGCAGCAGGTCATCCGGAACTTTCCGCAGGCGGCGGACAAAGTGTACACGCTGAAAGAATACGTGGAAGACGACGAGAGCGTGTTAAACGACCTGAAAGAGCTGGACGGCCTGTACGCGACTTGGGAGGTCAAACGCTCGCTCGGACAGGAGCTGACGAATGAGGAGCGGGAACGCTTGATCGAAATCCAGCAACGGGTGCCGAGCTTCGATATTTCAGATCCTTTCGGGGGATCCCGGGAGGATTATGATTTGGCGGCGGCCGAAATCCGTGCCGCGATTGAACGGTTGCTCGATAAGCTGGAGGCTTACCGCGCGTTCTGATAACAGCCTGCCGCACGCCGGATCTTTTGCGGGACGGCCCCCGTTCGTTCGGAAGAAGCCGTGAAAGCCGTCTTTTAGGCGGCGGAAGGGCGAGAGTGAAATGGCTTGCTTTTCGGCGCTTAATGGCTTATGATGGTTGTGAAAAACCTTGGATCCGGTGTAACTGGCGACAACTGTGGATGAAACCACGATGGAGCACCGGATGATACGGCCGGTCGCCTGGGCAAAAGAGCAATTCTGCGGTAACCCGCGGACTGCTCTTTTTTGTATTCATGAGGGAATTTTGCGTCATCCCCGTGAAGGTATTTTCATCTTGTGGCTTTGAAATAGGGTATAATGTACAAGAAGTCACATAAGCACGAAATTCAGGGAGGTTTTTCGAAACATGAAGATTGCTGTGGGAACAGATCACGCGGGTGTGCGTTTGAAGGAAGACATCATCGCCGTCATTCGGGAAATGGGTCACGAGGTCGTGGACGTGGGGTGCAGCTGCGCTGACTCCGTGGACTATCCGGACTATGCCCTGCCCGTATGCGAGCAGGTCGTCTCGGGTGAAGTGGATCGCGGCATTCTTATTTGCGGAACCGGGATCGGCATGAGCATCGCTGCGAACAAGGTTCCGGGCATCCGCTGCGCGCTGGTGCATGACGTATTTTCCGCCAAAGCGACCCGGGAGCACAACGATTCCAACGTGCTCGCAATGGGCGAACGCGTTATCGGTCCCGGCTTGGCGCAGGAAATCGCCAAAATCTGGCTCGGCACGCCGTTCAGCAGCGGGGAGCGCCATACGCAGCGGGTTAGCAAAATCAAAGCGATCGAGGACCGTTATCTGCAGCATTAGGGAGGTGTTCGCATGGAATCGGCTGAACCGAGCATTCCATCGGAAGTTTCGCTAAAAGAGCAAGTATCGGATATTTTGCGGGAATTGGCGGAAGCGGCGGGGCTCGGCCCCGGCAAAGTCGTCGTGGTCGGAACCAGCACGAGCGAAGTGGCTGGCCGGCGGATCGGCACCTCGGGAGCGTTCGAAGTGGCCCAAGAACTGCTGGAAGGCATCCGGGAAGTCAGCGGCGAGTTCGGATTCGAGCTGGCGTTCCAGTGCTGCGAGCATTTGAACCGGGCACTCGTGGTGGAGCGTTCGCTTCTTGCGGCGCTGCGGCTTACCGAAGTGGCCGCCGTTCCCGTTCCGAAGGCCGGCGGGTCGATGGCCAGCGCCGCCTACCGCTCGATGAAGGAGCCGTGCCTGGCCGAATCCATCGAAGCGGATGCAGGGATCGACATCGGGGAAACGCTGATCGGCATGCACCTGCGGCGCGTCGCCGTGCCCTACCGTACCAAGCTGCGGTACGTCGGGCAAGCGCGCGTTAATGCCGCGTTCACCCGCCCGAAGCTGATCGGCGGCGAGCGGGCGGTCTACCGGGTATTGCCGGAGGAGCAGGATGCGGGCAGTGCATCGCATTGCGATTAAACACGGCGATTTAGCAGTAGAGGCAACAAGTATGGCTCAATATTAGTTTTGATAAAATGCGAAAGCAGCGGAGGGGACGGAATCGATTCTTACGAAGAACGATCCGTAACCGTAGCGGTCACCTCGCACGATGTCAGCCACTAAATTGTTTGAGCCGCAAATATGAAAGTTTATTTTAAGGGAGGAACAAGAAGATGGATCAATTGCGTAAAGCAGACCCAGCGGTATTGGATGCGATGAATTTGGAGCTGAAGCGGCAGCGCAGCAACATCGAGCTGATCGCTTCCGAAAATATCGTCAGCGAAGCGGTAATGGAAGCGATGGGCTCCGTTCTGACGAACAAATATGCGGAAGGTTATCCGGGCAAACGTTATTACGGCGGATGCGAACGCGTCGATATCGTCGAGGATATCGCCCGCGACCGCGCGAAGCAGCTGTTTGGCGCGGAACACGTCAACGTGCAGCCGCATTCCGGCGCACAAGCGAACATGGCGGTATACCTTGCCGCGATCAAGCCGGGTGATACGGTGCTCGGCATGAATTTGGCGCACGGCGGCCATTTGACGCACGGCAGCCCCGTAAACGCATCCGGACTGCTGTATAACTTCGTCGCATACGGCGTTCGCGAAGACAACTTCCTGATCGATTACGACGAAGTGCGCAAAGCCGCATTCAAACATCGTCCGCGGCTGATCGTTGCCGGCGCCAGCGCGTATCCGCGCACGATCGACTTCGAAGCATTCGCTTCGATCGCAAACGACGTGGGCGCATTGTTCATGGTCGACATGGCCCATATCGCTGGCTTGGTAGCCGCCGGCGTTCATCCAAGTCCGGTGCCTCACGCCCAATTCGTCACGACGACGACGCACAAAACGCTGCGCGGTCCGCGCGGCGGCATGATCTTGTGCAAGCAGCCTTGGGCGCAGGCGATCGACAAGGCGGTTTTCCCTGGAACCCAAGGCGGACCGCTCATGCACGTCATTGCATCCAAAGCCGTCGCTCTCGGCGAAGCGCTTGATCCTTCGTTCAAAACCTATGCCCAAAACGTCGTGAAAAACGCCAAGGTTCTTGCCGAAACACTGATCGGCGAAGGCCTGAACATCGTGTCCGGCGGCACGGACAACCACCTGATGCTGGTCGATACCCGCAGCGTCAACATTACGGGTAAGGACGCCGAGAAGGTGCTGGATTCCATCGGCATTACGGTCAACAAAAACGCGATTCCATTCGATCCGACCAGCCCGTTCGTTACGAGCGGCATCCGGATCGGCACGCCTGCGGCCACCTCGCGCGGCATGGACGAAGCGGCGATGGAGAAGATCGGCAAAATTATCGCCATGACGCTGAAGCAGCCGCAGGACGAAACGGTGCTGTCCAAAGCGGCTGCCATGGTGAAGGAACTGACGGATCAATATCCGCTGTATCCGGAACTCAACTATTAATTTCGAAGCGACGTACACCTGAAAGGGCTGGAGGCTTGGCCTCCGGCTCTTTTTTTAATAGATCAGGGATTCCCGCAAGCGGCTGATTCGGCTTCATTGCTAAGGCCGCTACTTGCGGGTTGTTTGCATTAGCCCATACCCATTCCGGACCGATCCGGCGAACAATCGGCCAGGCGTCTTATGCCCTGTGTCACAAAAGGTTTAATCTTCCGCGGCTTAGGGCGAAAATAAACATGTGAAACGTGGTGCAATTTCATTTCAGGGAATGATATAATAAACAAGATTTGTGTACCTAGACGTCTTTGCACATGGCAAACCGGCACTGGCAGCACTTAGACTTACGATTACCGGAGGGACAATACAATGGGAAAACTGGTGATTTGCGATCACCCTTTGATTCAACACAAGCTGACTTTTATCCGTGATGTGCGGACAAACACAAAAGATTTCCGTGAACTTGTTGACGAAGTTGCTTCTTTGATGGCTTATGAAATTACGCGCGAGGTTCCGCTTGAAACGGTGAAGGTCCAGACGCCTGTCGCCGAGGTCGACGGCAAGGTGCTTGCCGGACGCATGCTCGGACTCATTCCGATTCTGCGTGCGGGTCTTGGCATGCTTGACGGGGTTCTGAAGCTCATTCCGGCGGCGAAGGTGGGCCATGTCGGCTTGTTCCGCGATCCGGAAACGCTGCAGCCGGTCGAATACTACACCAAGCTGCCTACCGACGTGACGGAGCGCGAGCTGATCGTCATCGATCCGATGCTGGCCACCGGAGGCTCCGCGATCGCGGCGATCGACGTGCTGAAGAAACGCGGCTGCACCCAGATCAAAATGATGAACCTGATCGCTGCGCCGGAAGGCGTCAAAGCGGTTCAGGAGGCGCATCCGGACGTTGACATCTACGTTGCCGCTCTTGACGAAAAATTGGACGACCATGGATATATCGTGCCGGGGCTCGGCGATGCCGGCGACCGCCTGTTCGGAACCAAGTAAGCGAAAAGAGGTTATAGTTCATGTCTAAAATAAAAGTGATGACGATTTTCGGCGTGCGTCCGGAAGCGATCAAGATGGCGCCGCTCATTTTGGAGCTTGAAAAGCATCCTGAGCATATCGAATCGGTCGTCTGCGTGACCGCCCAGCATCGCCAGATGCTGGATCAGGTGCTTGACGTGTTCAAAATCAAGCCGGATTACGATCTTGATGTCATGAAGGACCGGCAGACGCTGAATGAAGTTACCATCCGCGTGCTGGAGGGGCTTGAGCCCGTGCTTCGCGAAGCGCAGCCGGACATCGTGCTGGTGCACGGCGACACGCTGACGACTTTCCTGGCCAGCTATGCGGCGTTCCTGCAAAAAATCCAGGTGGGGCACGTTGAGGCCGGACTCCGGACGTGGAACAAGCTTTCTCCGTATCCGGAAGAGATGAACCGTCAATTGACCGGCATCCTCGCGGATCTTCATTTTTCGCCGACGGATTGGTCCGCGGGCAACCTGAAACGTGAAAACAAAAATGAATCAAGCATTTATGTCACAGGCAACACCGTTACCGATGTGTTTCAATATACGGTACAGCCGGACTACACGCATCCGGTTCTGGAGTGGGCGGCAGGCAAAAGGCTGATCCTGATGACGGCGCACCGCCGCGAATCGCAAGGGGAGCCCCACATGAATATTTTCCGCGCCGTCAAACGGATCGCCGACGAATTCGAGGACATCGCCATCTGCTATCCGGTTCATCTAAGCCCAGCGGTAAGAGAACCGGCACATGCCGTTCTTGGCGACCATCCACGAATCAAGCTGATCGACCCGCTGGATGTGGTAGACTTGCATAACTTCTTCCCGCATACCCATCTGATTCTGACGGATTCCGGCGGAATTCAGGAAGAAGCTCCTTCGTTCGGCGTTCCGGTGCTCGTGCTTCGCGACACGACCGAACGTCCGGAGGGAATTGAGGCAGGCACGCTCGAGCTGGTAGGCACGGACGAGGAAAAAGTGTACGGGCGCACCAAAGCGCTGCTGACCGATCAGGCGCTGTACGAATCGATGAGCAAGGCGGCGAATCCTTACGGGGACGGCAAAGCGTCGGAGCGGATCGTTCAGGCGATTTTGCATCATTTTGGCATCCGAAAAGAACGTCCGGAACAATTTCACAGAATGTTCACAAAGGAAAGTTAAACCATATTCTTGAGGCAAAGAGTACAGCATACAGTTAAACTGTACGGTTTGCACGGTGTTGCGGCGTTTTGCTGTGATTATTTTCATAGTTTCGGGCAAAAATGACATTAATCCGCTCAATTGACAAACTCTTGTGACATTCAGTAAAATGAACAGGGATTATGAGGGTGGACTATAATGAGTAAACCTGAAAAGCCGCGTAAAACCAATAAAAACGTTGCAACCCCTATGAAATATATCGGACTTGCAAGCGCAATCGGAATAGATCTGGCAGCATGCACATTAGGAGGCTTTTATTTGGGCTCCTGGCTGGACAAGATCTGGGGAGGGCCGGGACTTTGGATCGCATTCGGCGTTCTATTCGGGCTTCTCATCGGTGGCGTAAGCGTTTTTATAATCACCAAGGCAGTCCTGGGGGAAAGTGATGAATGAACTTTGGAAATACCGCAGGGTATTGACCAGAACCACGCTTTATTTTCTTGCCCTATGCTTTTTGGGCGCCGCTTTCTTTCCCGATTACAAGAGCATTGCGCTCGGGATGGTGCTCGGCGCTACCGTCAGCCTGCTAAATAGCTTTTATTTGGGCTATAAGGTTCAGAAGGTGACCGATGCGGTCACCGGCGGAGAAAGCAAACGAGTGAATATGGGGTTCTTGACCCGCGCAGCGGTAAGCGTGCTGGCCGTCATACTTGCGTATCGCAAGCCGGAAACGTTTAATCTGTACGCTGTTGCAGCTACCCTGATCTTGTCGCAGTTCCTTCTCTTATTTATAGGAATTCGATTGTCTCGCAAAGAAGAGTAGATTGCTCAACTGAGAAAGGGGTGAGAAAAATATGCATGAATCACCGATTATTGAATTGGGCGGCATTCCAATTGACCTTTCCATCGTTCTGATGCTCATTGTGACATGCGTAATCGTGTTTGTCATTGCGAAACTGGCAACTCGAAATTTGTCGGTTGAAAATCCGGGCAAACTGCAAAACTTCATGGAATGGGCTGTTGAATTCGTTCAAAATCTGATTTCTAGCACGATGGACTGGAAAAAAGGGAAGCATTTTCTGTCCCTTGGTCTCACTTTCATCATGTTTATCTTCGTAGCGAACTTGCTAGGTTTGCCGTTTGGTATCGTCACCGACTACCACGGCGCCGAACATGCGCACATTTTCGGGAAAGAGATCGTCTCCGTCAAAGAGGCGTTCGACAAACATCCTGAATTGGAGGAAGTTGGCGTCGCTTGGTGGAAATCGCCGACGGCTGACGCTTCCGTGACGATGGCGCTCGCTTTGATCGTCTTCCTGCTGTCGCATATCCTCGGCATGACGAAAAATACGAAGAACTATTTCAAACATTATTTCCAGCCATACTGGTTCTTCTTCCCGATCAACATCATCGAACAGTTCGCGAAACTGCTCACGCAGGGCATGCGTCTATTCGGTAACATCTTTGCGGGCGAGGTTCTCATTTCCGTATTGCTGAAATTGACTGCGCTCGGCGCAGTAGGCTGGGTGGCTTCGGCGCTCGGACTCGTGGTATGGCAAGGATTCAGTGTTTTCGTCGGCGCGATCCAGGCCTTCGTATTTACGATCCTGACCATGGTTTACATCTCGCAAATGATCGAGTCGCATGACGAACATTAGCTTCAAAGTTAAGCTTGGAGTAAGGCTTCACTTAACTCAACATAAATTCAAACAAAATACACATCTCTAAGGAGGATTTACAAATGGGAGTTTGGGCATTTTTGGCAGCTGCTATCGCAGTAGGTTTGGGCGCGCTTGGCGCAGGTATCGGTAACGGTTTGATCGTATCTAAAACGGTTGAAGGGATCGCTCGTCAACCAGAAGCAAAATCCACTCTGCAAACAACGATGTTTATCGGTGTAGGTCTGGTCGAAGCACTTCCAATCATCGGTGTCGTACTCGCGTTCTTGTTCTACGCAGGAGCTTAATTTAACACATGCAGGGTTTGGCGGGGAAGGCCACGGCCATCCGCGCCTTCTTTTTAGCCGTGACAATTATGGTCTTTCGTAAACGAGAGTGAACGGCAGTGCACGTGCACCGGAAAGGAGTGACTAAGATTGAGTATTAACATCCCGTCTTTTATACTCGCGTTGATCGCATTCGCGATTTTGTATCTGCTTCTGAACAAGTACGCTTTCGGACCGCTCTTCTCGATTATGGAGAAACGCCGCGAGCTGGTGTTGCAGCAAATGAACGAAGCGGCGCAAACCCGCGAGCAGGCAGTCGCTTACGTAGAGGAGCAAAAACAAGCTCTTGAAGCGGCTCGCAAAGAAGCTTACGAAATCATCGAACAGTCCAAGCAAACGAGCAGCAAGCAGGCTGATCTGTTGATGGCGCAGGCGAAAGAGGAAGCAGCCCGCATCAAGGACGATGCCGTCCGCGAAATCGCCAGCGAAAAGAACAAGGCGGTTCAGGAGCTGCGCAGCGAAGTGGGAGCCGTGTCCGTGAAGATCGCTTCCAAGCTGCTTGAGAAAGAAGTCAGCAGCGACAGCGTACAGGAAGAGCTTGTGGACCAATACCTTAAAGAGGTAGGGGGCAGACCATGAGCCGGGAAACGATAGCAGCCAAGCGTTACGCAAAGGCGCTGTTTGAAGTGGCTGCACAGCAGCAGAAAACGCTGGAAGTGGAGCAGGAGCTGAAGGCAGTCGTGGAAGCCATTACGGCGGACAATGACGTGCAGCAGTTTATCTCTACACCCAACATTTCCGTAACCGTAAAACTGGATGTGCTGAAGAAAGCCCTTCAAGAAAAAGTATCCCAGCCGGTCATCAACACCTTAGAACTGCTCATTGAGCGGGGCAGAGCTGATATCCTCCCGGATCTTCTGGAAAGCTATATCCGGATCGAAGGTGAAAGCCTCGGAATTGCGGATGCGACAGTGTACTCCACTTATCCGCTGAGTGAGCAGGAAAAAGCGACCGTTGCTGCACAATTTGGAGCTTTGGCTAACAAGAAAATCCGCGTGGAAAACGTGATTGATAAAAGCCTGCTCGGCGGCGTGAAAGTCGTCATCGGCGACAAGCTGTATGACGGAAGTCTGGCAGGGAAGCTGGAACGGCTTGAAAAGTCTTTTAACAGACAAGCACAGTAGATAGGGGTGAAGACACTTGAGTATCAGACCTGAAGAAATCAGTACGCTGATTAAAAGTCAAATTGAACAATATAAATCGGAGATCGAGGTATCCGAAGTCGGTACCGTTATTCAAGTTAGTGACGGTATTGCCCGCGTTCACGGGATCGACAACTGTATGGCCGGCGAGCTTGTGGAATTCGAGAACGGTGTCGTAGGCCTTGCGCTGAACTTGGAAGAAAGCAACGTAGGTGTCGTTATCCTCGGACCTTACACGGAAATCAAAGAAGGCGACCAGGTAAAACGTACCGGACGCATCATGCAGGTTCCTGTAGGTGAAGCCCTGCTCGGACGCGTTGTGAATCCGCTGGGTCAACCGGTGGACGGAAAAGGCCCAATCGAAACGGCCGACTTCCGTCCTGTTGAAAATAACGCTCCAGGCGTTATCGACCGTAAATCGGTACATGAGCCAATGCAGACAGGTATTAAAGCGATTGACGCCATGGTGCCAATCGGCCGCGGACAGCGCGAGCTTATCATCGGTGACCGTCAAACCGGTAAAACGCAAATCGCGATCGATACGATCATTAACCAAAAAGGCAACGGCGTAAAATGTATCTACGTTGCGATCGGCCAAAAGCAATCCACGGTTGCTCACGTCGTAGAAAACCTTCGCCGCCATGGCGCTTTGGAATATACGATCATCGTTACGGCATCGGCTTCCGAGCCGTCCCCGCTCTTGTACATCGCTCCTTACGCGGGTTGTGCCATGGGCGAATATTTCATGTACAAAGGCGAGCATGCCCTGATCATCTATGACGACTTGTCCAAACAAGCAGCGGCATACCGCGAACTTTCCTTGCTGCTTAGACGTCCTCCAGGCCGTGAAGCTTATCCTGGTGACGTATTCTATCTGCATTCCCGTTTGCTGGAACGCGCGGCGAAGCTCAGCGACGCACTCGGCGGAGGTTCTTTGACCGCTCTGCCGTTTATCGAAACGCAAGCTTCCGACGTATCCGCATATATTCCGACCAACGTAATCTCCATTACGGACGGTCAGATCTTCCTGGAGTCCGAGCTGTTCTATGCCGGTCAACGCCCGGCGATCAACGTGGGTATCTCCGTATCCCGTGTAGGTAGCTCCGCCCAAATCAAAGCGATGAAAAAAGTAGCCGGCGGTATGAAGCTCGACCTTGCCCAATACCGTGAGCTTCAAGCGTTCTCGCAATTCGGTTCCGATTTGGATAAATCCACGCTCGCCCGCCTTAACCGCGGTGCAAGACTGATGGAAATTTTGAAGCAAGGCGTCAACCAGCCGCTTAAAGTCGAGCAGCAGGTAGCGAGCTTGTACACGGCAGTCAGAGGCCATCTGGACGACATTCCGGTGAGCGACATCCGCCGCTTCGAAAAAGAATTCCTGGCGTTCCTGGAAAGCAACCATCCGGAAATTCTGGCGTCCATTCGCGATACCAAAGACCTGGTCGCTGAAAACGAAGCTGCTCTGAAGGATGCCATCGCGAAATTCAAGAGAGGCTTTGCTGTGACGGCGTAAGTCATTAACATGAACCGGGCCGTAAGGCTCGGATTCATCTTTTTCAATGAATAGCGAACATGCTTTGGCTTAGGTATCGGAGCCGCACAATGCAGGCTTTGAACCTAAGCCAAAAGACGGATATATGCTTTGAAATTCGCTTGCTAGTCGAAGCGAAACAAGTGCTTTCAGAGTAACTTTGGCTTTGCCAAAGTTTAGCCTATGCTTACGAAGTTAGCTTTGGCTACCAGTCAAAGCTAAGTAAATGCTTTCGAAATAACTTTGGCTCCGCCAAAGTTTAAGCTTGTGCTTACGAAGTTAGCTTTGGCTTCGCCAAAGCTAAGTAAATGCTTTCGAAGTAACTTTGGCTCCGCCAAAGTTTTGAGGTGGTGAAAACATGGCAAGAGGATTGCGTGAAATTAAACGCCAGATCAAAAGTATTCAAGGTACGAAGCAAATCACGAAAGCGATGGAAATGGTCGCCGCCTCCAAGCTGAGAAGAGCGCAGGAGATGGCGCAGCATGCCCGTCCTTACTCGGAGAAGCTGAAAGAAGTGGTGTCCAGCATCGCTACCGGCACGAAAGGCATCAAGCATCCGATGTTTGAAAAGCGCCCGGTGAAAAAGACCGGATACCTGGTCATTACCTCGGATCGCGGTCTTTGCGGCGGATATAACTCCAACATCCTAAAAGCAGTGATGTCCACGATTAAAGAGAAGCATAAGTCCAAGGACGAATACGTCATTTTCGTCATCGGACGCAAAGGCCGTGACTATTTCCGCCGCCGCGAAATGCCGGTCGTGCAGGAGGTTACCGATCTGTCCGATACGCCTTCTTTCTCGGATATCAAGTCTATCGCTTATGCGGCGGTGCGTCAGTTTGAAGAATCCCAAATCGACGAACTGTTTATCTGTTACAACCGTTTCGTGAACGCACTTACTCAAATCCCTGAAGTGAATCAGCTTCTGCCTATGGAAAACATGGGGACGCAGACAACCGGCGTAACGGCAAGCTACGAATACGAGCCGTCTCCGGAGGCTGTTCTGGAAGCTCTTCTGCCAAGATATGCGGAAACCCTGATCTTCAGCGCATTGCTGGACGGCAAGGCAAGTGAGCTGGGTTCGAAAATGACGGCGATGGGCGCTGCTACGAAAAACGCGACCAAGCTGATCAACGAATTGACGCTTACGTACAACCGTGCACGTCAGGCTGCCATTACGCAGGAGATTACCGAGATCGTGGCCGGAGCGAACGCTCAGGCGTAAAATGACGTTTTTATACCAAAATGACAAACCATGAACGGATTTTGGCGTAAAGCTACTTGCAGCTTACGATGAAGGTTTGCATATAAGCAGACTTGTAGGAGGGAACAAAAAAGATGAACAAAGGACGCGTAGTCAGCATTATGGGTGCGGTTGTCGACATCGAGTTCGAAAGAGGTCAACTTCCGGAAATCTACAATGCGATCAAAATTGAGGGCACTGTCGCTGGCGGACGCCAAGTCGAATTGACCCTGGAAGCTTCAAACCATCTTGGCGACAACATGGTACGCTGTATCGCCATGTCCTCCACGGATGGTCTCGTTCGCGGCATGGAAGCCGTCGACCTTGGCGCTCCAATCACCGTACCGGTAGGGAGCGCAACGCTCGGCCGCGTATTTAACGTGCTTGGTCAGCCGATCGACGAAGCTGGAGACGTTTCTTCGGAAGTTACCAGCCCGATTCACCGTGAAGCTCCTAAATATGATGAATTGTCCACGCAAGCGGAAATGCTTGAAACGGGGATTAAAGTTATCGACCTTCTTGCTCCTTACCAAAAAGGCGGTAAGATCGGTCTCTTCGGAGGCGCGGGCGTAGGTAAAACCGTTGCCATCCAGGAATTGATTAACAACATCGCACAAGAACATGGCGGTATTTCCGTATTCGCGGGCGTTGGCGAACGTACCCGTGAAGGTAATGACTTGTATCATGAAATGAGCGATTCCGGCGTTATTTCGAAAACGGCAATGGTCTTCGGACAAATGAACGAACCTCCAGGCGCACGTCTGCGCGTTGCGTTGACAGGTCTGACGATGGCGGAATATTTCCGTGACCAAGAAGGCAAAGACGTGTTGCTCTTTATCGACAACATTTTCCGCTTTACTCAAGCCGGTTCCGAAGTATCCGCTTTGCTCGGCCGCATGCCTTCGGCCGTAGGTTACCAGCCTACGCTCGCAACGGAAATGGGCCAACTGCAAGAGCGTATCACTTCCACGAAAAAGGGTTCCGTTACGTCCATCCAGGCGATTTACGTCCCTGCGGACGACTATACTGACCCGGCTCCTGCAACGACATTTGCTCACTTGGACGCCACGACCAACTTGGAACGTAAAATTTCCGAGATGGGTATTTACCCGGCGGTGGATCCGCTCGCTTCGAGCTCCCGGATTCTGACGCCTGAAATCGTAGGCGAAGAGCATTACAACGTAGCTCAAGGCGTTAAGCAGCTTCTTGCCCGCTATAACGAGCTTCAAGATATTATCGCGATCCTCGGTATGGATGAATTGAGCGAAGAAGACAAACTGATCGTTGCCCGTGCGCGTAAAGTACAACGCTTCTTGTCTCAACCGTTCCACGTTGCGGAAGCATTTAACGGCATGCCGGGAACGTACGTGCCTGTAAAAGAAACGATCCGCAGTTTCAAAGAAATCCTCGATGGTAAACACGATGATCTTCCTGAAGCAGCTTTCCTCTTTGTAGGAACGATTGAAGAAGCCGTAGAAAAAGCAAAAACACTGGAATAAGTCCTGTGCGGGGGGCCTAGGCTTCCCATAGGAGCTGTTCAGGAGGGATGAAAGTGAGTACCTTTTTATTGGAAATTGTGACGCCGGATCACTTGGCATATTCCGGAGAGGTAGAACGCCTGACGGTTCGGGGTGTGGAAGGCGATCTCGGCATTTTGCCGGGGCATATTCCGATGGTAACCCCACTTCAGGTCGCTCCGCTTGTCATCAAAACTGGCAATAAGACCAGTAAGATTGCGGTCAACGGCGGCTTTGTGGAAGTTCGCAAAGACAAAGTGGTCGTGCTTGCGGAGAGCGCCGAAGCAGCCGAGGAAATCGACTTGCAGCGCGCACAGGCCGCAAAGGAGCGTGCGGAACGCCGTTTGGCCAACGCCGACAAGCAGGATGAAATTGATTACCGCCGCGCGGAAATGGCTTTGCAAAAGGCTATCAACCGGATCAATGTGTACAGCAGCAACAAATAAATAAGCTGTTCAGCCCGTCTCATCCTTAGTTGAGGCGGGTTTTTTCATAATATCAGAAAAGTATACACTACTAAGCTATTTCTTCCTGATATAACAAGGAAAATTACCTTTAAACTCGGTCTGTCTTCTTAGGAATACATCGATAGACGGTTTACCTTTTAAAACGATAAATAAATTTCGGTCCATGAACTACTCTAAAAATAGTGCCCACCCCCGTTTAAAGTTCATGCGGATTTAATGCTCATCGTATCGGACTGGAGCGCTTAATATCATGTATCAACCTGTGGCGGATGGCAACGGTCTGTCAGCCTAAGAAGCTTGATGCACTGTCTTAGGATGGTTGATGGGACAGCCTTGAACTTGGGGAACGACGGTTAGCTGAAATGAACTCCCGACTGCCGCCCAAGAATCCCATGGATTTAGCCGTAGAGGAGTCTCAATTATAGAAGAAATCAACGATGCGGCTCAAATGATTATATAAACCCGTGGATGTCGTGATTTTCGCAATATACAGATCATATATTGGATATTGTTCCAATATTTAAAATGATTTGATCGCTATAAATATCGTATTAAAGTGTTCCTAAAGTGAACTTTTTGAATGACTCGCCATGTTCTTTTGTAGAAAAAAGGGGATAATCATCGTTTTCTATCTATTTTCAAATATATTTCCGAGGAAATGACGAAATAAAGAGTAGAAGAAAACTAGGCTGCCAAGATAAAAAAATAGAGATGCGGCGTTTTGAGCTACGGGAGAGCATCCTTTGTTCATCTTCTTTAATGGATTCTTTAATGGGATTCGTCATATGATATTTTAGGATTGAATATTTGAGTCTCTGAGATCATTGACGCAAAGAATCTGGCAGTAAACCGAATAGGATTATGTCGATATTGACGTATTGGATCCGATTTCCCCTGAAAAAATTATCGTATTCCTTATTTTGGATTGAAAGTTTTTGAAAAATTACGGATTTGAAGCTGGATTATTGATCCAAAGCCAAGTATTATATAATAGTTCGATTGAACCTTTGCTTAAAAGCAAATCCTGATGAAGGGTGGAGTGGCCATGTCGGATTCCAATTTTGCAAACAACCTGGTTGGAAGCCTTGGCGTTACGGGATTGATCTCGATGATCGTTTCGCTGGTCTGCATTGGACTGTCTTGGTGGGCTCTGCAACATGTAAAGCTGGATTTGTTTATCCGGTTTCCGAAGAGTCCTCAGGGTAAACTGCTGCATTTGCTGCTGGCCATCGTCTTGGGGCATTTCGTCGCCAAATTCCTGCTGGACTATCTAAACTGGAGCCAAATGATTAAATACATGTTTTAACGTCAAGGTATGTGGTTATAACTCGATTAGGTTATCTTGCCGGCGACAATGTCGAATGGACAATAACCTTGTCGAATAATAACATTTTTTTATGTCAACAATGAATATAACGGAATGTATTGCTTGTTTTACCCCCCTTTTCATATCGGCTGCCCGGGTCTGAAACTGCAGATGTTCGCGCGCATCGATATCCCTCCGAATTCATGAAATGTACCGGCCAAATTGAAAGTAGGTCTTAGGGCACAAACAAAGCTGTGTTCAGGGCCTCATTCGTCAAAAAACGCTTGTATCCATGAAATGGTCGGTGTTAAGATGGAGGTTAGGGAATTCACATTGTAATTTCTAAAAAGACAGAATTTGCGGAAAAAAATGGACGCGGAGGGAATCATGATGAGCAAATTTATCGTCCGCGGTGGCAATAAACTGACCGGAAGCGTGAAAGTCAGCGGGGCAAAAAATTCAGTTCTTCCGATCATCGCTGCCTCTCTTCTTGGGGAAGAAGGAGTAAGCGTCATTCATGACGCACCTCCTCTTGACGATGTAATTACAATCAGCAAAGTGTTGGAATCCATAGGTGCAGGCATTACATACGACAACAATGTAATGAGGGTCGATGCCCAAGCTATTTCCTCTTGCGAAGCACCTTACGAATGGGTGCGAAAAATGCGTGCGTCTTTCCTGGTTATGGGTCCTTTGCTTGCTAGAATGGGGCATACGCGGATTTCACTGCCGGGCGGCTGCGCCATTGGAACGAGACCGATCGATCAGCACTTGAAAGGCTTTGAAGCTTTGGGCGCCGAAATCAGTCTCGGACAAGGTTACATTGAAGCGAAAATAGATGGCAAACTGCGTGGGGCAAAAATCTATTTGGATGTGGCCAGCGTAGGCGCTACTGAAAATATTATGATGGCTGCCACTTTGGCTGAAGGGATCACCGTCATCGAAAATGCGGCGAAAGAGCCGGAAATTGTCGATCTGGCGAACTTCCTGAACGGCATGGGGGCGAAAGTTCGCGGTGCAGGCACCGGCGTCATCCGGATCGAAGGCGTGGAGAAGCTGCACGGAACGGAACATACGGTCATTCCTGACCGGATCGAAGCAGGCACGTTTATGGTGGCGGCTGCGATTACCGGCGGCGACGTATATGTGGAAGGGGCCATTGCGGACCATCTGGGCCCGGTGATTGCCAAGTTGGAGGAAATGGGCGTTACGATTGAAACCGACGAGAACGGCGTACGCGTAAAAGCTGACCAGCCGCTGAAAGCGGTGGACATCAAAACGCTGCCTTATCCAGGATTCCCTACTGATATGCAGTCGCAAATGATGGCGCTCTTGCTAAAGTCGGAAGGAACGAGTGTCGTAACTGAAACAGTGTTCGAAAACCGTTTTATGCATGTGGATGAATTCCAGCTTATGAATGCAGAGATTAAGGTCGAAGGCCGTACGGCCATTGTGACAGGTGGAGCCAAGCTGAAAGGCGCTAAAGTATGCGCAACCGATTTGCGTGCCGGTGCCGCGCTGATCTTGGCGGGCCTTGTTTCCGAAGGTACAACCGAAGTGAGCGGAACGCATCACATTGACCGCGGTTATGTGGATTTGGCCGAGAAGCTGTCTACACTTGGCGCCGACATTTGGCGGATTTCCGTTGACGAGCCTGCGCTCGAGCCGGCGAAGAAAAAAGTGGAGCTGGAAGAAGAGGTTTCTCTGTTCAAAATCCAGCCGACATGGGTATAACCGTTTTTATTTCGCATTTATTGAAGTAAACGAACATTGTACTGGAATGAGCTACAACCTGGACTGGAACAGTGAACAAAGACCGGACCCGCAAGGGTTCGGTTTTTTTGTGTTGCCGGACGGCTGAGTGAATCCGCTTACAATTCCTTTATTATTCTTACGATGTATGGAAAGGAGATATGATTGGTTATGGTTTTGCAAGCCTGAAATCCGCGATCTGCTGCATATGAATCTTTCTATTCTCTTAAAAAAGGGTTCTATCACCTGTTATTGGTTCATAACTATAGGTATAGGGAAAAATGAGAGGAACAAAGATTGGAATACGCCTTTGTTTCCTAAATAAAGTCGGAAGCCGACTTCATTCTACCAATAGCGGTTGATCCGAACCAATGGAGGTTGAAAGTATATGAAAGATCCGCGCACGCAGATTAAGGTGGCCGTCGTTCCGATACACGAAGCGGCGGAAGCCGACATTCCGATAAATCAAACGGATGTAAACGCCGAAAGCGGCCGGGGGCACGGCCCGGCCGCCGGTGCCCGGGCGGGCGCAGGGGCGAAGCCCGCCCCCGGCCGTCAGCACCTGCGGGTGCTGACGGCACCCCCGGCGCAGCCGCCGCAGGCCGCTGCGCCAACGGCGCCGGAGCCGCGCGAAGCGCTCCGGCAAGAGCCGGGCGCGCCCGCAGGCGCCCGGCAGGACCCGGGGCGGCGGCCATGGGCCCCGCCGCCCGCACGCGGCCGCGGCAGCGCCTGGCGGCCGCGTGGCCCGGGCAGCGCCCGCAGGCTTCGCCCCGCCGCCATGTGGGCGGGCGGGCTGCTGACGCTGGCGCTGCTCATCCCTGCGCTTGTGGTGACGACGCACCACAAGCCGGAACCCGCGCCGGCGCCGATCCCCGCGCCGGTCGCCCCGGCTGTGCCGCAGCAGACGGCACAGCCCCAGGTGTCCGTCTATCTGTCAAAGACGGGCCAGGTGGAAAAGCTGCCGCTCGAAGAATACGTCGTCGGCGTCGTCGCCGCAGAAATGCCCGCCAAGTTTGACCTGGAGGCATTAAAAGCGCAGGCGGTCGCCGCGCGCACCTTCATCGTCCGCAGGCTGGCGGACGGGGATCAAAGCGGCGTACCGGGTTCCCAAGCCAACGTCACCGATACGGTCAACCATCAGGCCTACATCTCAAAAGCGGAGCTTGAGGCCAAGTGGAAGGAGAAACCGGAGGAGCTGGCGAAGCTGAGAAGAGCGGTCGAAGAAAGCCGCAACACGATCATGACCTATAACGGAAAGCCGATTACCGCTTCCTTTTTCTCTACGGGTAACGGATACACCGAAAATTCCGAAGATTATTGGAATCAGAGCATACCGTATCTGCGCAGCGTCTCCAGCCCATGGGACGAGCAGGCCCCGGGCTATAAAGAGACGGTTACGATGAGTATTAAAGATTTTTTAACAAAACTCGGCTTGGTCGGCAAAGCGATCCCCGCTATGGCAACTGAAGAACAGCAGCCTTTTATCCAAATTCTTGCGAAGACGGCCGGCCACCGGATCAAGGAGATCTCGATCGGCGGTGAAACGTTCACCGGGCGCGAAGTAAGGGAAAAGCTCGGACTTCGCTCCAGCGAATTCAGCTGGCAAACGTCCGGCAGTGACGTCCTGATTACGACATACGGTTACGGACACGGCGTAGGTATGAGCCAATGGGGAGCGGAAGGCATGGCTAAAGAAGGCTACACTGCTACCCAAATTTTGAAGCACTACTATACCGGCGTCCAATTTTCAAAAGCTTCCGACTTTGTGAAGTAGTTTTTAAAGTTAGCCGGCAGAAAACCCGGCCGGTACGACGGGTTCGCAAAAAATTCATCTATAAATAGATGAGTCAATGGACGAAAGCCGAAAGCGTGATTTTTATACCAGAACCAATCCTTGAATGAAGCTGAATCTTTGGGCCGGATTTTTCTGAAAAGAAGGATCGACTGCGGCGAATCCGATTTTAAAAGAGAAGAATTTCAAAAGCGGAAGTACATTTCTTCACCCGGCTGCCTTCATCTGTGCAAAACATTGGTTCATCTCTTATAAAGATTTAGAATACTTCTTTTATTATAGACGGATGAAAGCGGGCAAAGGTTTTTCATAGACAACAAATAATCTTTTATATAAAACCCGAAGCCTGCACCGCCGCGGTTTTTAAGCATCTTTTACGCCGTGCCGCTAGAATATTTTTTCAAAAATAATATAAGAGATACGTATAAAAGGTTTGACCCCGGTAACAATGATTACTGAGGTGATAACCATATGAATGAACAAAACAAAAGTAATCAAAACCATGGAGAAACTCCTAAAAAATCACAGGGAGAGCTGGTAAATCAGCCGTCTTCATGGAAAAAGCTGTTGTCCAAACGGTGGGTATACCCGGCAGCTTACGTGGCCGCAGCAGCAATTATACTAACCTTAGTTTGGGTCTACCAGGATGCCAGCATGAAGAAACTTCCACAAGACCCTGCTAAAGTGTCGGAGACTGCGAAAACGCCAACCGCTAGCGAAGCCGGCAAGGAAACCAAAAACGATAAGGCTGTTGAAGTGACCGCTACCGTGGAAGACATGGCATGGCCGGTGGCCGATGCCAAGGATATTAAAGTCGTGAAGCCGTTTTTTGACGAAAATGGAACGCCTGAAAGCAATCAGGCAGCCATGGTGCAGTACAATGACACGTTTATGCCGAACGTCGGCGTAGACCTGGCCCGCGATGACGACAAAACGTTCGAAGTCAAAGCGGCGCTTGGCGGCAAAGTGACCCGGGTGGAAGTAAATCCGCCGCTGACGGGCACGGTCATCGAAATTACGCACGACAATGACGTCAAAACGGTATACCAAGCTTTGTCCGACGCAAAAGTCAAAGAAGGCGACGTTGTGAAGCAGGGCGATCCGATCGGTACCGCCGGCCGCAGCGAAATCGAAAAAGATCTGGGCAACCATCTGCATTTCGAAGTCCATGAAAAAGGAACGCCGGTTAATCCGGAGGAGCTGCTTCCCAAAAAATAATGAATAAGCGGTAAAAGGCGGGGGTTATCCCCGTCTTTTGTCGTTCAATCCCCCGCAAAGCGATGGAGACAAGTAAACGTAAAAGCACCGAAGGCCCGTACGGCACCCGAATCGGCTTCGAAGACAAGGCCCCGCTTTAGGGGTCTTTTTTGCATCCCGCGAAAAATAAATAGGCCTAATGGAGCTTGTCAGCCCTCTAAAGCGCGAATATATAGGCACGCCCCTCATATAATGTACCAAACTATCCACAGTAGGGAGGCGGGAACGTGCACGATTACATCAAGGAACGGACTATTAAGATTGGACGTTGCATCGTCGAAACGAAGCACACGGTCCGGACTATAGCCAAGGAATTTGGCGTGTCGAAAAGCACGGTGCATAAGGACTTGACCGAGCGTTTGCCGGAAATCAATCCCGATCTGGCTGACCAGGTCAAACACATACTCGAGTACCATAAATCGATCCGTCATCTGCGGGGAGGGGAAGCGACAAAAATCAAATACAAAAAGACGAAAAAACGCGAAGCTGTGGCATCGGCCAAATCGTAATTTTTGCGGAGCCACCGACGCGTTAAACCATTGAATCCGTCCCCTGAAGTATGATATGTTAAAAGATGGTATGAGGTCGAAAAATGTGATCCCTGCTTCCCTATATACATAATTCTTGCTGCATCTTGTCGAAAAGGGACTTCGAAAGGCTCAGGGACTCTTTTACCATAAAATATGACTTTGGGGGCTCTTTTCATGATGTTTAGCAAGGATATTGGAATTGATCTCGGCACGGCTAACGTTCTGATCCATGTGAAAGGGAAGGGGGTTATCCTGGACGAACCTTCCGTCGTGACGATTGAAAGCGATTCGAAGAAAGTGCTTGCCGTCGGCGAAGAAGCGCGGAGAATGGTAGGGCGTACGCCGGGCAACATCGTGGCCATCCGTCCGCTGCGCGACGGGGTCATCGCTGATTTTGCCATCACCGAGGCGATGCTCAAATATTTTATCGGACGTGTGGGTGCACGCGGCTGGAGCAGCCGCCCCCGCATTCTGATCTGTGCGCCTACGAATATTACGTCGGTTGAGCAGAAAGCGATCCGCGAGGCCGCCGAGCGCAGCGGAGCGAAAGACGTATTTTTGGAAGAAGAACCGAAAGCTGCGGCGATCGGCGCCGGCATGGACATTTTCGAGCCGAGCGGAAATATGGTCGTCGACATAGGCGGCGGTACGACGGATGTGGCCGTGCTTTCCATGGGCGACATCGTGACCGCATCTTCTATTAAAATGGCGGGGGACAAGTTTGACGAGTCCATCGTGAGATATATCAAAAACAAATACAAACTGTTGATCGGGGAACGCACCTCCGAGGACATCAAAATCAAAATCGGCACAGTGCGCCCGGGAGGACGCAAAGATGAGATGGATATTCGCGGACGCGACATGGTTTCGGGTCTTCCGCTTACGGTTACCATCTCCTCGGACGAGGTCCAGGAAGCGCTGTGGGAACCCGTTTCCTCCATCGTCGCTGCAGCCAAGTCGGTTTTGGAACGGACACCGCCGGAGTTGTCGGCGGACATTATCGACCGCGGCGTCATTTTGACAGGCGGGGGAGCGCTGTTGAACGGACTGGACGAGCTTCTTGCGGAAGAGCTTCGCGTACCGGTGCTGATTGCCGAAGACCCGATGCATTGCGTCGTAAAAGGAACGGGCATCATGCTGGACAATTTGGACAAGGTGGTTAAGAAATCCTTCTGAGCCGCCGATAAAATAAAGTAGGATAACGGGCTGTCTTCGGCCCGCTAACGGTTATGGCACGACCATGAAAAGGGGGTTCCGCTCAAATGATAAGAGGACTTTACACGGCAGCAGCCGGCATGCTGACCCAGGAGAGCCGGCATGATACGGCGGTGCAAAATTTGGCCAATATCAATACGCCCGGCTACAAACAGGTGAACAGCGTAGCCCGCTCGTTTCCGGAGATGCTTCTGACGATGCTTGGCGGTACAAGCGACGTTCCGGTTCCGACGATCGGCAAGCTGAACACGGGCGTATTCGCCGAGGAAGCGTTATCGATCTATCAGCAGGGCGTGATTCATGAAAGCGGCAAAACGACGGATTTCGCGCTTGTGTCCGACATGGAAATGAAGGACCCGGCCACCGGGGAGAATATCCGGTTCGACGGCTCCGGCAAATACGTGGGCGCCGACGGCGAAGTGTTTTACAAGCCGGAAGCTTTTTTTACGGTGCAGGATCCGAACGGAGACATCCGGTATACGAAAGACGGCAGATTTAAGGTTGCCCTTGACGGCAGACTGCTGACTTCTACCGGTTACCAGGTATTGGACAGCAATAATCGGCCGATTGTGTTGACAGGTCCGGCGGACCGTTTTAAAGTGGACGAGCAGGGGTACGTCCTGAACCCGGCTACCGGAGCGCGGGGAGCGCGTCTGGGCGTCTCGGTCGTGGGACAGCCTTTTCAGATGGTGCGCGAAGGAAACGGCGTGTTCCGGATCGACGATCCGCAGGGAGCCGGCGTTCGGCCTGTGGGCGGAACCGATCGCGTCGAAGTGCGCCAAAATTATATCGAAAGCTCGAACGTCGACGCGTCCGTGGCCATGGTCGATATGAATACGGCGCTGCGTGCATACGAAGCCAATCAGAAAGTCATTCAATTTTATGATAAAAGTTTGGACAAAGCCGTCAATGAGGTCGGCCGGGTATAGAGCAGAAATGAGGGTTAAGGGAGGTTAATGATGAACAACTCCATGATCAGCGCGTTGGTGTCGATGAACGGTATTCAGCGTAAACTGGATATCATCGCCGACAATATCGCGAACCTGGATACGGTGGGATATAAACAAAAGGATACCACGTTTGAGGATACGCTCACTTCCGTGATGCAGCAGCCGGGCGACTTCAAGCAGCAGGGAAGGTTTTCGCCGCTTGGGTACACGACAGGTTTCGGCGTCCGTACGGGCGACGTGTTCCGCGACATCTCGCAGGGCCCGCTTGAGCAGACGGACAAGCCGCTGGATCTTGCGATCGAAGGGGACGGCATGTTCGCAGTCGAAGGAAACGGCAGACGGGCGTATACGCGGGAAGGCGCCTTTCATTTCGCTCCAGACCCGGGAGCTCCAGGGAGTATGGTACTCGTCAATAATCAAGGATACTTCGTATTAAACGACAAAAACCAGCATATCCGGGTGCCGAATACGGCAAAAGTGGCCATTGACCCTCAGGGCAACGTTCTGGTGGACAGTGGAAGCGCGATTACAACCGTGGGCACGCTCAAAGTGCTCAAGCCGCTCCGCGAAAACGAGCTCCAGCAGATGGACGGCAACCTGTTCGTCGTTCCGACAAGCTTGACGGAAAACCAAGTGTTCCAGGTGCCGACGGGCGGGGGAATGCCGCAGGATACGAAAATCCGTTCCGGGTATCTCGAACAATCGAACGTTGACTACATGGGTCAAATTACCGATATGATGCAGGTGCAGCGGGCTTATCAGCTGGCGGCCCGGGCCATTGCTTCAAGCGATACGATGATGAACCTGGCCAACAATATGCGGGGTTAGGTGGAAGCGGCCATGAGTGATACGAATAAGCCGGCAGATCGTCTGACGAGAACCCGGCATCAAAGCGATGCCCAGGGCAAACCGGAAGAGGATCGGGACGATTGGATGAAGCCTGCCAGAAGAAAGACGGCGCGCTGGAGAATAGTCATTCGCTGGATGATTCCGCTGTTTCTGCTGCTCGCGCTGATCGGCGGATTGATCTTCGGATATGTGGTCATGGGTAAGCAGAGCTTGTCCGACGTGTTTGAGTGGAAGACATGGCAGCATGTCATCGATTTGGTTTTTGCCCCGTGAGGGGTCGAAACGCTGCAACAGAGTGACAGAAAACTCCTTCGTTCGTCCGTGGGAGTTTTCTTTTTTTACTCGGAAAATGTATAATGATGGGGGACTTCAGAACACCCAAAAGGGCCCTCTCCAAGCCACGGCCGATTAAACTGCGGCTGATGGAGAAAGCCCCTTATCTGAACCTTCGCCTTCTGCAGTTGGTGAAGGATAACTATAGTTTTTTCCGTATATTTATGGTTTTATGCAATATAGAGGATAGAAAACGTCAATCGGTGTTTTGCTTAGGCAGGAGCGCCAACCGGCGAATGACCATTTTGGAAGGAGAAATGAATCGTGCTTAACGTGAAAGAAATTCAGGAAATTATCCCGCATCGTCCCCCGTTTTTGCTGGTGGACCGGATCGTGGAAATGGAGGTCGGCAAACGTGCGGTCGGCATTAAAAACGTGACGATCAACGAGCCGTTTTTTATTGGACATTTTCCGGAATATCCGGTTATGCCCGGCGTACTTATTACCGAAGCGCTCGCCCAGGTTGGCGCCGCGGCTATTTTGCAGGTGGAGAGCAATAAAGGCAAAATCGGCTTTTTGGCGGGTCTGGACGGATTCCGGTTCAGGGGCCAGGTCGTTCCGGGGGATACGCTCCGCTTGGAAGTGGAAATTACCCGTTTGAAGGGAAGCATCGGCAAAGGCCATGCGGTCGCCAAGGTTGACGACAAGGTTGTGGCCGAAGGCGAGATTATGTTCGCTTTGTCCGATCCGAATCAAGGCTAAAAGAGCTAACGCGATCAAAAGACGGTGAAAGGGGAAAACATATGTCAAAACTCAGCTTGACGGCAGAAGAAAATGTGCGGCGCTGGCTGTCCGATCCTTCGGTTGACGAAGAGACCAAACAGGAGCTGCAGCAATTGCGCGAGCAGCCTATGGAGCTGGAAGACCGCTTTTATAAAGATCTCGAGTTCGGTACGGGAGGCCTCCGCGGCGTGATCGGCGCAGGGAGCAACCGGATGAACCGTTATACTGTGGGCAGAGCGACGCAAGGATTTGCACGCTACATTTTGGAGCAGCACGGTCAAGCCGAAGGCGTGCCGTCGGTCGTGATCGCTCATGATTCCCGCCATTTTTCTCCGGAATTCGCCCTTGAGGCCGCGCTCGTGCTGGCAGGCAACGGCATTACGGCCAAGTTGTTTCCGTCGCTCCGTCCGACGCCTCAGCTTTCCTTCAGCGTACGCCATTTGAACGCAACAGGAGGCATCGTGGTGACCGCGAGCCATAACCCGCCGGAATATAACGGATACAAGGTTTACAATGCCGAAGGCGGCCAGCTTGTTCCGGATCAGGCGGAGAAAGTCATCGCATACATCCAGGAAGTGGATTCCTTTGCGGCCGTGAAACGGCTTGACCGTTCCGAAGCTGAAGCGAAGGGACTGCTCGTATGGCTAGAGGAAGCCGAGGACGAGGCCTTCGAAGATACGGTAGCGGCGACAAGCGTCAATCGGGACCTGATCGCCTCGAAGCTGGGAAAGGACTTCAACATCGTCTTTACCCCGCTGCACGGCACAGGAAATGTTCCGGTGCGGAACGTCCTCAAAAAGGTGGGTTTTACCAACGTTCATATCGTAACCGAGCAAGAACAGCCGGATGCCGAATTTTCCACCGTCAAATCGCCGAACCCGGAAGAACGCGAAGCATTTACCCTTGCGATGAAGCTCGGCAAGGAAGTACAGGCCGATATCCTGATCGGCACGGATCCGGATTGCGACCGCATGGGAGCGGTCGTGCTGAATGATGAAGGCGAATATGAGGTGCTTTCGGGCAACCAATCCGGGGCCATCATGATCCATTATCTGTTGAGCCAGTTGAAGGACAAGGGCATGCTGCCGCATAACGGGGCGGTTATCAAAACGATCGTGACAAGCGAAATGGGCGCGGCGATCGCCCGCCATTACGGGGCCGAAATCTTCAACACGCTGACGGGCTTCAAATATATCGGCGAGAAGATGACGGAGTTTGAACAATCCGGAAAATATACGTATTTATTCGGATATGAGGAAAGCTATGGTTATCTTGCCGGCAACTATGCCCGGGACAAGGACGCGGTGCTGGCATCGCTCCTGATCTGCGAAGCGGGGGCATATTATAAAGCCCAGGGCAAAACGCTGTACGCCGTGCTGCAGGAGCTGTACGAGCAGTTCGGCTACTTCCGCGAAAAGCTCGAATCGCGCACGCTGAAGGGCAAGGACGGATTGGCCCAAATCCAGGCGAAAATGACGGACTGGCGCGAGAATCCGCCGCAGGCGGTCGCCGGTGCCCGTGTTACGGAAGTGCTGGATTATTCCAAAGGGCTGAACGGCCTCCCTCGGGAAAACGTGCTTAAATATATGCTGGAGGACGGTTCGTGGTTCTGTCTTCGCCCGTCCGGTACGGAGCCGAAGATTAAAGTGTATTTCGCCGTCCGCGGCCAATCGCTGCAGGATGCCGAAGAGCGGATCGTCAAGCTCGCGGCTGAAGTGATGGCGAGAGTAGACGCCTAGACACACAAGACAAGGATAGTCCGCAAAGCCGCCGCGACTGCTGCAGCGGCTTTGCGGAGTTATTAATGAGGAGGTACTTTTGGTGCATCAAAAATGGCAGCGCTGGAGCACGGCATCGCGCAAATGGCTGTGGATCCTGGTCGTACTGGGCATCATCGCCGCAATGCCGGTGGCGTACGACAGATACCAAACGGAATCATCGGCCAACAACGTGGAGTTGGTATTCAATTACCGCGGCTTGGCGGAAGTGGCTTCATACCAGGCGCATCCGGAGCAATTTATGCAGGAGCAGTTGGATAAATTAAAAGCGGCCGGGATTACGAGCATGGCTATGTTCGAAAGCACGCTGGACGATTTCAAAAAATCCCGGCGCCTTATGGTCTATAACGCTCAAGACATTGCCCAAATGACGCAAAGCGTCGTTCCGACGGATGAAAATTTCACGTATATTCTGTTTACCAATGAAGAAAATGCAGGCCGGTTAACGCCGCTCATTGAAGACACGTTTAAAAGTTTGGATATTAACGTAAAACCTTGGGAATTCCATGACCAAAAAGGCCTGATCATCGAAACTTCGCCGGAGGATGCCGCCCTGAAACCGATGCAGCCGGACCCGATTGCGTTCGAGATGCTGCGGAGCAAAGGGTTCCACGTCGTGCCGCGGATGTCCGACAGCCTTCCTTACGATCAGGAGGCGATGGATAAGCTGCTTGCTTATTATGAAGCGAACGACGTCAAGCGGATTTTGTTCGAAGGGGACTCTGTTAAAGGATTTAACGATAATAAGGATAAACACAGCCTGCAAAGCTTCGCGAACCTGCTGAACCAGCATGGCATCGGCATTGCGGCGATCGAAAACACGAAAAAACCGCAGGCAGGCATGAACCAGCTCGCGTATTACATTCATTATAATGTGGTTCGTTTGTATTCTTTGAGCGATAAGGATGCCCAGCTGGATGAAGACACGATTGCCGACCGTTTTGCCTTGGCGACCAAAGACCGGAATATCCGGATGCTGTACATCAATACGGCAGCCAGCAAAAACACGGCCAAAGCGACGGTCACCAATTCGATCGACAACATCATTAAAAGTCTGGACGAGCCTGGCCACGCCATCAAGCAGATGGAGAAAAACGGATTTACCATGGGACGCGCGGAAGCATTCCATATTACCGATTCTTCCCTGCAGCGTTATTTCAAAATGGTCGTTGTACTTGGCGGAGTCGCCTTTATTGCGCTTATGATTTCGTATTTCCTGCCGCTGCTTACTTTGCCGGCTTTCGTGCTCGGGCTCATCGGCAGCGCGGGATTGTATGTCCTGAAACCGACGTTGTTTGAACAGGCGCTTGCCCTGTTCGTGGCCATCAGCGGCCCGACGGTAGCGATGATTCTTGCGGTCCGCAAGCTCAATGCGCTGAATAACGCCGATTCGCAGCTGTCTACAGGACGCCGTATCGCGCATGCGATCGTTTTGTTCATCAAAACATCCATTATTTCAATGGCGGCGATTCCGTTTGTAATCGCGCTGCTTAACAATATCACGTACAGCTTGGTGCTGAACCAGTTCCGCGGCGTAAGCCTGCTGCATGCGGCACCGATTCTGCTGATCGCAGTGTTCGTCATCTTGTACCGGGGCGGAAAGCCGTTCCAGCAGATCGGCAAGCTCTTCAGAACGCCGATTACGCTGCTGTGGGTGGTCGCGGGCGTTCTGATCGCCGGCGTCGGCATGTATTATTTGAGCAGAACAGGCAACGGAGGCAAGGTCAGCTCCATCGAGATGGTGATCCGTCCGTTCCTGGAAAATACGTTCCATGTGCGTCCGCGGAATAAGGAGATTTTTGCGGGACATCCGCTGTTCCTGCTTGGAATTTTCCTGTCCATCAGATACCGGAATGCCGTTTATCTTATGATCGTCGCCGTCATCGGACAATTGTCCATGGTCGATACGTTTGCCCATATTCATTCGCCGATGAAAATTTCGCTTGCCCGTGACCTGTTGGGTATGGGAATCGGATTGATTCTCGGACTGATCGCTATCCTGGTATGGCAAATCGCGGAAGGATGTTGGAAAAAATGGTCACCTCGCCTCAGAAAACAATAGTCATCTCGGGTTATTACGGCTTTAAAAACAGCGGCGACGAGGCCGTGCTGCAATCCATCCTGACGGCGCTGGAAGAGCAGGGGAAGCAGGCGGGGGTCAAAATCAACCCCGTCGTGCTTTCGATCGATCCGGAGTGGACTTCGTCGACTTATGGCGTGCAGGCGGTCCACCGGATGAAGCTGGGCGAAGTGAGAAACGCGCTGAAGAACAGCAGCGGCTTGATCAGCGGGGGCGGCAGCCTGCTGCAGGACGCCACCGGAACCAAAACCATTCCGTATTACCTGGGGGTCATCAAACTGGCGCAATGGCTGAACAAGCCGGTGTTCATTTACTCCCAGGGGGTCGGTCCGGTGAACCGGAAACTGTTTTATCCTCTCATCAAAGGTACGTTTAAAAAATGCGAATACATCTCCGTGCGCGACGAGCAATCCGCAGAGCTGCTGCAAAGCATGGGCCTTGAAAGGGGGCGTATTCAGGTCGTCCCCGATCCCGTGATGGGATTAACGCCCGAAGCGGAAGGTCCGGGGCTTGTCGGTTCAGCTGAAGATCCACAGCTGCCGGTCATCGGCATTTCGGTCCGCTACTGGGATGAGCAGCGCCGGGAACTGCACGGGATCGCCGAAGGGCTTCGGATGCTTTGCGGGAAGCAGCCTGTCCATCTGCGGTTCCTTCCGTTCCATTTTCCGGGCGACGAGAAGGCCTCGCAGGAAATTATCCAGCAGCTGGGGGACATCGCTTCCGGCGGCAGCAAAATTTCGGTATGCCGGGAGGCGGTTCATCCGCGGCAAATGCTGGCTGAAGTGGGGCGCTGCGATCTCGTGATCGGCATGCGTCTTCACAGTTTGATTTATGCCGCGAACCGGCTTGTGCCTCTGATCGGCATTTCGTACGATCCGAAAATCGACCATTTTTTGAAAAGACTCGATATTTCGCCGGTCGGAACAAGCCGTTCGCTCGATCCGGCCAAGCTGGCGTCGGAAATGTCCCGTCTTCTATCCGACCCGCAAGGCTGGAAGGATCAGGCCAAACCTCGCGTCGACGGGTTGAAGCGGGAAGCGCAGGAGCCTGCGCGGCATATCATCGATTTTTTGAGCAGTAAAGGATAAGGGGATTAGACCGTGAACCAATTCGAACAGATACCTACGGTGTCCATCTACGGTTTGCAGATTTGCAGATGGGGGATGGAGGATACCGTCAAGTATTTAACCCATATGTTGCAATCGGAAGAGCGCAGGCCTGTCCAGATCATTACGGCCAATCCGATTATGGTAATGAAGGCGCTGGAAGAACCGGACTACATGCAGGTGATGAAAAACGCCGAGCTGCTGGTTCCGGACGGGACCGGCGTCGTCTGGGCGGCCGCCAAAACGGGGATGCCTGTTCAGGAGCGCGTGCCCGGTTTCGATCTTTTACATGAATTGATGAGGGTCGGAGAAGACTACCATTGGAAGGTATATTTGCTTGGCTCGACACCGGAAGTGATTCAGGCTACCGCGGAGAGGTTACATTTGCAATATCCCGGCGTCGAAATCGCCGGATACCGCGACGGATTTTTCAAGGCGGATCAGGATGCGGAAGTGATCGCCGAAATCCGCAAAGCGGCTCCGGATCTGCTTTTCGTGGCACGGGGGGCGGATACGCAGGAACCTTGGATTGCCCGGTACAAGGAGCAGCTTGGCGTGCCGCTGATGATGGGCGTCGGCGGAAGTTTCGACGTCATTTCAGGCAAGTCCAAACGGGCGCCGAAGCTGTTCCAAAAACTGCGCCTCGAATGGTTCTACCGGCTGCTGCGGGAGCCGACGCGGGCTGCAAGAATGCTTGCGCTGCCGAAATTCGCCTTAAAAGTGATGCGGGATAAAGAAAACGTGACAAAACCCAGATAAAAGATTGAAATGAGCTGCAAAAACCCGATTTTTTGCTAAAAAACAGGATTGGTTTTATTTTTTTGATGAGAGTATAATTCAATCCGGTAATGAAAATGGGGGTTGAACGTACACATGTTAATGATAGCCATCATCGGATGTATCGTGTCATTGGCTTTGGCACTGCTGTTAACGCCGCTGGTGAAGAAATTTGCGATTAAGATCGGCGCCGTCGATGTTCCGAACGCCCGAAAAGTGCATACGAAAATCATGCCCCGGCTTGGCGGATTGGCGATATTTTTGGCGTTTATGCTGTCCATGTTTGCCGTCCTTCCATTTGTCGCAGATCACTTTTCCACTCGGGATGCGAATTTTATTAAAGCCTTTTTGACGGGGGGCTCGCTGATCGTCCTGATCGGTGCTTTGGATGACCGGTTTGAGCTGTCGGCGAAGGTAAAGCTGCTTGGACAAATCGTCGCCGCGTGTATCGTCGTTTTCGGATTCGGCATCACCGTCGATTTTGTGAATATACCATTTAACAATTCCTATTCGTCGCTCGAAAGCTGGATCGCCATCCCGCTTACGATTTTCTGGATCGTCGGCGTCACGAACGCCATCAACCTGATCGACGGTCTGGACGGGTTGGCTGCGGGGGTTTCAGGCATCGCGATCGGGACGATCCTTGTCATGTCCTTGTTGATGGGTAACCTGACGGTTGCGCTGCTGTGCCTGCTGCTGCTTGGAGCGGTGGTCGGATTCCTGTTCTTTAACTTCCATCCGGCACAGATTTTCATGGGCGATACGGGATCGCTATTCCTTGGCTTTTGCCTGGCGATGTTGTCCATGCTCGGGTTCAAGCAGATCGCGATCGTATCGTTTATTACACCGCTGATCATTATCGGCGTGCCGTTGTCGGATACGTTTTTCGCCATCGTGCGCCGCTGGATCCAGAAGAAACCGATTTTCGCTCCGGACAAGGGCCACCTGCATCATTGCTTGCGGGAAATTGGCTTCAGCCACCGCCAGTCTGTTCTCATCGTATACGGCATCGCCGCATTTTTCGGCGTCCTGGCTGTCATTCAGTCCTCCGCCGCGATGTATGAAGCGAATTGGGTCACCTTCGTCGTCATCTGCGTGATGATGTTTTTCATGCAAATCGGCGCCGAGGTCATCGGCCTTGTCGGCAAGACGAAACGTCCGATTCTGGATTTGGTTGCAAGGCTTAGGATGAAGGCAAGCGCGGAACGAGGTTCGAAGTGAAGTTTTAAGGAAATGGATTCATGCCATTATATTTATTTATATGGAGAACGCTGCACTGAGGTGCGGCGTTTTTTTATTGTCTTTTGACGAACGGGTACGGCCATGAATTAAGCGATCATGTTGGGTGCTCGTGTGGAAAGGTTTTTTTATTGTTAGCTTTTTCTAAATTATCGATAGATTGGTGCCGATAAATTAGATAAATGCATAAACAGGAGGGAAATGATTTTGAAGAGGATCCTATCTGTACTTTTGACGGTAGCCCTAGTCATAGGTTTGTTGCCGGCTTCCTTTGCAAGTAAGGCAAGCGCAGCGCAAGCTGGCACCTTTTTTATTTTTCCGAACGAACAGTATGACGCCAATTCGGCGCGCCTTGTTAATGAAGACCGCGTCAGCTTGACGGGTACGCTGAACGGAGTCAATGACAAGCAAATCTCCTACAGCGTATACCAATTGACGAAGAAAGCGGACGGAACGATTTCCATCGTCAACTCAAACGAAGGACAGACCGGCAATATTATCGTCAACAACGGCAAAATCACGGTGTCCAACATTAAGCTGTTTTCCGGATTGAACCGGATTACATTTAAAGGATTGCAGGGGACGACGCAGGTCGAAGATTCGATCTATGTCGAGTACCGCAACGGCCCTACGATTTATGACCTGAAAGCCAATTTGGTGGACGGCAGCCAAGCCGTGGAATTGAAAGAAGACAGCCCGGCCGTATTGACGGCTTCCGCGGGAAGCCCTGCGTATGGCAAAACCAAAACGGATATCAGCATCTCCGGTTACGCGCCAAGCGCAGAAAAGGTAACGGTCGAGGTCAATGGACGCAGCTGGACGTATTCGGTTTCGAGCTACAACAACTATAAGTTTTTTGCTTCGCCGATCAATGTTAACAGCGGAAGCAACATCGTCAAAATCAAAGTGTTGAACCAAAACCAAACGCTGGAAACCAGCCGCGAAATTACGTTTTATAACGGGAAAGTCACCTTTTTCGACGTAAAAGCGACGGACGGCACCGATGTATCGCCGGATCTGTCGTCCTTCCCTAACTTCAATGTAAGCAGCACCAATTTCACTGTAAAAGGTAAAGCGATCATCCCGATCAAAAACGGCCAATTGCCGGACGCGACAGCCTTGTCGACCTATTTGGGGTATGCTTTTGCGAACGGGGCCTCTGGCAGCGGAACGGCGCCTGTAACCGTGCTGGAAAGCTCCAATGACTACATGTTGATCGAGTTCTCGGGCGTGGCTCCTGCTTCGGCGCAGTTTGACAGCCTGATCAACGTTACGTTGACCGCGGCGGACGGAACTACCGGCACCGGCGTCACCTCGACCGTAGGTCTGACATTGCGGGATAAAAACAAGCCGTTTATTCAAGAAGTCAATTATTTGTCCGGATACAGCAACGGAATGAGCACGTCGCAATTATTGAACCTGTCGGGCACGCCGCTGAGCGGAGCGAACATCTTCTCCTTGCCGATCGCTATGGAAGTATTGGTCGCCAACGGGGCAAGCGTCAATAATATTACAATCACGGGGATCACGGATGCCAAAGGCAATGCTCTGTCGCCTTTCACGCAGCCCGTGGTACTGGCTTCCGAAAGAGTCGTTAAAAACGTTAACGGAAATCAGGTTGAGCTGCAGCGCATCATCATCAAGGTAGACAAACTTCCGGCAGCCGGCTATCAGAAGATTACCTTCCAAGCCAACAACGTTGCAGGCTCGGAGCTCACCGTTCCGGTGACCTTGCTGTACGGTCCATACGTTCAATTTACTTCGCTGTATGACGACATGAAAATCGAAATGGACACGAATAATCCGAACCTGAAAGACAACGTCATGAAAGACGTGGATTATTTTAAAGGACAACTGATGAATGTCGCAAACGACACCGAGATCAAATACAGCGGCAAGGATCAGACGATCTTTTTGTATATCAACAATACGCTCGTGAGTCTTGAACCCACGGATCCGAACGATCCTTCGAAGTTCAAAATCGCCTCGGCGGACGAAAACAAAGCTTACACAGCATTGTTCCCGGGCAACAATATCATTAAATTCGTGTTCAAGTCTCCGAAAAATTCGTATGAAAAATCAATCAACATCAGTTACGTGCCTTTGAACGTGCCTGTCATTCCGGTGCCAAATTCGGTAGGGGTATTCCCGTACAGCATCGATAACACCGATCCGGTTCCGGATCCGAAAGACAAAAAGTTCGAACAATCGGGTTCCGTATACACGACATCCGAGAAAAAAATGAACGTGTACGGAACGTTTGATTTTATCGATTTGGGTCAAACCAAAAGCGCGGTAGACAGCAAGCTTTTAACAAACGCGGCCAGCAACTCCAAATATATGATTAAAATCTCGACGCCTACGACCGACGGCAAAACCCAGGAATACACATGGTCCATGGATCAAAGATTTTATGCATTGAAGAGCCCTGGCGACGTATTTAACAGCTCAAACGGTAATACGAACCCGAATTTGAACGTTTATTATGACTATGAAACCCAAACGTTCAGCTTTAAGCTTTTGAATCAAACCTTGCCGCTGAACGGCAGTCCGATCGTGTATAACATTACGGTTTACAACAGCGGGGAAGGCGGTCCTACGGCAACCTATCGCCTTGAAGTAACCTACAAAACGGCTCCGTTCCAGATCATTCGTCCGCTTGAAGGAAGAAGACTGGTGAATCAGAACTATGTTGAGGTCATCGTATCTTCCGATAATGCTTCGAAAGTGATGATCGGCAAACAGGAAGCGACGAAATTCGCTTTTGACGCCGACTATGATCCATCCAACGGCATCGATTATCCGAACGCTTACAAGGCGATCGTGAAAGATCTCAAACCAAACAAGGACAACAAGATCGACATCACGGTTTTTGTTGGAAACGATCAGCTGAAAGACTATATTACCGTAAAATACGTGCCTACGAGCATTCCGGGCGCGCAGTATTTGGAAACGATGAAAAACTCCCACAAGGTTTTTGACGGCAACCTGTCGTTGACCTTTCCAAAAGGCACAAGTTTGATCCGGAGAGACTACAACGTGGCCGATCAGTTCAAAAACCAAGTGTTCTCCGGGCATGACGTTTTGTTCGCCATTGCCAACAGCGATGACGGGGTCGTCGACAGACGCGAATTCGAAGTACCTGTAGCCAACTTTGACAATGAAATCGCGCTGGGCAAACAGCTTTTCATCGGCAACTTCCAGCAGCGTTTCGTCAAATCGAGCCCGGTATTCTGGATCGACCCGGGAACGGCCGACGATATCAACACGGATAAGGTGTACGACCCGGTTACACACGGTTCCGACCCTTATCAGCTTCCAGGTTCGGATGTGAGAAGCTTCTATAATAGAGAAAGCATGAACGAGCTGATACCGTCCAAACGCGGCACGCTGACGCTGAACTATGACGCCAACATTTCGCAGGATGCAGGCCGACTCGTCACGGTGTTCCGTTTTGATCCGGAGCTGCAAAAATGGGAAAACATCGGCGGCGTCGTGGATGCGAAAAAACATACGATTAAAGTGCCGTTTGACCGTTTCGGATATTATGTCGTAGCTAAATTGGGATATTCCTACAACGACGTAGTTCAGCATCCGTATGGCAGAGATTTCATCGAAACCATCTATGCCAAAGGCGTCATGAATGCATTCGATCCGTCGGAACGCTTCGGTACGGACTTGTACATTTCCCGGGCTGAATTCGTGCGCGCGATCATTAGGGCGCTGGAAATTCCTTTGAACTATCAGGGGCCTAAACACTTCTCCGATATTCCGAGCTCGCTCACCAGCATTAACGTCGATGGATTGTGGGATTTCAGATACATCGAGACGGCGGCGCGGGAAGGCATCACGAGAGGGGCTCAGCCGCAGTTCTTCGACGCGGAAAGCGCCATTACCCGCCAGGACGCTTCGGTGATGATCGCCAAGGCGCTGAACCTGAAGCTGGAGACCGACCGTGCCAAAATTACGAAGGACCTGCAGAAATATTTCAAAGACTACGCAAGCATCGACTACTATGCGCAGCCTTCGGTGTTGGCGATCGCCAAAAAAGGCTTCATCCAAGGCTCGCCTGTCGACGCTGCGGATCCGAAACGGGGTTACATGTTTAACCCTACCGCCAATATGCTCCGCGGCGACGCGGCCATCATCATGGGCAAGGTCATGGCAGACCTTAAGAAACTGCCTAAAATGTAAGCATAAACAAGCAACGGGAGCCGGAATTTCCGGCTCCCATATCTTTTTCCAATTACATATCTTTGTAATTTGTCGATGTTTAGGATACAATGACGTAGAAATACAATTTACTATTTAAAGGGTGAAGGCTATCTTATGAAACCGATCTATTCCAAAGCTCAGTTGGACTATATGAAAGCAAAAACCAAATTTGAGAACAAGGCCAGCACATTGGAGAAGAAAATTGAGATGACTCGCAAAACGAGAGAAGTTACTCAAGAAGTTATGGAAGGCCTTGTACTGGAAACGGGCTTTCATGATGCCTATAACGAATTGCTGCAGTCCGAAAATGCTCTGATCGAGTGGTCCCATACCACGATCAAGCACGAAAAAACATACCGTGAAAACAAACAGCCGATTGAGCAAATGTATGAGAACCTGAACTCCGATCCGGAGATGCGTGCTCAGATCATTTCTTTGGCCATGAAAATCCGTTAATATTTTGTAACTATTGCACTCGTTTATGGAACATAATGAACGCCGCCAGGCGTTCTTTTTTTATTTTCACGAATGAATTTCCAATTGCCAAAGCCCTTTATTTTCCACATTTTTCTTGTACAAGCCGTAGATGAAGGCATGGTTTTCGTTCCTGGGTAACAAATTTGAAATTTTTTTAAAAAAGGTGCAACTTTTTATAACGGCGCGCGTCTAAGATGTAGAGTCAATTACGATGGGTGAATCCAACAATGTCCTTTAGAAGAAATTTGTCTATAAATTAGAAAAATGTTCTTTACGACATCTTGACCCCATTGTATAATACTTAGGTAGGATTAGGAATCTACTCTTTTTTTGTCGTATTCCAAGTTTACCAGTTTCTGTGATTTCGTCACAGACATCATTTATATGTAATTTTGCTCCGACTCGGGAAAGGGGGTGCACGTGACTATGAGTAACAAGAGCTACCCAATTAAAGAAAACTCTATTGTGATGAAAGTTCAAGGAGGAGAACAAAAGGTTATGAAGAAAATTTTGACAGTCGCTTTGTCTACAGCAATGGCATTCTCCATGTTTGCTTCTGTAGCATTCGGTGATTCCGCAGTATCCGTACAAGACAAATACAACTCCCTGGAAGCTAAAGGAATCTTCAACGGCTATCCAGACAAGCAAGCTCACTTGGAAAGAGACATGACTCGCGCTGAGTTCGCGAAAGTCCTGACTAAACTTCTCGGTCTGAAAGAAGTAACTGGCACTCTGTCTTACAAAGACAAAGGCTACGACGCTAAAAACTGGGCTGTTCCTTACATCGAAGCAGTAACTGCTGCCGGCATCATGGAAGGCCAAGACAAAGTAAAACAAATCTTCAACTACAACGGTAAAGTAACTGTTGAAGAAATGGCTACTGCACTGGTTCGTGCACTGAAACTTGAAGTGCCTGCCAACGCTGACAACAGCGCGTCCACTTGGGCTAAAGGTTATGTTCAAGTAGCAATCGACAAAGGTCTGATCGCAAAGGACATCAACTTCCAAGCTAACGCTACTCGCGAACAGCTGGTTACCGCTGCTTACCAAGCAGACCAAATCATCAACCTTTCCGTAAAGGAATACAAAATCGCTGAAAACGGCAAAGACATCGAGTTCACTTTGACTTCCGGCGAAGTTGTAAAAGTAACTTTGGAAAAAGCTCTCGAGCCTAACAAAGAAACTGAAGTGAAATTCAAAACATCTGCTGGCCAAGAAATCACTGCAAAAGTGACTTGGGTTGTGACAGCCGCTCAAAAAATCGTTTCTGCTTCCGGTACAAACTACAAAGAAGTGGTAATCAATTTTGATGGCGAGCTTGACCAACAAACAGCTGAAAATGCAGACAACTACAAAGTTGCTGAATTTACAAAACTGGAGTCCGCTACTTTGTCTTCCGACAAGAAGAGTGTAACTCTGTTGCTGCAAGAAGACAGCAAGTTGTCTTCGCAAAAAACTTACAACCTGAAAGTTAGCGGCGTCAAAAATGCTGGCGGCACTAAGACTTTCAATGAAACAGTTCAATTCTCTGCAGTAGATACTCAGCTTCCTCAAGTTAAAGAAGCTAAAGCTTTGGGAACAAAAGCGTTCAAAGTTGTGTTCTCTGAGCCGGTTACACAAACCACTGCAAGAAACTTGGCTAACTACAAAGTTGACGGCAAAAACATTTCCGGACATGTAGATTATACTTATCCGAACATTGCCTTCATCACTACTGATCTGAGTGTTGGTAAACACACTTTGACAGTACAAGATGTTCAAGATTATGCAAACTTCAAAGTAGCTCCGGTTGAGACGGATCTGACGGTTGCTGAAGATACAGCTGCACCAGAAGTTGAATCCGTAAAAGCAACGGACCTTACTAAAGTTGAAATTACTTTCAACGAATCCGTAAAATCGATCAGCAAAGTATATCATACTTCCAGCAGCAAAAATGCTGATTACAAAATTAAAGACAACAAGCTCATTTTGACTTTTGACAAAGATAAGCAATTGAGCTTGGGTGAAAACACGATCTATGTTGATGGTGTAACTGACTACAGCGGTAACTCTGCTAACCGTCAAATTAAAGTAACGCCTGAGTTGGATACAACTCGTCCGACTGTAGCTGGCGTAACTAGCGAAGTTGATGGAGATGTTACGAAAATCACTGTTGAATTCTCTAAAGATGTAAATGCGACTGACATCGCTAATAGAGAAAACTTCACGCTGAAAAAAGAAAATGGAGACATTTTCTCGGGTAAAGGCTTTGATACTAAAGGTCATCCAGTAAATGTTCCTCAATTCGCTGTTAGCAAGTACAACAATGAAAAATTGAAAAACAAAGTTGTTCTGACAACAATCGGTAAATTGCCATCTGGCAAATATACCCTTGAAGTTGCGGGTGTTCGTGATAACACGGCAATCGGAAACACTATTGTTCCTCAAAGCGTAAGCTTTACTGCAACTGAAGCAGGTAACATTGAGCTTAACTCTGCTTGGTATACGATTGATGAGGACAACAACTACGTTGTAAATGTTCAGTTTAATAAGCCTGTTGTAACTACTGGTAGCGGAAATGCTCTGGATGTAAACAAATACAACTATGTTGTTGGATCAACTTACTATCCATTCCCATCCACATCGACTGAAATTAAACTTTACAGCTCTAACACTGTACAACTGACAGTTCCTAGAAAAGATGTTAAAGTTGATTTCGACGCAGGAAATGTTAGCATCCGTGCAATCAACATCTCCGATGCTGATGGAAACTTTGTCTCTGATAAAACAGTTAGCTTGAAAGATCGTAAGGCTTCGAGAATTGAAGTCGACAAAGATAGTGTTCAAGCAACTGCCAAAAACAAAGTCGTTGCTGACTTTAAAGGTGAGTTGACTCGTCTGTACGCTTCCGATTTTGAATTTACAATCGGAGGAAAAACGTATAATTCTAGCGACTTCTCTGCCACGATTGTAAATGCATCCGCTGGAAAAACATCGGTTGAATTTAAGTTCTACAATGATGTGATTCCTGCTAATTCCGGTGTTACACTTAAAACTGTTGCACAAAATGACATTAGATCCGTTGATGGTTACGGACGTACCCTTGAAGCGATTGTATCGGCACCTGTAGCTGATAAGATTGCTCCTGAATTGTATACAGCAAATAATGCTAATCCTTTGAGTGCTAGCATCGGTACTTCCACTGTAGGTGGAGCTACTTACTATGAAGCAGAACTTACATTTGTAGAAAATGTAAAAGTATTCTACACTTCTGCAGCATTCAAAGTTGCTGTGAATGGTAATTATGCCGATACAGTTGGTGCTCGTGTAGACGGCAACAAACTGTACGTTCAATTCAAATCTGATGTAAAAGTCGGCGACATTAGAAACCTTGAAGTTTACCTCAATGGTAACGCAAATGGTAAATTTGTTGTTGACGAAGCAGGTAATGCTGCTGAAGACTTCAGAACTTCGGTAACTCGCTAAGATTTAAGGAATTAAATTCTTCTTTAAGAAAGAGGGGCTAATGAGAATTATCTCATTAGCCTCTTTTTTAACTTAATTTATGTTTAAAATCATATGGAGGCAATTTATGAATAAAGTATCTAAGATGTTATTTACGATAGCATTACTATCTGGCGGCATCACTCTCGGCTCCATCTTCAACATCACCGCCCAAGGCGCTAGCTCTGTAGGCCAACCTGGCACAGCAGATGATCCGGTTGTCACTAAAAGCTACGTAGATCAACAAATCCAAAAGGCTTTAGGCGGTGGCGGAAACACAACAACTACGCCGCCAACAAATCCAACCACACCGACGAATCCACCAACCAATCCTACAACGCCACCTGCCACGGATAAGCCATCCGGTGGCAAGGATGAAACAACGATCGTTGAAAATACGGTGTCGGTTGTTACGCTTAAGCCAGGCGAAAAGCTGATTGCCAAAGCCGGCACCGAATTTATTATTCGCAGCGGCAAGGGCGTGGTATACAGTGAAGATGCCAACGGCGTAGCTGACCTTACGGATGGAAAAGATATTGCTAATGGACAAGCTGTAAGCAATAACCATTTGCTTTCTTTTCCAAGAAATGGACGAGGCATCATGGTCCAGGATGGTAATAAATACAATTTGATTGTCATGGTGCGCGGTGGATATTCGATTCAATAATTAAAGATGAGTCACTTTTATAACCTTATTTTTGCCATAAGTAACAATGATTTATACGTCTAGCGCCATGCATTTTACAGATACTAATCCTGCAGTACATCTATGCAGGAGGTGCATTTTTAATGGCTAGATCAAATAATCGAAATCGTAAAATCGTTCCTGAATCCGGGCATGCATTAAATCAATTGAAATATGAAATTGCTGCCGAATTAGGGTTGAGCTCGGCATACGGATCGTCCGGCGGCTCGGCAGACACGGAATTTGCCGGTGAGTTGGGGGCAGTTGGTGGGGTTGTAGGCGGAGACGCTTACGCCGGCCATTTGACTTCCCGTCAAAATGGATCCGTAGGCGGTGAAATGACCAAGCGGTTGGTTCGCCAAGCTCAGCAAAGCTTGTTGTAATTTCCAACCTTCGTTGTAATTTGAATGTATTAAGGTATAGTTTATTCAGTACTTTTATCTACATTTAAAGCAATACAATTCCCATATTAAGGGTCCTCATTGATCCTGAGAAGGAACGTTTTTTGCAAATAGAGGATTGCTTCTCCTTTCGTTGACATAGGTTGACAAATGCGTTAATATGACCATTGAGGATTGTCATGCAGCCTTTTCCTGCTTGGGAAAAGGTTCATTTTTTGTATAGGACATACTTATCGCCGCTTGCTTGGCGGCATCTCGTTGTAGAGAAAGTACGTCGAAGACGTTTTTCTTTGGATTTAAGAAAATGTGATGCCTTGGTATTTCATGATCTTATATTGCAAGAAAAACTCCGATAAAATGCGGTTTGTTTTCCGTGAAAGTACGTCGGTTGACGTTTTTCTTAATATTTTATCCTTAGGAGGTTGAACCTATGTCTGTTAAAGGACGTCATCTGTTTACTTCAGAGTCCGTTACGGAAGGACATCCGGACAAGATTTGCGACCAAATCTCCGATGCGGTGCTTGATGCATTTCTGGAAAATGATCCTAACGCTCGCGTAGCTTGCGAAGTTTCGGTTGCGACAGGCCTCGTGCTTGTTATTGGTGAAATCAGTACCAAATCCGAGTATGTAGATATCCCAGCTATTGTTAGAAATACGGTTAAGGAAATCGGTTATACTCGCGCCAAATACGGCTTTGACTACAATACGATGGCTGTTTTGACGTCGTTGAATGAACAGTCGGCCGATATCGCCCAAGGCGTTAACGCTGCTTTAGAAAACCGCGATCCTGCTCAAGTGGACAAGGAAACGGAAAACATCGGCGCAGGCGACCAAGGTTTGATGTTTGGTTTTGCAACGAACGAAACGCCTGAACTTATGCCGCTTCCCATCGCATTGTCTCACCGTATTGCACGCCGTTTGTCCGAAGTCCGTAAAAACGGAACCCTTGAGTACCTCCGTCCGGACGGTAAAACGCAAGTGACGATCGAGTATCTCGATGGCAAACCGGTACGTGTAGACACGATCGTAGTATCAACTCAGCATTCTGAGGATGTAACGCTTGAGCAAATTCAAGCAGATATTAAGGAAAAGGTTATTCTTCCAGTTGTACCGGCCGAATTGCTGGATGAACAAACGAAATATTTCATTAACCCAACCGGACGTTTCGTTATCGGCGGTCCTCAAGGGGATGCCGGGCTGACAGGCCGTAAAATTATCGTCGATACTTACGGCGGTTACGCACGCCATGGCGGCGGCGCATTCTCCGGTAAGGATCCGACGAAGGTAGACCGTTCCGCGGCGTATGCAGCTCGTTATGTAGCGAAAAACATCGTGGCAGCCGGGCTCGCCGACAAATGCGAAATCCAGCTTGCTTACGCGATTGGCGTTGCTACTCCGGTGTCCATCAACGTCGATACGTATGGCACAGGCAAAGTAAGCGACGAGAAACTCGTAGAACTGATCCGGGGCAACTTCGATCTTCGTCCTGCAGGCATTATCCGCATGCTGGATCTGCGTCGCCCAATCTATAAGCAAACCGCTGCTTACGGTCATTTTGGCCGGACGGATGTGGATCTTCCTTGGGAACGCGTAGATAAAGTGGAAGAGCTGAAAGCCCAAGCGGGTCTATAAGCTTTATCCCTTATTCGTTTATAATTCTTTGAGGTCCCCGCATGACAGTGAATTGGTACCGAAGTAAGTTCTTACTTTTGCGGGAGATGCTCATCAAATAAAAACCTCAGTTCGGCTTCACGCCGGCTGAGGTTTTTTTGTCGTAGAAAAACCTTCCGGCCAAAGTCCTAAACTTCATCCCATTTTTAACCGAAAAAGAAGTATAGGTGTGTGTTTTGTGACGGGCTCATAAAACATGTCAGGAGAACACGACGCCCGGGAAAGGAAGGATGAGACGAATGAGAAAAAGGCTGTCACTACTGCTGGCCTTCATCTTAACGATCGAGGTGATCTATGGGGGGCTTGGCGCTAGCGCTGCCGCTTCTACCCAAGATTTAACCCCGAAGATTTCGGTCGCTCCGAATGCGTGCAGTACGGAAGGAGTTGGCCTGACGCCGATCTTCAATTTGGATTTTAATCAACCCATGAAATTAGTCGTACTCAGCGGTGGGATAACCCGAGTTTATTTACAGGATCTTACCGATCCGAAGGGAAGCATGGATAGTCTCCCTGTTCAAGAAGATCCGGCCCAACAAACGCATTTTGAGGTGAGATTCGACAATCAGAAGCGACTGCAATATGGCCATAATTATGCATTAAAGATGAGTGCGGAGGCTTTTCAGACGGCCGATGGACAAAATACACCTTCAGAAGAGCTCGCATATCCATTTAGTACGGTCAAAAAAGCAGTACAGTCTTACGAGCCGGCATCAAATGCAACCGGAATCAATCCTGTGCAACTGAAGCTCAAAATGAAATTCAACGAAGACATGGCCGCCGGTACGGGTTCTATTCAAGTCATCAAACAATCGGATAATGCTATCGTTGAGACGATTCCGGCTGCCGGCAACCAGGTGAGCGTTAACGGCTGCGAGGTTGTCATTTCATTGAATCAAACGCTTGCGAGCGATACGACTTACTGGGTAAAAATAGACCCTAATGCTTTCACAACCAAAACGGGACTTCCGTTTGAAGGCATAAACAACCCTAGCGAATGGTCTTTTAAGACACAGGCGAAGACGGCCATCGCGAGTACATATCCGCGCAACAATGACGTGAATATTCCGGCAGCAACAAAATTTACATTAAACTATAACTTTCCGGTTATAGCGGGTACCGGTGCCATCGAGCTTCGACGAACGAACGGAGCTTTGATCAAATCCATTTCGGCCAATGATACCTCTATTGTAACGGGAAGCGGCACTTCCCAGATTACGATTGATCTGAGCAGTTACATAACAGGCAACTCGGGGTATTACGTGACGGTCGCCGACGATGCTTTTACCGATCAGCAGGGCAATGCCGTCCAAGGGATTACGTCTTCGAATGGCTGGAGATTCACGACGGCTGTCGACAATTCCTCGGTTCTGACCATCACCAACTTCAGTCCATATCATCAAAGTACGGGCGTTGCCATCGATTCCGATTTGTACTTCACTTTTAACCGGGAAGTGGTACGGGGAACAGGCGAAGTATCGGTGCGCAAGTCTAGCAGCGGCAAGGAAGTGCCTGTCAATGTCAGCGTAAACGGCCGCGAAGTGCGGGTTCGGCTTCAGTCCGGTTATACATTCGATTATGATTCGACGTATTACGTCACGATCGGTAAAAACGCTTTTTACGATGCGCAAAACTACTACAACCAATACGGGGGATTAACATCGAGCTGGACGTTCCAGACGCCGGTAACCGACAAACAGCCTCCAGTGCTTCAAAGCAGCGAAATGTACAACAACACGACGATCCGGCTGACCTATAACAAACAGCTCTATTCGGATACATGGCTGCAAACAAGCAGCTTCTCCGTGACGGTCAACGACGAGGTCCGAAAAATCAGCAATGTTTCCACGTCGGGAAATAGCGTCTATATTTCGCTGGAAACCGGGGTGGCCGTCGGTCAGAACGTCAAAGTGAGCTATAGCGGTGGTTCGCGTCCGATTCAGGATCTTTATAAAAATCAGGCGGCAACCTTTTCGGCGCGGGATGTGGTCAACGGTATGGACACGGCCCTGCCCAAACCTTCAAGCGGTAATGTGTCGTACAGCAATGTGACCTTATATTTCAATCAGTCGCTTAAATCGGTCTCTTCTTTTGCTTACGAGCAGTTCACGGTAAAAGCGGACGACACCACGGTAGACATCAAATCGATCAGCCAAAGCGGGCAAACGGTTTATTTGACGCTAAGCAGCCCCGTTTCGGACGGTCAGGTGGTAAAAATAAGCTATAAGCCGGGCAACTATCCTCTGCAGGACAGCCGGGGGCAAAACATTAGCGCCTTTACCGACTTTTTCGTCCGCAACTATCAGGATACCAAACCGCCTGTGTTCCAAAAGGCCGAAGCCTTGGACAAAAAAGTGACCATGACGTACAACGAACCGTTAAGCACGAGCAACATACCGATGAAAAGCCAATTTTCGGTTTTGGTGAATGGGGTTCCGAATTACGTGAGCGCCGTGGAAATTAAAAACAATCAGGTCATTTTGACGCTTGCGACAGCAATAAACAAGCTTTCCAAAGTTACGGTTTCCTACGTTCCGGGTACGAGCCGCCTGACCGACCTTAATGGCAACTCCGCAGGTTACGTCAATCTGGAGCCTGTCAAAATCGTTGAAGGCGGCGCAACGAGCGAAGTCAAATCAGTAACGGTGCAGGGGGATATCCTGCAAATTACGTACAATAGAACCCTTTCCCAGTCCAACGTTTCCTCCGGACTTTTCCAGGTATACGTGGACGGGTTGATCCGCGGCGTGCTCCAAGCGTTTGTCAGCGGCGATACCGTGTCCCTGAAGCTGAGCAGTCCGGTAAGCAGCGGCCAACGGGTTGAAGTAACGTATCTGACCGGGGCTAACGGCATTATAGACAGTTCGGGCAACCGATTGTCGCCATTCGACAAATTGGTGGCGGGAGAAAACACAGGGGACAAGTCGGACGTCAATCGGCCGGACTATTTGTCGCTGACGGATTTGAAGGATTTCGGTATTTCGGTATTCGTATTAAACGATCAGGCCGCGATTCCTTCGGCGAATATCCAATCCCGGAACAATCAAATGATCAAGCATCTCGTCGTGGATTCGGAAAAGCTTAAAACGACGTACGAGTATATCGTAAACAGCAAATCCGTCACGCATTTGACGTTGATCGACGCTCAGTCGGGATCAAACGGCGTTTCCGCAAGCATTCCGTTAAGCGCTCTGGAGAGCATTTATGCAAAGGACAAAAATGCGGCGATCGCCGTAAAAGCGGGCGAAGCGATGATAGTTCTGCAGCTGAGCAAGCTCAACATTAACGAAATTGCACGGAGCTTGAACACCTCATCTTCGAACGTTACTTTAAACATCGCGGTCGAAAAACTCACGGGAGACGCAGCCGCCTTTACGAACGGCAAAATAAGCGCATCCGCCATTACCAAAATGACCGAGCCATTCGACTTTTATATAACGGCGGTCAGCAACAGCGCTTCCGCTTTTTCGGTGGAGGTGCAGGTCGACAGTCAATATTGGATCGCAAGCACCTTGACCGCCCTCGTCGATAAAATAAGTCTGTTCCAATGGGATGCGGGCGCGGATAAAATGACCTTTGTTCCGTCCCTTATGGAGAACCAAGGCTCGAAAAAAGTTTTCAAGGCGAAAGCGAAAGGAAACCATACGGTCGTCGTTGGCGTTTCGTATAAATATTATAACGACGTCGGCAGCCACTGGGCTTCCAAAGCGATTAACGCATTATCCGGAAAATTGATCGTTGAGGGCAGAACGAGCTCCAAATTCGAGCCGAATCAAATGATTACCCGTGCCGAATTTGCGGAATACGTAGCCAGAGGATTGGGTCTTTCGGGCGATGTGCAAACCTCCCAGCGCTTTTATGACATCACCAATACGAAGGAAAACGCATTTATAGGAGCTGCGGTAAAAGCAGGGATCATCGTCGGGAATAAAGACGGTTCATTTAAACCGAACAACCCGATTACTCGCGAAGAAATGGCGATCATGATGATGCGGGCCATGAATTACGCCGGATACCAGGCGACGCTCGCCTATACTCCGGAAACGTATTTAAAGAAGTTCGCCGACTATAAACAGATTCAAGCGAAAGATGCCATCGCCAAACTCCTCAAAGAGGGAATCATTCAAGGCGTGAGCGAAAAAGCGTTCCAGCCGAAAGGCAACGCCACTAGAGCTCAGGCCGCCGTGATGCTTCAACGAATGTTAGAGAAAATAGAATATATGTAAGCTCGTAGCCTAGCGCTCTCTTTTGCAGGGGGCCGGGCTTTTTTTCTCCCATTTCTATCGATTTCGCTAAAAAAAGCGGATTTTTCCGTAACTTTTCAGGTTTAAAACAGTCTATTAAATAGGACAGAGGTTACAGATTAGTAATCTCTTAAACTCATGCGAGTTTTAAATCCAGGGCAACGACGATTGGTGATGGAACTTTTTACTAGCGAATGACGTCAGTATATTATTAGGTTCATTCTTGTTTCCGGGGATGGAACGTGTTTGAAAAGATGGGAGAGTAGCGCTTCATGAAAAGAACCAGAGAGAAAAGCAAAAGCAAGCAGGGGATAGCCGCAAGCAAAAAATGGATGGTCGTATCGCTGGCGGGGCTGCTTTTTATCGCGCCAGTCGTCGGGAGCGGAGTGCCGCTGAACGGACATTCCATTTCATCGATCGCAAGCGCGGCTTCGGCATCGGTTGTCAAGCTGGATGAATCACCGGTCACGTCCGGGGCGATGTTGACGAAATACAAATTTACGACGACCCGATCCGGGAAGCAGGCGACGGCACTTGCGGACGTCATCCGGGTAGATCTGCAAAACCCTTACGTGAAGATCGACGTCATGAACGGCAAAAACGGCCAGTTTACGACAAAACAAAGCACCGGCGGCATGGCCAAAGAAAACGGCGCGGTTGCGGCGGTAAACGGAGACTATTTCAATACGACGGCGGATGGCGCGCCGATCGGCGGGCAAGTAACAAACGGCGTGCTTTTGTCGACACCGTCGGACATTAAAGGGATGTATTCCTTTGCGGTAACAACCGATGGCAAACCGATCATCGACGAGTTTGCTTTCAGCGGGACCGTTACGGCGGAGGATGGCTCCACTTTCCCGCTCGCAGGCATCAACAAAACCTCGTACAATCCCGAAAGCAGCGGCCAGACGTACAGCCATGTCGACGCCATGTACATTTACACCAGCGCATGGAAATCGACGGAACGTCCGAAAAACAGCGCAACGACGCCGGTTGAGGTGCTGGTGCAAAACGGCGTCGTTACCCAAATTTCCGATGTTGGGGGCTTCACGGGCATGTCGGTGCCTCAGGACGGATATATTTTGCGGACGCACGGCAAGGCGGCGGAGTTCGTTAAAAATCATCTGGCCGTCGGTCAGACGCTTAAAACGAGCTACATGCTGAATTCGAAGACGATGGGGCAGTCGGTGGATCCGGCTAATCTGCAGATGATGATCGGCGGGCATACCATTTTGGTGAATAACGGCAAAGCGACGTCTTATTCCCGCGACGTTTCCAGCATCGGCGGATACCGGGCGCGGACGGCTCTCGGTTATTCGAAGGACGAACGTTACGCCTACATTGTAACGGTAGAGAAAAACGACAACAGCTCCGGCATGTCGCTTGGGGAACTGCAATCTTTTATGGTGGATATCGGTGTATGGAAAGGCATGAATCTTGACGGAGGAGGTTCGACGACGCTTGTCAGCCGACCGCTCGGAGATAACGATGCCACGCTGACTTTCAATACAGAATACGGTACGGAGCAGCGCAGCGTTGTAAACGGTCTGGGCGTATTTTCCGAGGCGCCAAAGGGCGAGTTGAAGGGATTGAAGGTCAGCGGCTCATCGGCCATTCTCATCGGTCAGCAGGCATCGTTTAAATTGAAGGGTTACGATACCTACTTCAATCCGGTGGATACTTCCGGCCTTACGCCAACATTGAAATCCAGCAACGGCAATATTAAAGTAAGCGGACAAACCGTTACCGGGGTGAAACCGGGAACCTCGACCATTACCGCCGTCAGCGGCAAAGCAAGCGCAAGCATGGAGGTTAAAGTTCTTGGAGCCGATGATTTGACCGAGCTCAATGCAGGATCCCAGACGGGACAGCTGCAAGCAGGCAGTACGGTGTCCGTGCCGGTTACGACCGTCACGAAGGACGGGCAGAAGATCGATGTGCCTGAAAGCGCGCTGAAGTGGGAATTCATCGGTTTTAAAGGCAGCGTGCAAAATGGCAAGCTGACCGTTGCATCCGTGGATCCGAACGTCAAAGTCGGATATGCGATCGCCCGTTATAACGGATTCAGCACGGCGGTGATCCTGTCGGCTGCCGGCGAGGACATGTGGGAAAACTTCGAAAATGTCTCCTATCCGGTTCAGTTTACGAGCAACAACCCGCAAGTGAGCGGCACGGCTGCCGTAACGCAAGGAACGGGAGACCACGCCAAATCCAAGGTTCTGCAGCTGACATACGACATGACGGCGGGAACAGGCAAAATGTACGCATACGCGGAACTGAACGGCACAGCCGGCAAAACGATTGCGGCGCCGGCCACACGGATGTCGATCGATATGATGGGAGATCACAGCCTGAACTGGGCTCGAGCCGAGCTGAAAGACAATAACGGTCAAACCGTCTATGTGGATCTGGCCAAGACGATCGATTGGGACGGCTGGAAAACGCTCGACATCGATTTAAGCGATAAAGGTATTGCTTTCCCTGCCCAACTCAAACGCATTTACGTCGTGAACGTGGAAGAGGGTCAGGACGAACGGGCAAAAACAGGCACGGTCGCATTCGACAACATCCAATTCACGATGCCTTCGCTCTCAAGCGATGCTGGCCTGCCTACCGGAAAAGTCATGATGACGATCGGCCAAAAGTCCTTCACATCGAACGGACAGTCGAAAACGATGGAAGCTGCTCCTGTCATGAAAGGCAGCAGCACCTATATTCCTATCAAATACGTGCTTGATACGTTCGGAGGCCAGGCAACATGGGATGCCGCCAATCAAAGAATCACCGTGACCCGTGGTGGAAAGGTCATGGATTTGACGGTAGGAAACACGGATTTTATCCTAAACGGAAAGCGCAAAGGCGCAAGCGTTGCTCCATATATTAGTAGTGGTCGTACTTTAGTCCCACTTCGTCTCGTATCCGAGCAATTAGGATTAAATGTAAAATGGGAACAAAACACGAAGACCGTCACTATCGAATCATGATATGGTATGATATGTATAGAAATGAACTAATGAAAACGGATCACAGGAGTCAGTCCCTTGCGATATATAAGTTACTGTGTACGCTCGGATCGACTCGTAGCTCATTCTATATAGAACTGTAATGGTAAGAAATGGAGTAGAAATACGTGGATTTTCAAGCCGATGCGATAGACCGCGTCATTAAGAACGCCATTCAGGTGATGGAAAACAGCAAGTATCAGATGTTTGAGATTCTGGAGGCGGCCCGGGACGAGCTTGCCTCATTGAATCAGGAGCTGCAATATGTGATGAAGGAAACGATCGAAACGCTGCAAAAGGTGGATCAGCTGGAGCTGAACTACAAGCGTTCGCGCATCCGGCTGACGGAAGTCAGCCGGGACTTCGTCCGCTACAAAGAGGATGACATCAGGCAGGCGTACGAGAAAGCTACGCAGCTGCAGCTCGATGTAATGATTTATCGCGAGAAGGAAATGTACCTGAAGGCAAGACGCGATGAATTGCAAAAAAGAGTCCGAAATGTTGAAAACTCTGTTGAACGTGCTGAATCCATCGGATCACAAATGGGTGTGGTACTGGAGTACTTGTCAGGCGAACTGGGACAGGTGACTCGGATTATCGAAACGGCGAAAAACCGTCAGCTGATCGGTCTGAAAATCATACTGGCTCAGGAAGAGGAACGCAAACGAATTGCCCGCGAAATCCATGACGGCCCGGCACAGCTGCTTGCCAATCTGGTTCTTCGCACGGAAATTGTGGAAAGAATGCTGATGAAGCAGGAATTTAAGATGGTGCAGGACGAAATATTAGATTTGAAGGGACAAGTGCGCTCCAGCCTGGAAGAAATGCGGAAGGTGATATTCAACCTCAGGCCGATGGCCCTTGATGACTTGGGTCTGATCCCGACGCTCCGGAAATACGTACACGATTACGAGGAAAAAACGAAAATCCGTACGATCTTCGAAACGCGGGGCAAAGAACACCGTCTGTCTTCCGCCATGGAAGCGGCCATATACCGCTTGGTGCAGGAAGCTCTCAGCAATGCGGCCAAGCATGCCTACCCTACTTATGTTTTAGTCGAAATTACATACCAGGCCCAGATGGTGAAAATCGTTGTCCAGGATAACGGGCTCGGTTTCAAGGTGGAACTTCTGGAACAGAAGTCCAAGGATCATTTCGGGCTGATCGGGATGCGTGAGAGAGTAGAGCTACTTGAAGGAAGAATGGAACTTGAATCCGCAGAGAACCAGGGTACAAAGATCGTAATCCATATCCCAACGAACGTGGAGAAGGGAAAGGAGTAACAGGATGGAAAACAAGGATTCTGGCAAAACAACCATTAAAGTCCTCTTGGCTGACGATCATCAATTGTTTCGCGAGGGTCTGAAGCGCATTTTGAACATGGAGGATGACATTGAAGTCATCGGAGAATGCGGTGACGGCATTCAAGTATTGGAATTTTGCAACGAAGAAAAACCGGATATCGTGCTCATGGATATCAACATGCCGGTCGAAAACGGCGTAGAGGCAACCGAGAAGCTGCGCGAGCTGTTTCCGGACGTGAAGGTAATCATTCTGTCCATTCATGATGACGAAAGTTATGTATTCGAAACGCTTCGCAAAGGTGCCAATGGCTACCTGTTGAAGGACATGGAGGCGGAGTCGCTGATCAACGCGATTCGTTCGGTACAGGAAGGATATGCCTTTATCCATCCGAAGGTCACCGGCAAATTGATTCAGCAGCTGCGCCGCATGACCTTCCTGAACGAAACGGGGGCCATGGCGGAAAGCGGCGTCCGGGAAGCGGGAGTTAAATTCGTCGCTGGAGAAAATAATCCGTTAACCCGCCGCGAAGCCGAGGTTTTACGTTTGATGGCCGAAGGCAAGAGCAACAAAATGATCGGGGAATATCTCTTCATTAGCGAAAAAACGGTCAAAAACCATGTCAGCAGCATTTTGCAGAAGATGGAAGTCGACGACCGTACGCAGGCCGTTATCAACTCGATCAAATACGGCTGGGTTACGCTTTAATAAAACGATGGGGCTTTGGAACATTTCGTTCCAGCTGCCAATGATTGTGAAAATTTCCACGGGATATAGGCGATGGACGTGACCATATAAAAGGGTGCGGGCTTATGATACGCTTTCATTCACCGACCTGATTCGATCAGCATATATTGTTGGTATCAGGGAGGTGAGTCAGCATGTTGACCTCGTTATTGTCCATCCTTCTGGTGTATGCCGCAGCGGTTGCGGCGGTTCATGCCTATCATGCCTGGCAAAAGCGCCGGGACCGGCGCCACATTCATTATCTGTTGATCACGTCCAACCATGAACGCCAGATCGAATGGTATGTCCGAGCTTTGGGATTGTACGCCTGGGTGACGGGCATCAGAATTCAGCTAACGGTGCTGGATCTCGATTCAGACGATGCGACGCTTGGCATCGTGCGGCGACTTGAGGGGCTTGCGGGCATCGATTTGTCCGTGACGACCGATGATTCGGTCTTGAGCCGTGCTGGCGATTCGGATGCAACCATCATTGATTTGCGAAATCCGCATGAAGCGAGGCAGATTCCTTATGTATAGGACCGCGCCTGCGCATGGCGGCATATGGAGAATTTCGATGTGAAGCACACTTCTTTACGGGAAACCGTTCAGGGGTGTGCTTTTTTGTTTGAATGGGATACGGCGTTCCATGATCTAGACGGTCAAGGTTGCTTAAAAGTTGCCGGTTGGTTGGATGTGGCAAGCCTGATTTTAATAGCGCCTAGCAGAAGCGCTTTTATCTTATGCGAGTACTTTATCCGGCGTAGAGCATGGACAGCATCATGGTGAAAAGTAACCCACGATGGGAATCTACATGAAGGAGGTTCTTTTGCGTGCAGGTGGCGGTGTATGTTATCTGGTTTGAAGGGGAATGGAGGTTTTATCGTTCTTTGGATTTGCGCGTGGATGTGTTGTGGTGGAGGCAAATGCTTCGTGATAAGTCGAGTATCGGTCGGATGGTGCTTCTGTCCGAAGCGATCGCGTTAAGTGTGGCCGTTCGGTTGGAACGTTGTTTCGAGCAGCGGTCTGACATGAACGGGTGGGATTTGCGGAAATGGAATCTTTGGCTTCGCGGACAGTTAGAAGATGAAGAAGGAGCGGGAAGGAGGGGGGAAATCCATGAGGGGCAAACCTTACGAAACGGCAGATCAGATCAGTGGCTCTGGGATATCCATAAGTCTATGCCCGAGCCGGTTCAGCGGCTGTTAGCTGGACCTGCAGGGCCGGGACGGATCGGCCTGACGATGACTATGACTATGGCGTCCGCTGCGGCGGAACTGAGCGAGCAAGCGGATGCGCTGACCAAGCTGGTGCAGGGCAGGTCGCTGCTTGCAGCGGAGGTGGACGCGCTGCTGCAGGAGATGGCGCCGGGCCTTGCAGGCGCCTGGCACAGCGCCGCCCAGCTGGCCAGCCTGCAGGGCCGGCTGGCGCTTGTCGCGGGCCTTGCGGATGCCGGCCCGCGGGGAGGCGGCCTGCTGCGCATGGGCCGCCAAAGTCTCCCCCGCTGCCGGCGCTGCGGCAGCGAAGCCACCGGCCGCACGCCATGCGCCGCGTGCGGCCGCGCGAACTGCGCCTATTGCGAGGCCTGCCTCGCTCTAGGGCGCAGCCGCGCCTGTTCGCTGCTGCTCCGCTCAGCAGCGAGGGACCCGGCCGTACGCGCAGCGGCCGGGCAATCCACCGCCGCAGTGCGCGGGCGGTGGGGCTTAAGCGCAGCACAGGGCGATGCCGCCTGTGCCGCGCTGGGGTTCCTGGCGGAGCCGCCCCGCAGGGGCTCCGCCAAACCGGGCGGCCGAGCGGAGCGGCCGCCCGCCGGCCATGCCCGGTTCCTCCTATGGGCCGTCACCGGCGCGGGCAAAACCGAGATGATCTTTCCGCTGCTCGGGGCAATTTTGGAAAACGGCGGGCGCGTGCTGGTCGCCACTCCCCGGCGGGACGTCGTGCTGGAGCTTGCGCCCCGGCTGGGCAAAGCTTTTCCGGATACGCGGATCGTCACCTTGTACGGGGGCAGCACGGAACGGTGGCAGGCGGGCGAATTGACGCTGGCGACGACGCATCAGCTGATGCGCTTTTACCAAGCTTTTGATCTGGTCGTCATCGACGAGCTGGACGCCTTCCCCTACCACAACGACCCAATGCTGGCTTACGCCGCCCAGAACGCCTGCAAACCGGACGGGAAATTCATTTATCTTTCCGCAACGCCGCCGCGCCCGCTGCAAAAAGAAGCGGCGAGGGGCCGTTTGCCGCATGCAAGAGTGCCCGTACGGTTTCACGGACATCCGCTGCCGGTTCCGAAGCGGATCGCGCTCAAAAGCATCGAGCAATGCTTGCGCCAGCCGCTGCTGCTGAAGCGTTTGTCGTATGAACTTAAGTTGTCGTTGGAACGGGGGGCGCAAGTGTTCCTGTTCGTTTCCCGCATCCGGCACATTGATCCGCTGGTGGATATTCTTCGCCGCATCATCGGCGGGGTTTGCGTCGAAGGCACATCCTCGGAGGATCCCTTTCGCGCGGAGAAGGTCGCCAAGTTTCGCCGGCGCGATATTCGATTGCTGGTGACGACGACGATTTTGGAACGCGGGGTGACGGTGCCTCGCAGCGATGTTTTTATCGCGGACGCGGACAGCAGTCTTTTTGACGAAGCTTCGCTTGTGCAGATGGCCGGTCGGGCAGGTCGCTCCGCCGAAGACCCGGCGGGAAAAGTCGTTTTTGCTTCGCCGCAGTGGACGGTTTCGCAGAAACGTGCCGTTCAACAAATTAAAAGCATGAACCGGATTGCGCGAAAACTCGGGTATCTGTGATGAAACCGCCACGGTCCATCTTTTTAAGGCTTTCGAAATCGGTGGGACAAGGTGTACGGTTTGGCGTTTTTAGAGATATAAGGGTGCTCTTTCTAAAGAATTGCTACCGCTATTTTTTGTTGCCGGAGTAGGCGACTGGAGAGACCTAATTGATATAAGCTGGGAGGTTTTTTTGTTATGAGCTCTTTCAGTTCCTCTTTTTCACGATTCGTTCGCGAGCTGTTGGCTCCCCCGGGCGAGGTATGCCTGACATGCGGCAGCAAAACCAAACTCGTTCGGGAATGGCCGGGAATATGTCGGCGCTGCGCCGAGGCGATTCCCTGGATCATGCGCCCCCGCTGCCAGTATTGCGGGAGAGGGATCGGATGCCCGGATTGCTTGCGGCCGGATGCGCGGCAGCGGTCGTTTGTTATGAACCGCAGCGCCGTCAGGTATGACGAAGTCATGAGAGAATGGCTTGCCCAATATAAATACCGGGGACATGAAAGGTACGCGTCGTTAATCGTCCAAATGCTCGGCCAAGCTTTTGTACGCATGCAGCAGGAGATAACTTACTTGCAGCAGCATCCGGGTCCGCGAAAAGGCGGGCTATGGCGGCCTGATCTGATTACATACGTACCCGTAAGTGAAGCCCGTTTGGCAGAGCGCGGGTTCAACCAGGCTCAAGTTTTCGCGGAAGGACTGGGTCGGCTTCATCGGCTGCCGGTTGCCGAATTGCTGATGCGGAGCATGCATACCGAAAAACAAAGCTTCAAAACCAGGCTCGAGCGAATCCAATCGATGAGAAATGCTTTTGAATGCATACCCGAGAATTTTCGTATTTACGAAATGGGAGGGAGTGGAACTGATCACGCAGCGCCGGGAAGGATTCGGATTCTCATTATAGATGATATTTATACAACGGGAGGGACGATCAACGCTTGTGCGGAGGCGATCCGGCAATACGCCGGGCAGAAGGTTGGTGCCGATCCCGAAATCTACAGTTTGACCTGGGCTCGTTCGTAACGGGCCTTTTTCTCTGGGGGAGCATGAATGAAGACAGTGGCGGGTGAACGACGTGTTCGTTTTATAGGAATTTTTTTAGAAGAGAGCTCCCTGATCCTGAAAATACTTTTGCCATATGTGACGGAAATCGCTCGGATGATTTGAGGGATGGACGAAACGAGGGAGAATAAGGTAATCTAGTGGTATATTATATTTTGTTGTACTTTAAGGATCCCGAAATTCGAACGATGTTGTATCGAAGGGGGTGATCCTTTTGAGGAACACGGGAGGTCATAATCATGAATCTGGCGAATTGTCCCCGCTGCGGTAAATTGTTTGCGGCTAATTTCAGAGACATATGCCCAAGCTGCATCAAGGATATTGAACATGAGTACGAGATTTGCGTTCAATATTTGCGTGAAGAGAGAGGGGCAACGATTCAGGAGCTTTCCGAGGCCACTGGAGTTTCGGTCAAGCAGATCACCCGGTTTATCCGCGAGGGCCGTATTTCGGTCATGAACGCGCCGAATTTGATGTATCCGTGCGAAGTCTGCGGAACCCTGATTCGAGAGGGGCATATGTGCGACTCTTGTCGCACTCGGTTGACGAAAGAGCTGACCCGGGCCGCGAACGGAGAGTCGAATAAGACGTTAGGCACGGGAGAAGCAGGCGAAGGAGCCTATCGCGTCGTCGATAAATTCCATAAATGACGGTACCATTAGCCTAAAAACAATATAAGCTATTAACAATGTTTCTGCGACGACCGATAAACTTAGTAAAGCTTATCGGTTGTCTTTTTAGGTATGAAATCTTTTGTTGTTTGCGAAACCAAAGGATTTTATATCCGTAAAAAAACAACATGCAAAAAGCGGTCTTCCGAGAGAATACAAACGGGATGTTATCCTTTTGAAATGTGCCGCGGGTTCGATGAAGCCGAGCAAGCCGCCATTTCACGGGGGAACTTCTGCTAAAAGCGTTCTGTCTACAGTTAAGACGCATTGATAGACGTTTTTTATTTAAAGTGAGGTGAACAAACATGAAAGTGAACGACACAGGACGGTTAGGCGGTATTAATCCATACCAGCGAAATGTGGAATCACGCGAATATCATGTTGAGAAAAAGAAACGCCAAACAGACAAGGTATCTTTTTCGCCGGAAGCTCTCGAAATGCTGGATGACGCGAAGCGGGCCCAAGACCCGGAACGCGCCAAACGGATCCAGCAGTTGAAAGAATCGGTCGCAACGGGAACCTATCATGTGGAAGCGGGCAAGCTTGCCGAAAAGCTGCTGCCGTATTTCAAATCCTACAGTAAATCAGGTGACAAAGAGTGAGCGTACAACAAGTCATCGTTACAATGGATCAGTTAAACGGGGCGTACAGCGAAATGATTCAGGCCGGCGAGGAGAAACAGCAGGTCATTATTAAAAATGACATCCAAGCCCTCACCCAGATCATGACGCGGGAAACCCGGCTTCTGAAGCAAATCGCCGAATACGATGCGGAACGCGAAGAGGCCATGCAAGCATTTTTGCGCGAGAAAGGGATCCGCTCCAAACTTCAACTGACGATCACGGAGATGACGCGTCTCGTGTTCGAGCCCGAAGAAAAGCAAAGTTTGATTGATGCCCAGAAACGACTGACGGAAACGCTTGTAGCCTTGAAAAATATAAATCAAATTAACAAAGAGCTCATAGATCAATCCTTGGCATTTATCGATTATTCGTTGAATCTGGTTGTCAGTCGCCCTGAGGATGACATGCTGTATAAGAATCCGGCGCAGCAAAAAACGACGGGCGGCAACAATCGCGGATTTTTTGATGCCAGAGCGTAAGAAGCGGGGGAAAAAAGGATGACGTCAACGTTTCATTCCATTGAAGTTGGTAAAAGGGGGATTTTGGCGCAGCAGACGGCTCTGAACACGACAGGGCAAAACGTGACAAACGCCAACACTCCGGGATATTCGAGGCAAACGGTTCACTTGGAAGCTTCCCGCCCGCTGTATTATCCGGGTCTTCTGATGTCCACGGCACCAGCGCAGCTGGGCATGGGTGTGGAAGCGACAAGCATTACGCGTGTCAGGGACTTGCTGCTGGATGTCCAGTACCGCAATCAAAGCACGGACCAAGCCACGTGGGCGGTCAAGCAGGAAACGTTGTCCAACATCGAGGGGATCATTAACGAACCTTCGGAGGACAGCATCGCGACGAGCATCTCCGAATTTTGGAATGCTTGGCAGCAGCTCAGCAAAAACCCGAGCGCTACCGACTTGTCGGCGCGCACCGTGGTGCAGCAAAAAGCTGTCGCTTTAACCGAAACCTTCAACCATATCGCATCCCAACTGAGCATGTTAAGGGATAATATTACGGAAAAAATCAACGTGAAGGTTAACGAGGCGAACAACTATATCAATCAAATCTCCGATTTAAGCCTGATGATCAGCCGGATCGAAGGGCTTGGGGATAACGCCAACGATCTTCGCGACAAGCGGGATTTGCTTGTGGACCAGCTGTCCAAGCTCGGCAACGTTCAAGTGACCGAAACCGACGACAACTATCAGTTGATGTTTGGCACGACGGTTGTGGTCGATGGGCAAACATCCGCCCAAATCACGGTAGCCGATGCGGCCAACCTTACCAAAGGAGAAATCGCGGGTTACTTCCAGTCCAGGGACGTCCATGTAGCCGAATATGCTAAGCAGCTCGATATTATGGCCAATACGCTCGCTACCGGAAAAGTTGAGGTGACCCTTCCTGCAGGGTCGATTATCCCTCCCGGCGTCACCATCCCGAACGCGCAATACGATCCAACCGTACCCGGCAAGCTTGCTGCCGATGTGAAATATACGGTTGACGGGCTGAACGGTCTGCATAAACTCGGGTACACGCTCGCGGATCCGGCAACGCCGGGCAAAGATTTCTTCGTAACTTCGGATAACTCGAATACCTTCACTGCGGCAAACATTCGGGTCAACTCGGAGATCCTTGCCGATTTGAAAAACATCGCCGCATCGATGCGGACGGAATCGGTCACCGCGAACGGTGTGACGCAAAACAAAGTTCTTCAAGGAAACGGGGATCTGGCGCTTCTTATTGCCGGACTTGCCGAGAAGAAATTTAATTTTAATCCGAACAACAATAACGGAGCCATTACAGCGGAGGGAACGTTCGGCGGTTATTTGCAATCCGTGATCGCCCAGCTTGGAACCGACACGGATCATGCCGCGAAAATGACGGAGAACGGCAACCTGCTTGTCCAGCACGCGGACAGCCTGCGCCAATCGATCAGCAGCGTTTCCCTGGACGAAGAAATGTCCGACCTCATTAAATTCCAGCACGCTTACAGCGCGTCTTCCCGGATTATCACGACCATGGATGAAATGCTGGATAAATTGATTAACGGAACCGGCGTAGTCGGTAGATAAGATTGCCGGTAGATAGGAGATGAACACTGATGCGGATCACACAATCGATGATGAGCAGCTCGATGATGAACAATTTGCAATCCAACTATCGCAGATTGGATAAGACGCAGGAGCAGCTGATGACCCAGCGCCGCCTGAACCGTCCTTCCGACGATCCGGTGGGGGTGTCCAGCGCCTTGAAATACAGAGCTGAAATCAGCTCGACCACGCAGTTTAACGAAAACGTCCAGGATGCGGATTCCTGGATGAAGTTCAGCGACACCGTCATGACGGAAGCGACCCAAATCGTGCAAAGGCTGTCGGAACTGGCCGTGGAAGGCGGAACGGATACGGTTCCGCCCGACGCGCGGAAGAATATTGCCCAAGAAGTGGACGAATTGTATAAGCAGCTCGTTTCGCTCGGGAATTCGCAGTTTAAGGGGAAATATATTTTTAATGGCGAACGGGTAAACGAGCAACCTTATCCTGACGACCCTGCGAACCAAACCTACAGCCTGGACCAAGGCGAGGTCGAATACCAAATCGGTGCAGGCATTTATGTCGGGGTCAATACAAACGGAGATAAAATTTTCGGTGCTTCGGGCGATCCGAGTGGATTATTTAAAGTTGTAGATAACTTAAAGCAGGCATTGTTGGGCGATAGTACTACAGGAATTCAGGCTGCAATACCCGCTTTGCAAAAGTCCCTCGAAAAAATCATTACGACCCAAGCAGAAGTAGGCGGAAAACAAAACCGTCTTGAATTTACGCTGAATCGCCTGGATGACTTGAACTTGAACTATACTAGTCTTCAATCCAAAGTAGAGGACGTCGATATGCCGTCCGTCATTTCCGATCTGAAGACTGCGGAGAGCATTTATCAAGCTTCCTTGGATACCATGGCACGTATCATTAGACCGAGCCTGATGGATTTTCTGAGATAGGAGTCAGGTAGCCAATGAATATCCCCCGTATTCAAATTCAGCAGGGTTACAGTAAAATTGGCCTGGAAACGACACGGGGACAATACAGCATCGAGCAGCCGAAGCCGGAATTGACCATAATGCAGGAACCCGGACGGTTGGAGTTAAGCACGGAGAAGTCCTCGCTTGAAATTGATTCGCGTAAGGCATGGTCTGCACTCGGTATGGCTCGCTTTGCCGAAATAACCGACCGGATAGCTCAAAACGCATTGCGGATTTCATATCAAAATATCGGCAACATTGCAAGCGACGGAGATCGAATGATGCAAATTCAACAAAAGGAAAGAGCCTTTGGGGAAATTGCCCGAGACAAGGTTTTTCAGGAATTCCCCATCGAAATTTGCGGCGATCCGGGATATGATAACGTGGATATTACCTATACTCCGTCTAGATTAAGCACCAATTATACTCCTGGTTCCGTTACTTTCGACGTCAAAACAAGCAAACCTGTCGTAGACTATTATCCGGGCAAGGTCAATCCTTACCTGATCCAGAAAAATTATATATTTATGAGCAGCACTGGCCAATCCTTGGATGCAGTGGTGTAAATGATGATAAGATAGTTGTAATTTGGCAGCCGCTCAAGTACGACTATCTTTTTATATGGAGGTATTAACCATGATCGTGACGTCGACCCGGTTCGGCGAACTGGATGTCCCGCAGCAGCAAGTCTATCGATTCATCGAACCTTTATTCGGCTTTCCTAAGCTTCGTGAATATATTGTGATCCACCAAGAATCGGAGGATGTTTTTGAATATTTGCAGGCGGTCGGCGAACCCGACCTTACGTTCATTGTCGTCGACCCCTTCACCTTATTTCCGGAATATGAATTTGATTTGAATGACGTGTGGAAGAAACGCCTCTCCATTGACTCGGCCGAGGACATTGAAGTGAAAGTGATTCTGACGGTCAGATCCCAAAACGACATTACCGCGAACCTGAAGGCGCCGATTATATTCAATACCAGGAATAAAAATGCCGTACAAATCGTATTGGACAACTCCCCGTATTCCATTCAGCATTCCTTGCTAGGAGGGGAGAAGTAAATGCTAGTACTATCCAGGAATAAAGGTGAAAAAATCGTCATTAATAATGATATCGTATTGACAATTTTGGAAGTGTCCGGCGACCATGTACGAATCGGGATTGATGCTCCCGCGCATGTCACGGTGTATCGCGAGGAAATCTATAAAGCACTGCAGGACCAAAATCGAAGCGCCGCCACCATTCAAGACAATGCTCAGCAATTATTAAGTCAGGTTTTAAAAAATAAGAAAAATGAAAAATAATATGCGTTTAGCTATAAAAGAAAATCTTGGTTCGTCCGATATATAAATTAAGAGATGATAGCAAGGTTTCAACGGCCGTAAACCCGGTTCTATCAATCTAATAGAGGATGGCGCATGGAAGCGCCGTCGACATTCCAAGGAGGAATTTAACATGCGTATTAACCACAATATCAGCTCTTACAACACTCAGCGTCAATTGACTGCTAACAACAATGCTTCTTCCAAATCTCTGGAGAAATTGTCTTCCGGTTTCAGAATCAACCGCGCGGCTGACGATGCTGCTGGCCTGGCAATCTCCGAAAAAATGCGCAACCAAATCCGTGGTTTGGAGCAAGCTTCCAAGAACTCTCTTGACGGCATCTCGCTGATCCAAACTGCTGAAGGTGCGCTCAACGAAACTCATGCCATGTTGCAACGTATGGCTGAACTGTACGTACAAGGTGCGAACGAAGTGTTGACAACTACTGACGCAGCTAAGATCGACGCCGAAGTTAGCCAATTGTCCGCTCAAATTAATGACATTGCAACACAAACCCAATTCAACACGAAAAAACTGTTGGATGGATCTGTAAGTAGCGTAATCTTCCAAGTGGGCGCGAACGCTGGCGAAACGATTACTTTGGATCTTAACGCTGCGCTTGCAACATCTTTGAGCGTTGATTTTGGCGGCGCAACAGGCCTTCAATCCTTGTCGGCTGCAGCTAGCTTGAACGTTACAGCTGCTTCCAACTTGACAACCGTTCAATCGGCTATCAACAAGGTTTCCGACATTCGCTCCAATTTGGGGGCTGTTCAAAACCGTCTGGAACATACGATCAACAACCTGGGAACGACCTCTGAAAACCTGCAAGCAGCAGAATCCCGTATCCGTGACACAGATATGGCGAAGGAAATGTCCGAATTCACTAAAAACAACATCCTTCAACAGGCTGCAACTGCAATGTTGGCTCAGGCTAACCAGCAACCTCAAGGCATTCTGCAACTGCTTCGCTAATATGATTAGCTGCCGGCCGGTTTCCCGGCCGGCTTTTTTCATATGAACAAATAATTAGAGGTGGCGGGAGAGGATAAGGATGAGAATTGACTCGAATTCGGGCTATGCTCCTCGATCCTTGGTTCCGTGGTTCGTAAATCTTGCAGACGAAGCTTCATTGGACGTTAAATCAGATAGGATTCACCACAAGCAGGAGAAGTCGGCAGTTGAACTGGCTGAACAAGTAAACAAAAAGCTTGAACAGTTGGGAACTCATATCCAAGTGAAGATTCATGACAAGACCAATACAATCATGGTTCTTGTGATGAGAGATGAAACGAATGAGGTCATTCGAGAAATTCCAAGCGAGAAGATGCTGGATATCATGTATAATCTCAGCAATAAGGTTGGGGTTTTTTTAGATGAGAAAATGTAAGGGGAGGGAGAAAGCATGGCTGGAATCTCAAGCCCTACCCGATTAACGGGTTTTAGCGGGACGTTGGATACGGAAAGCCTGATCCAAAAATTAATGAAGGCAGAGCGGTTGCCGTTAGATAATGTCCAGAAAAAAAAGCAGTTCACGTTATGGAAACGTGAAGATTATCAGACGATGAATACTACGCTGCTTTCATTCCGCAACACGGTAAATAATTTGCGTTTCGAGAAAAATTTTGAAAAGGTCACGGCAACCTCTTCGAACACTTCTGTTATTAGCATTACATCCAACGGGACAAATGTTGGAACAAGCAATGTTACGGTTACGCAACTGGCAGAGTCTGCTACATTGATCGGCGGAGTAGTATCCGCAAAATCTTCAGACACTGTTAACGTGTCGGGGACGGTAACAATTGAAGGGGCTTTGGGAAGTACGGATGTTACATTTACCTCCGGTCAATCGACCATTGATTCCATTATGAAAGATATTAACAGCAAATCTGCTTTGACAGGTGTTACAGCCAGCTTTGATCAGAGCAGTGGACGATTGTTTTTGACTTCAACGAGTACCGGGGCGAAATCCAAGGTCAATGTTACTGGTGCAGAATTTTCCTCCCTTTTTAACCTAACTGGCACAAGCGCAAGCGGGAAAGACGCAGAGTATACAGTAAACGGCACTAAAATCACCGCTAGTTCCAACAATGTCACTATTGGTGGAGCTCAAGTGATGCTAAGCGGTATTGGGACTGCGTCAATTGGAAGCAAGGCTGACAGAAGCAGCATTATTGACGATATTAAAAAATTCGTAGAGCAATACAATTCTTTGATCGACACGTTTTACAAAGCTTATACTACTAAACAAAACCGCAATTACGAGCCGTTAACGGATGAACAACGGGATGCGATGTCTGAATCCCAGATTGAAAAGTGGGAGAAAACAGCAAGGGAAGGCACGCTTTATAATGATTCAATTTTGAAAGATTCTCTTTCAAATATGCGACAAGCCTTAAATATGCCGTTAAACGTGCCAAAGGGTCAAATTTCCATGCTTTCGGAAATCGGCATCACCGTAAAATCGGACTGGCGTGAGAACGGCAAGCTTGAAATTGACGAAGCCAAATTGGAAGCAGCCATCAATACGAATTTCGATCAGGTGAAACAGTTGTTTGTTATGTCTTCCTCCGGGCCGGAAGTAGCGGGTAAAAGCAACCTTGGGATTGCAGACCGTTTGTACAATATCGTTAATGATCAAATGGATGCGATTAAAAAGAAAATCGGCCTGGGTTCGATCGACGCTTTGGACGATAGTGTCATGGGGAAACAGCTTAAGGAGCTTTCCGAGCAGGAAGCAAAGTGGAAATCCAAGCTCCAAGACATCGAAGACCGATATTATAAACAATTTTCAGCAATGGAGCAGGCTATTCAAAAGCTGAATTCACAGCAATCTTCTTTTGCATCTTTGCTTGGCGGTTAAGTGCACTGACTCAACATTTACTGACAATAAAATGACTGATGGAGAGGGTAACAATGCAAAACGCGGTACAACAGCAATATTTGAAGGTTCAGGTTGAGACGGCGAGTCCTGGCGAATTGACGTTAATGTTATATCAGGAAATGAACAAATCCTTGCTGATAGCCAAACGTTTGTATGCTCAAAATCAATTCGAGGAAATGAATGAATCACTTCATAAGGTACGGGCAATTTTAAACGAATTGATTATAACGCTGAACATGAAATACGAAATTGCACAGAACTTGCATCAATTATATGATTTTTACATTCGACATATCGCAGACTTTATGATTCAAAGAGACGAAAAAATGCTGGACGATGTCATTGAGTTTGCACAAGGGATGGTCGAAACCTGGAAAAAAGCGCTTCTTTCATTAAAAAAGGGTGGAAATTAAACGATGGTTGATAAGAATGTTAACCTGGGCAACTCTATTGATGAAATTCTTTTAATTTATCAAAACATTCTTCGGAACCCTTCTTTTAAAATGTATGAAGAAAACGCTAATAGGTTGGACCGACTTTATGAAGATGTTAAAAATCAACCCATCACTTCCGAGGATAAAGTTAAAATCGCACAAATCCTCGATTTGAATGAACAGGTCATTCAGGTCATTTTAAACGAAAAAGTAATGTTGAGTCAGGAAATCATCATGTTTGAGAAAAAAAAGCAGGCTACAAACTACTATGGAAAGTTGTCGAATACTTATGATGTCGGCGCTTTTTTTGTGGATTTTAAAAGTAAATAGTCTAATAGGAGGCTCTCCATGAAGGGAATATCTAAATATATTTATTTTCTTCTCATTTTTGTACTCGTTGCAGCACCATTCCCTTGGACGTCCAACGTAGCCGCAGCTTCGGATACCGGCGTGCAAGTTGCCAAAACCATAGATCCTGCCAAAATTTTTGAAGGTGAAGAGGCAAAGGTGACATTGAACATCCAAGGTTCGCCGGATGTAAACATTATTAAACCCAATGATATCATTTTGATCATCGACCGTTCAGGAAGTATGGCCCCAACCTATGGTCCAAACAAAGGCGAAGATAAAATGAAAAATGCGAAAGATGCAGCCAAAGGGTTTATTGATTTGGTTGATTTTTCCAAACATCGGGTTGGCGTTGTTGATTTTGCAAGCAATATCAGCTATAAGGATTTATCGACAAATCCTTCCGACTTGAAATCCTATATCGACAAAATTACAGCAAACGGTGGTACTGGCACAAAAGCCGCTATTGCTAAAGCCCAGGATTTGCTTAAAAATCATAGACCAGATGCTCAGCCGGTCATCATTCTGATGACGGACGGTGAGGCTACGGAGCCAGCTCCAAATGATTATGCCCGGCAAGTAGCTTTGGAACAAGCTAATAATGCCAAAAATGAAGGAGTTATTTTCTATACGATTGCGCTTTTACAGCCCAATGAGGACCCTGAAAAGAGTGCGCCTAACCTACTGATGAAGGAAATGGCTACGACCGCCCAGCATCATCATTTTGTACTCGGTTCCGTTGGTTTGGCTGAAATATACGCAGCAATCGTTCAAGAGATCGGTTTATCGAGTGCTTATAATGTTACTGTTACAGATACGGTTGCTCCGGAATTTGAAATCGTTCCGGATTCATACAAAGACAACATTCCTCAGCCTGTCGTGTCTGGAAATACTTTGACTTGGAAATTCAATGAACTGAAAAAAGACATGCTTACGTTTAATTACAAAATTAAACACAAAACAGGTGCCAGGGTAGGTGTTCTTTCCGTTGGGGAAAAGGACGTTCATGTAAAATATGACGATTATCTTGGGCAGCCTCACGAAACTGATATTGCAAACCCAACAATAACGGTATCTTATCACGCGCCGGAAATCACTTCCGTCGTTGAGGATCATGGGAAAATTGCCGGCGGTGAATCAGTCGTGATTAACGGCAAATACTTTCTCCCTGATTCGGTAGTGCTATTCGGCACAACCCCAGCCGGCTCAGTTCAATATGTCGACTCCACAAAACTGATCGTGACTGCACCAAGCGGAACGCAGGGCTCCGTAGATCTTAAGGTTACGAACAAGGATGGGCAGTTCGCGACGGCAAAATACAGATATTATGCGGATCCAGTCATTACCTCCGTTACGCCAAATCAAGGGCCATTGAAAGGTGAAAATACGGTCACGATTGAAGGAAATTACTTCATGGCAGGAGCAACCGTATGGTTCGGAGACCAGCAAGCAGTCGTTTCTTCGATAACGCCAACAAAAATTGTCGTAAAGGCTCCTGCGTCTGCAACTGAAAAATCGGTGGATGTTAGAGTTGTAAATGAAGATCGAACAGAGGCTGTATCTTTCAAGGCGTATTCGTATGTCTCCGGACCGCAAATTACGTCTTTGACGCCGAATCAAGGATTGACCACGGGAGGGCAGGAAGTCACCGTTGCAGGTGAAAAGTTCATTGATGGAGCAAAAGTATATTTTGACAGCACCGAAGTGCCGGCTGTCTTTGTTTCGCCTGCAATGCTTAAAATAGTAACTCCACAGTGGCCAAAAGCGGGGTCAGTCAAAGTTAAAGTCGTTAATCCGGATGGACAGCAAACCGAGCTTGCCAACGGATACACTTATACTTATCCGAAGCCGGAAATTACTTCGGTCGATCCAAACAGCGGATCGGTGTTTGGCGGAACCTTGATGCATATTTACGGTAAAGGTTTTCTAAGTGGGGCCAAAGTTTATTTTGATAATACGCTACTGACACAAACCACTTTTACAAACAGTAATGAGATTCTAGTTAGAACCCCTGCATGGAACAAGGGCGAGGCTGTTGATGTGAGGGTCGTGAATCCAGATGGTCAAGATGCAGTATTGGCTGACGGATTCACTTACCAACTGCCTGCACCGCCAAAGCTAGATTCGATTTCTCCTGCTGAAGGTCCTCAGGCTGGGGGAACTGTAGTAACCCTGACCGGTGCCGGATTCCGTGCAGGATTGAAGGTTTATTTTGATAGTACATTAGTCAGCACAAGTTCCTTAACGGATACCAAAGTCACGCTGACAACACCGAAATGGACAACTGCAGAAAAAGTGGATATTAAAGTAGTTGATAACTATGGTCAGGAATCAATTCTAACGGATGCTTTTGAATACTTGGCACCACCTCCTCCACCAGCACCTAAGATTTTGAGCGTAACTCCTAATTCGGGACCTCAAGCTGGAGGAACTTTAGTAAGCATTAACGGTTCCGATTTTGTTAGTGGGGCAAAGGTTTATCTCAATGATAAGGATGTAACATCTGGCTCAACATTTAGCAGCAAAACTTTGATATATCTCAAAACGCCTGCCTGGACCAAGGCAGAATCTGTATCTGTTAAAGTCGTAAACCCTGACAATCTGTTTGCTGTACTGGATCAGGCATTTACCTATGACCCGTTGCCTGCACCTGAAATAACAACGGTCACCCCGAATAAAGGGCCTGTTGCAGGAGGAACAGTTGTAGCGCTTCAAGGTAAAAATTTTGTGAACGGGGCTACATTGAAATTAGGAGCCAAGGACGTTACAGTAACTTTTGTATCTGCAGCCCAACTTCAATTCAAAACCCCGGCGTGGAGTACAGGAGAATCGGTTGACATTATAGTTACAAACCCGGATGGGCAGAAAGCTGTGCTGGAGAAAGGTTATACGTTTGAAACTCCACCTCCGCCTCCGGCGCCGGTTATCTCAAACATTACGCCGGATAACGGTGAAATGGCTGGTGGAACTCTTGTATATATTAATGGTTCCAATTTTGTCAGTGGGGCGAAAGTCTACTTTGATAGTATTTCTGTAGCAACCACTCTAAATAGTTCTTCGCAGTTGATTGTACGTAGTCCGGCGTGGACAACAGCTGAGTCCGTTGATATCAGAGTCGTGAATCCGGATCAACAGGAAGTCATGCTAAAAGATGCCTTTACTTATAATGCACCGCCAAAGAAACCTGAGCCAATCATTATTGAGGTCAAACCTTCCGAAGGTGAAACAACGGGTGGACAGATCATTGATGTAACGGGGCAGAATTTTGAATCAGGTACAAAGGTATATTTTAATGACACCTTAGCTGCCACGACATTCTATAACTCAACAACGCTAAAAGTGAAAACGCCTGTTTGGCCAAAAGCAGAGTCTGTCAACATTAAGGTCGTAAACCCCGATAATCAAGAGGCCATTTTAACGGGCGGATTTACTTTCATCCTGCCACCTCCGCCTCCAGCACCGGTTGTACAATCTGTTTCGCCTTCAGAAGTGGCCATTACGGGTGGAACGATTGTTACCATTACAGGTAAAAATTTTGTCAATGGTGCGAAGGTAAAGTTAGGAAATACCAATGTGGCAGTTACTTTTATGAGTTCAACTCAACTGGCTATTAAAACTCCTGTGTGGGCCCAACCGGAAGCTGTTGACGTCACCGTGCAAAATCCAGATAATCAAATCGGGGTGTTGAATGGAGGTTTGAAGTTTGTTTTAGGACCTCCGCCGGTGATTTCCTCGATAACTCCAAATTCTGCTGTGAATACGGGTGGAGATATCATTGCTATTGCCGGTTCGAACTTTAATTCATCAAGCAAGGTATTTATCAATAATGTGGAAGCAGCAACCACACTTTACAGTTCTACGGATTTGCGTGCGAGAGTGCCTGCATCGACAGTGGTAGGCCCGGTAGATGTAAAGGTAATCAATGTTAATGATGGTCAGTTTGTGGTGGCAACAGGGGGGTTAACCTATAAAGCCCCAGCGCCGAAACCTGGGCCAACCATTACTTCAATTTCTCCGAACAATGGTTCCAAAGCAGGCGGCTATATTATCAATGTTTACGGTACCAATTTTGCAAGCACAACGAAAGTATATGTAAATAATGTTATTGCTCCTTCTACATTTTATGGTGCAACACAATTATTAATCAGAGTGCCTGCCTCATCTGTAACGGGGCCAGTCACGATTAAAGTAGAAAATGCAGACGGACAGATTTTCGAGGCAGTTAACGGATTTACGTACAATTAAATGATGATACTGAAATTAACGGGTGTCCTAAGCGGCACCCGTTAATTCATAAGGTGGTTGAAAAATGGATAATATTTCAATAAGTGTATGTATGATCACAAAAAATGAAGAGAACTACATCGCGAGGGCAATAAGTTCCGTAAGGCCATTTGTAGAAGAGATCATTGTGGTAGACCATAATTCAACGGACTTAACACCCTATCTAGCCAAAGAAGCAGGAGCTATAGTTTTCAGACAGCCATGGAAAGACGATTTTGCAGCGGCTCGAAATTTTAGCATTACAAAGGCTAATCATCCCTACATTTTAATAATGGATGCAGACGAGACATTGGACTCCGATTTGGAGTCACTCCATGCAGCTTGTAGACAAATGAGAGATCATCCAGGTACAGCTGCTAGATTAGAGATTCAGAACGTTACAAATAATGGTTCTGTCATTACATGGGCTACTAGATTATTTCCAAACCTACCGGAATTTCGTTATCATGGACGTATTCATGAACAACTTCTTGCAGGTGGGGGGACATTTCCTACATGGGATACTCCTATTAAGTTAAAGCACTATGGTTATCTAAATAATCAAATTCAAAGCAAACAAAAAATCGAACGGAATTTAAAACTGCTGATGTCGGAACTTGAAAACAATCCAATTGATCCTTATATAAACTTTCAAGTGGCCCGAACATATGAACAGAACCGACAATGGGAACTTGCGTCCTATTACTACCATAAAGCTGTAGAGAGAATCAGCGGCACAGTTTTTCCTCATTATCATAGTACTTTGCTATTGCATTTGCTAAAATGTCTTATTTATTTAAAGAATTGGGATCTATTTTTAGAAATAATTCATTATGCACTCGAAATTTATCCGGATTATACCGATTTATATTATATATATGGAACTGCAGTGATTGAATCTCAAAACGTGGAGTGGTTCCCTGCTATTCCTCAAATTTTTGAGAGTTGCCTTTCGCTAGGTGAAGCTGATGGCAGAAAATACGAAACGACGAAAGGAGTAGGCAGCTTCCTGGCTCATTATAACCTGGGACTGTATTTTGAAATAACAGGAACTATATCCAAAGCTGTATACCATTACAGCCAAAGCAAGGAACTTGGCTACGACTCGGCCGGAGTAAGGTTGAATACACTAATTCAATAGTATTGGAGTTCTTAATATGACCTTATCAAAAATATCCCTTTGCATGATAGTAAAAAATGAAGAACGTTGTCTAGAAAGATGTCTGGAAAGCGTTAAGGATGTTGTAAGTGAGATCATCATTGTAGACACCGGATCTACGGACAGCACTTTAGATATTGCAAAAAAATATACGGATCACGTATATCATTACGAATGGACCAATGATTTTTCCGATGCCAGAAATTACGCACTGCAGCATGCTACTGGTGACTTTATCCTTCATCTCGATGCGGACGAATATATAGGCAAAAATAAGGAGTCCCTGTTAATGCCTTTGGACCAAGACTATTATTACGTAAGAATTCGAAACGACCTTGGCCATGGTGTGGCCGAAGTTCATCGATTTATACGGCTGTTTCGAAACGATCCCGTACTTCGTTATGAGGGAGCTTTGCATGAGCAGGTAGACATGTCAAAACACCCGCATTTAAAACCAGGATTAATTGATGCGGTCATCTACCATGATGGTTACTTGGAGGATATTGTACGAGAAAAGTCCAAGAAGAAGCGCAATATGAAAATCATTCAAGATGAAGTCAAGAAAAAACCTAACGCGTTTAATTATTTTAATCTTGGTGTTCAGTTTTCTCTTGAAGATCGGCATACAGAAGCATTAAAAGCATTTCAGAAGGCGTACAGTCTTGGGAAAGGGACTTCCTATGCTCCGCGTATTTTGATGTTTATAATGAAAAGTTTATCCGAAATGGGGAGAAACGAAGAGGCCGTTGCAGTAGGGGAAGACAGCGCAATTTTATATGCCGATCATGCTGACTTTCAATATCGGCTTGGTCTTATATACGAAAATGTTGGTTATGACAAAGATGCGGAACAGTGTTTCCTGAAATGCTTGGAAATAGGAGAAGCAAGAAATGCGTTACAATTTAACCATTATGAGGGTACGGCATCTTATCTTGCACATGGGAAACTAGCGGAATTGTACCTACGTAATGGCCAGCATGAGTTAGCTAAAAAACACTTTTTGAAGGCTGTTCAAGAAGCGCCCGACCTTTCTTTCTTGATACAGGTATTTATTGAGTTATTCCCTAGTTTAAGAGGAAACGAATTTGTGGATGCCTTATTCAAAATATGGCCATTTAACGATTTAAAGAGAGTAGAGCAAATGGTTTCTGTACTGTATAGTCTTCGTCACCCGGGAGCATTAGATCTTGTCCGGTGCTATAAGGTGAAAGTTCCAGTGGAATTCGAAGGTTGGGCAGCAACATTGGAAGGGGACTACACTTCGGCGAAACGAATTTGGAGTGAAATTGAGCATGTTAGAGATGCCTTTTTCGGGGATTTAATCTTGCTTGGCGTTTTGAGTCATGATCCTGATCCATTAATACAGAATCGCCAGGTATTTAGTTTAAGGAACAGGGAATGGAGATGGTGGAATAGTCTTGTTTGCGGTGAGGAGCTTCCAGAAATGCCTTTCTCAAAAGAAATGAGGGAACAGCTCATTCAATTGGTGAACATCCTCATCAGGCTGGAGCAATTTGCAAGTTTAGAGCAGTTAATACATGCCTCAAGTCAGCCTATATTTAGATTTATTATTGCGGATCAATTAAATAAAAAAGGCTTTAAAGAAATAGCCCTTGACATTATCGTTGAATCCTCTGAACCATCTGAAAATGTTGAAATCTACGCGTTGGTAAGAGACATACTTAGAGATTTGGGGAATGCAGATGATGCATTGTATTATGCGAAACAAGCATATGGCGTCTTGCCTAATTATAGTAACGGCTATCAACTATTAAAGTTACTTGAAACCTGCAATCAGATCGTTGAGGCAAGAGAAGTCCAATCAGAACTTATGAGTCTTGAACCCAAGTCATTATGGTTTAATAAAACTTATAAGATCTTCAGTAATATAAACTGAGCGACACTGAAGTGGCGACAACCATGTTTCAGAAGGGGGGATTATCATACTTCGACAAGTCTTAGCAATTCAACACCATAAACAAGTTGAAGATTTCAAAACCATTTCTTTTTACAAGAGAAACCTATACCCAAAGCCAACCAGTAAAACCGGGACCTTCCATATTGTTTATGTAATGAATCATGTAAGCATATGCGGTGGAGTCAAAATCATTTTTGAACAGGCGAACCGCTTGACATTGTTGGGTTACCAAATAACGATTGCTTCGTGGTTTCCGCGCCCCGAGTGGTTCCCTTTAAATGCAACATATATTCAATTACCTGCCGGCTCGAGTTTAGGGGACGGAATTCCAAAATGCGATTTAATTGTAGCCACCTACTATACCCATATCTACGATTGCATTAGAACGGGGATTGCTCCGGTCGTTTATTTTGAGCAAGGAGATTTTCATTTATTTGATAATAATCGTATGAGTACGGATGACCTCCATTATGTACGAAAGCAGATCTCATTTGCAGATGCGGTTTACACTGTTTCAGAACAAACAGCCAAATCACTAAAACAGCATTATAGCTGTGAGGCAAAAGTAATTCATAATGGGTTGGATTCATCTAGATTTAACGTAGAGGTTCCTAAGTATGAGTGGCCTAACCCGTATATGTTAATGATGGGGGATGTGAGTACCACTTTTAAAGGAGTATCAGATATATGGGAAGCCTACCAAATGCTTCGTTTAAATCATCATAGAGTTGATCTAATTTGGATTACACCGACTGAACCTGCAGAAGAAATTAGAAACGTCCCATGGATTAGTAAAATTGTTGTAAACCCGTCTCAATCCGAGATTGCCAGCTTGTACAGAGGGGCTCTATTTTTCGTATCCGGCTCCCACTATGAGTCTTTTTCTCTACCAGTCATGGAAGCGATGATGTGCGGATGCCCTGTTATAACAACAAATAATTTGGGCGTGTTGGAGTACGCAAAACATAGAGAAAATGCCCTATTAGCTGAGATTAAGGACCCTGGAAGTCTATTTGAACAAATGGTTGATTTAATAAACGATAGCCAATTAAGAGAAGAATTGATCAAAAATGGTTTAGAAACCTCCTCCGCGTTCACTTGGGAGGTAATTATTCCAAAGATTGAAGCCTATTATAGTACTTTAGCCGAACATGAAGTAGAAGCAATGAATACGTTAGATGACTGGGATATATTCGTTACACAGGATTCGTTTGAACACATGGATGACTATTTGCGTTTTATAAGTCGACTTTTGCAGAGTCAGCGTGACGAAGTTCAATTGCCTGTAATTTATGAAGTTTTTGAAAATCATCGGATCGGTAGGTGGGAAACGGCTGCTAGAAGAAAAAGGAGCGACAAAAACAGGTTACCTGTTGATCGGGCGTTATATTTTGTGAGAACCAGCAATAAAATAGAAGGCTCATACGGCGAGGCCATCTACGGATTACAGACAGGCCTTTACGAACAATCTTTCCATATATTTTCAGAATTATTAGATGAAGCCTCAGAGGATATGCGGCCGACCTATATTCGATGGCTGATCCTTTGTCTTTTGGAACAAGAGAAGGACCATGAGGCGCTTCAACTAATCGGAAAAACACTTCAAGTTTATTCAGACCATGCTGATTTTTACTATTTATATATAGTAGCTTCCACACTATTAGGAAGAGGGGACTTGGATGATATAGTCGGAATTACTCAAATTTTGGGAGATGCTGTTCATTATCCCGAGTTTTTCATAGACACGGCCTTGTTAGCTGAAAAGCAAGTCAAAGCATCTCTTCAGACAATTACAACATTTTGAGAGGATGAGGCATCTTGAACGGCACATATATCGGAAATAATAAAATGTTAGTGAAACTGGCTTACAATGCGATGATTACGGTTCCGGCCGATGATTTAAGCCTTATGCCTACTTTTGTAACAACGGGGATGTTTGAGGTGCCTCTAACAAAATACTTTTTAAGCCATGTTAAGCAGGGTTATAACATTGTGGATGTTGGGGCCAATGTCGGTTATTTTACGGTACTTGCTTCAAAATTGGTGGGCAGCTCGGGAAAGGTTTTTGCGTATGAAGCCGATTCAAAAACTGCTTCGATGCTAAAGGATAATCTGGCGATGAACTGGACGACTGAAAACGTAAAAGTCATTAATAAGGCTGTTTACTCTGAAAGTAAATTATTGAAGTTTCTTAGTTCCGAACGATTTATTGCATACTCTTCCCTTCATGAAAAGCCAAGTGATGAAAACGTACAGGATACGTTTACGACTAAAGAAGTCGAAGCTGTTGCTTTGGATAACGAACTTAAGAATATAGATTCTATCGATCTGGTGAAAATCGACATCGAAGGCGGTGAATACCACGCTTTCTTAGGGATGATGGGCTTGCTACAGGAACAAAAGATAAAGAAAGTTACTTTTGAGTGGAATCCACCTATGTTAGGAGAAGATACCGAAAAATTCCTGCTGTTGATAAGTGAAATTTTAAACAGTTTCGGTGGGCGCCTCTATTTGTTAAATCAGGAAGGAGAGCCTGTGGCAACTACCCTAAAGGAAGTTTCTAATTTTGAGTTTTTTCCTTTTGTGCTCATTGAATTTTAATCGTGAAGGCTTTTTGAAAGAAAGCCAATCCGAAGAATTCGAAATCGTCAACGGAGCATGTGGACCACAAGCGGCTGACGTAATCAAATTTATAATTATCCGGCATTGTTTGGGCCGACCTGTACAAATAATGTATGATGGTTAACAATTAGAGTCGCAAGCAATGAAACCCTAGGAAACCAGGTCACTGAAAAAGTCCGTTTCATAGAAAAAGGTACAGTCCTTCAAGAAAGTTGAAGAGGCTGTACCTTTTTTTTCGATAATTGAATCCCAAGTAATATGAATGTACCTTATAGTGGAGTTGAAAAACACCCTGGTGATAATCCGATGAAATACTATAAGGGGTGCTTTTAATCATACAAAAAAGGGGACAGAAACATGAAACCTACAGTGAGGAGTTAAAAAAAAAAGCAATACAAATGCGATTAGTGGGCATGACAACAGCGGCATTAGCCAAAGAATTGGGGATTGCGGACATCAGTCGATTGAAGGTGTGGATAGGGAAATACAATATTAAGTTGGTATTTTACTAGGGCACCATTATAGAATAACAATTAAATCAAATTATTGCTACAAAAGTAATAAATATCAAATTATTTCATGGACACATTATAACATAAATGGTAGATTACTAGTGCAGGGGGATCATATTTATATCCAAAGGAGGATAAAAGTTGAAAAAAATTAGTTATTTTTTACTACTTGCTGTTTTTGTTTTAAGTACAGTATTTGTTAGCCCGTCAGGGGCACAGGCGGCATCACAATATACAGGTGGGCTATTGGATGGAGAGCCGATTCAAGTAGGAACCGTAATTGGCCAACCATTAAGTGTGGCTTCACAGTTATCGGACAACAATCCGTCTACTTACACCGATTTAAGTGGAGGAAAGTTTGCTTGGTACACATTTTCTTCGCCGGTAGAAATTTCAGCAGTCGTTGCGAAATCTTTGAACCCAGTAGTGGTTGAATTCTATGATTCAAACAATAACTTGCTGCAAAGGTATGAATTATTGAATAATGATGGGGTTCAGACGCTCCCTGCCCCGGTACAGAATGTTTCGACCGTTGCATTAAAGTACACAGGAAGCAGTGCCAGAGTCTACGAATGGAACGTCTTTACTACTCCGTCAACTGCACCGTTACCTACAACGATCAACTGGATCCAAAGTGGTGATCAGATCGTCAAACTGGATTGGGCTGCGACTGGAGCGGAATCGTATAATGTGAAGCGTGCCACTTCTCCTGGCGGGCCATACATATTGCTTGCAAATGTAAAAGACACAACTTATTCCGATACGACTGTAACCAATGGAACAACATACTATTATGTGATTACAACAGTGAACCGGGCGGGAGAAAGTGCTAATTCCCCCGAAAAAGGGATTAAGCCGGATGCAACCAAGTATACGGGGGGACTACTTGATTGGCTTACCCTGCAAGTGGGTAAATCAATTTCCTCTCCGACAAGCACTACTCGGAATTTAACGGATAATAACCCGACCACTCTTACCGACCTAAGCGGTGGGAATTTTGTATGGTATACGTTTTCTTCGCCAGTAAAAATTTCAGCGGTCATAGCGAAATCTTTGAACCCAGTAGCGGTTGAATTCTATGATTCAAACAATAACTTGCTGCAAAGGTATGAATTATTGAATAATGATGGGGTTCAGACGCTCCCTGCCCCGGTACAGAATGTTTCGACCGTTGCATTAAAGTACACAGGAAGCAGTGCCAGAGTCTACGAATGGAACGTCTTTACTACTCCGTCAACTGCACCGTTACCTACAACGATCAATTGGATCCAAAGTGGTGATCAGATCGTCAAACTGGATTGGGCTGCGACTGGAGCGGAATCGTATAATGTGAAGCGTGCCACTTCTCCTGGCGGGCCATACATATTGCTTGCAAATGTAAAAGACACAACTTATTCCGATACGACTGTAACCAATGGAACAACATACTATTATGTGATTACAACAGTGAACCGGGCGGGAGAAAGTGCTAATTCCCCCGAAAAAGGGATTAAGCCGGATGCAACCAAATATACGGGGGGACTACTTGATTGGCTTACCCTGCAAGTCGGTAAATCAATTTCCTCTCCGACAAGCACTACTCGGAATTTAACGGATAATAACCCGACCACTCTTACCGATTTAAGCGGTGGGAATTTTGTATGGTATACGTTTTCTTCGCCGGTAGAAATTTCGGCGGTCATAGCGAAATATTTGAACCCAGTAGCGGTTGAATTCTATGATTCAAACAATAACTTGCTGCAGAGGTATGAATTATCGAAAAGTGATGAGATTCAGACACTCCCTGCTCCAATACAGAATGTCTCGACCGTTGCATTAAAGTACACAGGAAGTAGTGCCAGAGTCTATGAATGGAACGTTTTTGGAAAAGGTGGAGAACTTCCTCCAGAGGCGCCGTCAAACTTGACCGCAGCGGCTGGTAACAAAAGTGTTGTATTGAATTGGAACAACTCAGGCAATGTCGCTATGAGTTTTAATGTAAAACGTGCTACGGTATCTGGTGGTCCGTATAGTGTAATTGGCAGCGTTACGGGAGATACTTATAGCTACATAGATAATAATGTAGTCAATGGAACTACCTATTTTTATGTCGTCACAGCTGTCTCAGCAGCAGGAGAAAGTGCAAACTCGAACGAAGCTTCCGCTACTCCAAGAGCTGATGTTGTAAATCCTCCTATTCCAGGTCCAGAAGGAGAACGGGCTTTACTGCGTATTATTCTCATTAATGGAATCGAAAAGGAATATGACTTATCCATGTCTGAAGTCGTTTCCTTCATTAACTGGTATGAAGGACGCGCTAACGGAACTGGAACTACAATGTATGCCATAGATAAGCACAATAATAATAAGGGACCATTCGTAAATCGTAAAGATTATGTATTCTTTGATAAAATTATTACGTTTGAAGTTAATGGTTATAATACAGGGACAAGTATTCCAGAGACCCCTCCCTTTGATCCCGAGGCCCATTAAACCGGGATAACAATATCAATACAACAATTATATTTCACGTTTTCAATTAATTTACAATAAACCATTTTCCTTTCCAATTGACAACAAACAAGCCTCAGTGGTATATTCAGGAATGTGGACGAAAGTCACACTTTATTTGATGACGAAGGGAATGTTTGTGCATGCAAGGAAAAGTTAAATGGTTCAACGCAGAAAAAGGGTATGGCTTTATCGAAACTGCTGAAGGCGGCGACGTATTCGTACACTTCTCCGCAATTCAATCCGAAGGTTTCAAAACTTTGGAAGAAGGTCAAGACGTTGAATTCGACATCGTCGAAGGCGCTCGCGGACCTCAAGCTGCTAACGTAATCAAACTATAATCATCCGGCAAGGCCGACCTACATATACGGTTAGATGGTTAAGTAATTGGAAAACGATAGCATCAAACCCCGGAGAAATCCGGGGTTTTTTTAATGCCCTCCTTAGGTTCATTTCGCTCGTTTTGTAAAAAGCACATGCCTTCGCAATAAGCTGAGTAGTAAAAACATAAGTGCTTACAGCCGCGTCGTTGTACACAGAAATGCCTTTTTACATTGCGTTAACAAATGTGATATAATGGAATTGCAAAGGAGGAGTGCCATATGAATTTAAGTGTTCGAGGTCAACAGATCGATGTGACGGATGCTTTGAAAGACTACGTTGACAAGAAGCTCCGCAGACTTGAGAAGTACTTTGATGCACCCCTTGCCTCAGAAGGATATGTAACTTTGAGTGTCGTTCGAGGTTTGCACACCGTGGAAGTGACGATTCCTCTCCCGGGCGTTATGCTTCGGGCCGAAGACCGCAGCGACGACATGTATGCATCCATTGATGCCGTTGTGGACAAGTTGGAACGCCAAATCCGCAAACATAAGACCAAACTGAACCGAAAGTTCCGTCAAGAAGGCAGCCTGAAGACGCTGTTTGCTGATGAGGCGGCCGCAACAACGGGCGTGGCACCATCCGAGCAGCAGACGGACGAAGATCATGAGGATTTCGAAGTGGTCCGCATCAAGCGCTTTACGTTCAAGCCGATGAATGTGGAGGAGGCCATTTTGCAAATGAACATGGTCGGACACAATTTCTTTGTATTTTCCAATGTGGACACCCAGGAAGTGAGCGTTGTTTACAAACGTAATGACGGCAAGTACGGTTTGATCGAACAAACGGAACCCGATACGTATTAAGCAGCACCGCTTTGAAAGGTACATTTTTGCAAATGATGTAAAAATTAATATCCGAATATAACGAAAAAGAGCTCAAATCCTGCAACGGATTGGGCTCTTCTTACGTATATAGATCGTAGGGCCAAAAACGGCCCGTGCATTGTCGTCCGCACTGTTGCGGCTTTACTTACAAACTGTTACAATTTATGCAAACGCCATTTTCAGGATTTTATAAGTAGAGGCTTGAATATGATCCAAAGGATTTGGCAATATCCAGAAGTTCAACGAATTAACTTCAAACCGTAATAACGGTCTGGGTGAAGTCGATTCTGTTTTACGGATAATTTCATTCAGACAATCACCTGCATTTCTGTATGAATCGGTTCGTCAGCGAATCCCGTCATCCAGCGCATGTCTGTGAGGGTGGGTTCTCCGGATCGATTTCATTTGTTGATAACCCTGATTTCTTGAAGTTAATTTAACATTTGTTTTGCGTGAAAGGGGTTAACCATGCTAGGACTTGTTAAAAAAATCTTTGGTGACACGAATGACCGCGACGTCAAACGTTTGATGAAAACGGTCGATATCATTAACAAACTAGAACCGGATTTCGAAAAGCTGACCGATGAGCAGCTGAAAGCCAAAACGGCGGAATTCCGCGCGCGCATCGAAAAAGGGGAAACGCTCGATGAGCTCCTTCCCGAAGCGTTTGCGACCGTCCGTGAGGCCTCCAAGCGCGTTCTCGGCAAAAGACATTACGATGTCCAGCTGATCGGGGGTATGGCGCTTCACGAGGGCCGCATTGCCGAGATGAAAACCGGTGAAGGTAAAACCCTCGTCGGCACGCTGCCGGTATATCTGAACGCTCTCCTTGGCCAAGGCGTGCACGTCGTTACGGTCAACGACTACCTTGCGCAGCGCGACAGCCAGGAAATGGGCCAAATTTACGAATTTTTGGGCATGACCGTCGGGGTGAACCTGAACGGAATGGACCATGCCGACAAACAAGCCGCTTATGCCTGCGATATTACGTACGGCACGAACAACGAGTTCGGCTTCGACTATCTGCGCGACAACATGGTGCTGTATAAAGAACAGATGGTGCAGCGCCCGCTGTACTTCTGTACGATCGACGAAGTGGACTCCATTTTGATCGACGAAGCCCGTACGCCGCTGATCATCTCGGGACAAGCTCAAAAATCGACGCAGCTTTACTACGTCGCCGACCGCTTCGTGAAGACTCTCCAGGCGGAAGAGGATTATACGGTCGATATTAAGGTCAAATCCGTTGCGCTCACCGAAAAAGGCGTAGCGAAAGCGGAACGCGCTTTTGGCATCGAGAACCTGTACGACCACGCACACGTGACGCTTAACCACCACATCGTGCAGGCTCTGAAAGCCAATGTTATCATGCGCCGCGATGTGGATTATGTCGTGACCGAAGACGAAGTCGTCATCGTCGACGAATTTACGGGCCGTCTGATGGCCGGACGCCGTTACAGCGACGGGCTGCACCAGGCGATCGAAGCGAAGGAAGGCATCGAGGTACAGAACGAAAGCATGACGCTGGCCACGATTACGTTCCAGAACTACTTCCGGATGTACCGTAAGCTGGCGGGCATGACCGGTACGGCGAAAACCGAGGAAGAAGAATTCAAGAAAATTTACGGCCTGGAAGTGCTCCAGGTGCCTACGAATAAACCGAACCAGCGGGTCGATATGCCGGACGTGGTGTATAAGAGCGTCAACGGCAAATTCAAGGCGGTTGTCGATGAAATCGTAGAACGCCATAAGAAAAACCAGCCGGTTCTGGTCGGTACGGTATCCATCGAAAACTCCGAGCTCATTTCGGATATGCTGAAGCGCAAAGGCGTCAAGCACCAGGTGCTGAACGCCAAATACCACGCTGAAGAAGCCGAAATCATTGCCGGCGCCGGACAACCGGGAGCCGTTACGATCGCCACCAACATGGCGGGCCGCGGTACGGACATTTTGCTGGGCGAAGGCGTAGCCGAACTGGGCGGTCTGCACATCATCGGTACGGAACGCCATGAATCCCGCCGGATCGATAACCAGCTTCGCGGACGCGCGGGACGCCAGGGCGACCCGGGCTCCACGCAATTCTACCTGTCGCTGGGCGACGAGCTGATGAAACGCTTCGGTGCGGACAACGTGCTGAACATGATGGAGCGTCTCGGTTTTGAAGAAGACCAGCCGATCGAAAGCAAAATGATCACGCGCGCGATCGAATCCGCGCAAAAACGCGTCGAAGGCAACAACTTCGATCTGCGTAAGGTCGTCCTCCAGTACGACGACGTCATGAACCAGCAGCGTGAAATCATTTACAAGCAGCGCCGCGAAATTTTGGAATCCGACAACATCAAGGAAATCGTCATGGACATGATCAAGCCGGTCATCGACCGCGTCGTCGAAGCGCACTGCCAGGACGATATTCCGGAAAACTGGGAGCTGCAGGAGGTTGCCGACTACGTCAACAGCAAGCTGCTGGATGAAGGTTCCCTCACCCGCGACGATTTGTGGGGCAAAGAAATTCCGGAGATGGAAGAGCTCATCTTCGAAAAAGTCAAAACCAAATACGACGAACGCGAAGAACGCATCGGCTCCGAACTCGTGCGCGAATTCGAGAAGGTCATCGTGCTCCGTTCCGTGGACAGCAAATGGATGGATCACATCGACGCCATGGACCAGCTTCGCCAAGGTATTCACCTTCGCGCTTACGGCGGCACGGATCCGCTTCGCGAGTACCAGTTTGAAGGCTTCGAAATGTTCAACGAGATGACGGCCAGCATTCAGGAAGAAGTGGCCACTTACGTGATGAAAGCTCATATCGAAGCAAACCAGGAGCGCCAGGCGGTCGTGGAAGAAAGCAAAATTTCCACCAACGGCGAACCTACGGAGAAAAAACCGGTGCATGTCGGGGAACAGATCGGGCGCAATGATCCTTGCCCATGCGGCAGCGGCAAAAAATACAAGCACTGTCACGGGCAAGAATAACCGGAACTGAATAAATTGAACTGAAGATTAGGGACAATAAACTTTGGTTCATTTTAAGAGGATAGAATGTATAAGGAAACAGACTCCCTTGAATCAAAGGCCTTGGGCATCACGAAGCGTGGTGCGCCAAGCTCCTTTGTTTAAGGGAGTTTATGTCGATAGAAGAGGTGAAGAACAATCATGATCGATGCATCTGTCAAACATGATTTGCGGGAAATCGCAACCAAATTAACCAACCTTAGGGGGTCTCTTTGACTTAGATCTCAAACAGGAAATGATCGCCAACTTCGAGGAAAAGATGTCGGCGCCCGATTTTTGGGATGACAACGAAAAGGCGCAAGGCATCATTGCCGAGATGAACGCGGTCAAATCTTCCGTAGACCAATACGAAAAGCTGAAGCAGGAATACGACGACGCCTCCATGATGGTCGAGTTGGCCGAAGAGGAAGGCGACGAGTCGCTTATCGGGGAAATCACCGAAGCAGTCACGAATCTTAAGAAAAAACTTGAGGATTTTGAGCTGAATCTGCTGCTGAATCAGCCGTATGACAAAATGAATGCCATTCTGGAGCTGCATCCGGGAGCGGGCGGTACGGAGTCTCAGGACTGGGGCCAAATGCTGCTGCGGATGTATACGCGATGGGCGGAAAAAAGAGGGTACAAGGTCGAAGTGCTCGACTATCTGCCTGGCGACGAAGCGGGCATTAAAAGCGTCACGCTCCTGATCAAGGGCTTCAATGCTTACGGATATTTGAAAGCCGAAAAAGGCGTTCACCGTTTGGTGCGGATCTCGCCGTTCGATTCGTCGGGCCGGCGCCATACCTCGTTCGTATCTTGCGACGTCGTGCCTGAAATTACGGATGACGTCGAGATCGAAATCCGGACCGAGGATCTGAAGATCGATACGTACCGGGCCAGCGGCGCGGGCGGCCAGCACATCAACACGACGGACTCGGCCGTGCGGATCACCCACATCCCGACGGGCATCGTGGTGACCTGCCAAAACGAACGGTCGCAGATCAAAAACCGAGAGCGGGCGATGACGATGCTCCGTTCCAAGCTGTACGAGCGCAAAATCGAAGAACAGCAAAAAGAGCTGGATGAAATCCGAGGAGAACAGTCGGATATTGCCTGGGGCAGCCAGATCCGCTCCTACGTATTTCATCCCTATAGTATGGTAAAGGACCACCGCACATCAGTAGAGACCGGCAACGTCGGCGCCGTGATGGACGGGGATCTGGACCTGTTCATCGACGGTTATTTGCGCAGCCAAATTAAAGTGGATACCGAATAAAACCTAAAAATTCCTACACGCTATATAGATTGAACGAAGGATTATTTTTCTTAAGTTCACCTGTATCGTTGTAGGAATTTTTTTGCGTTCAACGCCATGATTGGGCTGATTCATCACGCCCGTGAGCAGTTATCATTTTTTTGACCAAGGAGAGAAAAAAGAATATGTCGCATGCAGAAGTTTCGGGCCGCAGAAAGGCCCCCATCCTCCCACCATCGGGACCCCTCCGCCATACGGCGGATATTGCCCTGATCATCATCGGTTCATTTGTGATCGCTTTAGGGTTTAATTTGTTTTTCCTGCCCAACGGCATTGCCTCCGGCGGCGTGTCGGGGATCTCGGTGCTGTTTGATGCGTGGTTTGGCCTGGAGCCTGCGTATACGCAGTGGGCGCTGAATATTCCGGTGTTTATATTAGGCTTCTTGCTGCTCGGCAAAAATTATGCCGTTCGTTCGCTGCTTGGCAGCATCGTGCTGCCGCTGTTCGTCTATGTGACGAAGGATTGGCCGCTGCCGACGGATAACCCGATCCTCGCTTCGATCTACGGGGGGATCGCCGTGGGTCTGGGCATCGGCATCGTGTATCGCGGCAGAGGATCGACCGGGGGGCTGGCGACCGTCGCCCAGATTATCCAGAAGTACAGCGGGCTCAATTTTTCCCTGTGCGTGGTGATGCTTGACGGCAGCGTCATTTTGTTGGCGGCCTGCACGTTATCCCTCGAAAAAGCGCTGTATGCGCTTGTAGGCCTTTACGTCTCGGGAAAGGTCATTGATGCGGTGGAGCTTGGCTTCAGCTACTCCAAAGTGGCGTACATTATATCCAATCACACGGATCGGATCAGCGAGGCTGTTTTGCATGAGCTTGACCGGGGGTTGACGAAGTTGAATGCCCAGGGCGGTTACACCGGGGATGACCGTACCGTGCTGATGGTCGTCATCGGTCAAAGCGAGGCGACGCGCCTCAAAACGCTGGTCCGTTCCGTCGATCCCAAAGCGTTTGTCATTATCAGCAGCGCCCACGAGGTGCTCGGGGAAGGATTTAAACTGGAGGCATAACGAAGTTGCGGAATTGAAGTTATGGATTTGGAGTGATGAAATAGAAGTTACGGGAAATGGGAGGCGGTCGCCATCATGGATGGTTGATCAGCCTCCTTTTGCCGATAAACAACAGTCTTGCTCGTGATGAGGAGGTATAGATTGCGCAGGCGGCAAATATATCTACTGAAAAGGAGGGACCTGTCTAATGGCTACATTGAAAGGGGAGATCGCCGGCAAAGGTGCCTATGGGATCGATGCGCCTAAAGTGATTCGAAACTTGCTGACGATCGGAATCATTTTGGCTGCTGTCGGCGTTGTGGTTTTGCGGTTTGGCGGGATCATCGGCATGATTGCGGCGATACTGCTGCTGTTCGGCGGCATCGTTTGTTTGGCGGAAGGGGTCTTGATGATATGGAGCAGCAAAAAAGGCAAAGCTTACGTCGTTAAAGCGTTAATCGAAAAATTGAATGTTCAGGAAACGGACCGCGTTCTCGACGTCGGGTGCGGGAGGGGTTTTCTGCTGCATTCGTTGGCGAAACAGGTTCCACACGGGAAAGCGACGGGGATCGATATCTGGAACGCCGAAGACCAATCCGGAAACCACCCGACCGTCACGCTGCGCAATGCGGAAGCGGAAGGGGTGACGGAGCGCGTCGAAATCTTGCAGGCCGATGCGCGGCAGCTGCCGTTCGAAGACGGGACGTTTGATATCGTGGCTTCAAGCCTGGCCATCCACAACATTTCGCATCCGGCGGAACGGCAGAAAGCCATCGCGGAAATCGTCCGGGTGTTAAAGCCGGCGGGCAAAGTCGCGTTGCTTGATTTTCAGCATACCGGCGAATACGCGCAGGTGATGATCCAATCGGGCCTGGAGCAGGTGCAGATATCCAAATGGCATTTTGCGATGTTTCCTCCGGTCCGCATCGTTACCGGGGTAAAGAAGTAAGGTAAACCGGGGAAATGACAACATGATTGGGATATTCAAATTTTTATGAAAAAGGGCCTGCGAAGGTCCTTTTTGCATACTAAGGTTTCGAAATGCTGAGCGGCATCTTTGAGATGTGAAAATAAAACCGCTGGGGACATGTGCAAATTCAGCTTGAAGTGTTGTATTTATATAAATAGGGTCGTATAATAATACATATTTATGAGAGGGATGCAAGTCAGACGGGGAGAGAGGAGAACAGAGAGATGCCAGGTGAACAAGGGGAAACCCATAAAATCAGAATCGCGATTGTCGGCTCGACGGGCTACGGCGGGGTGGAATTGATCCGATTGCTGCAGGCCCATCCGCGGGCGGAGATCACGTCGGTTATTTCATCTTCAAGCGCGGGAGTGCCGATTTCGGACGGTTTTCCGCATTTAACGAATATTATCGCGCAACATCTGGACGGCGTGAATTCCGCGGAAATCGCGGAAAAAGCGGATGTCGTATTTACCGCGACGCCATCCGGCGTCAGCTCGAAGCTGGTTCCGGAACTGCTGGAAGCGGGGCTTAAGGTCATTGACCTGTCGGGCGACTTCCGGATTAAGGACGGAGGCACTTATGAAAAATGGTATAAGCATCCGGCGCCCGAGGAGCGTTATTTGGAAAAAGCGGTATACGGATTATGCGAAATATTCGGCGAGGAAGCTGCCGGCGTCGACTTTGTTTCGAATCCGGGCTGTTATCCGACAGCGACGCTGATTGGTCTCGTTCCGGCGGTCAAAGCCGGATGGGTTGATCCGAAAAGCATCATCATCGACGCCAAATCCGGCGTATCCGGCTCAGGCCGGGGCACAAGTCTGACTTCGCATTATTCGGAAATCAATGAAAACTTTAAAGCATACAAGGTAAACAAACATCAGCATATTCCTGAAATCGAACAGGTGCTGAGCCGGGTTGCCGGCGAACCGGTGACGGTGACTTTTACGACGCAACTCGTTCCGATGACGCGCGGGATCATGAGCACGATGTACGTGCAGATGAACGGAGCATACCGCGATGAGGATTTCATAGAGCTGTACCGGCAGCATTATAAGGATCGGCCATTCGTGCGTGTACGCGATAAAGGCATTTGGCCGGCGACAAAAGAGGTGTACGGTTCCAACTACTGCGATGTCGGCTTTGCCGCAGACGAACGGACGGGACGCGTGACGATTATTTCCGTGATCGACAATATCGTGAAGGGCGCCGCAGGCCAAGCGATACAAAACCTGAATTTGATGATGGGATGGGAGGAAAATCTCGGACTGGGATACACGCCGGTGTATCCGTAAGGAAAGGGATGACAGCATATGGGACAAATGAAATTTACCGCGGTGCAAGGCGGTTCGATTATAACTCCAAAAGGTTTTTCCGCAGGCGGGTTGCATTGCGGGCTCAAAAAGTCCGAACGTCATGACCTCGGCGCCATTTATTGCGAAGTGCCGGCCGTCGCTGCGGCCGTGTATACGACAAACCTGATCCAGGCGGCACCGCTGAAGGTGACGCGCGAAAGCCTGCAGGACGGCAGACTGCAGGCTGTTGTCGTTAACAGCGGCAACGCCAACGCCTGCACCGGGAAACAAGGGGAAGAAGATGCGTATACGATGCGGGCGGAAGCTGCCCGTCATCTCGGCGTGGCGGAGCAGGATGTGGCGGTGGCGTCGACGGGTGTGATTGGGGAACTGCTCAAAATGGACTGCGTCACGGCGGGCATCGCCGGTTTGCCGAAGCGGCTGAGCAGCGAAGCATCCGGGGCGGAGGATTTTTCGCAGGCGATTTTGACGACCGATTTGGTGAAAAAGGAAGCATGCGTTTCGGTCCGCGTGGACGGCAAGGACGTAACGATCGCCGGAGCGGCCAAAGGATCGGGCATGATTCATCCGAACATGGCGACGATGCTGGCGTTTATGACGACGGATGCTGCGATCGAAGCGGACGCGCTGCAGCAGCTTCTGCGCCAGGCGACCGACGTAACCTTCAACATGATTACGGTCGACGGGGATACAAGCACAAACGATATGCTCATCGCAATGGCGAGCGGGTTGGCCGGCAATGACGCGCTGCATCCGGCCCATCCGGATTGGGAGGCTTTTGCGGAAGGATTCACTTACGTGTGCCAGATACTTGCTCAAGCGATTGCCCGCGACGGTGAAGGGGCAACGAAGCTGGTCGAAGTGCAGGTGAGCGGAGCGGTCAGCGATTTGTCGGCGCGAGCCATCGCCAAAACCGTGATCGGTTCGAGCCTCGTGAAATCGGCGGTATTCGGCGCGGATGCGAACTGGGGAAGGGTCATTGCAGCGGTCGGACGTGCGGGAGAGCCCGTAAATCCGGAAACGGTGGATATTCATATCGGCGATATTTCGGTTCTGGAAGGCTCCCGTCCGGTAGCGTTCGATGAGGACGCAGCCTTGCAATATTTGAAGGGCGATACCGTCCGGATTACCGTTGATCTCCATCAGGGAGACGGGATCGCGACGGCCTGGGGCTGTGACCTGACGTATGACTATGTCCGCATTAATGCGGCTTACCGGACGTAAATAGATCGGAAGATAGGGAGAGGGACGCGGTGGAAACTTTGGAACGGAGTGAGGCCGGAACGGCTGAAAATAATGCAGGCCTGCAAAGCTTCGTGATGAAATGCGGCGGCAGTACGCTGGCGGCGCTGCCGGATTCTTTTTTCGAGGATCTGAAGCAGCTGCAGGCTTCCGGGGTTCAGCCCGTGATCGTACACGGCGGCGGACCGGCCATTTCGGAAAACCTGGAGAAGCTTGGCATCGAAACGGAATTCGTGAACGGTTTGCGCAGGACGACGGAGGCGGTGCTCGACGTGGTAGAAATGGTGCTTGCAGGCAGCATCAACAAGCAGATCGTCAGACGCATTCAGCAGACCGGAGGCCAGGCGCTGGGCATCTCGGGCGTCGACGGCGGGTTGATCGAAGCGCAGCCGGTCGAAAATAGCGATACGGTTGGCTGGGTCGGCGACGTGACGCATGTCCGGTCCGACATTATCCAAGGCATTACGGACATGGGCTATATGCCGGTTATTGCGCCTGTCGGCGTTGATCAGAGCGGACAGCGGTACAACATCAATGCCGATACGGCGGCGGGAGCCGTCGCTTCACATTTGGGGACGGATCGGATGATCGTCGTGACCGACGTTCCTGGCATTATGAAAGAGCTGGACGGCGTCAAGCAGGTGCTTCCCGTCGTCACCGTGCAGCAGATTGACGACATGATTCAAAGCGGGGAGATATACGGCGGGATGATCCCGAAGGTCAAAGCGGCGGTCAGTTGCATTCAAGGCGACGTGCAGGAGGTCGTGATCGTGAACGGCAGCGAACCGAAGGTGCTGAGCCGGGTGCTTCAGGGCGAAGCGATCGGGACGAGAATCGTGAAATAATGAGTGAAAAGTGCAGTAGTAAAACGATCGAATATTGATTCGGATAGGAGTGATTTTGCATGAGTATCCCTGAAGGGCAATCCAGTTCGCTGTTTCCCAACTACGCCAGATACCCGATCACCCTGGTCAAAGGCAAAGGCAGCTGGCTGTGGGACGACCAAGGCCATAAATACCTCGATTTCATGAGCGGCATTGCGGTAACCAACCTCGGGCATGCCCCCGAAAAAGTAACGGCGAAGCTGAAAGCGCAGCTGGATGAGCTGTGGCATGTTTCGAACTTGTTCCATATTCCGAATCAGGAAAAAGCGGCGGCGCTTCTTACGGCAAACAGCTGTGCCGACGCAGTGTTCTTCTGCAACAGCGGCGCGGAGGCGAATGAAGCGGCCATCAAGCTGGCCCGCCGTTACCATCAAAAGGTGAAGGGCACGGGCCGCTACGAAGTGATCACCTTTTTCCAATCGTTCCATGGACGGACGCTGGCGACCTTGACGGCGACGGGACAGGATAAAGTGAAGGACGGCTTCCTGCCGCTCCCTGCCGGCTTCAAAAGCGTGCCTCTGCACGATCTGGACGCTTTGAAAGCAGCCGTAACGGATAAAACGGCGGCGATCATGCTGGAGCTTGTGCTGGCCGAAGGCGGCGTGCTTCCGGTGGAGGCGGATTTTCTCCGCGCCATTCAGGAGCTGTGCAAGGAGCATGGCCTGCTGCTTATTATCGACGAAGTGCAGACGGGCATGGGACGTACGGGCAAGCTGTTTGCGCATGAGCATTACGGCATTGAGCCGGATATTTTTACGCTCGCCAAAGGCATTGCCAGCGGGTTTCCGACCGGTGCGATGCTCGGCAAAGCCTTCCTGCGGGATGCGTTTTCGGCGGGCAGCCACGGGTCGACCTTCGGCGGAACGCCGATCGCGACGGCCGCCGTCATTGCCACGATCGAAACGATGCTGGAGGACCGGCTACCGCAACGCGCGGCCGAAATGGGGGCTTACCTGAAAGAGCAGCTGACCGAAAAGCTTGCAGGCAACCCTCATGTCAAAGCCATCCGCGGCCTCGGCCTGCTGATCGGCATCGAATGTGCGGAGCCGGTGAACGACCTGGTGCTTGAAGGGCAAAAACGCGGGCTGCTGTTTATTACGGCAGGACCTAACGTCATCCGGCTGCTGCCGAACCTGTACGTGACGAAAGAAGAAATCGATCAGGCGGTAAGCATCCTTGCCGGCGTGATCCATTACCATACGGCCGTAAAGAAGGATTAATACGATAAATGATTTTCATCGTTAATGACCTGACAAAATAGCGATACGGCGGACACGGGATCGTTCTGAAAAACCGGAAGTCATCGGCGGAACGATCCGTACCGCGGCGGCTACCATGCGACATAAGAACCTAATGTAAAAAAAGGAGGAACACCCATGACCCAAACAGAGCAGCTGCAGCAAGTGAACCTGAAGGGCCGGGACTTGCTTGAACTGGACGACTACACCACGGAAGAGATCCAGTACCTGCTCGATCTGGCGATCGAGCTGAAGCGCAAGCAAAAAAACGGCGAGGTTTACCAGCCGCTGAAAGGCAAAACGATCGGACTTATTTTCGAAAAATCTTCCACCCGCACGCGGGTTTCCTTTGAAGTCGGCGCGTTCCAGCTCGGAGCGCACGCGCTCTTTTTGAGCAAAAACGACATCCAGCTCGGACGCGGCGAAATCATCAGCGATACCGCACAGGTACTTTCCCGTTACCTCGACGGCATCATGATTCGTACGTTCGGACATCAAAACGTCGTTGATCTGGCCAAATACGCTTCCGTACCGGTCATTAACGGTCTTAGCGATTCGGCGCATCCGTGCCAGGTATTGGCCGACTACCAGACGATCCTTGAACATAAAGGCAAGCTGAAAGGCCTCAAGCTGGCGTACATCGGCGACGGCAACAACATGGCGCACTCCCTAATGATCGGCGGGGCAAAACTCGGCGTGCATGTATCCGTGGCCAGTCCGGAAGGGTATGAGCCCGATGCCGAAGTCGTGAAGGCCAGCCGCGAAATCGCGAAGGAAACCGGAGCGGAAATCGTCGTGACGCGCAGCCCGCAGGAAGCGGTAAAAGACGCCGATGTCATCTATACGGATGTGTGGGCGAGCATGGGCTTTGAGGAAGAGCAAAAAATCCGCGAGGCCGCTTTTAAAGACTTTCAGGTCGATGAAGAGCTGGCGAAAGGCGCCAAAAGCGATTACCTGTTCATGCACTGCCTGCCTGCGCACCGCGGGGAGGAAGTCAGCGAGGGCGTGATCGACGGCAAAAACTCCGTTATTTTTGATCAGGCCGAAAACCGCCTTCACGCGCAGAAAGCGTTGATGGCGGCGTTGATGGGGTAGGCTAGGGGAATTGTGGTTGACCGACCGGCGAATTATGCTTGGAGTTGCTCCTATTGGGTTAGTTCGACATAAAGGAAGACGGCCAACTAATTAATTTATGATCTTAAAGGTTAGCATAGTGCATTGTACTCGCGGCACCGGAGGGGACGGAATCGATCTGAAGAAGCGGCAGCGTTCGCCTTTGTCATCGGATTTTTTCCTTTGAGGATATGATCAAAAAAATCTGATGACAACAGCGATCGGAAGAACGATCCGTACCCGGAGCGGTCAACACGAACGAAAATGTGCTATGGGCTAAGCCCCAACGACGATATAATCGAATCACGAAGCATAAACGAAAGGAAGTTCATGATGGCAAAAGAAAAAATCGTGCTCGCCTATTCCGGCGGGCTGGACACATCCATAATTTTGAAGTGGCTCAAAGAAACCTACGATGCGGAAATTATCGCTTTTACGGCCGATATCGGCCAAAAGGAAGAGCTTGACGGCCTGGAAGCCAAGGCGCTGGCAACAGGCGCTTCCAAAGTGTACATCGACGATTTGCGCGACGAGTTCGCAAAGGACTTCATCTATCCGATGTTCCAGGCCGGCGCGCTGTACGAAGGGCAATACCTGCTCGGCACGAGCATCGCGCGTCCGCTGATCGCCAAACGCATGGTCGAAATCGCCCGCGCCGAAGGCGCGACCGCGATTGCGCACGGGGCAACCGGGAAAGGGAACGACCAGGTCCGTTTTGAGCTTGGCGTAGCCGCGCTGGCTCCGGATATCGAAGTGATCGCGCCGTGGCGTCTGGAGGAGTTCCGCAACGACTTCCCGGGCCGCGCCGAAATGATCGCTTTTGCCGAAAAACACGGCATTCCGGTTACCGCCTCTGCCGCCAAACCTTACTCCATGGACCGCAACCTGCTGCATATCAGCTATGAGAGCGGCGTGCTGGAAGATCCTTGGTTTGATGCCAGCGCACCGGAAAACAAAGAGATGTACCTGCTCAGCAACTCCCCGGAGGATGCGCCGGATGAAGCGGAATACCTCGAACTCGAGTTCGTCCAGGGCAATTGCGTGGCGCTGAACGGCGAGAAGCTGAACCCGCTGCAGGTGATGGAAAAACTGAACGAGCTTGGCGGCAAACACGGCATCGGCCGCGTCGACATGGTGGAAAACCGTTTTGTCGGCATGAAAAGCCGCGGGGTGTACGAAACGCCGGGCGGAACGATTTTGTTCACGGCTCACCGCAAAATGGAATCCATCACGATGGACCGCGAAGTGATGAATCTGCGCGACAGCCTCATCACCCGCTACAGCACGCTCGTATACAACGGCTTCTGGTTTGCGCCGGAACGTCTCGCTTTGCAGGCACTGGTGACCGAAAGCCAAAAGAACGTCACGGGAACGGTGCGCGTGAAGCTGTATAAAGGCAACATCATCGCTGCAGGCGTCAAAAGCCCGGTCAGCTTGTACAATCCTGATATCGCAACGATGGAAGCCGATCCGACGCAAGCGTACGACCAAGGGGATGCAACGGGCTTTATCCGCCTGAACGCGCTTCGTCTGAAGGTAGGAACGGGCGTAGAGCAGAACAAATAATCGCAGCATTACCCATACATGAATGAACGTATAGCGGCAGGGTGGTGACGGCCGTTCCTTTTCCGGGCGAGAAGGGGCGGCCCTCTGCCGTATCAGAGAGGAGAGACCCAAAGTGAGCAAACTGTGGGGAGGGCGCTTTACGAAGCAAACCAACCATTTGGTGGACGAGTATACCGCTTCGATCGGTTTTGACCAGAAGCTGGCCGAGGAAGACATTCAAGGAAGCTTGGCGCATGTGACGATGCTGGGCAAATGCGGAATTTTGCCGCTGGAGGACGTGGAAACGATCAAAGGCGGCCTGAATAAAGTGCTTGAAAAAATCCGCAAGGGTGAAATCGAGTTTTCGGTGTCGGATGAAGACATCCATATGAACGTGGAAAAAAACCTGATTGCCGAAATCGGTCCGGTCGGCGGGAAGCTGCATACGGGGCGCAGCCGCAACGACCAAGTGGCGACCGATATGCACCTGTACCTCCGCAAACGCGTGGTGGAGCTGTCCGGGATGCTGTATGAGCTGCAAAAAGCGCTGATCGGGCAAGCCCGCGACAACCTGGATACGATCGTTCCGGGGTACACGCATCTGCAGCGGGCGCAGCCGATTTTGTTCGCCCATCATCTGATGGCGTACGTATCGATGTTCCAGCGCGACATTGAGCGGCTGATGGACAGTTACAAGCGCATCAACGTGCTGCCGCTCGGAGCGGGGGCGCTGGCCGGAACGACGTTCCCGATCGACCGCCATTTCGTGGCGGAGCAGCTGCAGTTCGACCGCGTGTACGAAAACAGTCTGGACGCCGTCAGCGACCGCGACTTTATTCTGGAGTTTTTGTCCCACGCTTCCATCATCATGATGCATCTTTCCCGCCTGTCGGAGGAGCTTGTGCTGTGGAGCAGCACGGAGTTCAATTTCATTGAGCTGGACGATGCGTTCTGCACAGGCAGCAGCATCATGCCGCAGAAAAAAAATCCGGACGTGCCGGAGCTTGTCCGCGGCAAAACGGGACGCGTCTACGGCAACCTGATGGGGCTTCTCACGGTGCTGAAGTCGCTGCCGCTCGCTTACAACAAGGATATGCAGGAAGATAAGGAAGGCATGTTCGACACGGTGGCGACGCTTGAAGGCGCCCTGCAGCTGTTCGCTCCGATGATCGCCACGATGAAGGTGAACAAACCGCGGATGCGCGAAGCGGTCAACAAAGACTTCTCCAACGCGACGGACATCGCCGATTTCCTCGTGGGCAAAGGACTGCCGTTCCGCCAGGCGCATGAGGTGATCGGGAAAACGGTCCTGTACTGCATCCAGAACGGAAAATATTTGCTTGATCTGACGATGGAAGAGTTCAAGCAATTCTCCCCATTGTTTGACGATGCCATCTACCAAGTGCTTCAGCCGGAAACGGTCGTCAACGCCCGCAACGTATACGGCGGCACGGCCACGGACCAGGTGGCGGACGCCATCAAGCGCAGCGAAGTGCTGCTGCGGATGACCGAGCAGTGGCTTGAAGAACACCAATAAAGCCATGGGCAAAAGGAAAGCTGTTCTCTCAATTCGGGAGGACGGCTTTTTTTGATAAACGGATTAAAAGCAAATGCTATACGAATGCGAAGCCTAATATCGCCGCCTGATGCCGTAAAGAGAAATGCTTGCTCGTTACAGCCTGTCTTTTTTGAAAATAAGCCGGGAGACACTTTTAACTTTTGTTGAATTTGGATAATATTGGGTTACGTTCCAATAAAAATTCAGAAAACGGTGCATATGATATGAGCGATCCGGATATCAGGCTAAATTATCATAGCTTCCTGGAAGAGATCAAAAACGACTTTGACCCGATCATAAAGAAAATGCGGGAGCAGGACTTCAATGGTTGGAGGGGACAAGCTTGGAAAGGGCCTGCAAAGAAGCTGAAGAAAACCTTTAAGTCGGCGGGGGCTTTAGCCAAGATCAAATGGGCGGGTTTGCCGCTCATTGGGCCCGTTATAGCGGGAATCGGCGGCTACTTAGCCAACATGCCCCTTTGGGGCATAATCGGTGCAGCGGCCCTCATCATTTTGATAACCTACTGGATCCTTGTCCGCAGATTCGTTCATGAAATGACGTCGATCGCAAGCGAGAACTTTCATGTCGGCGCTTTTAAAGCCAAAAAACCAAAAGAGTACGCGTTGTGGGCTTCTTTTCGTCATAGCGGCGCCACATTTAATGGGCTGTATGCCTTGATGACGCCGCTTCTGATCGAGTCTCCCAAAACGGAGGTGAGCATCGATCAAATTTTGAATTATGCCAAGGGGCAACAGGATTTTTTGCAGGCGAATATCGATACATACAAGGAAGAACGAACATTTTTACTGGACGAAATCGAAAAAAATGAAAAATACGTGTTATATCTTATCGATTTATTGAAGTCGATCAATACGGCCATCTATAGAATCGCTAACGGGGTCATGAACTTTTCGGAGCTTGATTTTATTTGTGCGTATACGATCTATGAAATGAAAGGAGACAAACTGTACAGAATCGTCGATAAAGGCACGACCGGCAGCAGCCCCGAACAATACGAGATCAGCAGGGAAAATGCGCTGCGTTATGCTGTCGTCGATGCGGCGATGTCTTCGGACGGCGATCCGAGGTATAATTTGTCCTCTCCGGGCAGAACCATCGTTTCATATCGCATGAACATGTTTAATGATGCCGTATGGATTTGGAATTTTCATTTTGATGACAGCAACGACAGAGCGTTGTCCCTCACACTCTCCCATGATATTATTGATATTAGAGAAGTGTACCGTTTGGTCCATGCATTTTGCTTGATTTTGCAGAAAGATATGATGCATAAAAAGGAGATGACATCTATTGGCGACTCCTATGACAAAACCTATCAAATTTGAATTTTCGTCCCAAAAGGAGATAACGGAGGCGAATCGTGAGCGTCGGCAAAATGTTTTAAGGGCGCTCCAAATCATCCGCAAGGGACAAACCGAGGCTGCTGCCTCTGCAGAAACAGAAAAAAGCGATAAATAATGTAATAGAGTTGTATAGATTTGATAGAGAAAGACCATCCTTATTCTAAAAGAGCAAGGGTGGTCTTTTGCGATGAAAAATAAAAAGGTGATTCTGTTTCCGGTCAATAAGCCTCGAAAGGTTGCCTTTAAAAGCCAGGAGCAGATTACGAACGAAAACAGGTTGCGAAGAGAAGCTATATTAAAGAGTTTTACGAAAAATAACCCTCCCCGCCAGTTTTGAAAAACGCATCGCTTCACCGAGGCGGCCGCTGCGCTCCCCATCGCACAACCAGGCCGGCATGGGTCAAACCGCCGCCGAAGCCGTAAAGAAGCAGCGTATCGCCGTATTTCAGCTTTTCCTCCCGTACGCCGAGGCCAAGCGACAGCGGAATGGACGCCGCCGAAGTATTCCCCATATATTCGACGCTGTAGAGCGTTTTGTCGATTGGAATGCCGGTTTTCTCGCAAATCGACTCGATCATCCGGAGGTTGACGCTGTGCGGCACGAACCAGTCGATATCCGCGATCGCCATGCCGGCGCGCGGCAGCAGCTCCTCGATTCCGGCGGTGACGGTCCGCACGGCCCATTTATAAACTTCGCGGCCGTTCTGCACGATGTTTCCTGCGCCTGCAAGCGGAAGGCCGTGCAGCGTGTTTGCCATGCCTGCGCGATAGAGATGCATGCCGCCGCTGCCGTCGGTCCCTTGGATGGAGGCGATGAAGCCGGGGTTGGCTTCGTCCGCTTCAACCAGCACCGCTCCGGCGCCGTCCCCGAACAGAATGCAAGTCGTCCGGTCCGTATAGTCCGTGACTTTGGATAACGTCTCGCCGCCGACGACCAGTACCTTGCGGTGCAGTCCGGCGCTGATGAGCCCGTTCGCCACATGCAGGCCGTAAGCGAATCCCGCGCAAGTCGCGTTCAGATCGAAGGCTCCGGTGCTTTGGATGTTGAAATGCTCTTGGATGAGGCATGCCACGCTGGGAAACGGGTAGTCCGGCGTCGTGGTGGCGACGATGATCAAATCGACATCCTCCACATTTTTGCCGTAGGTCCGTATTAAATCATCAACCGCCCGGATGCACAGATCCGAAGTAAACTCCTGCTCGGCGCTGATCCGGCGCTCCCTCATGCCGGTCCGCTGCACGATCCATTCATCGCTTGTTTCCACGAGTTTTTCCAAATCTGCATTGGTTAGCCTTTTGTCGGGAACGTACGTGCCAATGGCCGTTATGGCCGCTTTGGATGATACGCTGTTCATTATGATCTTTCCTCCTCTGCATGATGGAATGCCGATGAAACGATGATCAACTGACTTTAATATCAAGTATTAGTACTTGGTACTAATTATATGCAAATGTAATCCGAATTCAACCTTTTTCTGTGTGGTGTCATAATTAGTGATGATTTTTTTCATAATTGATGAGAAATATTTTCACAATTAATGAGAAAATGAATAATTATACATAAATTTACATACAAAAGTTATCAAAAAAACCGCCATTAGGCGGTCCAATCAATTCAGCTTTATTAAGCGTTCAACAAATATATCCATAATGGACCATCATAAGTGCGCACTATTGTCCGACTCGGATCCCCTGATAATTGGGCCTTACATTCTATTACTTCACCTGTCTTTAATTTAATTCTAACTTTTTGAGCATAGGTAGCGGCAATTCTTCATTCTTCTATCAATTTTGGTCACCTCTAAACAGATAATTTCGACTATAGTATTTCGTGTTTTGCATCGAGTATATTGATTTGCCGAATAGTAGATAAAATACCTTTATTTCAAAAAAATGGAGTCAACTGGCTCCTCAGATTGTTGAGAAACCCGGTCCTTTTATCAAAGGAAAAGGGTTTCTTTTTTTGTACCGTTTCCTTTTCAGGATGGCCATTCGTAAGCTTTGTCGGCTTGCTGATGGATTACTGTAACTGATTCGATTGAATCTTCGGCTCGTACTGGATATCGATTGATTGTTCTGAAGCCGCCGCAAGAAATCAGTATTGGCAACATCGGCTTTCCAAATACAGCAATGTTGATATACCTGCGCTGATCGTAAACATTATTTAACCATTTGCTCCAAGGTGATGATTAATCACCCAATACAGCTAGGTCGAGCTGGCGTATGCGTGTGGGATTAGAGATCAAGTCCACCTCGGCGATTTTACCATGCCTTATTGAGAATTCAAGTACATAGAGCAATCTTCCAAGAGGAGCTACAATGACTCCGACTGATCCGTTCACGAGGGCTGCTTGTGACGCTTTTGCTCGTCCCGAAATTTGTTTAGCCAGAGTACTTGCACCTCGGGTTACTCTTGAGGATCCTATCTTGCGATCGTCCCGAAGCACAACGTCCGGATCGAGCGCTGCTACTAAGCTATCAAAATCGCCGATGCGCGCCGCAGTAATGAAAGACTCAACAATTAAGCGTTGACTAGCAAGAGCGGCTTCGGGTGTTCCTCCTGCTCCACGGATCTTTTTCCGTGCCCGGCTTGCAATTTGCCTGGTCGCCGCCTCGGATTTTCCCACAATAGGGGCTATCTCTGTAAATGGAATGTCAAAAACTTCGTGTAGCACGAAAGTGATGCGTTCGGAAGGATTCAGATTGTCGAGCAAGACTAAGAGTGCAAGCCCTACAGATTCAGCCAACAGGGCTTCTTGTTCAGGATCGCTGCTATCCTCATAGCTCGCTAATGTCTCGGGCAGATGGGCTCCTATCGATTCCTCGCGTCTTGATTTTCGTGAACGCAGCATATCGAGACACACCCGCGAGACAACGGTGGTCAGCCATCCTCCCAAATTCTCGATATCGCGCGTATCTGATCGGCTAAGGCGCATCCACGTCTCCTGTACCGCGTCATCTGCCTCACTCAATGAACCAAGCATACGATATGCTACCATCTGAAGATGTTTTCGATACGTTTCGAATTGGTCTGCCAACCAATCTTGTTCCCTCATTTTTCAAAGTCCCTCTCATAAAGAAATTTAGTTCCGGTCTAATCTTAATAAATGTAGTTATTTCCTGCTCAAACTAAAAATAGCCTCTATTAAATTTGACGAATCAAATGCAGTCAATGTGACAAAACGACAAAATGAATTGGGATTATGCAAATCTGTCACATTTCCTGAGGTTCAATCCGTCATCGTTGTGAGGGCCAAATAATTGTCCTCAATGAATAAATGAAGGGGTGTTTCTAATGCAATCCAGAATGAATAATCCCGCAATGATGCTACCCGACGCATTTCAAGCCTTACAGGATCTGGCCAAAGCCCTGTTCGCATCCGCAGAGAAGACCGGAGTTCCGAAACAAACGCTGTTTCTAGCCTATCTTCGTGCAAGCCAAATCAATGGGGACAGTGTCTGTGTTGATCTGCATTCACACAATGCCTTGGCGGCAGGTGAAGCAACAGAGCGGGTGTTTGCTGTATCGGCATGGCGCGAAACGTCGAATTTCAACGACGCTGAACGCGCTGCGCTAGCTCTTAGCGAGGCAGTTACCCGAATCAGCGACCAAACAGACCCTGTGCCGGACGAGATCTATAACGAAGCTGCTCGACACTATGATGAACAGGCACTCGCCACACTCATAGCTGGTATCGCCACTGCTAACCTTTACAACCGGCTTAATGTCTCAACGCGTCAAAATGCAGACGTTTTGGTCCGCAATTAATTCGACAGCTGCCAATCATCGAAGAGGGGGTTTTCTTAAATTATGGCAACAGCACTCTATATCACAGCTCACCCGCGCAATGATGAACGCTCCAATGCGATGACAGTAGGGAATGAATTTTTGCAAGTTTATCGTTCTACTAACCCAGAGGATGAGATCATTCATCTGGATTTGTTTAAAATGGATATCCCTCAGCACGATGGTGATGTTTTGAATGCGAGGGACAAACTGAGAGCAGGTGTACCTTTCGGTGAATTAACCCCTGCGGAGCAAGCTAAAATGGGTGGTATTTTCCAAATTATTGATCAATTCGTAGCTGCAGATAAATATATTTTCGTCTCTCCGATTTGGAATTTTTCATATCCTCTACAGTTGAAGAACTATCTTGATGCGATCGTCCTTCCAGGAAGGACGATTAAATATAATTCTGACGGCAGCAGAATGAGTTTCCTTAGCGACAAAAAAGCCATTCATATTCAAGCGTCTGGAAGCATCTTGTCACCAGGTTCAGGAGGGAAATACGAAGCTTGGGAAATGGGGCACCGTCACGTTAAAGTCATTATGGACTTTTTGGGTATAACGAACTTCCAAGGCATTTTTGTTGAAGGAACACAAGAGTTTCCTGCACGAGCTGAGGAATTCAAGGAAAAGGCAATCCAACAAGCGCATGAAATAGCAAAAAACTTCTAGCCCCGAAAGAAATCAGACAAGGGAAGTTTTTCAATTGGTTCCTTTGCCTACAGTATTACAGTTTTACTGGTAATTATTAAACAAAGCTGAATTTCGTTATGGAATTCGGCTTTGTTTATTTGATTCAAGCATTGTTGGTTTTTCTCACCAATTATGACAACACACATTTTCTTTCAGTGGGGCACAAAAAAGAGACCCTCCATGAAGGGTCTCCTTTGCCAAGATTCGGTCCGGTTTGTGCCGGAAGTTACTCGATAAAATGAACGGCGTGCAGAAACCGTTTCAGCATTGCTGCCGCTTGAGCGCGGGTTGCATCGTCGGCCGGCGCGAAATTGCCGTCGCCCATTCCTCCGATGATGCCCGCTTGAACGATTTGCGACACGGAAGCTTGCGCCCATGGAGAGATCGCGTCTTGATCTTTAAACACGGCAAGCGCTTGATGATGATCCGGGAGGTTATTTCCCTCAGGCGTCAGGCTTAACGCTCTGGCGAGCATGACGGCCATTTGCTCCCGGTTGATCCGTTCGTCCGGCATAAAGGAGCCGGTTGTCATGCCGTCGACCAGGCCGGCCTTAACCGCCGCTTCCACCGCAGGCGCATACCAAGCGAATGACGGCACATCTTCAAATCCGCCATAAGCCCCGTCCTGTTCGTTCGATAAGCCGAGCGCGCGGACGAGCAGGGCAGCGAACTCGGCGCGCGTAATGCTTTCATCCGGAGCAAACCGGTCTGCGGAAACGCCGTCCACGATCAGCCTTGAGGCAAGCTGCTCCACATCTTGCTTGGCCCAATGGGCGTTCATATCGGTAAATGAACGGTTATCGGTTTCGATGACGGCGAAAGTGCTATGATGCAAGGCATTTATCATTGTTTCATTTTTTTCGCTGCTTCTTAAGCTCGGACGGCTTGGAACATACGAAACCGTGTTGGAGCCAGGGTCATAATAAACGGCAATGACCGTGCCGTTTTTCGTCCCCTCATTATATACAAGGCCTCGGGTGATCGCCTTGCCGACAGAGTCGTTTAGTTGGACGGTTTGACCTTTGGCCGAGGCCGTTACTTTGAAATCCACGGCATGGCTGAGCATCCGGAAACCGAACTTCGTGCCCAATAGTTCCAGCTTCTGTTTGACAGAGTCGCTGACCTGTGCCATGGACGCTGTGATCTGTAAATCGGATACCGCAACACCCAGGCGTTTAGCCGCGCCGTCTAAATTCAATGCGTTAAGTTGGAATTCCAAGCTGGATTCGTTCAATTCAACGCCTATAGCGGCATTTGGATTCGTGCCCGCGATCGCCGCAAGAGGCCCTCCGGGAAGCTGTACCTGAACGGATGGCTCCGAGTCGTTTGCTTTTATGATGATGGTGCTCTTTGAAGCATCCTTCAACAGTCTATGGGCCTGATCGAGGATCTCAGCCGGTACAATCAGTTTTTGCGTCATTGTCCCGTCTGCCGCCTTTTCCTTTATGAGGGCGGAGGTGTCGGCGAAAATGGCGACACTGCCGGTTGGCTCCAAAGCGACTTGAAATTTCGGCAGGACGGTTACCGTGCCCGTTGTCGGCCTTGAATCAGAATTATTATGGCTGCCCGAAGGCGTAGGCGTCGAATCGGATACGTGAATAGTCATCGTTTGAGCCGCTCCGCCGCTGAACGTAAAGGTCAAGACCGACGTACCTGTCGGCTGCGCGTTCAAGTAGGCCTTCGAAATCGTAACGGTGTCGCCGGACAACGTGTAATCGATACCTGGCGTAAGCGGGGCTGCTCCATTGGCGATGCCGCTCAGCGTATTGCCGTTTAATGTCAACGTTGTCTTCACATCGGCGTTGTCCGTCGCCCCGGCATACTTGTCAAAGGTTGCTGCCGAAGGATTGATCGCGCTGTTGCGAGGCGTCGAATCGGATACGGCGATGGTCATCGTCTGGTCCGCTCCGCCGCTAAACGTAAAGGTCAGCAGGGTTGTTCCCTCCGGCTGCGCGTTCAAGTAGGCCTTCGAAATCGTAACGGTGTCGCCGGACAACGTGTAATCGATACCTGGCGCAAGCGGGGCTGCTCCATTGGCGATGCCGCTCAGTGTATTACCGTTTAGTATTAGCGTCGTTGTAACATCAGCGTTGGCCGCCGAGCCCTCGTATTTATCGAAGCTGGCGACCGCGGGATCGATCGCGCTGTTGTCAGGCAATGGCACGATATTCGTTACATTGATTTTTTGCACGGTTTCGTTGCCTGCCAGGTCTTTGGCGTACACGGAATATGTACCGTTTCCGGCGGCGGCAAAGCTCTTGGGAATCAGGATATCCGTTCCCGCGTTCGCGAATGCGGCGGCGTTATTGTCCCCCGGAAGCCACTTCAGGCTGGCCAGAGCATTCGAATTCCCGTAGGTCTCTACCGTAACCGTCATGATGACAGGGTCCGTCGTTGGTCCTGTCGTCGATGGATGGATCGAGACGGATGGCGCATCCGGCATGGTGACCGTGATACCGATCGGGTTTGTTTTCTCTGCCAGGTATAGGCCGTCCCCTTCATATGCGGCTGTGACATGATGAAGTCCCGGCTGCAAGGAGGTCAGTTTCAATTGGGCGTAACCTTGGTCGTTCAGCATGACGTTGCCTAATGGCTGGTTTCCTTCACTAAAGGTGATGCTGCCTGAAGGTACGCCGAAATCTCCTGTCACGGATCCCGTAAACGTGATCGGCTCAAGATAAGTGGATGTCGTCACCGACGAGGTGAGCGATAGCTGCGGCTTCATGGGGATTTTTTTCGGCGTCATTTGCGCGCCGCCCCCGAAAGTATTGTCTCCGAGGAGATTTTGCTTGCCCCAGGACCACAATCGTCCGTCCGCGTCAAGTCCATAGGATGCTCCGTAACCTCCATAAACGGAGACGAATTTGACGGGAGTTCCGTTATCCAAGGCCTGCACTTTATGGGGAGCGGCGTTGACGGTTGTGCCATCCCCTAGCTGTCCGGAATCGTTAAGACCCCATGTCCACATGCCGCCATGCTCATCGAGTGCCAGCACATGCTTCAGTCCCCCGGAAACCCGGACGAATTTGACGGGGGTTCCGTTGTCCGTTATGGAGAGCTTGGTTGGAATCCAGGTTTCTGGGAGACCTTTATCGCCAAGCTGGCCTTTATCGTTGCCTCCCCATGACCATACGTTTCCGTCCGTATCGATGGCCAACCCTAAAAACGGGCCCGTCCCATAAGTGGATCCCGTAGAAATCGATTGGAACTTCGCTTCTTGGCCGCCGTCTATCAAAATATGCTGCGAAGGACGATAGTCGGGCTGAAAAAGGGTCCAAAGGCGCTGCCGGGAGTCGAGCGCGATCGCAAGCTCGTCATTCCCCTCCAGGGCATCAAAGACGACCGGATCGCCGTTGGCGTAGGTTAACTGCTGTTGGGTTGGAACGGTTGGATCGGCCGTATACGTTCTTTGTCCCCATATCCATAACTTGCCGTGAACGTCCAGGGCAAAAGAAGAAGAACGGGTAGCGGCAATGTCTTTAAACTCGACAGGGGCCCCTCCGTCCGTTACGTCGATCTTTGTCCAGTTGATCACATTCGCCGTTGTTTGGCCTAGTCCCAACTGCCCTAGCACGTTTTGCCCGGCCCCCCACAATCGGCCATTGCGGTCCAGAGCTATCGCATGATTAAAACCGGCTTTGATTTCCTTGAATGACACCGGTACCCCGTTGTCCACTACATTGATTTGAAGAGGGGTGTAAGAATCGGACGTTGTTCCGTTACCGAACTGACCGGAAAGATTGGAGCCCCATGCCCAGATCCGGCCGCCCGAATCCAGCGCCAACGTCGTATCCAGTTCCGTCGCCACCGAAGTGAACATCAAACCCGCTCCTGCTGCTTCCGCCTGCGACGGTTGAAGGAGAGACAAGGGGGCAAGCAGCAGCATCAGGCACAGCAACGCAGCGATACGGCTTTTCATAAACGTTTTCTTCATCGTCATTTTCCTCTCATATAGTCTCTTGCCTATGCATAAAAGAGTTTGAGTACTGAAAGCCCAAGATTCGTCGAGCAAGGCGAGTTTTTATCGTCCTAGCACCTCCTTTTCGATAGCCTGCCTTTACGATTTTCTGAAAAATATGGAAAGTTTCTAAAACGCTGCTCGTTTGCGCACTTCCTTCCCGGTTTTATGGACGTCCCTCAACCGTTTGCGGCTCCATTGCCGGTGGCCTTAAGGACGGCATATATCAATACGTACACATGATTAATATATCGTCTTCCCGAGAATCTCTCGATAGATTTTTGCAAAATCCTATTAAAAATGTCGTCAATAGGCGATCCGCATTGATTCAGGGAAGCGATGCATACGTACCGCAGAGTGAAAAGGCTGACCCTGATTCATCATCCGGTATCAGCCTTTTTAATTTATATCGTGTTTTGCGAAGGTCCGAATCATCATTGGCGCTGCATCGGGCAAAGGTTCTTTTTTGCGGGGAACATGGCGTTATTCCGTAAAATGAGATTTTCCGGAACGTCCCTCCGTAAACTGCGCGCGCCTGAATTTGGCGGGGGATACGCCGAGCTTTTGGGTGAAAATCCGGGTGAAGTAGTGGACCGATTGGAATCCGCACCGGGAAGCGATGTCCTTGATGGACAAATCCCCGTGTAACAGCAACTGCAAGGCGAGTTGGACCCTGTGTTCCTGGATATAGTGGACAAAGGTTTGGTTCGTATGCCGTTGAAACAATCGCGTCAGATGCCGGGGAGAAATATGAAGATGGCCCGCGACCTTCGGCAGCGTCAGCTCTTCGCTCAAATTGTCGTGAATAAACAGCTTCGCCTGCCGGAAAAGGATGTTTTCTTCCCAGGCATGATCTGCAGGGTGCGGCAAAACGCTTTCCCGTTGAGGCCCGTGAAGGGCCGGAATGGACAGCAGCAGGGAAGCGGAGGCGTGCTTCAGCAAGGCGGGGACGACAGGTTTTTGTTCATCGAAGATCGATATGACCGTTTCCCATAAATGGCCCAAAGGTTCGGCATCCGCGCCGTACACGACGGGCTTTGCCCGCTCCATAAGCAGGCGATAATCTTCGACGGCGCTTGCCCCGGTGCGCTCCCCATCCACCTCGAAGGCCACATAGACCAGCGTGAGTCCCGCGACGCTTCGGATTTGATGCCATATGCCGGGCAAGGACAGGAAAGATGTCCCCTTGCTGATCGGATACTCTGTGCCGTTATCAATGTATGAACCGCTGCCGTCGACGACATAACAGGCTTCGAAAAACGAGTGGCGATGCAGGGCATTGTCGAAATGTTTGGGCATAAACCCCCAATAAAGAATCGAAAGACTGAAGTCCTCCGTTTCGATTCGGGTCAGCTGACGGTTGCATATGTGGTTGGCTTTGCGAAAGCTGGTTTCGATGGACATGAGGAAGCTCCCCTAAAATGTATTCGGAAAGGCGGCGCATTGGGTTGGTCCGTTTATTGCAAAAGGATGGCCCGTTCATGCAAAGACGCCCGCAAGGTCCTTTTGTACAATGTTACACGAGTTCGTTTTCGTTTGAAATACGGCAGTCCGGATGATCGCGCAAAAAGAAAAGGAAGTGGGAACGCGGCGCTTGCGCCGGATGCCGATGTGAATTTTGATCGAAAGAACGGGTGGGAAAGGAAGGAACGATATGTTTGAAAAAAGACCGCTGAACCCGGTTCGTCAAGCCGTGCTTGAAGACGGGATTCTGCAAGGATACGAGGCCGTGCTGGAGAGGGCGGTTTTCCAAGCGCATGGCAAAAGCGGCTATGTCGCCACGCTTGCGATCGACGGGACGCACGGGGCCGACTTTCAGGCGCTGCTGAGACGCTTGATCCCTTACGCGGAAAAGCAAGGGTTTCGTTTTGCCGCCGCGGATACCTACGGTTATTTGAAATCGGGCACGGAGCTCCGGAACCACTTTCGGCGGAACATCACCGATAACCGTGCTTTCGGGTATATCGCGGAAGGGAGCATCGAAGAATATTTCGCGAACGATGCGAGGGAACGCTTTGCGGCATACGCGGCAGAGGTATCGGAATCCGCAGCGGAGCCGACGCTGTTCGTCGTTTTTGGCCCGGGCGCTTTATGGGTGTGCGACGGCCGCTGCGATGCATCGATGTATCTCGACGTTTCCCGGGAGTACCAGGAGAAAGCCCATAAACAAGGGCTGCTGAATTTCGGGTTCGCGTGGAACGCGGATGCCGTGGAAGCCTACAAAATCGCTTATTTCGTGGAATGGCCGCTCTTGGAGGCTTATCGCAAGGAACGCTTGGAAGCCTTCGACCTGTACGTCGATATGAATGATCCCGACCGGCCCGTCCTGCTGACGATTCGCGATCTGCTTGCCGTTATCCGCGATGTCGCGCGTTATCCGCTGCGCGTCAAGCCGTTTATGATGCCGGGCGTATGGGGCGGGCAATACATGAAGCGGCTCGCGGATTTGCCGGAGGACATGGTCAACTGCGCCTGGAACTTCGAGCCGATCGCGCCGGAAAATTCGCTGCTCGTGACGTATGAAGGGCGGGTCGCGGAAATTCCGTTTTTGCTTGTGATGGCGTATGCCCATCTGGAAATGATGGGAGCGCGCAACGTCCGCTTGTTCGGCGATTATTTCCCCGTGCGGTTCGACTACCTGGACACGATGGACGGCGACAATCTCTCCTGCCAGGTTCACCCGAAGCAGCCCTTTATCCGGGAGCGGTTCAACGAGTTTATGGAACAGCAGGAGTCGTATTATGTCATGGAAAAACAGGGCGATGCCAAGATCTATCTCGGTTTGACGGAGGGATGCGCGCCGGAGGCGTTTCGCGAAGCGGCCGAACGTTCCCAGGTTACCGGGGAACCGATCGCATTCACGGATTTCGTGCAGGAATGGGCGAGCGAAAAAGGCGGCTTGTACCTCATTCCGACAGGCACGGTCCACTGCTCGGGAAAGGACAATTTCGTGTTGGAAATTTCCGCGACGACCTGGTGGTTTACGTTCAAAATATACGATTACGCGCGAAAGGATCTGGACGGCAAGCCGCGGCCGCTGAACGTCGATTACGCCTTCGAGAACATCGATTTTTCGCGAACAGCGGAGTGGGTACGGAAGAACCTGATCCCGGGCCCGATGCTGCTGGGAACCCAGGGAAGCAACGAGGAATACGTGCTTGGCGAAAGGGAGGATCTGCTGTTTTACGTCAACCGCATCCATTTGAACGACCGTTGGGAGGATGCCACCGGCGACGAGTTTGTCATGCTGAACCTGGTCGAAGGGGAATCCGTGCGGATCGTTTCGCTGGAGGACGAAGCGGTATACGCCGAGTTTCGTTATGCGGAATCCTATATCATCCCGGCTTCGTTTGGCGCCTATGCCATCGTTAATTTGGGCGAAGGACCGTGCAAGCTGATCAAGGCGGGCGTTTCGAAATCGTGGAACATCAGCTTGGTGGATGCGGATGAATGAAGGCGTGTTGGCTTTTGATGTCGGCGGTACGTACGTGAAGGCGGGCATTGTGGGAATCGACGGGAGCTTGTTCGAGCCTCTCCGTTCTTTTCCCGCGAGATCCGGCGATCCGAAGGAGGCGCTGCTGCGGTATTTTTCGAAGCTGGTGGCGACTCAGGGGAAGCGGATTCCTGACGGATGCGCCATTCGGGGCGTAGGGCTGGCTTTTCCAGGCCCTTTCGATTATGAACGGGGGGTCTGTCTCACCCGGGGCTTGAACAAGTTCGAGGCTTTGTACGGTGTCAATCTCAAGGAGGAATTAACGGCCAGAATCGCTGCAATTCCGGAACTGGAAGGGAAATGGAGCGGCGCCCCGGCGGTTGTTATTGAAAATGACGCAGCTTTGTTCGCGCTTGGCGAATACGCTTTTGACGCGGGAAGGTCCGGGATAAGGACGATGTATCTAACGATCGGTACGGGGCTTGGCTCCGCTTTCTTAAGCCGCGGTAAGCTGGTCAAACGGGGCGTCGGGGTTCCCGAAGGCGGCTGGCTGTACCGGATCCCCTACCGGGACGGCGTGCTGGACGATTATATTTCGCGCAGGGGCATCGTCCGGCTTGCCAAAGAGTTGGGGATCCAAGGGATGACGTCCGGAGAAGAGGACGTGAAACGTTTGGCGGAGCGGGCGTATGCCGGCGAAGCGCAGGCCGTGCAATTGTTCAACCGTTTTGGCGAAAGGCTGTCGGAGGCGCTGCTTCCCTGGCTCCGCTCCTTTCGGCCCGATTCGGTCGTGATCGGCGGGCAAATCGCCAAATCGGCGGACCTGTTCGTTTCAGATCAGCTCGGCGGCGTTCCGGTCCGAATTGCGGCGGATACGTCGATAAGCGTCCTCAGAGGGGCAAGCCGGCTTTTTGTCGACATGTAGGGTGCAGTATTCGCTTCAGTTTCTCCGATTCTTTGAATGAAATTTGGTATGAGATGCTTAAATTTCGGCTCAACATCATCATTCGTGATTTAAAAATAACGAGAGTCACGGAAGGGACGGGATCGGTTCTTCCGATTTTATTAAAAAATCTTCATGATAGGAGAGGTACTCATGAATAAACCAACCCGAAAATGGCGCATGTTTGTGATTCACCATTCGCATACCGACATCGGTTACACCGATCGGCAGGAGCGGATCGAGCAGTACCACGTCGATTTTATCCGCCAGGCCGTCAACATTTCCAAAGACATCCGGTCCGGAAAACGCGAAGAATGGAAAGGGTTCAAATGGACCTGCGAGACGTTTTGGGCGGTAGAGCGGTTTTTGAAGGAGGCCGGCGGCGAGGAACAGCGGGATTTTGCGGAGGCGGTGCGGCTGGGAGACATTGAACTTTCGGGCACCTACCTGAACATGACGGAGCTTGCCGACGAGGACTTGCTTCGTTCCATCCATGTCAAAGCGGCCGCGTACGGGCGCTCCATCGGCTGTCCTGTGGACTCGGCGATGACCGCCGACATTAACGGCTACAGCTGGGGTTATGCGCAAAGCTTGCTGGATGCGGGCATATCGCATCTGTTTTCATGCATTCATACGCATCACGGCATGTTTGCGCTGGGCCGCAAGCAGACCCCGTTCTGGTGGGAAACGCCGGACGACAGAAAGCTGCTCGTATGGAACGGGGAGCATTACATGTTCGGCAACGAGCTGGGGCTGTGCCCAGACGGTGTCGGCAGCTACATGATCCGGGACGAATTCCGGACGCCGGCGATCGTGGACAATCGGGAAGAGATCATGAAAACGCGCATCGAACGGTATTTGTGCAAGCTGGAAGAGGAAGGATACCCATACGACTTCGTTCCTGTCATGGTATCGGGACTGGCGACGGACAACGGCTCGCCTAACGGCGAAATCGCGCGGGCGATTCAAGCGTGGAATGAATGGTATGGGGATGGAATCGTATTGGAAATGTCCACGTTAAGCCGGTTTTTCAGCCATTTGAAGAAGCAGGAGGCGGAAATTCCGGTGTACCGCGGGGATTGGCCGGACTGGTGGTCGGACGGGGTCGGCTCCACGCCGATGCAAACCCAATTATTCAGGGATGCCCAGCGGACGCTGCGGAAGGTGAAAAGCTTGGACCCCGGGCAGCAAATCGTCAGCATCCAGGAACTGGCCGACATCGAGCAGGAGCTTGTAATGTATGCCGAGCATACATGGGGATTTCACGCCTCGGTGCATTCGCCTTGGCACTGGAACGTGCAGATGCTCGAAGCCCGCAAGCTTGCCTTTGCGGCGAACGCCAGCCGCTTGGCGCACCGGGCGTTGGATAAAGTGCAGCGCGCTTTGGGCGGGTCTCTGCTTCATCCCGGACGCCCCTTCCGTTACCGGGTGGCCAATACGGAGCGGCATGCATTAAGGCAGCTGGCGGATTTCGAATGGGACGGCTTCGAAAACGAACGCTTCAAGGACGGCATGGAAGTGGTTGACGAAAGCACGGGGCAGGTTGTTCCCCACCAACCTGGCGTTCAGTGCGCCACGGTTGATGTGAATCTCATGTCCGGGGAACGGAAGCAATACCTGATCCGTCCCGCCACAACGCCGCCAAAGGCAAAAACGACAAGCAACGTCAAGCTGGTCGGCGCCGATACGGTGTACGACATCGAGGATATGTACCCTTCGGGCGAGGCGAAGGACGCATGCGTCTTTTCGCAGCATGGCGCTGAATCCCCGTATGTGAACATCCGCTGGAACGAAGAAGGGATCGTATCCTGGGTCATCAAAGAAACGGGAGAGGATCTGATACGCAAAGACCGGAAACACGGCGCGTTTACGCCTGTATATGAAGTGACTCCTGCGGATGGCCCCGTGAATCCGGGAAGCATGTATGCCGTGCGCAGCGCGATGGGCCGAAACCGCAAGGGGATGAACGTCCAGCGTTCCGCGGGTCGGCTCACGAAGGCCAAGGCCGTTTCAAACGGCCCGTTGTATGGAGCGGTGGAGCTGCAGTTTGAAACGCTCGGAATGAGCTGTTATTCGGTATTTCTGAAGCTTCATGCAGCGTCGAGCCGGGTCGACGTCTCCGTTCGTTTCCACAAGGACAGCGTATGGGAACCGGAAAACGTCTATATTTCATTGCCGTTTACTTCCGGAATGCCGCAAGCCGAAACGTTGTGGCTGGATAAAGCCGGAGCGCCCGTCCGTCCGTGGATCGACCAGCTGCCGGGAACGCTGCTGGACTACTATTGCATTCAGGAAGGACTGTCCTATGTAGGAGAAAACCGTGCCATTATGATCGCCGCGCCGGATACGCCGCTCATGCAGTTAGGATCGCTTGAATACGGGAAACGGCTGCTTCATACGCAGCAAAACGAGGAGACGGAACGCCACCTCTACGTGTGGGCCATGAGCAACTATTGGGAAACCAACTTTAAGGCGACGCTGGGCGGGTTTTACGAATTCCGCTATTTCATCGAATGGAGCAAGGACGTCGGGTCGGCGGAAGAAGCGATCGGCCGGTGCCGGGCCCTGAGTGCCGGGGCTGTCGTGTGGCGGACGCAAGCGGACTCATAACATCGGATCGCCAAAATATATTGTAAGGTAGGATTTTGCAAACATCCCAAAAGGTTTTCAATCCAGCGCATATAGAGCGGAGATCGGGACGGTTTCGTTCGCTCGTATACCGGCAGCCGGTAGCGATGGGAGGCGATGTTTGCAGCGTCCTGCGGGCAAGTGGAGCAGAATTCATCATTCTGCTCTTTGTTTTATTTTCGGAGGAGTTCCCTATTTCGGGCGGACCCCGCCGGTACCGAATCGTTCGTTTGAAGCTATCCTTGCTCCTTGGGTTTTAATTGCCGCGATCCGGCAAATCATAAAAAATGTTTTAAACCCATTTACAACGTAACAATGTTATGTTACATTATGAGGCGAGGAGGCGGTGTCATGAACGAAGAGGATCTGATTTCGAAAAAGGAACTGCTGGAGCTGACGGGGATCTCCTACGGACAATTGTACCGCTGGAAGCGCAAAAATTTGATTCCCGAAGAGTGGTTCGTCCGCAAGTCGGCTTTTACGGGGCAGGAAACCTTTTTCCCGAAAGATAAAATCATGCAGCGAATCGAACGCATTAAAAATATGAAAGACGGCCTGTCGCTGGATGAGCTGGCGGACGTGTTTTCCCCAAGCTCGAACGTCCAGTCGATGTCTTCGGCAAAGCTTGTAAAACGTAACATTGTTACAAACATTTCGCTGGCTTTGTTTGAGGAAGTGGCCGGGAGCCAGGAAACGCTGCCCTTTAACGACATTTTGACGGTGTACGTGCTGCAGAAGCTGCTGCAGGGCGGGGATATTACAAGGGATGAAGGCCGGATGCTGATTGCCGTCATGCGGGAGCATTACGGAGCGCTTGCAGCCAAACCGTGCGAGCTCGCACTCGTGCGGAAAATGGGAGTCCCGCTGCTGTTTTTGGCGGAATCCGCGGAGCATGTTTATTTCGACCAGGAAACAAAGTGGATTTTTCGGCTGCCGCTTGCGGCCATCATTGAGGAATTGAAACTGAAATTAAACGAAACGGAGGCATGAGGATGGAAAGAACAGAAATGCGCATTTCCGGGATCGGCAATTCGCAAGGCGGATATTATTCGCATGTCAGGGTGGACGGCATGGCCAAAATCAACGGGGACACCGACTGCATTTCCTTCGACAGCAACGGCACGTTAACGGTGGAGGGATCGCTGCAAAGCGAATCCGTCACGATGAACGGAACGGCGAAGATCGAAGGCCGGGCCAGCGCGAACCGCATGATGTTGGATGGGCTCGTGACCATTAAGGATCAAGCCGTTTGCCATGAAACGCTTTCGGCCAACGGACGTCTGTCGATCGCGGGCGGGCTGATCGGCGAGAAGGTTGAAATCTTCGGCAGTTTGAAATCGGGCGGCGGCGTGCAGTGCGAAACGTTTAACGTTCACGGCGGATTCAATATCGACGGTTTGCTGAATGCCGGAATGATCGACGTCAAACTGAGCATCCCCAGCAAAATCAAAGAGATCGGCGGGGATGCGATTTCGGTGAAACGGTTCAAAAAAGTAAGCGTCCTCGAGCAGTTTGTTCCGGCGTTTTCCGCCCGGCTTCAGGCGCAGGTCATCGAAGGCGACGAAATCGACCTGGAATATACGGAGGCGGATATCGTCCGGGGGAATGTCGTCCGCATCGGCAAAGGCTGCAAAATCGGCCGCGTGGAGTATAAAGACCGGTTGATTCGGGAAGACGATGCGACGATCGGAACGGCTCATCAGATGTAATATGTGTTCATATAACAAGGAGGTACAAACATATGGCTATGAACGGAAATCCAAACGGAACCCGCGGCGATTTGAAAATTACCGGGAACGCCCAATCGGGAGGCGGTTTCTTCCGCAACGTCAAAATCACGGGAGATGCCGTCATCAATAACGATACGGAATGCGAAATGTTCAAGTGCCTGGGCGGTTCTGAGGTGAAGGGATCGTTACGGGCGGGAAGCGTATCCTGCAACGGCACGCTTAAGGTTGCGGGCAGCGTAAGCGGCGGAAGCGTCCGGACGCAGGGCGATCTGCGGATCGGCGGCGACTTGGCGGTTCAAAGCGTCTCCATCTCCGGCGAGTTGACGGTCGGCGGACGGGTATCGGCGGAAAAGGCGAAAATTACGGGGGAACTGCGCGCGAACTCGGATTGCCAGATGGAAGAGCTGTCTGTCCGGGGAATGGTCGACGTAAACGGCATGCTGAATGCCGAGCAGGCGGATTTCAAACTACACGGGCACAGCCGGCTGCGCGAGCTGGTCGGAAGCCAGATCACCGTCAAGAGAGGAAGCGGCATGTCTCTTCTCGGAAGTTTGTTCATGGGATCGGACGGCGTGCTTACGGCGGAAACGATCGAAGGGGATACGGTCGTGTTGGAAAACACCAAAGCAGCCGTAGTGCGCGGACGCAGCGTCACTATCGGCGCCGGCTGCCGAATCGGGCTGGTGGAGTACAAGGACGATCTCAAAAAGGACAGCGAAGCGGTCGTTTCACAGTCCGTCAAAATCGGATAATTTGGGGAGGGGCAGAACATTTTTATGGCTGCTGTGAAAAAGAACAGGCTGGGATTCATCGTTGCCGGGCTTTTGCTCGGCATTTTGATCTCGGCCATCGACAATACGATCGTGGCGACCGCCATGGGAACGATGATCGGGGACTTGGGCGGGCTCGACCAGTTCGTTTGGGTGACTTCGGCGTACATGGTGGCCGAAATGGCGGGTATGCCGATTTTCGGGAAGCTGTCGGATATGTATGGCAGGAAAAGGTTTTTCATTTTCGGGATCGTCATATTCCTGATCGGCTCCATGCTGTGCGGTACTGCGCATTCGATTACGGAGCTCAGCATCTACCGCGCCATTCAGGGCATTGGGGGCGGCGCGCTCATCCCGATTACGTTCACGATCATTTTTGACATTTTTCCGCCGGAGCAGCGCGGCAAGATGTCGGGGATGTTCGGCGCGGTATTCGGCATCGCCAACCTGTTCGGTCCGTTGATGGGGGCATACATTACGGATTACTGGCATTGGCGCTGGATTTTCTATATTAACGTCCCGCTGGGGTTGATCGCGTTTTTCCTCGTCGTATTCTTTTACCGGGAATCGCATGAGCACTCGCGGCAAAAAATCGACGTCTGGGGTGCGGCAACGCTTATTGGCTCCGTGGTCAGCCTCATGTTCGCGCTTGAGCTCGGCGGCAGCAAATATGCGTGGGATTCTTTCGCCATTATAGGGTTGTTTGCGGCGTTTGCCGTGCTGTTTATCGTCTTCCTGCTCATTGAGCGCAAAGCGGCCGAACCGATCATTTCGTACGACATGTTCCGGAAAAGGCTTTTCGCCGCAAGCAGCGCGGCTGCATTGTTTTACGGCGCGGCGTTTATTACGGCGGCGGTGTACATTCCAATTTTCGTCCAGGGCGTCATGGGAGGAAGTGCGACTAACTCCGGACTGATACTACTTCCGCTTACCCTGAGTTCGGTTGTCGCTTCGCAGGTCGGGGGCATGCTTTCCGCCAAAATGACGTTCCGCAGAATCATGGTTTTTTCGGCCGTCGTGTTTTTGCTCGGCATGTATTTGCTTGCCACCATTACGCCTGACACGTCCCGGACCTTACTCACCCTGTATATGATTATTACCGGTTTCGGCATCGGCTTCTCGTTTTCCGTGCTCAGCATGTCGGCCATCCAGGGGATGGAGGCTCGGCAGCGCGGCTCGGCGAACTCGACCATTTCCTTCCTGCGTTCGCTTGGGATGACGATCGGGATCACGATTTTCGGCATCATTCAGCGCAATGATTTCAAGAGCCAGCTGACGGAAAAGCTGGGAGACGCGGGAAAAGCGATGCCTGCAAGCGCCGACCCGCAGCATTTGCTGTCGCCCGAGACGAGGGCGCTCATTCCGCAGCCGGTCATGGAAAAAATCAGCGCGGCGCTGTCGCTTTCCGTCGACCATGCATTTTTATGGGCGCTGCTCCCGGTATTTTTTGCCCTGGTATCGGTGTCGATGATGGGAGCGGGGCGGATGCAGTTCGCCAAAGGGCCTTCGCCGGCGTCGTCGAAATCGAAGGCATAAGGGATCGTTGAACTTATTCTCCATTCCGGTTATTGGTTTCTGGTCGACAAGGGCTCCGGATTGGGTAATACTTGAATAAAATACGGTCAACAGTAGGAGGCTGGTCAAGGATGAAGGTTATCATTACCCAAGAGGAAGCCGTGGAAAAGGGAATTTGGTCCGAAGTCATGGGCATGTTCGGCATGGATGACGAAGATGAGGTGTGGCCGGCCGAGGAATTTATTTTGACCGAGGAGCAGGCGCGCAAGCTCAAACTGATTCCTTGACGGGACATGGCGACGATCGCACGGGAGCGGCAGAAATACGAAGAAGGTGGAAGGCATCGCAACGATATATACCGTAAATCTTAAAGATTGGCAGGATGGGGCGCATATTCGGAGGCTGCTTGCCTACTTGCCCGACGAGGTAAGGACCCGGGCCGCAACATACAGGTCGGAACGGGATGCGGACCGCCAGATCGTTTCGGATGCGCTGAAGCGGGTGGCGGCTTGCATGGAAAACGGTCTTCGTCTCAACGAGATCGAGCTCTTCAGGGATGGTTTCGGAAAACCATCCCTGAAGGGCTTTCCGGACTATTTTTTTAACGTGTCCCATTCCATGGATTGGGTGGTGTGCGCCGCAAGCGCAAAAGGAATGATCGGCGTTGATGTTGAACGCGTCGGCGGCGCCGAAGCGGAAGCAGCCGAGCTGTGTTTCACACCGCGGGAGCTTGCGGAATGGAAGATGCAGCCCCCTGAGAGGAGGGATGCTTTCTTTTATGAGTTATGGACGCTCAAAGAAAGTTATGCCAAGGCCGTCGGCCAAGGGCTTTCGATCGGATTATCTTCGCTGGAAACGATCCGGCATCAAGAGACGGCGCATATCATGCGACAAGGCCGGGTCGATTCCGGGCTGCGTCTGCGGCTTGTTCCGCTGGACCCCGACTACAAGTGTGCCGTCTGCATGCCGGCCGACGAGCGAACGGTCCAATGCCGCCGTTTGTTCCCGGACGAGATGCTGGCTTGCATGAAGTCGTTTGACGGTCATTCAGACAGCGATGTACGGCGCATCTTCCATTGATAACCTATGGAATTTCCCATAATTTCGGGATATAGACACTTATATTACCTCTTTATGGAAAGATCTAACCTGTACTTTATATTTAAACATGATATATTTAAAGTGTATTTTCAGATATTTCATTTTATTTTCTGTAAAATCTGAAATATTGTACTTTGAAAACTCAAGCTAAAGGTAAACCTGCCGAAAGTCAGGGACACAAAGCTAAAGGGGCTTCGAGCGTCAAGATTCCCGATCTTTACGCCATGCCAGCCAGCTGCCGAAGATGTTTTCGCAATCGAAGCAACTCTACTCTCGGCAAGTAGAGTTTTTTTGTTTTTTATTTTTTAACGATCCAAACCTATGAAGAAGCAAAGGAAAGATGAACATGACGGTGCTAACAACTGGAAAGTCGAATTTGGATGAATGGAAATGGTATGTGAACCAACTCGAGGAACGGACGATCCTGCGCATTCATTCCGGAAAGGCGTCCATTCCGATGCTGAAGGTAACGCATCCTTGGCCGGAGGAAGCAGGTCGGAATATCCGCCAGGCATGCGAAACCGCGGGGGTTGATCCGAGCGCGCTGCTAAGCGCGGCCTGGAGCGTTCTCCTGATCCGGTATTTGCGGAGGGAGGAGGCGGCGTTTGCCGTGATCGGTTCCGCGGAGCGGGCGTACCCGTTCATTGCGAAAGCGGATGGGGCGACATCGCTCGGAGCGCTCGTGACGCAGGTATCCTCCGCCATGGCCGAGCATGAGTTGAAATCGTCGACGTTCGGGGAAATCGCCGCCCTATGCGCCGGCTCTGATGAAGGATCGGCTGTGTGCAATACGGCCGTTTTGACGGGTGACGGCTTCCGACATGAGGAATTGCAGGGGAAATTTGATCTGGCCGTCTCGCTGAACGGGGAACGTGCCGGCGGTTTCGCAGTTTGGTATGCGGACGGCGCGTTTTCGGACGAATTCATTCGCCGGATGTGCGTGCATCTGCAAAACGTCATGACCGCCTGGGCCCAAGCTCCGGACATGACGATCGGCAGCGTTCGGCTGCTTGCGGAAGATGAGGAAGCGCTGTTGGCCGGTTGGAATCAAACGGCCGCTTCGGCCGGATTGGACCGGACGGTCCACGGATGGTTTGAGGAGAATGCCCGAAAAAATCCGGATCGGGTCGCCGTGGTTTACAAAGGCGAATCTTTGACTTACGGCGAGCTGAACGAGCGGGCGGACAGATTGGCCCGGATATTGGCACGCAAGGGTGCGGGCCGGGAACGAATCGTCGGCATCATCGCGACGCCGTCCCTTGAAATGATCGTCGGGACGCTGGGGATCTTGAAATCGGGAGCGGCTTATATGCCGATCGACCCCGCCTATCCGGCCGACCGCATTTCATACATGCTCGAAGACAGCGGAACGGAGCTGCTTGTCACCGAGCCCAAGGTGAAGCTGGACGGACAAGTCCGCTTCCAAGGCGAGACGGTCTGCGCGGCGCAGGCATCCGTGGATACAGTTCCTGAGGTGGCTGCAGGCGTCGAAACCCTAGAGGCCCGTGAATACCCGGGACCGGATGATTTGGCTTACGTGATCTATACGTCAGGTTCGACGGGCCGTCCGAAAGGCGTGACGGTCGAGCATCGCTCGCTTGTCAATCTGTGCGCGTGGCATATCCGGGAATTTAACGTGACCGACCGGGACCGGGCGACAAAATATGCGGGTTTCGGCTTCGATGCCTCCGTATGGGAGATGTTCCCGTATCTGGTGTCGGGTGCGGCCATCCACGTCATTCCCGAAGAAATTCGGCTGGACTCCGGAAGATTACATACATATTTCAAACAGAACGGAATTACGATCAGCTTTTTGCCGACCCAATTCTGCGAGCATTTCATGACGCTGGACCACCCGACGCTGCGGGTCCTTCTGACGGGAGGGGATAAACTGAAGACGTTCAGCAAGCAAACGTACGACCTGTACAACTGCTACGGACCGACGGAAAACACGGTGGTGACGACTGCCTATAAGGTGACGGAGCTGTCGGCGAACATTCCGATCGGCCGTCCGGTCGATCATGTGAGAGTTTACATCGTGGACGCCTACGGCCATCCGCAGCCGGTCGGCGTCGCCGGCGAGCTGTGCATCGCCGGAAAGGGGCTCGCGCGCGGTTATTTGAACCAGCCGGAGCTGACGATGCAAAAGTTTGTTCCCGGAGGCACAACCGGAGAAGAACGTTTGTACCGCACGGGCGATCTGGCGAGATGGACGGAGGACGGCGTCATGGAGTTCCTCGGACGGATCGACCATCAGGTGAAAATCCGCGGCTTCCGGATCGAAACGGGCGAAATCGAACATCGGCTGCTGCAGCATCCGAACGTGTCCGAAGCCGTGGTCATCGATCTCGAGGACGCCTCGGGCGCCAAATATTTGTGCGCGTACGCAGTGGCGGACGGAGCGTTTTCTTACGGCGAGATGAAGGCGTTTTTGACGGAGCAGCTGCCGGATTACATGGTGCCTTCCAAGCTGGTGATGCTGCCGGAGCTCCCGTTGACGGCCAACGGCAAAGTCGACCGGCGCGCGCTTCCGGCACCGGAAGTTTCATTCGATGAAGAAAACTTCGAAGCGCCGGTGGGCCAACGTGAGGAAGAAGTGGCGGCATTATGGGGCGAAGTGCTCGGACTGGCCCGCGTGGACGCATGCGAATCGTTTTTCACGTCGGGCGGGGATTCGCTGAAGGCCGTCCTCCTGCAAGCCAAGCTTGAACGGCAATTCGGCATATCCGTCCCGGTGACGCTGCTGTTCGAGCGGCCGACGGTCCGCGGGCAAGCCGAATGGATCGAGCAGGCGGTTCGAAGCGCATCTTCAGAAAACGAGCATGCGGCAGGGATCGAGCTGGCCGACACAAGCAAGGATCGCATTCTCAAAGTTTCCGCGCGCGACAGCTATCCCGTCGCATCCGCCCAAAAAAGGCTTTACTTCATCGAGCAGATGGAACAGGTCGGCACCGCCTACAATGCGCCGTTTGCGTTCCGGATCGAAGGGAAGGTCGACGAGCGGCGTCTAGAACGGGCATTCCGCGCGATGATCGCCAGACACGATGCCTTCCGCACATCCTTCCAATGGGAAAACGAAGAGATCGTACAGCGGCTGCATGACGAGGTCCCGTTCGAGCTCGTGCTGCAGGAAACGTCGGAGGACGGCATGCATGAACTCATTCAATCTCTTATCATGCCGTTTGACCTGGCAAAAGCGCCGCTCATGCGGGCATGGCTCACCCGCTATGGCGATGGGGACCGCTGCGTGCTGCTGGTCGATTTCCACCACATCGCCGTCGACGGCATTTCGGCGAACGTCTTTTTCGATGAGCTGTCCCGTTTGTACCGGGGCGAATCGCTCGAGGATCCGGCGATCGGGTTTGTCGATTTTGCCGTGTGGGAGGCGGAATCGTCCCAAAGACAGGCAAATGGAAGTCAAAAAGCTTATTGGGAAAAAACGCTGTCCGGCGAGCTTCCGATCCTGCAGCTTCCGACCGACCGGGAACGCCCAGCCAAGCAGAGCTTTGCGGGAGACACGGTCACGCTGAGGCTTCAAGCGGAAGATGCAGCCCGCCTGAAAAAATTCGCGCTCGACTCGGGCGTTACGCCGTTTATGGTGTTGTTTGCGGGATATCATGCGCTGCTTTCCCGGTACACGAACCAGGAGGACATCATTACAGGCGTTCCGGTTGCGGGGCGGCTGCGCGAGGAGCTTCACGCCCTGATCGGCATGTTCGTCAACACGCTGCCCGTCCGCTGTTATCCGGAGAAGCGCAAACCTTTCATGCAGCTGCTTCAGGAAGTAAAAACGGCGCTGCTCGAAACGTTCGAGCATCAGGATTACGAGCTGGAGGAGCTGGTGCGCTCCTTGAATATCCCGCGCGATCCAAGCCGGAACCTGCTGTTCGACACGCTGTTCGTCATGCAAAATACGGGCAAGCTTGAGCTTTCGCTTGAGGGAACGGAAACATCCCTTTATCCGTACGTCCACCCGATTTCGAAATACGACCTGATGGTCGATTTGACGGAGGAAGAGAGCGGCATCCGGATCGATTTGCAGTACTGCACGGATTTGTTCGAACGGGAGAGCATTGAATCCTTTGGAGCCCGTTTCCTGAAGCTGTTGGACGATGCGATGGTTCATCCCGGCAAAATGCTGTGCGAACTCGAGATTTTGAGCGAGGACGAACGGGAATTCCTGGTCAAAGGGCTGAACGCAACCGATTCCGCTTACCGCGACCAGATGACGATTCACGGGTTGTTCGAGGAACAGGCCCGGCGTACCCCGGACAAACCGGCGCTTGTTTTCGGCACGCGCAAGATGTCCTACCGCGAATTGAACGAACGCGCCAACCGGCTTGCTTACACGCTGCGCGCCAAAGGCGTCGTGCCGGATCAGGTCGTCGGGCTGATGGTTGACCGCTCCTTCGAGATGATCGTCGGACTGCTTGCCATTCTCAAGGCAGGCGGCGCCTATGTGCCGATCGATCCCGAATATCCGCAGGACCGCGTCGTCTACATGCTGGAGAACAGCAACACCCGGCTGCTGCTGACGCAAACGCATCTGGCCGGCCAAGTGTCCTTTGGGGGCGAAACGCTGCTGATCGACGGCGAAGAAGCTTACGGCGACCATACGGACAACCTGCCGCAAGTGAACGGCCCGTCCGACCTGCTGTACGTCATCTATACATCGGGCACGACCGGAAAACCGAAGGGCGTCATGATCGAGCACCGGAACATCGTGAACCTGCTTCATTTTGAATACGAGGCGACCAACGTCGATTACAGCGGCAACGTGCTTCAATTCACCACGATCAGCTTCGACGTCTGCTCCCAGGAAATTTGGTCGACGCTGCTGGCCGGCGGCACGCTGCATTTGATTACGAACGAGCTGCGGATGAGCGTCGGGGATTTGCTGGACCATATCGAAAACATGGGCATCGAAATCCTGTTTATGCCGGTATCGTTCCTGAAGTTCATTTTGAACGAAAAAGAATATGCGGACCGCTTCCCGTCATCGGTGAAACATGTCATCACGGCCGGGGAGCAGCTGATCGTGCCGGAAAAATTCCGGGCGTACCTGAAGAAACGCGGCGTGTATTTGCATAACCATTACGGCCCTTCGGAAACGCATGTCGTGACGACGCATACGATCGATCCAAACGGCGTCATTCCGGAACTGCCTCCGATCGGCAAACCGATTGCCAATACGCAGATTTACATCGTAAACGAACATCTGCAGCCGCAGCCCGTCGGCGTCGCCGGAGAGCTGTACATTGCCGGGCATAACGTCGGACGGGGTTATTACAACAACGAGGAGATGACCCGGGATCGCTACGTGCCGAGCCCATTCGTCCAAGGCGAACGCATGTACAAAACCGGCGATTTGGCGAGATGGACGAAGGAAGGCACCATCGAATTTTTGGGCCGGCTCGACCATCAGGTCAAAATCCGCGGTTTCCGCATCGAGCTGGGCGAAATCGAGAACTGTCTGCTGAACCACCCGGCGGTGTCGGAAACGATCGTCGTGGCCAAGGAAGACGGCAAAGGCGGCCACTATTTATGCGCGTATTTCACGGCTGCGTCCGACATGTCGGTCGGCGAGCTGAGAGAGCATATCGGCAAATCCCTGCCGGATTACATGATTCCTTCCTACTTCACGCAGCTGCCGGAGATGCCGCTGACGCCGAACGGAAAAATCGACCGCAAGGCTTTGCCTGAACCCGATGCGTCCCAAGGCCGAAGCCGGGATTACGCAGCGCCGAGAACGAAGACGGAGCGGGCCGTGGCCGAGGTATGGCAGGCCGTGCTTCAAGTGGACCGCGTCGGCATCCACGACAATTTCTTCGAGCTCGGCGGCCATTCGCTGAAGGCGACCATTGTCGTCGCAAGGCTGCAGAAGCAGTTCGAAATCGGCATGAACGATATGTTCGAGCATCAGACCGTTGCGGAGCTGGCAGGCAAAATCAAACCGAAGACGGGCCATCTGCACAGCAGGCTGGAACAAGTGAAGGCGCTGTACGCCAGCTTAAAGAATATCGACGTTTCTGCCGATAAAACCATTTATGAAGAGCGTAATCGGGATTACGAACCGATCGATACGGCAGCGGTGAACGGTTACCGCGGCATTCTTCTGACGGGAGCCACGGGATATTTGGGGGCCCATTTGCTCTGCGAGGCGATGACCGAAAAAGATTGGGACGTTTACGCGATCGTCCGGGCCGCGTCGGACGGCGAAGCGGAAGAGCGGCTGAGACAAAAATGCGACTATTATTTCGGGCCCGACTGGTTCGATCGGTATCGCGGCCGCATCAAGGTTTACGCGGGCGACATCACGAAAGAACGCCTTGGGCTGGAGGCTGCTGCGTATGCGTCGCTGGCGCAGCGGACGGACGCAATCGTTCATTCGGCCGCCAATGTCAAACATTACGGAAGTTACGCCGATTTCGAGCTGCAGAACGTGAAAGCGACGGCCCATCTGCTTGATTTTGCGGCCGAAGGCCGTCCGAAGCATATGCACCATATCTCCACGCTCGGCGTGGCGACAGGCGTCGTGGAAGGGGAACGGCATATCTGCTTTACGGAATATGACCTGGATAAAGGGCAGCGGTTCGAAAATTATTACGCCAAGACGAAATATGAGGCGGAGCGTCTCGTGGCGGCTGCCCGGGAGCGGGGGATCTTTACGAACATATACCGGCTCGGCAACATCGTCTTTCATTCCAAAACGGGAAGATTCCAACAAAATATCGCGGACAACGCGTTCTATACGACGATGAAATCGTTCCTGGAGCTTGGCATCGCGCCGGGAGAGCTTAGCGACTTCGACTTTACCTACGTCGACCAGTCGAGCAAGGCGATCCTTCTTCTTGCCGATTGCGGGGCGCTCCGGAACGAAACGTTCCATATCGCCAATCCGCATGAAGCGAATATCGGCGCCGTTTTGCGGGAGAATCCGTTCGGCAAGCCCGTCGAGCTGCTGCCGTTCGACAAATTTGTCGATTATTTGGGAGAGCGGTACGACGACGACCGTTTCAAACGCATCATCGAACAGATCATGCTTCATTACGGCTGGATGGAGGAGAGCCTTTCCACGACATTTTTCACCATCTTCACGGCCAAAACGACGCAGATATTGTCGAAACTTGGCTTTTCGTGGAGTGCGCTTGATCAACAAATGATCCATGGGATGTTTAAGCATAGCAGAGAAGAAGGATTTATCTAATTCGACATAATTCTACATAATTCGGTAAATTCTTCTTTACAAATCTATTATTTTTGCTTATGCTAAAACCAATATATTCTATTCGGGATGTTCAACGTCCCGACAAAAATGGGGGAGAAGAGCATGTACACAATTAATTATGATGCTGGATTGAACCGCGTGACCGTCAAGGTAAGCGAAATTAACAAGGACAACGTGAACCAGTATATCGAAGACTTCCAAAAAGAGCTTGAAAAAGTGAAGCCTGGATTTACCGGTTTGACCGATTTGAGCGAAGGCAAGCTGTTCACGATGGACGTCGCTGAAAAGCTGAGCCCTCTGGGAGAGCTCTCCGTTCAAAAAGGATTGACTAAATGGGCTTATTATACGGGATCTGCCGTATCCAAGCTTCAAATGAAGCGGATGTTCGGCGAAGTGGTCGATTCGTTCGAGAAGATGGAAGACGCGGAAGAATTTTTGAGAAATTAATAAACGAGGATTTTGCAAAAATCCAAGGAGCGACTTTCAATCAGCAATATATAGAGCAAAACGGTTTAGTTCGTCTATATATTGTACCCGAGAGCGGCCGGAATCGAATTTTGCAAAATCCTGAAATAGATTACGCACCCGATGTCCCGCGGACATCGGGTGCAACCGGATAGGTGGGGGAGATGCACCATGAAAGTCGAAAATTCCGACTTGCAAAAGCAGTATAGAATGATCGGCCTGAAAGGCGCCGGATGTTTTGCGGGGGCTGTCGTCGTCATCAACCTGATTTGCCTGTTATGCGGACTCCCCGTATGGGCGGGGTTGATCGCGAGCCTGGTGCTCGGGGCGCTGGCCGGCTATTTCATTACGGCATGGCTGCTGCGTTCTGCAGGGGCCGGGCAGTCGCAGGGCCTGTTCGCAAGCGGCGGCGCAAATTCGGCAGAGCATCACGCAGGAAGTACGGGAGACCATTTACATAAGTTTGGGCTTCAATACAAGGAACTGTCCGATGAGTTCAATACCCGTATCTCACGGATGGCCGGCACCATCGATGAAGTCAAAGCAAGCGCAGAGATGGGCTTTTATGTTTCAGACATGATCAAGGAAGCGACGCTTGGCGTATCCGGGGATGCAAGCCAACAGACCGAAATGATCCGGACGAGTTCCAATACGGTGGGAGACGTGGTAAACGCCATTCGGCATATCGCCGGGAGCGCCGACGAAGTCGCTGCGGCGGCGGGCGAATCGTCCGAAAAGTCCGCCGAAGGCCAGGAAGCGATTGTGGCTGCCATGAAACAGATGGACGAAGCGAACACGACGGTCCATACCCTGGTCGAAATGATGAACCGGCTTGATGAAAGTTCCCGCGAGGTCGTATCGTTCGTGGCGATGATCCGGGAGATCGCCGAGCAAACGCATCTGCTATCCTTGAACGCGGCCATTGAAGCGGCGCGGTTCGGGGACGAGGGCAGAGGGTTTTCCGTCATTGCCAGCGAAATCCGGAATCTTGCGGAGCAATCGTCCAATTCGGCCAAGCAGGTCACGCAGGTCGTTTCGGTCATCCTGAAAGAAACGACTCAGGCGGTGGCGTCTACCAAACTTGTAGCCGAGCAGGTAGGCGACGGGCTGAAAGTCGTCAACCAAGCCGGAGAATCCTTCGAATTCATCAAGCTTTCGATCGGCGAGGTCGCCGGGCAAATCCAGGAGGTATCCTCGGCCGTGGAAGAAATCGCGGCAGGGGCGGAGCAGTTGGTCGTAAGCATGGAAAAAACGGAAGAAATCGCGGTCAAAACGATGTCGGAAATGAACAGCGTAACGCAAGCCGTAGAAGAGCACCACTCCATCATGGAGCAGATTTCAAACGCGACCGAAACGCTGAGCGCGTATTCCAAAGAGCTGGAACTGTCCATTCAAAAGTACCACGAATTGCTTGGCGATGCCGGGCAGCCTGCAAAACTCGTAAGCTAGGGAACATTCGCTATGACGATCGTATAGCTCGACCGGACTTATTCCGCGTATTATATATGGAACGAATACAGGCGGCCTTTTCGCTTTCAAGCAAAAGGCCGCCTGTCGTTTTTCGTAGCCGATTCCTGTGCAGCCTAGAAATTCGGCCCGCTGATTCCGTCCTCGACGATCTGCTCCTTTGAGCCCGAAGAATCGCCGTCCGTGCCCGCGCCTTTGGAATTTACGGCTATCAACCGGTTTTGCGGACGGTAGGTGTCCCGGGAGACGCGCTTCCGGTCAACGATCTCGCCGTTTACTTTTTTGATCTGATAGGTTTCCACGACATACCCCGGCTTGCCTTCTTGGAGCACTTCCTGGGCGCCGACCGGAATGTCTTTGTTCTGGACGTATTTTTCCGTAACGGGGAGCGTTTCGATGGTTCGCGATTCCAGATCGTATTCGGTGTTTTGCGGGAACGTGCCGAAAAATTTGACGGTTAAATTGTTGCCTTCCACGAAAGCGCGGATCAGCAGCGACTTGCCGGTCGTATTTTTGAAACGGAAATTGATGGAGCCTTCGGCGAACGTGGCGTCAAGGCCCTTGGGGAGATAGCTGACCGGCAAGGAGTGGTTGCGGCGTTCGACGATCTCGAGTCCGGTCCGCAGCGCCGCGTTATATACGGTACTGGACACCTGGCAGATACCGCCGCCGATCCCCGGCACCAGCTTTCCGTTCAAAATGACCGGGGCTTCGCGGAAACCGTATTTTGCCTCGGCTTTTGCGATCACCTGGGCATAATCGAATATTTCCCCCGGTTTCAGGACCATCCCGTCGATCGCCTTGGCGGCGGAACCGACATTGTATACCCGTCCCTCGGCGCTGGAGCCGAGTCCGGTGCTGAACTCGATGATTTTCCTTTCGATGCCTTCCCCCTTCAGGCTGTCTATGGTCACTTTCGGTTTCAAGCTATATAAAGGAAGCTTTATCTTAAGCGGCACGCCCGTGTCATCCGGGTCCGGGAAGCTTTTGGGGATGAGGGATGTCAGCGTTTGGGTAAAGGTATCCCAATCAATCCGGGAAACCGATACTTCCGGCGTATACACCACTTTGTCGTTTTTGGCAATGCGGCGCGAGGCGTTGACGGGGCTGCCGAATTGCTTTTCCTCCCATCCGGGATGAAATCGCTCTTTGAGCACCCCCCGATTCCAGTGCGGAGACAGCGCCCAATCCTGTCCAAACTGCCTGCGCGCCTTGAGCCGGTCCATCCAGTTGCCTTCATAGAGGGAAGCAACCGCTTTTTTGAAGGCATCCGCCTCGAATGTGACGCCCGCCTCTTTCAGGGTCATGTTGACGTCCCTCGCGTTTTTAGCCGCTATTGTTAGCGTAAAGGGCTGTTCCTCGAGCTCTTTGATTCGGGTGTCCAGCTCCTTGAGCACCTCGTCCTTTTTCATCCCGCCGACGTCCCAACCGCCGATCCGGACCTGTTGAGGAATCGTGTTTTGGCCGATATAAATATGGATGCCTCCCGCAGCGACGGAACCGACCAGCATGATCGCGGCGATGACGATCAGCGTCAAATGGATTTTTTTCATGGCTCCCACCTTTTTCGCTTCTTATTAAACGCAGTTGATGCCGTCTTTCAAATATATGTAAAGAAAATGGAAAAATATCGGGTACTCAAAAGGTAACAAATTTGTTACAATAAAAAACATCGTGATGATTCCGAAAGATTTTTAAAGGAATTAGCTGGAATGTGTCGAAATTATAATGGCTGATTATGGAATTAGGAAGTGATAATGAAGTGATCGAAATGCAGGATGTGTGGAAGACGTACCCGAACGGAACCCATGCGCTTCAAGGGGTGTCCGTCAAGATTGACCGCAATGAATTCGTTTATGTCGTCGGCCCGTCCGGCGCAGGAAAATCGACATTCATGAAGCTTATTTACCGCGAAGAGGTCCCTACCAAAGGGCAAATCTCCGTAAACGGGTTTAATATAGGAAAGCTGAAGCAGCGCAAAATTCCTTACGTCAGACGCAATATCGGCGTTATTTTTCAGGATTTCCGCCTATTGCCGAAGCTTACCGCTTACGAAAACGTGGCGTTTGCCATGGAAGTCATCGAAGCCCCGAGAAGACAAATGAAAAAACGCGTCATGGAAGTGCTGGACCTTGTCGGCCTGAAGGCCAAAGCGAACCGCCAACCGGCCCAGCTCTCCGGCGGGGAGCAGCAGCGCATCGCCATTGCCCGCGCCATCGTCAACAATCCCTCGGTTATCATTGCGGACGAGCCTACAGGCAACCTCGACCCCGAAACGTCCTGGGGCATCATGCAGCTGCTCGACGAAATCAATTTCCGCGGAACGACCATCGTCATGGCCACCCATAACAAGGATATCGTGAACACGATGCGCAAGCGCGTCATCGCGATCGAACATGGCAACATCGTGCGCGACCAGCTGAGAGGAGAATACGGATATGACTTTTAACACCTTCTTGCGGCATTTGCGGGAAGGGGCGAAAAACATATTCCGCAACGGCTGGATGTCCGTCGCATCGATTATATCCATTATCGTATCTCTATTCATTTTGGGCGTATTTATTCTGCTTGTACTTAATGTAAACGCCCTCGCTGACAAAGCGGACAAGCAGGTCCAGATCCGGGCATACCTGAATTTGAACGTGGACCAGAAGCTGCGCGAAACGGTGCAGAAGGAAATTGCCGCCATGCCGGAGGTCAGCAAGATCGACTTCATTTCCAAAGAGCAGGGGCTTGATGACTTCCGCAACAGCATGGGCGATGAAGGCAAAGAACTGCTCGAAGGTTTCGACAAGGACAACAATCCGCTTCCGGACGCGTTCAAGATCGAAGTATACGAGCCGACGACCGTTCCGTTCGTCGCCAAAAAAATCGAAGCCCTGAATACGAGCCATGCCGACCAGCAGCCGATCATGAAGGTGAAATACGGCAAAGGCACGATCGAAACGCTGTTCAAAGTGACGCGCATGGTGCGCAACATCGGATTTGTTTTCGTAGCCGGGCTTGCCGTCATGTCCATGTTCCTCATTTCCAATACGATCCGGGTCACCATCCTTGCGCGGCGCAGGGAAATCGGGATCATGAAGCTGGTAGGCGCGACGAACACGTTTATCCGCTGGCCGTTTTTCGTTGAAGGGACGCTGATCGGCTTGATCGGTTCGATCATTACCGTTGCGATCCTGTTTGTCGGTTACGACCGTCTGGCCGCATCCATCGGTTCCGACTTCACGCTGCAGATGTCGCTGCTTCCCGTAAGCGCGCTCTGGCAATGGGGAGGCCTGTTGGTCGTCCTCGGCGTCCTGATCGGCATGTGGGGCACAACCCTTTCTATGCGCAAATTTTTGAAGGTTTAGACGACTCACGCGGGAAAACAGCCCAAGCCTAGGGCGACTCCATACGGAAGATTATTTTAAAAAGGATGGGGAGCGCAAGTTGAAAAAGATAGCTTCAGTACTTGCCGTTGTCTTGCTGGCGGCGGCCGTTGTCCAGCCCTCCGAGGGCTACGCCAAGAAGAGAACCGTCGACCAAATCGAACATGAGATGAGAGTGCTTCAACAGCAGGCGCAGGCGGCCAAAGCCCAGAAGGAAAAGGCCGAGTCGCAAAAGCAGGAAGCGCAGCATTACAAAAATAAAACGACGCAAAATTTGCAATACGTGCTGAACCAAATCGATCAGGTCAGCAACAAGATGACCAAAATTTCGGTCCAAATCGACGAAACCCAGGACAGGCTGCGCGAGACGGCAACCCAGCTGGACGCGGCGGAGGACCGGATCCAGTCCCGGGAAAAAATGCTGGAATCCCGCGTCAGGCTGATGTACACGGACGGCAGCGTTTCTTATCTGGAAGTGCTTCTGTCCTCGACAAGCTTCTCCGATTTCCTGGAACGGGCGGACACGCTCAAGAACTTCGTGGACCAGGACAAGGATTTGCTGGAGCAGCATAAGAAGGATAAGGCGCTCGTGCTGGAAAAGAAAAAAGAGCTCGAAGGGCAGTATGCGAAAGCTAAGGATCTTTACGCCGAGATGGAGAACCAAAAAGCCATCCTGGACGAAAACGAAAAGCAGAAGCAAATTCTGATCGCGAAATACGATCAACAGATCGAGGAATCCGACGGGATCAGCGATGAACAGGACGCATTGCTCGTAAGCCTGGTCAGCAAACGTTCGACGCTGCAGAAGGAGAAAAACAAGCTGAAGGCCGAAGAAGCCGCCAAACGCGCGGCAGCCGCGAAAGCAGCGGCGGCGAAAAGAGCCGCGGCGGCCAAGAAAAAGGTCAGCACATCCGTCGCAAGCTCCGGAGGATTCTCCGGCAATGGCGGGCCGCTGTACATGCCGGTAAGCGGAGCACGGGTATCCTCGGGATTCGGCCGACGAGTGCATCCGGTGACGCATGAAGTCGGCAAAATGCATACGGGCGTCGATTTGGCGGTTCCGGAAGGAACGCCGATCCACGCAGCCGATGAAGGAACCGTGACGCTTGCGGAGTGGTGGAGCGGATACGGATACTGTGTTATTATCGATCATGGAGGCGGGATGTGGACGCTTTACGGCCACATCCGAAGCGGCGGCATCAAGGTGAAGGTCGGCGAACACGTTAGCCGCGGCCAGGTGATTGCCGAATCCGGATCGACGGGACGGGTAACGGGTCCGCATCTGCATTTCGAGGTCCGCGAGAACGGTACGCCTGTGAATCCGATGCCTTATTTGTAAGAACATAAATATTCCGTACAAGCCGGACATATACTACAATGGTTAGAACTGGTCCCTACAAGGCTTGGCCGGAAAATAAAAGGCGGTGATCACACATGAAAAAACGTACGGTCGTATTACTGGTCCTTCTGGCGATGGTATGCGGGAGCGGGCTCACGTTCGCTTTGACGGGTTCCAGCTTAGCCAACCAGGCCGCGCTGGGGCAAGGCGTGCTCGCAAGCGCAGCCAGCGGCCTGAAGCCGGATGAAGTGAAAAAATTGGGCACGGCCCTGGACCTCATCCAGTCGAATTATTATCAGGACGTGGACCGCACCAAACTGCTCGACGGCGCGATCAACGGGATGACGCAATCCCTTGACGACCCGTATTCTTCTTATATGGGCAAAAAGACGGCCGAAGAATTCGAGGAGACGATCGAAGGTTCGTTCAGCGGCATCGGCGCCGAGGTTTCTTCCGAAAACGGCAACGTCGTCGTGGTGTCCCCGATCAAAGGTTCGCCTGCGGAGAAAGCGGGCATCCGTGCGAAAGACATTATTCTGACCGTCAACGGCGAATCGCTTCACGGCCTGGAGCTGAACGATGCGGTAGCCAAAATCCGCGGCCCGAAAGGCAGCGAAGCCAAACTGACGATCAAACGCAGCGGCTCGGCCGCGCCGATCGAATATACGATTATCCGCGATGACGTCGACGTCGAGACGGTGAAGGCCCACATGGAGCCGGGCAAGATCGGTGTCATCGAAATCACCCAATTTTCGCTGAATACGGGCGAACGCTTCAAGCAGGAACTCTCCACGCTTGAAAAAGAAGGCATGAAAGGCCTGGTCATCGACGTCCGCAACGATCCGGGCGGCGTATTATCCGTCGTCATCGACATCGCAGAGCAGTTTGTGCCGAAAGGCAAAGTGATCGTTCAAGTCGAAGACAAAAACAAAAAACGGGATCAAACCCTCTCGAAGGGAAGCGGCAAACCGTATCCGGTGACGCTGCTGATGAACAAAGGAAGCGCCAGCGCGTCCGAAATTTTGGCAGGAGCGCTCCAGCAGTCGGCAGGAGCGAAGCTGATGGGCGAAAACTCCTTCGGCAAAGGAACGGTGCAAACAAGCTTTAACAAGCAATTTGACGACGGCAGCCTGCTGAAAATCACGATCGCCAAGTGGCTGACGCCAAACGGAAGCTGGATCCATCAAAAAGGGCTCAAGCCCGACATTGCGGTAGCGCAGCCGGACTATTTCTCGGTGGCGCCGATCAACAAAAATGCGACGTTGAAGTTCAATATGAACAGCGACGACGTGAAGAACGCGCAAGTCATGCTTGACGGCCTCGGTTACAAGCCGGGGCGCAAGGACGGATATTTTGACGAGAAAACCGCTTCCGCGGTCAAATCGTTCCAGAAAGCGCAGAAGCTCGGGGTAACCGGCGCCGTCGACGCCAAAACCGCCGAAGCGCTCGAGACGGAATTGATCAAAAAAATCCGCGACCCGAAATACGATAATCAGCTGAAGTCAGCGATTGCCGAGGTTCAGAAGGAAATTACGGCAGTTGCGTCGAAACATTAAAGAAGGCTCCTTGAGCCTTCTTTTTTTCTTTGCTATCGATGTCCGCTGAAATCGAAGGTTTCGGATCATCCAGAAAGGAGAGTGACGTCATTTGGAAGTCGCTTTGGAATTGTTATGGAACTTTACGGATGCACTTGTGCAGCTGCTGCTGCAGCCGTTTTACTATATTTCGATCCTGTTTATGATGCTGATGTACCGCAGGCAGGTGCTGCTGGAACGCAAGCTTTTCCATGTGAGGCTTCACAGCTGGGGGCTTCAGACATGGCGTACTTTTATCGGGGGATTGCTGGCAGGCATTTCGGTGTCGCTCGTCATCGCTTTCCTCGGCATTTCGCTTTCGCAGGAAGCCGTCGTTTGCATTTGGATCGTTGCGATCATTTTGCTGCTTTTCCGCGTAAGGTATTTATGTTTTGCTTATTCGATCGGCGTTTTGGGCGTCATCCAATTCGTCCTTGGCTTTTTCCCGGAATTCAGTCCGGCGGGGCTTGCGGGTACGGCCGTTGATACGGTTAGGGGGCTTGACATCCCTGCGCTGCTGGCATTGGTCGCCGTTTTGCACCTGGCCGAGGCTTTGCTCGTGAAGCTGCAGGGCGCGGGTTTTGCGAACCCGCTGTTTATGGAAAGCAAACGCGGCAAGCTGGTCGGGGCGTATCAAATGCAGGCGTTTTGGCCGATCCCGCTGTTTTTGCTGATTCCGGCTCACACCGGCGGAGCGGTGCTCCCGTGGACGCCGCTGCTTGGCGGAGACGGCTGGAGCGCGGGGTTCAGCATGGCGGCACTGCCGGTGGTCATCGGCTTTAGCGAAATGACCCAAAGCATGCTGCCGCAGGTGAAGGCGGGAAAAACGTTCAAGCGGCTGCTTGCGTACAGCATCGTTTTGCTGGGGCTCAGCCTGCTTGCCGCATGGTGGAAGCCGCTGGCGATCGTTGCCGCGGTCGTCAGCATCCTTGCTCATGAAGGGCTGTTATGGTACAGCCGCCTGGAAGAACAGCAGAACAGCCCGATGTTTGTCCACCCGCAGCAAGGGCTGAAGGTGCTCGGCGTCATTCCGGGCAGTCCTGCCCATGAGCTGGGTATCAAAGCCGGGGAAACCGTCGTGAAAATCAACGGCATCGGCATCCGGTCGAAGGAACAGATGCATGCCGCCCTCCGGAAAAATCCGGCCTTCTGCAAGCTCGAAGTGCGCAATTTGCAGGGGGAAAGCAAGTTTCTGCAGCGCGCGATTTATGCCGGTGATCATCATCAGCTTGGCGTCATCCTGGCGCCGGACCCGGATGCCGGAGTCGTTCTGGTCATGAAGCCGGTCAGCATTTTTCAGCTCCTGGCCATGAAGGTCCAGGCCAGAAACAAAACGAACGAGGTGCAGCTCGGCAAGCCGCATGAAGGGGATTCGGCTCAGATGTGATGAGCGGGGCATGCAGCTTAAAAAGGCGAGGAACAAGAAGTTCCTCGCCTTTTCTATTCCTTTAACTGCCGCAGCACGATGATTTCCACGCGCCGGTTTTTCTGGCGGCCCGCCTCCGTGCGGTTGTCGGCTGCCGGCCGGGTATCTCCATAACCCGCATACTGAAAGTTGTTGGCGTCCAAATGCTTTGCATCAAGGAAATAACGAAGGACGGACAGCGCCCGTGCGCCGGATAGCTCCCAATTGTCTTTATATTGCGATGCATAAACGATCGGCAGGTTATCCGTATGTCCTTCGATGCTGATGACGGTGTGCAGCTCCTTGAACAAGCTGGCGAGCTTGTCCATGACGGGCATGGCCCCCTTCTTGAGATCGGCCTTGCCGACGTCGAACAACAGCTTGTCGCTCAGCGTAATCGAGATTCCCTTCGGCTGGTCGGCGACGAAAATTTGGTCTTCGAGCTTGTTGTCCTTCACGTATTTGGAAATGACCTTCATCAGGTTTTGCAGCTCCTGCTCCTGTTTGCGGAAGGCAAGCTCGCGGTCCGAGAGCTGGTCGGCCCCCTTTTTTTGCTGATCGGATTTCTGTGCGGTGTCCGGATTTCTGTGCGTATATTTGTCCGCGGTGCCCGTAATGCCCGAGCCTTGGCTCAGAAGCGAATCGCCGCTACGGAACGTATGCTGGAGCGATTGCGTAATTTCCTTGTATTTTTCGGTGTCCAGCCGGCTCATCGCAAACATCATCACGAAGAAGATCAGCAGGAGCGTGATCAGGTCGGCGTAGGTAATCAGCCATCGGTCCTGGCCGTTTTCTCCGCCTTTATCCCGTTTTCGCCGGTTACTCCGCTGTCTCATGGAATCCCTCCTTCATCGCGGGCGCGGAAGCGGCATTACGTTCTTCGGGCGTGAAGGACAGCAGTTTTTTGCGTACAAGGTTCGGGTGCTCGCCGTTCTGCACGGCCAAAATGCCTTCGATCAGCAGCTCCATCGTTTGAATTTCATCGGCGCTTCGCGACTTAATTTTTGACGCAATGGGTAAAAAGATAATATTGGCGATGGCGACGCCGTATAACGTGGCCGTAAAAGCCACCGCGATGGAAGGCCCGAGCTCCGTTGGCTCGGTCAAGCTTCCGAGCACGTGGATGAGACCCATGACCGTGCCGATGATCCCCATCGTCGGGGCGTACCCGCCGGCGGATTCGAAGATTTTGGCATAACTTTCGTGCTTGTGCTCGACGGCATCGATTTCGAATTCCATGATCTGCCGCAGCAGCGCTCCTTCCGTTCCGTCGACGACCATTTGTATGCCTTCGCGAAGGAAGGGGTTCGGATGGTTCTCCACCAGCCCTTCGAGGGAAAGAACTCCGCTCCTCCGGGACGACGTGGCCATGTTGACCAAGTCCTCGATCAGCTGCTCGGTATTGTCCGTCTGGCGGGTGAAAGCAAAACGCAGCGCTTTGGGAATCGTTTTAAGCTTTGCCAACGGGAAGCTGATAACGACGGCAGCGATGGTGCCGCCGAATACGATGAGCGCCGCCGCTCCCTGCATAAGTCCATTAATTTGGCCCCCTTCCCATAAGAAGCCTCCCACCAGTGCGGCAAGGCCTGCCAGAATGCCAATGATCGTTGTAATTTCCATGTTATCGTTACCACTCCTATCCATGAGTTAGGGTTTGCATAGCGCAATCGTTCAGAGTATAATAGACGGGAACAAGCATTCCTATTTAAGCAAGGATTTCCTATTCATATTATCGGGAAATCTCGACATATAGTTTAGAATATCTATTTTAGATGATGAGGGTGATGTTGGGCAATGAGCGATATTGTCGTTAGTACGAAACCGTTTGAGCTGATATCGGACTACAAGCCGCAGGGCGACCAGCCCAAGGCGATCGCGGAGCTGGTAGAAGGGCTTGAGCAGGGGAAAAAACATCAGACTTTGCTTGGCGCGACGGGGACCGGCAAAACGTTTACCATTGCGCAGACGATCGCCAAGGTAAACCGCCCGACGCTGGTCATCGCCCATAACAAAACGCTGGCCGCCCAGCTGGCGAGCGAATTCAAGGAATTTTTCCCGAACAATTCGGTGGACTATTTCGTCAGCTACTATGACTATTACCAGCCGGAAGCTTATATCCCATCATCCGATACCTATATCGAAAAAGATTCGAGCATCAACGAGGAAATCGACAAACTGCGGCACTCTGCGACGAGCTCGCTGTTCGAACGCCGCGACGTCATCATCGTGGCCAGCGTGTCCTGCATATACGGCCTCGGTTCGCCTTCCGAATATTCCAGCCTCCTGCTGTCGCTGCGCATCGGCATGGAGAAACCGCGGAACCAGATCCTGTCCCGGCTTGTCGATATTCAATACCAGCGGAACGACATCAACTTCGTCCGGGGGACGTTCCGCGTTCGCGGTGACGTGCTTGAGATTTTCCCGGCGTCGCAAGGCGAACACGCCATCCGGGTCGAGTTTTTCGGGGACGAAATCGAGCGGATTACGGAAATCGACGTCCTTACGGGTGAATTGATCGGAGAGCGTGAGCATGTCGCCATCTTTCCGGCCTCCCACTTCGTTACGAAAGAGGAGACGATGCGGGTCGCGCTGAAAAACATCGAGCGCGAGCTGGAAGAACGGCTAGAATATTTCCGTTCCGAGGGCAAGCTGCTGGAGGCTCAGCGGCTCGAGCAGCGTACGCGTTACGATATCGAGATGATGAAGGAGATCGGTTTCTGCTCCGGGATCGAGAACTATTCCGGTCCGCTGACTTTCCGCGAACGCGGCGCAACGCCTTATACGCTGCTGGATTATTTCCCGGACGACTTTTTGATCGTGGTCGACGAGTCCCACGTCACCATCCCGCAGATCCGGGCCATGTACAATGGGGACCGGGCGCGGAAGACGGTGCTGGTCGATCACGGATTCCGGCTGCCTTCGGCCCTCGATAACCGTCCGCTTCAATTCGAGGAGTTCGAGGACAAAGTGAACCAGATCATTTACGTATCGGCCACGCCGGGACCTTACGAAATGGAGCATTGCAATACAATGGTCGAGCAGATCATCCGTCCGACGGGTCTGCTGGATCCGGTTATCGAGGTGCGTCCGACCGAAGGGCAAATCGACGATCTGATCGGAGAAATCCGGGAGCGGATCGATCGTGACGAACGCGTGCTGGTGACGACGCTTACGAAGAAGATGGCCGAGGATTTGACGGATTACCTCAAAGAGATCGGCATCAAGGTCCGTTATTTGCACTCGGATATCAAAACGCTAGAGCGGATGGCGATTTTGCGGGATCTCCGCCTGGGCGTGTTCCATGTCTTGATCGGCATCAACCTGCTGCGGGAAGGTTTGGACTTGCCGGAGGTTTCGCTTGTGGCGATACTCGATGCGGACAAGGAAGGCTTCCTGCGTTCCGAGCGGTCCCTGATCCAGACGATCGGCCGCGCGGCGCGGAACTCGGAAGGTTTCGTCCTTATGTACGGGGACCAGATTACCGAGTCGATGGACAAAGCGATCAAGGAAACGGCCCGCCGCCGCGGGCTGCAGATTGCGTATAATGAAAAACACGGCATCACGCCGCAGACGATCCGGAAGAAAGTGCGCGACGTCATCGAAGCGACGAAGGTCGCCGAGTCGAAGGCGGAGTATTTGACGGACGCGGCCGGCAAAATGTCGAAGAAGGAACGTCAATCCGTCATTCAGCGTCTGGAGGCGGAGATGAAGGAAGCAGCCAAAAACCTTCAGTTCGAGCGTGCCGCCGAACTTCGCGACGCTTTGCTGGAGCTGAAGGCGGAATAATTGCAAGGACAGAATGGAGAAGAGAACGGCCCATATTTTCAGGTCGTTCTCTTTGTGGATATTAGAAACGTCATTTGGCGTTATCATACACAAACTGATGCCATAAAGCCGGCGGAAAGCCGGCTTTATGAACCAAAGGAGATGAACGAGCATTGGCAAGCGAAAATATCGTCATCAAAGGTGCACGGGCTCACAATCTGAAAAATATCGATATTACCATTCCGCGGGATAAGTTTGTCGTTCTGACCGGCTTAAGCGGATCGGGTAAATCCTCCCTGGCCTTTGATACGATTTATGCCGAAGGTCAGCGCCGTTACGTGGAGTCTCTGTCCGCGTACGCGCGCCAATTTTTAGGCCAAATGGAGAAGCCGGACGTGGATTCGATCGACGGCCTGTCCCCGGCCATTTCCATCGACCAGAAAACGACAAGCCGCAACCCGCGTTCCACGGTAGGAACGGTAACGGAGATTTACGACTATCTGCGCCTGCTGTTTGCCCGAGTCGGGCATCCTCATTGCCCTGAGCACGGCATTGAAATTACGTCCCAGACCGTGGAACAAATGGTCGACCGGATCATGTCGTATCCGGAAAAAACGAGGCTGCAGCTGATGGCGCCGATCGTCTCGGGACGCAAAGGCGAGCATAAAAACCTGTTCGCCGACGTGGCCAAGCAAGGTTTCGTCCGGGTGCGCGTCGACGGGGAGATACGCGATCTTTCCGAAACGATCGAGCTGGAGAAAAACAAAAAACATACGATCGAAGTGGTCGTGGACCGGATCGTCATCAAGGAAGGCGTCGAAACCCGGCTTGCGGACTCGATCGAAACGGCGCTTAAGCTATCGGGCGGGCAGATTCTCGTCGATATCATCGGTCAGGAAGAGCTTCGTTTCAGCTCCAATTTTGCCTGCCCGATTTGCGGATTCAGCATGGAAGAGCTGTCCCCGCGCATGTTTTCGTTCAACAGCCCGTTTGGCGCCTGCACGGAATGCGACGGCCTCGGCGTCAAAATGATCGTCGACCCGGAACTGCTCATCCCGGACATGGAGAAATCCATCGAAGAAGGGGCATTTTTGGCATGGACGGGTAGCACCTCCAATTATTATCCGCAGTTTCTGAGCTCGGTATGCGAGCATTACGGCATCCCGCAGGACGTTCCGGTCAGCCAGCTGAAAAAAGAGGACATGGACAAGCTGCTGTTCGGAACAGGCAACGAAAAAGTCCGCTTCCGTTACGAAAATGACTTCGGGCAGCGGAAGGAAGCGAATGTCGTATTCGAGGGCATCATCCCCAACCTGGAGCGCCGATACCGTGAGACGGCTTCGGACGGAATCCGCGAATTCATCGAGAATTTCATGAGCGCCAAACCTTGCGAGGTGTGCAAAGGACATCGTTTGAAAAAAGAAGTGCTTGCGGTTACCGTCTCCGGGCATAATATCGCCGACGTGACCAGCTTGTCGATCGGCGAAGCGATGCAGGTGTTCGATTCGCTGGAGCTGTCCGAGAAGGAACGCTCCATCGCACATTTGATTTTGAAGGAAATCAACAGCAGGCTCGGATTCCTCGTAAACGTCGGTCTGCAATACCTGACGCTCAGCCGTGCGGCGGGCACCTTGTCCGGCGGGGAAGCGCAGCGGATCCGGCTGGCAACGCAAATCGGCTCCAGCTTGATGGGCGTATTGTACATTTTGGACGAGCCGAGCATCGGTTTGCACCAGCGCGACAACGACAGACTGATCGCGACGCTGGAGCATATGCGGGATCTCGGCAACACGCTGATCGTCGTCGAGCATGACGAGGATACGATGCTGGCCGCGGATTACATCATCGACATCGGGCCGGGTGCGGGGATTCATGGCGGCCGCGTCATCGCGCAAGGAACGCCGAAGCAAATCATGAACGACCCGAACTCCTTGACCGGGCAATATTTGAGCGGCCGGAAATTCATCCCGGTGAACCCGAACCGGAGAAAACCGGACGGACGTTGGCTGGAAGTCCGCGGGGCGCGCGAGAATAACCTCAAAAATCTGAACGTCAAAATACCGGTCGGCGTCTTTACGGCGGTGACGGGTGTCTCGGGTTCCGGGAAATCGACGCTGGTCAACGAGATTTTGTATAAAACGCTCGCGAAAGAGCTAAACAAAGCCGTTAAGGTGCGTCCAGGGGCGCATAAGGAAATTAGGGGCCTCGAGCATTTGGAGAAGGTCATCGATATCGACCAATCGCCGATCGGACGGACGCCGCGCTCGAACCCTGCGACCTATACGGGCGTGTTTGACGATATCCGCGACATTTACGCGCAAACGAACGAAGCGAAAATCCGCGGATACAAAAAAGGCCGCTTCAGTTTTAACGTCAAAGGCGGACGCTGCGAAGCCTGCCGCGGGGACGGGATCATAAAAATCGAAATGCACTTCCTGCCGGACGTATACGTGCCTTGCGAAGTTTGCAAAGGCAAACGTTATAACCGCGAAACGCTGGAAGTCAAATATAAAGGCAAAAGCATCGCCGATGTGCTGGAAATGACGGTCGAGGATGCGACGGAGTTTTTCAAAAACATCCCGAAAATCCACCGGAAGCTGCAGACGCTGCTTGACGTGGGCCTTGGATACATTACGCTGGGCCAGCCGGCGACGACGCTTTCCGGGGGCGAAGCCCAGCGCGTGAAGCTCGCTTCCGAGCTGTACCGCCGCAGCACCGGCAAAACGATGTACATCCTCGATGAGCCGACGACAGGGCTTCACGTGGACGACATCGACCGTTTGCTGACCGTGCTGCATCGTTTGGTCGATTCGGGCGAATCGGTGCTTGTGATCGAGCACAATCTCGATGTCATTAAGACGGCCGACTATTTGATCGATTTGGGGCCGGAAGGCGGCAGCGGCGGCGGAACAATCATCGCGACGGGAACGCCGGAGCAGCTCGTGAAAGTGGAGGATTCCTATACCGGGAAATATCTCAAACCTGTTTTGGAACGGGATACGGCCCGCACAGAAGCGCTGCAAGTAAGCAGCTGAGCACGGAGGCTGAAGCTGTAAATGCCAGAATACCGTCGGAGGATGACTCCGGCGGTTTTTTCATTCCTTTTATAAAATCCTTTTATAAATCTGACTCATCCGAAAATACCTGAATCGGCTTGGAAGCCAAGGCACCGCTTTTCCCGTTATTTAGCTGCTACCGAACATATTTTGGGAAGAATACGTTCATACTTATATAAAAGCGATATTCAACTTCTTTGTAGCCCAACCGCTCACAGCGTCAACAACCAAATATAGGCAAATTCATGACAATTTCAATTTTTTGTGTGGAAAGTCTTGCATCTGTCACTGTGGAAGGATAACATGTAGAGAGATATGTAAAAACGAGCGAACGTTCATAGAGGAGGTCCAATCATGTTGCTTGCAGAAGCTGCTGCATCAGCTGCATCCAAATTCAACACCTTTGATATTTTTATGATACTGTTTACGCTGCTTATTTTGATCGGAACCATTCGTTTGATCAGACAGCCGGTCAAAAACAAGTTTGCAATCGGATTCAGCATCGTTTGTTTGTTGGTTTTCCTTTTGTCCGACTACGCCATGGTTCAAAACTGGCTGAGCTAGGACGACATAAAAAAGTTAGACGAAGACACCTTGCGCTCCGAAGCGAAAAAGGGGTCTTTTTTTATTCCTATCAAATTCATAAAGCGCTGCAAACATCTCATGGAGGCCAACCGGTATATTCATGCATGGCAAGCGGCCGTATTGGGCGCTAACGCTGTCGTTACCTGTTGTTTTTGCTTCAAAAAGATAGGGCTTGGGATGAATTGTCCAGTTTCTATTTCTGTGTTACATTTGGCATTAAGGTTCAGGGGAGAACCACCAATATTGCGAAAAAATAGAAAAAAGAGGCTAGGTGAGGACATGAAGCCTATGGGGAAAAAGAGGGTCATTACGCTGCTTTGCAGCCTGCTGCTGCTCAGCGGGGCGGCCGAAGCCGGAGCGCAAAGCCCAACCAAGCAGACCGCGGCGGCGAAGACGAAAGCGGCAACAACCGCTGTAACGGCGGCAAAAACTCAAAAAAATGCGGCTAGCGATCAGATGCAGGTGGCTGCGGATCCGGTTCCGCAAATCGTGAAAAACATTTCGCCGTCCGTCGTCGGCATCATCGGCCGGGCTCCGGCAGGGCAAACCACAGCGGACCGCAACAATTTGATGCATGGTACGGGCGTTATCATTCGTTCGAACGGATGGATCGTCACCAACGCCCATGTCGTCAACGGACTTCAAAGCACGGTCGTCGTCACATCGGACGGCAAAACGTATAAGATTACCGATACATATGTGGATGAAATCAGCGATTTGGCCTTGATCAAAATCAATGCGTCAAACCTGAAGCCGGCCGTTTTTGCCAAGTCGGCGCAAAGCTCGCAGGTCGGTGAAAAGGTTGTGGCGATCGGCACGCCGATTTCCTTCTCCTTTCGCAATTCTGCAACCGTGGGCGTGGTCAGCGGCTTGAACCGGGCCATTAACGCCTCTTACCGCTTGATCCAAAGCGATACAGCCATCAACCCGGGCAACAGCGGCGGACCCTTGGTCAATATGAAAGGCGAAGTGCTGGGGATCAATAGCATGAAATTTTCAGCGATCGGCGTGGAAAATATGGGATTTTCAATCCCGTCGGAAACCGTACAGTACGTGATCAACCAGTTGTTCAAGTACGGGGAAGTCATGCGGCCAAGCCTTGGATTTAATATGGAGGAAAGCTGGTCCGCCATCGTGGGGCTGCCAACGCAGGATCCTTTGACCATCACGAAAGTCGTCTCCGACGAAGCAAAAAAAGCGGGCATACGCGAAAACGACGTATTATACAGCATTGACGGCAAACGCGTCACTTCGGTGGTGGACATCAATGAATTGTTTAAGTCTTACATGCCGGGGCAAACCGTCAAGCTGCTGATGCAAAGCGACGGGGATATCGTGGTGCGCAAGCTTGTGCTGTCGCTGGACAATGGGGCGGATTCGCTTTATGAGGCGGCCGCGGGCGACGCCGGGGATGAATTTTAAATAGGGAAAGGGACATGCACGGATGAAGAGAGATATGCTTTTCAAAGTAAGCTCCGCGCTTTTGGCGGGCAGCATCGTATTTTCGGCGGCGGTGCCGGCATGGGCCGACAATGCGGCGGACAAACTGTCGTTTAAGATCAAAACGGGCAGCACCTCGGCATGGATGAACGGAAAAGACGAAACCATCGCCAAACCGTATCTGGATCACGGTACAGTGATGGTCCCCCTGGGTTTGTTCAAGCGCGCTTTTGGCAGCCAGGTTCGGCTTGAAGGCGGGAACGTCGTTAAGGTCATGTACGGGGCTCATACGGTCTCCATGACGATCGGAAGCCAAACCGCTTGGGTGGACGGACGTAAGGTGAAGCTGGATGCCGCGCCGGCGATGGTTTCGGGGACGCTGATGGTGCCGCTCAGGGTGGTGGCCGAAGGCATCGGGGCGGAACTGGCGCCGGGGAGCACGGGTGCGGTTGTCGTCAGCCTTACCCCGTCGGACACGTCCGTCGAGCCGGACGATACCGGAATCGATACCGACCAGGGCAAAACGAAAATCGGCAACAGCTATTATCAATGGTCGATGAATTACCCGAGCGGGCTGCTGCTGGGCGATTCCGAACTGGATGAAAGCATCGTGTCGTTTGGCGATGCGGAGAACACCTATTACGTCGAGGTACACGCGATCGATCAGGACGTGAAACTCGGGGCGGACGAGCTGCTGGAAAAGCTCATCAGCGATGCGAAGGATGGCGGAGAGCTGGTCGTGGACCGGGAAAGCTTCCCGCAGGCCAACGTGCCGTACGCGCGAATCATCAGCAAAGACGGGGACGGGACGTTCTGGGAAAACCGCATGTATTATGCGAATGACCGGGTATATGAGGTGTATTTTGCCGACCTGAAAGCAACAAACTACAAAGACTTGAAACGATACGCCGGGTTCCTCAATTCGTTCAGCACGGGTTACAGCGGTTCGGATAAAACGGTCAAAGATCTGTCTACCGTCAAAAACGGCATGCGCCATGAATCGAATGACGATTACGGCGTTTCCTTGGACGTGCCTGCAGGCTGGAACGTAGACAATGGCAACATGTATTACGAAAGCAAAAAGGGCAGCTATCTCAAGCTGGATGTGTCCTCTTCGCCAAAAGGCGAAAACCTCGAGCAGTGGAGCGAGGAGTTAAAAACATGGGTGAAAGAGTCGTTTGTGCAGGACGCCTACCAAATCGTCGGTACGTCGCCGATCGAGGTTTCCGGGGAAAAAGGACTCGTGAACGAGGTTCGGTACAACTACGGCGATGGCTGGGTGACCGAATACGAAGTGATGGTGCTGCATAACGGCTACCGCTATTACGCGGAATATGCCGTGCCGGAGAAAAACAAAGAAGATTTGAACAAATTCAAGGATTTGATGAAATCGATCGAAATCGACTTTGACGTCGTCTCCGACACGTTTGGCAAAATGGAAGAAGACGCCTTCCTGATCAGCAAAACGAAAACGACGACCAAACAATCGAAGGCGTTCGGCTACAAAATCAATATCCCGCAGTATTGGACCGCCAACCAGGATAAGTTCGATAAATCGCCTGTAGACTATCAGTTCGTGGGCGGAAGATTCCGGATTGGGGCTGAGAAGTCGGGCGTCCTGGATTCGACGGTAAACCAGCTGAAGACGTATTATGCCGAGGCGGCCAAAGTCCAAAAGGATCTGAAGGTGGAAAAAACGGAGAACATCACGTTCGCCGGCGTACCGGCCGTCTCGATCACGGTGCATCAGGTCAAGGACGGCATTCCGTACAGTGCGCGCCAGATTTTGTTCCAAAAGGACGACATCGTGTATACGATCAGCATGTCCCTCAACGACGCGAACGCGACGGAACCGCAAAAGACTGCGCTGGAGCAGACGCTGAATTCTTTTGCGTTTACGGAAAAAGCGAAATAATACTTATAGATGCTCTCATTCTCATAAAATATTGGCATGACCGCAAGCGGCCTTCACATTAAGGCTGTTTGCGGTTTTTTATGATATGAGACTTCGTTCGGAGCGATGGCTCCCTTATATCTCAAGGAAAATTTCCGCTAAGCGCGGTCAGTCTTCTCTGAAAGTACGTCGATAGACGCTTTTCTTCCGTGAAAGTATGTCGAAAGACGTTTTTCTTATGAGGTGGGGCAGCGGCAGAATCCTTCGACCTATGTGAAAGCCTCTTTATCTCACGCCTTCAGACGCCCGAATGGCCGGCTTCTGTTTTGACCAAAATGATAGAAAACAGGTTTGCAAAATCCTCCACCAACAGATCGCTCCGACGTAGTAGAAGGATTGCAGGATGTCTGGTAAACTAGATAAGTTGAAGATGAAGTGAAAAAGTTGCAGGGAAACATAAGCAGTTTTCACATCATTTCAAAGATAAACGATGGTCTAATTCATTCGATGGAAAAACAAAACTGGAACAACCGGCAATGTCCGGTTTGGGAGGATATACATGAGTACAAAAACATTGCGCAGGGAAGATGTGGAGCTGCTTGCGCCGGCCGGCGATTGGGATTGCATGCGGGCGGCGGTGGCGAACGGGGCGGACGCGATCTTTTTCGGCGTCGAGAAGTTTAACGCCCGGGCGCGCGCCAACAACTTTTTGATGGCCGAGCTTCCGGAAATCATGTCGTTTTTGCACAGCTACGGCGTAAAAGGGTTTTTGACGTTTAACATTTTGGTGTTCGAAAACGAGCTGGAGGATGCAAAAGAGCTGATCGATGCTTGCATCGACGCGGGCGTCGACGCCGTCATCGTCCAAGACCTGGGGCTCGTCAAAATGATCCGCGAGATTTCTCCGGACTTTCCGATTCACGGCTCCACGCAGATGACGATCACCTCGCCGGAGGCGGTCGAGTTTACGAAACCTTGGGGTATGGAGCGCGTCGTTTTGGGCCGCGAAAACAATTTGAAGCAAATCCAGAAAATCGGGGAGCAGGCGAAGCTGCCGATGGAGGTTTTCGTGCACGGGGCGCTTTGCGTTTCCTACTCCGGTCAGTGCTTAACTTCGGAAATGTGGGGCGGACGCTCGGCGAACCGCGGCGAATGCGCGCAGGCATGCCGTCTGCCGTACGACCTGATGGTCGACGGTGAGCAAAAGCCGATGGGCGACGTTGCGTATCTGCTTTCGCCGAAGGATTTGGCGGCGATCGATTTGATGCCGGAGCTGATCGAAGCGGGGGTTACCTCCTTTAAGATCGAAGGGCGCCTCAAAAGTCCGGAATACGTCGCGAACGTGGTCAGCAAATACCGCAAAGCGATCGACCGTTACTTCGAAGGAGACGACACGAAGCCGAGCAAGGAGGAGATGCGCGAGCTGCAGCAGAGCTTTTCGCGCGGGTTTACGCATGGCTTCCTGGAGGGCACGAACAATAAAAAGCTGGTAGACGGCACGTTCCCGAAAAGCCGCGGCGTGTATGTCGGACGCGTGGAGAAAATTTTGCGCGACGGCGTCGTGTGCAAAATCGAAGCGCCGCTCAAGCGCGGCGACGGCATCGTGTTTGACGCCGGAGATCCGACCAAGACGGAAGAAGGCGGACGTATCTATGATCTGCGCCGCAAAGGCGTCAAGATCGAAGGCGAAGCGGACGAGGGCTGGATCGTCGATATCGTACCAGGCCGCAGCGACGTGGACCTGCATAAGGTGCATGTCGGCGACCGCATCTGGAAAACGAACGACCCGGCGCTGGACAAGCGCCTGCGTCAAACGTTCGAGACGGATAAGCCGTACCGGGTCTTTCCGGTGCATGTGAGAGCATTCGGCCATGCCGGCGGCCTGCTGACGACGATCTGGACCGATGTGCAGAAAGGCACGACGGTCCAGGTGGATTCGGAGCTGGAACTGGAAGTCGCCAAGAAACGGCCGATGGATTATGCGCTGCTCGAAGAGCAGTTCGGCCGTTTGGGCGGCACCGTGTTCCAGCTGGAGAAGCTGGACGTCGACCTGCAAGGCGATGTCATCGTGCCCATGCGCGAGCTGAACAGCATCCGCCGCCGTGCGGTGGAGCTGCTCGCCGGCGAGCGCCCGAAGCCGCCCGTGTACGTGAAACGGGCGGTGGACGTGTTCGGCGATGCGGCGCGCAGCGCATCGCCAGTGGCGCGCGGTGAGGCGAAGCTCACCGCGCTGTGCCGCAGCCTCCCGCAGGTGGAGGCTGCGCTGGAAGCCGGCGTCGAATTCATCTACGCCGACTTCGAGTTCATTAAGCAGTTCAAGGAAGCGGTGGAGCTCGTTCATGCGGCCGGCAAGCGGATTGCGCTCGTGACGCCTCGCATCCATATGCCGATCGAGAACGGCATCCACAAAAACATCCTGCGCCTCCAGCCGGACGCCGTGCTGGTGCGCAACACCGGCGCGCTGTATTTCTACCTGCGCGAGCGGATGCAAAACCCGGATGCGAAACATCCGCAGCTGATCGGCGATTTCTCGCTGAACATCGCCAACCATAAAGCGGTGAACCTGTTCCTCGAAGCCGGCTGCGACATCGTCACGCCGTCGTACGACCTGAACATTCAGCAGATGATCGATCTGCTTGAGCGCTCGGAAACTTCGCGGTTGGAAATCGTCATCCATCAGCATTTGCCGATGTTCCATACCGAGCACTGCGTATACTGTACCTTCCTGAGCGAAGGCACGGACTACACCAACTGCGGCCGCCCGTGTGAAGAGCACCGGGTATCGCTGCAGGACCGCATCGGCATGTCCCACCCGGTCCGGGTGGACGAAGGCTGCCGCAACACGGTCTATAACGCCATCGAGCAATCCGGCGCCGAATACCTGACCAACTTCATGGACCTGGGCGTATCCCACTACCGCGTCGAATTCCTCGAGGAAACGAAAGAACAGGTACATGAGGTCATCGACCTCTATAACCGCGCGCTTCGCGGTGAAATCAGCGGCACCCAGGTATGGAAAACACTGAAAGCCACCAACCAGCTCGGGGTAACGCGCGGGCAATTGGTGAAATAAAAACGATATCGCCCCTGCATTGATCATTTGTCTCTGATCAAGCGGGGGCTTTTTTTACATTCAAGCGAATTTGAGCAAAGTCCGATATAATAGGGTAATAGATCGTGTGTTACATAGAACTTCCGGATAAGGAGTATATAGATGAAAATTAGAAAAGCCATCATTCCTGCGGCAGGCCTGGGCACGCGTTTTCTTCCGGCGACAAAAGCGATGCCGAAAGAAATGTTGCCGATCGTCGATAAACCCACCATCCAATATATCATCGAAGAAGCCGTTGCTTCCGGCATCGAAGATATCATCATCGTTACCGGTAAGGGCAAACGCGCGATCGAGGACCATTTTGACTATTCCTTTGAGCTCGAACATAACTTAACCGCAAAAAAGAAATGGGATCTCCTGAACGAGGTCCGCAAGTCTTCAGAAATGGCTGACATCCATTACATACGGCAAAAAGAACCTAAGGGCTTGGGCCACGCCATCTGGTGCGCGCGCAAATTTATTGGGGACGAGCCTTTTGCGGTTTTGCTCGGCGACGACATCGTCGAGTCTGAAGTTCCTTGTTTAAAACAGATGATCGATATATACAACGTACACGAATCTTCCATCGTCGGCGTGCAACCTGTGGAATGGTCCGAGGTTTCCCGTTATGGCGTGGTCGATGCGGCGAGAGTGAATGACCGGGTTTACCGTGCAAACGCGCTTGTGGAGAAACCACAGCCGTCTGAGGCGCCATCCAATCTGGCAATTATGGGGCGGTATATCCTGACGCCACAAATCTTCACGATTCTAGAAGAGCAATCCGTTGGCGTCAATGGCGAAATCCAGTTAACGGATGCGCTCTCCAAGCTGAGTGAGACGGAATCGATCTTTGCTTATCATTTTGATGGACTGCGTCATGATGTGGGCGAGAAGCTCGGATTCATCAAAACAACCATTCATTACGCGCTGCAGCATGGGGAGTTGAAGGAGGATTTGCTGGAGTTTATGAGGGAGATTGTGGAGAGGGATCGGAAATTTACCTTATAGTTTAATATAAATTTGGCGTACATTTGAAATGTCTTCAGTGTGCCTTCAATTTGCTGTCAGAACACATAACTTGCGTTGCGTAAATGTCCTGCTGGAATGGATAATTTTCTAATAAAAAGAGCAGCTCACTTTTGAAGTGGACTGCTCTTTTTCGATCCAGATTAGAAATTAATCTGCACTAATTTTTCAATCGACTCTTTTTCTGTTGGATCGGCTTTAACGAACTGGTCATAAACAGCCTGATCATTAGAGCCCTGCTTTAGCAAAGCTGCTAAATACCAACGAGTAGTTTCGCGGTTCGTCGCATCGCTAAAGTCCTGGGTAACGCCCATCTTCAGCGTTTCAGCAGCTTTATCCAGTTGGTTTGTCATGTAGTACATTTTTCCGGTATCAAGGATCATAACCGGCGAGTTGGAAAACGGACGACCAGCCATTTGCTCTTTTGGCAGGGTAGCCAGATGCTTCAGACCAGCCTGAACCTTTTCAAAGGCGGCGATTCCTGATTTAAAGTACTTCTCTTTTTCAGCAGTATCGCCTTGACCAAGCGCCGCATACCCAAGTTCATAACCTTGCGTGATCATGTTCTCATACCATTCGATATCCCAGTTGAACTTCGGTGCATTTGCAACCAGAGTTTCATAGGCCTTATCGTTTTCATTTTTCAACTGATAGTTGGTAATGAGGCGGTTGATCATGCTTTTATTGTAAGGCTCTTTTTTCAGCGCATCCGTCAGGAGCGAATTCGCCGCATTGTAAAAGTCGTCGTTTTGAGTCTGTTTATACACCGATTGATAAAGCGAAGACATCAGCAGCACAGAATCCGGATGATTATGACGTATCTTTAAGTCTTTATCCAGCGCCGCTTTGATTTCCTCATAAGAGGTGCTTGTTTGCGCTATTTTTTTGGCTTCCAGACCGGCATTGCTTGCCTGTGCAAATCGAACAGAAGTAATCAGCACGATGATCCCGCAAAAGCCGACCACCAAACTATAGATCCATCCTGTGTGCTCCGTTTTCCAAGCAATCTTCTTCAGCGGTTTGCTGTCCATTGCAGCGGCCATGCCGCCAAGTCCTATGAACACCAACATCCCAATAAATACGTAACTCATGTTAAAGTCCAGAATACTGTGAATAAGAATGGACAAAGTCAGTATGAGGTACAGAAAATATGATTCTTTTCTTTCCCCATCCGATTGGATATATCCGCGAATATATTTATAGAAAATAAACAGGACAAATGCCATGAAAATAACGAAACCGACAATCCCTACTTCCAACAAGTACTGAACGAAGAAGTTATGCGCCTGACGGCTTGTGTACGGGTTGTTCTGATACTTCTCGTATAATGCAGCCCAAGCGCCGCCGCCGGCACCGAGAACCGGGTAATCTTTAACAACCTTCATGCCGTCTTTATAAAACGTAATCCGCTCCAGCACGCTGTGCTGATTAAAGTTAATATTCTCAAGGCGCGTGCTGATGTTTTGCGGCAAAACATTGCGTACGCTGGTTCCGATAAGTAAAAAGGCAACGATGCCCACCACGATAACAGATCCGACCGGAATCCACAGATTGGCAAGCTTTTTAGCTGAAACCTTAACCAGTCCTTGTTCCATCTTAGGAGCAAGAAATGCTTGAATGACCCAGCCGATGATAGCAACAACAGCAGAGGTAATTAAGAGAAATGCCCATCCTTTGGCTGCTCCGCCAGCCTCGAATTTTTGGTTCAGTTGGAGTCCCAGGTCGGTAACCTCTTTGGAGATGGCGAGGGAAGCAATACCTGCAATCGCGCAGTATACAACCCAAAGAATTTGCTTAGCCGGCTTAATAAAAAGAAGCAAAAGAACGAATACAACAGGCAGCATCACCAAACCGCCACGGGAAAGCGTGAGCAATATCGACACAATAATTGGTACCAGCATAAAGGCGTGAATGGCCTGACCGTACCATTTTTTCGAGCGAATCAGACAGAATACGGCAGCAAACAAAAATGCCATGAGGAATGCCGCATATGTATTGGCATACTGGAAGACGGAGGTCAAACGCAAACCGTTGGAATCCGTCATCACCGCATCCGTGTATTTTCCGTTCAGTACGGCATTGGAAAACCAAACGACAAGCGTCCCTGCAAATTTCCCATGCCCGAACCAGTTCAGGAAACCAAACCACACGATAATATAAGCAACCGTCATGATCGTCGTTTGAATGATCTTATTCGCTCTCAGATCCTGGAGCAGGTAGATGCTAATGATGAACATGATGGCATACAGGCATTCAATCAGCACCATATTCATCGCCAAATAATGCGAAGCTGCTCCAAAATACGACAATAGGTATGTAATAGGGAGCAATAGTACCGCTAGAGGAAGCCAGTCCCGCTGTTCGTCGAGCTTAAAACTCTTATAGTAGTTGGCGATCCACAGGAATAACAATATTGATCCTAAGGCAATCGCCCAAAACAAAGGCTTCTCAAACTCTAGCATCTGACCGTTAAAAAGCGCTACTTGAAAGGGAGTCCAAACTAAATATGCTATGATGGCAACAATTAACACTAATAGAAGCGCAGGCTTTTTCTCGACGTTACTCGACCTTTTCGCCTGTTTACCGTATACTGGATTAGACAAAGTTTCCATTCTCCTTTTTGTGAGATTCGACAATATTTTAACATAATTTAGTCGAGAGTATCTAGCAACAACTGGTTACCATTTCTAAATGGTTAAAGCTTATAAATTCTCTGAGCATTCCACTGTTGTAAATATAGAACATTCTCGACTGAATCTCGACGTACAAATACTTTTACCGTATACTGGATGCATTATTCTCTTTCCCTGTTGTCAGGGGTTTAATCAAGATTATCATTAAATAAGAATGAGAGGGATTAAATTGGCAATTCAATTATTCACACCTACATTTCGCGTAGACGAATGCTTAGAAGAGATTAGAGAATGTTTGGAAAAGGGGTGGACTGGTCTCGGTTTTAAAACAGTAGAGTTTGAGAATAAGTGGAAAGAATATACCGGGCTTCCCAATGCACACTTTTTAAATTCAGCTACGGTTGGCCTAAGTTTGGCACTGAAAATTTTAAAAATGGAATACAAATGGGAGGATGGAGATGAAGTAATAACTACACCTTTAACGTTTGTTTCTACAAACCATGCCATTATGTACGAAAATCTTCAGCCGGTTTTTGCTGATGTCGATGAATATCTGTGTCTAGACCCAAGAGATGTTGAGAAAAAAATAACCTCTAAAACTAGAGCAATAATGTTTGTAGGGCTAGGGGGCAATACAGGACGTTATATGGAAATTGTCGAGCTGTGTGAGAAATATAATTTAAAATTGATTTTAGACGCAGCCCACATGGCTGGAACAAGATTGAACGGTATCATACCAGGTAAAGAAGCAGATGTTGTTGTTTATTCTTTCCAAGCCGTAAAAAACCTTCCTACTGCTGACTCTGGAATGATTTGTTTTAAGGAGTCTGAACTTGATGAATTATGCAGAAAACTGACTTGGTTAGGTATTAATAAGGATACTTATGCGAGAGCAAATGATAAGGGAGCTTATAAATGGAAGTATGATGTCGAATATGTAGGTTATAAATATCACGGCAATTCAATTATGGCTGCCATTGGGCTAGTTCAATTAAAATATCTAGACCAGGATAATGCATACCGAAGACAATTGGCAGAATGGTATAACCAAAATTTCAAAGAATATCATTCGAAAATTAAACCTGTATTCGTTGCCGAGAATTGCGAATCATCTAGACACCTATATGTAATAGCTGTTGATAATAGGGATGAGTTATTGCTAGCATTAAATGAAAGCGGAATTTACCCTGGTGTACATTACAGAGATAACACAGATTACTCAATGTATAATTATGCACATGGAACGTGCCCAAATAGCCACAACATTTCTGAGAAAATAATTTCGTTACCGATGCACCTGCAATTAACAAAACAAGACATCGACTTTATAAGTGAGACTGTTATTAAATATACCTATTAATTTTCAAGTTTTTTAATCAAAAAAGTCTGTTGTTTATATCGGGCGACGAGCAATCTAGGTGTTTATGGGGCTGTTTAACAGTCATGCTCGTCGCTCCAATTCTTTCAGTTGCTTATTGACTATTATATTGAACTAATGGAGGTAAATTTAATGAAGGGCATAATTTTGGCTGGAGGATCTGGAACTAGATTGTATCCTATTACCAAAGCAATGTCTAAGCAAATGGTACCAGTATATGATAAACCTATGATCTATTACCCTCTTTCTACCTTGATGCTTGCTGGAATAAGAGAAGTTTTAATTATTTCGACAGAGAGGGATATTTCTGGCTTTATGGAACTGTTTGGAGATGGAGAAAATCTGGGGATGAATTTCCAATATGCTGTTCAACCATCTCCGAATGGTTTGGCAGAAGCTTTCATTATAGGAGAAAAGTTTATTAATAATGAAAATGTTGCAATGGTATTAGGAGATAATATTTTCTGGGGGCACGGATTAACGAACAGCCTTAAACTTGCATCTTCTTTAGATGTAGGAGCAACAATATTTGGATATTATGTTCAAAACCCTGAACATTATGGTGTTGTAGAATTTGACCGTTCTGGAAGAGTGTTGTCAATAGAAGAAAAACCAGAGCGACCGAAATCAAATTATGTTGTACCTGGGTTATATTTTTATGATAACTCAGTCTCTGATAAAGCAAAATCATTGAAACCATCACGACGTGGTGAACTTGAAATTACAGATTTGAACCTCCTTTACTTAGAGGCTGGCCAATTGAATGTAAATCTGTTGGGTAGAGGAATGGCTTGGCTAGATACAGGCACTCATGATTCAATGTTAGATGCATCTAATTTTGTTGCGGCTGTACAGAAACGGCAAGGGAATTATGTTGCTTGTATTGAAGAGATTGCCTACAGAAATGGATGGATTGATTCGCACCAATTGTTAAAGTTAGCACAACCATTGTTGAAAACGAACTACGGACTATATTTGAAGAACTTAATTAGTGAAGTTTTTGTAGGGTCCTAAGATGAAAATTTTAGTAGCCGGTTCAGAAGGACAGTTAGGACGGCTGGTTGTTGAAGAACTAATGAGCGAAAATGAAGTGGTTGGGCTAAACTCAAGGCAACTAGACATAACTAATAGAGATCATATTCAGAAAGTAGTTCACGAATTAAGACCAGAGATTATTATTAATTGCGCTGCTTATAATGATGTTGATAATGCAGAAAAGTACCCTGACCTTGCAATGATGGTCAATGAAATTGGGCCTAGGAATATCGCTGAAATTTCTAATGAATATGGAATTACGATGGTGCATATATCTACAGACTTTGTATTCGATGGTAATACACGAGTGCCATACCATGAAACTAGTCCCACTAATCCAATTAATGTTTATGGTCGAACAAAATTAAATGGTGAACGTTTTGTCCAGCTGATTTGTGAACGATATATTATTCTCAGGACCTCTTGGCTGTACGGAAGTTCAAAAAAAAATTTTTTTAATTCCATAGTAAATCTTGCTAGAACACATAAACAGATTAATGTTGTCAATGATCAAGTTGGGAATCCTACTTATTTACCTGATTTAGTGAGTCATATAAGAATCTTGTTAAAAAAACAATTGTTTGGTCTGTTTCATTGTAGCGGAAACGGATATTGCTCAAAATATGATTTTGCTAAAAGCATATTAAAACAATTGGGAATTCAAACTAAGGTAAACTCAATTTCATCACAAGAGTTTAATAGTTTGGCTAAAAGGCCGGGCTTTTCGGCTTTGAGTAATCATTTTTTGGAATCTAATGTAGAAGCTAGAATGCCCAATTGGGAAGAATCATTAGAGAAATACGTTAAAAGAATTAAGGGCTGACTACGATAAGGAGATTTATTATGAAGAAGAAAATCCGAATAACATCTAACGAAATAACTCTTCGACCAGTCTTATCGAGTGATCTTATGAAAATGAGATCTTGGAGAAACTCTGACTGGGCGAGGTCTTTTTTTTTAAACAGTGAAATAATTAGCCCGGAGCAGCAAGAAAAATGGTACCAATCGTACATCAATAAAACCGATGATTATATGTTCATAATAGAATTAGACAATATTGATGTTGGTACAGTAGCACTTTACCATGTCAATCATGATGAAGGAAGTGCTGAATTTGGAAGATTGCTGATTGCAGAAAAAGAGGCAAGGGGTAAAAGTATAGGAGAGAAAGTACTTCGAATATTGAGCAAATTTGCTTTTAATGATTTTAAATTATCAAAAATAACTCTTGAAGTGTTTTCTGATAACGATAAGGCTGTTTATATTTATCAAAAAGTTGGTTTTACTGTATACGATAAGTACTTCAGTGAAAATCGAGAGGTTTTAAAAATGGTGTTATTCGGTGGGCGAGATGGAGAAAACTAAAGTACTTGCTTTCTGCTTAAAAGAGATTCCATCTGCTACTGTAGGTGTTGTATCTTCGCTTAATGTTTTGGAAAAAAAGGGGTACATCGATTTTTGTTTCAAGGAAACATTGGCGGTCACTGAACAGGAAGTGGCTTGGGCCGACATCATAGTATGTATCCGAGGCTGTGAGAATATTGAACGTGAGATAATGAAGGAGGGGCAGCGACTAGGGAAATTTCTTATATACTTTATGGATGATGATTTATTGAATATTCCTAAAAATTCAGCTTCTGCGTTATACTTTGATCTTCCGCATATAAGAGATAATATTTTAGGAATAATAAAACTTTCAAATTGTTTATGGACAACAAATATTAACCTTTTAAAAAAATATGAATCATATGTAGAATCGGCAGTTACTATAAACGCCCCATCTTTATTATTGGAGAACAAGGTATCTTTTCCTACTAAAGAGAATGACGATAAAATCACTATCGGGTTCGCTGGTAGTATCGACCACGGATCATACCTAAATGATTTTCTTAAGCAGATTGTATTTGATGTATTAGAGTTATATCCGAACAATGTTTATTTTGAATTTTTTGGAGCTAAGCCTGATTTTATTGAATTAAGCGATCGTATCCTTCATATTCCTTATGCCAATAATTATGATGAATATAAAAAGATAATGAAATCAAGAAATTGGGATGTTGGTTTAGCTCCACTTCAGTCTACAGAATTTCATTCATGTAAATATTTCAATAAGTATCTAGAGTACGGGGCAATTGGAACTCCTGGAATTTACTCAAAGGTTGAACCTTATGTTTTTGTAGTAGAAGAAGGAAAAACGGGGCTACTATCAGATAATAACTATGAGGATTGGTTAAGGGCTATTGAATCCCTAATAAATAATAAAGAATTAAGTGAAAAAATAAAAGAGCAAAGTTATAAACAGTTGCAAGAAGCTTTTACTTCAGAAAAGATAGCAGAAGAAGTTCTATCTGAAATTCCTGAGATCTGTTCTTACAAAGCTCCTTACTGTTCATCAAAAGAAGTTAAATTGACAAGAGAAACTAACAATATGTATTTGTTTAAAATAAAACGCATTTTTCAGAATCATGGTTTAAGTGCCTTTTATATCATAATCAAAAAAATTATTATGAAGTTAAAATAAATAGATGGTAGAGAGGTAGTTGCTTGTGGATTATTTTAAAAATCTAATCTCTGCAAGGCATATTCTAGTGAGTCTTACTAGACAAGATTTAAAAAATAGGTATAGAAACTCAATATTAGGTGTAGCATGGAATTTCTTGTCACCACTAGGGATTGTCCTAATTATAGGAATAGTTTACTCAGTAGTTTTCAAGACATCCATGGAAGAACTTATTCCCTATTTGTTTTCCGGGTTATTACCATGGCTATTTTTTACCGCAAGCGCTGAAGGGGGATCTTTATCATTTCTTAGTTCTCAGGGTTATATAAAACAAACTCAAGTGCCGATAGAAATATTTCCCCTCAGAGCTAGTTTGGTAAATTTTGTTAACCTGTTGATTTCAATTATTGCCTTTTTCTTAATCTATATATTTATTAATCCCAATAATTTTGGTCTTAATATGCTGCTGGTAATTCCTGCGTTAATAATTTGGTTGTTATTTTGCTCGGCCTGGGCTACTATTTCCGCGATTGTTAATCTGTATATCCGGGACTTCCAACCTCTTCAATCTTTGATTATCCAAGGATTATTTTATTTAAGTCCTATTATCTATAAACCTGAAATGTTGGACTCTGAAAACTTCCAATGGTTATATCTTTTAAATCCTTTTTACTATATGTTGGAGATTATTAGAAGGCCGTTGTTGGGAAAAGAACTGCCTAGTCTTCAAAGTTGGGGAATCAGTGTTATCTTAACGCTTATACTTTGTCAGATTGCAATATTACTAATTAATAAAATTGGTAGAAAGATCACATTTAGATTGTGATGTGGTGATTATATGAGCTATATCGAGATGGAAAACATTAACCTGGAATATCAAATATTAAAAGATAATAGCCTTAAAGATTTATTATTACCTAGAAAAAAGAGACTATCTGTAGTTACCGGTGCAAAATCAATCCATGCATTACAAAATATTAATCTTTCTTTATATGATGGGGATAGACTAGCGATCATTGGACATAATGGGGCCGGGAAAAGTTCATTTTTAAAAGTAGTTGCTGGTATCTATCCACCTACTAGTGGAGCACTAAAAGTCGAGGGTAGAATCGCAAGCTTATTCGAACTTGCAACTGGCTTTGAGATGGAAGCTACAGGGTGGGAAAATATTAAATTAAGAGGATTAATGTTAGGCGAAAGCCCAAAAGAAATTTCACGAAAAATGAAAGAAATTGCCGAGTTTAGTGAGTTGGGGGAACATTTAAATATTCCGGTAAAGTACTATTCTTCTGGAATGTTCATTAGGTTAGCATTTTCAATTTCAACAGCTATTGAACCGGATATTCTCCTTTTAGACGAAGTTGTTGCTGCAGGTGATGCAAGGTTTCTAAAAAAAGCCCAAAATAGGTTAAATGAATTAGTAGATAGGGTGAAAATATTAGTTTATGTTACACACAGTATGGCATCTGCTTTTGAATTTTGCAATAAATGCATATGGCTGGAAAATGGTGGGATTAAAATGACGGGCACTCCTCAAGAAGTTGCAGATGCGTATATTTCCAATTCAAATAGCTTATTAAATAAGGAGACTCATCAATGATTGAAGCAAGCTATTTTTTAAAGGATACAGAAATTTATCAATCCGAAAATTTAATTGATAATCCTAAAATTAGTGTAGTCTTACCTACTTATTGTCGGGGAGACAATGGGCTTTTAAGTAGATCTATCGAGTCTGTTTTAAACCAATCTTTTAGAGAGTTAGAACTGATCATTGTAGATGATGGATCTATAGATAAAACTAGGTCTGTTGTGATGGAATATTTGAGTATGGATAACAGAATTGTGTATATCCGCAATAATGTGAACTCTGGTTTGCCTGCTCTAAGGGTTAATCAAGGCATTTTGCATTCAAGGGGAAAATATATAGCTTATCAATTTGATGATGACCAGTGGTACAGTGATGCTATGCAAGTTCTTTTCAATAGTATTAGCAAATTCGATGAACCTTGTCTAGTGTATGGCAAGTGTAAGTTTGTGGATCTTCTTTCAAAGCACGAAATAATTTTTGGCGAAAAATTTAATTTCAATATGTTAAGACTCACGAATACTATAGCTAATAACACAGTCCTTCACCACAGACAAATAGCGTTTGACTATGGCGGCTATGAGATGCATGTATCAATGAAAAGGCTTTGTGACTGGGATTTATGGCTTCGTTGGTCTGAAAAAATATCAATTCATCATGTCGATCATATTGTAAGTTTGGTAGAAGGAAACCAGATTGATTCCTTGGGAAGAACCGCCGTTCTAGATCAATCAATTCTTAAATATCTACAGACCAAAAATGATGAGCGAAATTATCAATTAAGAGTCGATAATACCGAATATTGTATCGTGGATAGTATAGAAATAGTTGATAAACCTTCTCTAAAAGAGTTGTTGTACGTAGAACATTTATTACCTTGGTATCGGAATAAGTTGGAAATATCAGATCAATTTGAACCTATATCTGTTAGAAAAGAAACAATAGTAGTAGTAATACAGGACTACAATGGGACAACTAATATAATGATTACAAATTTTGTTAAATTCCTCAAAAATAAGTTCAATACAATGTTTGTTTCGATAAATCATTTAGATCATAGATTAATTGATTATGCTGATGTAGTTATTTTGCAACGATTGACTATTATAACACCTGAATTGAAAAGACTAATTAATAAAAAGCCAACAATATACCTTATGGATGATAACTTATTGGAATTATACACACTACCAAGGGAAGAGTTTAAAATATTTGAGCCAAATACAGAGAACTATAAAGTAATTGTTAATTATCTCAAGTCAAGTGATTTGATACTAACCCCCAATAAAAATTTGACACATAAAATTAAAAATTATAACGAAAACATTTTTCAAATCCCTACTAATATTTTGGGAGAAAAATTAAACGATTTTTCTCCACGCAATGGGAAATTAAAAGTGGCTTGGATCGGTTACGAGTCAAGGGAAGAAGAGTTAGTAATTTTTTCGGAAGATATTGATGAAATAGCTAAGTCGCTTTCAGATGAGGTGGAATTCTATTTTATTGGGAGTATCCCACTAAAGAATGTAGATCAATCAAAATATAAATTCATTAATAGAATAGATGATTATGAAGAGTATTTATTGGCATTGAAGGATCATTCATTCGATATAATTGTATCTGTAATTGAGAATTCAAGTTTTAAAAATAGCAAGAGCCCAATAAAATTTTTAGAAACAACAGCCTCGGGAGCATTGGGGATATATTCTAACGAAATTGTTTATGAGATGATTTCAGATACAGTAACTGGTTTTATGATTTCAAATAAACCGGGCGAATTAATTAAAAAAGTTCGAGAAATACTTCAATTAGACAATGAAAAACTTTTAGAAATTCATAAAAACGCCTTAGACATTGTTAAGAATGAATACACAACTGAATCCAATTTTTACAAATTCATACAAATGATTGAACTTGTGAAGTTTAACTATTCTACAAGTAATCGAAAAGTAGCATACGTTGTTGGTGAGAATTTTAACCCTGAACAATTAAAGGAAATTACAAGACTTGGTATTGAACCGATTTTAATGCTAGGAAAAAAACTTTCCCAGGATATTATTAAATTGGCTGTTGATAACAACTGGGATTATTACAGCTGCAATATAGAAGAAATAGTGCAAATTGCAAGCAACAATAGAGTTGGATTAATACATGACTTCACCAATAATGACTTGATTCAATGGTACTGTTATCGTGAAAGTCTACCTTATTTACAAAACAATTCATTTGAAACATTGTGTTCGATCGAAGGAGTTAGAGGTAAAGAAATTTACTCTCTATTGTTAAAGTTATACACTCAACATATCAATAGATTTAATAATAAATTCGAAGATGAATACACTACAAGAACTCACAGTAGCAAAGAAGCTGTTAATAAACTAATATCTATTCCTTTAAACGAAAATAAGATACAAATCTACTCGAAAGATTTAACATTAACCTTTACTTGTCTGGGAGATACTCTGGCAGGGATTCGTGTCAATAATTTGGACATATTACATGGGTTGGAAATGTCTTTTGAATTAAGAACGCCAAATAGAGGTTCAATGGTATTAAGAACATTTAATCATTATTTTGATCAGAATAATGGTAATTCTTATCAAGAGATATTGTTTGATAAACCCATTTATCAAGCTAAAAATATTGACTTTCTCATCAGTATAAAAACAAATAAAACATCTCGAATCACAAAAGATCATGTGAAACTAATGGGGATGGAAGCAATTTATCAATTTTGAGGTTGGAGGTATTACATGAAAATCGATATTGGATGTGGGTATAATAAGCAATCTGGATACATTGGAATAGATCGATTTGAGACACCAGATACCAAAATAGTATGCGATATTGATAGAGGAATACCTCTTGAAGATAATTCTGTTGAGTATGTAATGGCATCCCATTTTTTGGAACATTGCGAAGATTTAATGGCTACAATGGAGGAGATTTATCGTATATGTAAACATAAAGCGATTATATGCATTGCTGCTCCTTATTATAATACAAGCCTAAATGTAGCAAATCCATATCATAAGCAAGTTTTTAATGAGCATACCGCAAGATTTTTTACAACTGATTCTTTTTCAGTTATACCGGAGGAGGATTATTATTTTCCTCACGCTCCAGTGTGGGGGTTAGGGGCAAGCGATAATAGTAACTTGAAAATAGATTTTCGTTGTTTAAAAATAGAGTATTTTTACTTCCCCGAATATAGAAGACTTGATAAAAACGAAAAAGCTAAATTACGTCAGAGTTCGATGAATATTGTAGATCAAATTCTCATTCATTTGGTTGTTGTAAAAGATCAAATATCACAGGAGGAATTGATAAGCTTATCTAGAGCGCCATTAGAAGAACCACATCATGTAACTATTCGAAGATTAAAGGAAAGTTATGAGGATGCTGTTGCCGATATAGAAGTCTTAAATGGTAAATTAATAGATTTATATAAAGAAGGAGAAGAGTCCAACTCCCAAATTCATAAACTATCCCAGCAACTATCAAATTTACAGAATTCTATAAAAAAGGAAGAAATATTACTCGCAAAAATAAATAAATTAACTGAAGAAGTAAAAGATCTAAAAGATATCTCCTCTCATAATATTGCGTTACAGTCCTTATTAGAAAAAAACATAGAGATAATTCAAGGTACCGAAACAGCTGCAACTCATGAAGAAAATGAATTATTACTACCGGATAGTAATACTGAACTGAAGCTTAGTGAATTGTGGGTTCAGAATGAATTATTAATGGGCAGTAAATGGAGAAGGTTAACTGAACGATTAAGACGAATGAGAAGTAACCGTTCTGGAGATTTAAGTAACCAAATCAATGAATTATGTAAGGAAACTATTGATTACAGTATTATACATTCGAAATCTAATTTAGACGATCACGTTTTGACCCTAGGTGAATCAATATCACATGAAAAAATAGTTTATTATACTGTAACTCCAAATCATAATAATTGGAATGGTATAGAGTCTATATTTGTTAATTACCAAACGAATAATGTGGGTCAATATCTGGCGTTTGAGGTTTTAAGTGAGAGCCAACAAATATTAAGAACTGTTATTTTAGATAGTCAACAAATCAAACATAACGAGCCTACAGCTATTGTGTTTGAAGATATTGAAAATTCAGCTAATAAAAATTTTATTATTAGATTTATAGGAATGTCTCCTCAAACTTGGGGTTTAAAACTTTATGAATGGGTCCTTTTTGACAAATTAGGTAGGAAGAAAAGTTCTGTTTTTGCGGGAAGACTAATTTGATATTATAAATGAGGAAAATCAATGAAAACCAAAATTAAGATACTCTTATTTCTTTTTAATGCAGTATTAGTCTATTTATTAATCATTCTTGTAAATTCAGAATTTCAAAATCATCACAAAACTAATCCTGAAACATTAAGTGTTTCAAGTACATCAAGTGAAAATAAAAGTATACTATCAATTTTAAAAGACGAATATGAAGATCTTTATACTAGAAGTAGTTTGAATTCAAGCTATAAGGAAGATCAGATTATTGACTCATCAAAAATAGAAAAAGATCCTGGAGTACTGGGCAATTTTGATACTATTTCAAATGTAAAAAGCGATTTATTTGTAGCTTCAGGATGGTTACTTACACAAAAGGAAAAACCTGATTACATTGTTTTTGTAAATGAAAAGAACATGGTTATTGGAGCAGGGGTCCATGGTATTAATCGGAAGGGTTTATCCGAAGCATTAGGAAAGAAGGATGTGGATGATAATGGATGGATTGGTTATATAAAAATTTCCGATAAAAATATGAATATTAGAGCATTAAGTAAAATTAGAGGTGAAGATGAATATATTGATTTAGGAGTATTTAATAAATAAGGAAGAGGGGATTTGTTTTGAAAATAACACCTATGGAAATTGAAGGAGTATATTTAATCGAACCAATTGTTCACCAGGATTCCAGAGGTTTTTTTATGGAAAGCTATAATGAACAGATATTTATAGAAAAAGGGCTGCATTATAAATTTATACAAGATAATCACGCGCTTTCTCGAGAGGCAGGGGTAATTAGAGGGTTACATTACCAGTTAGCTCCAAAAGCGCAAACTAAATTAATTAGAGCAACTGCTGGTGCGATTTATGACGTTGTTGTTGATATAAGAGAGGGATCTGACACTTTTGGAAAGTGGATCGGAGTTATTTTGAGTGAAGAAAATAAACGTCAACTCTTAATACCTAAGGGATTTGCCCACGGTTACTGCACGTTAACAACTAACACTCAAGTAATATATAAGGTTGATGAATTTTACTCACCGGAACATGATAGAGGAATTGCTTGGAATGATATAAATCTTAGCATTGATTGGCCTGTATCTAATCCAATTTTGTCGGACAAAGATAAGAATCATCCTGAATTAGTTAATGCTGAAATTAATTTTAAAATATAATTGGAGAAAGGATTGTTTTATTTGAGAATCTTAGTCACTGGTGGAGCTGGATTTATTGGAAGTAATTTTATCTTATATATGTTGAATAAATATCCTAATTATGAAGTTGTAAATATGGATTCATTAACATATGCCGGAAATATTCAAAATTTGGCTAGTGTTGAAAACAATCCGAATTACTCCTTTATTCAAGCAGATATAACCGATAGACAGATTGTTGAACAGATTATGTCCAATGGAATAGACAAGGTGGTAAACTTCGCGGCTGAATCGCACGTAGATCGAAGTATACAAAATCCGGACGTTTTTTTGAAAACAAATGTTTTAGGTACTCATGTATTACTTGAGTCAGCAAAAAAATTTGGTGTAAGTAAATTTGTACAGATTTCAACGGATGAGGTCTATGGTACCTTGGGGGCAGAAGGTCTATTTACAGAGGACACACCGCTTGCACCTAATAGTCCTTATTCTGCGAGTAAAGCCGGGGGAGATTTGATAGCTAGGGCCTATTACGAGACATATCATTTTCCAGTAAGTATAACACGTTGTTCCAATAATTATGGTCCATATCAGTTTCCCGAAAAGTTAATACCAATGGTTTTAACCAAGGCACTGAGAAATGAAAAAATACCTGTATATGGTGATGGTTTAAATGTTCGTGACTGGTTATATGTTGAAGATCATTGCAGTGCTATAGACTTAGTTCTTCATAAAGGGAAGGACGGAGAGGTTTATAATATTGGCGGGAACAATGAAAGAACCAATTTACAAATTGTAAATACAATCCTAAATGAAATCAATAAAAATCACAACGAGTTAATATCCTTTGTTACTGATCGGCTTGGTCACGATAGACGTTATGCAATTGATGCATCAAAGATAAGAACTGAACTTGGGTGGGAACCAAAGTATAATTTTGAAGTTGGTATAAAAAAGACAGTTGATTGGTATATAAAGAATCAGGAATGGTTAGAAGCTCTAGTAAAAAAAGTCTAGCAGCTAATTATTATACAATAAGAGACTTTTAAATAATTTAGATTTAAAAATATTCAAAAAAACACCTAGCTGAGAGCTGGCGCGGTTTCCTGATATTATCCCCTTTAGGTAGACAGATAAGAGACTGACTCTTACTGTTAACTTGGAGGGGATTTTTATATGGCCAGAGTCCAACACACACATTCAACTGAATCGAAATATAAAGCTGTTCAGATGTACCTCGAACATGGCTTCGGATATAAGCGAGTCGCGAAAGAGTTGGGTATTCCAGAAGCCTCTATAAGGC